>NZ_JBNDJO010000004.1:0-625898 GCF_050434965.1 Paraburkholderia sp. GAS38 | reverse complement strand
TACGTTCCAGGGCATGGATGGGTCCGGGCGTTCGATTGCCCGAAAGTGTCAACCATGTCCCCGTACACCTGTCAGCTATGTCTCCAGTCTGTACAGCGTTGCAAAGGACTCGATTTACTGGCGGGTTTGACGCCTCGCTGCGCTTAGGCGCATGATGCGCAACCAAAGCGGCCAAGGGCCGCAATAGCGAGTTGAGACAAGGAGGCGAAAGACCATGAGCGTGTCCATCGTTCGAATTGCCGCGGCGGCGGCCTTTAGCGTGCTCGCAAGTGTGGCGGTGGCCCAGAGCAACGCCGGTGCGGTGATCCGCGTGTCGACGGATGCCAACGCCGCCTCGTCTGCCGATCAGACCGAAACGCGGCCAGCAGGAAAGTTTTCAGGCATTGAGCTGCGTGCGCCGGCTGAGGTGGTCTTCTCGATTGGCGCAAGCCCGTCGATCACGGTCTCCGGTCCGGCGAACCTGTTGCCGTTGCTACTCACTTCCATCCACGACGACGTATTGACCATCGAGTTGAAGGAGCCGGTCGCGCTGGCGAGGGACATCAAGGTCGTGATTACGAATCCGTCGCTGCGTGCGGTGAGTCTGCAGGGCTCGGGGTCGATGACGGCGTCGGGCATCCATGGCGATGCCTTGAACCTCAGCGTTTCCGGGTCGGGCTCGTTCGTGGCTTCCGGCCGCGTGAAGACGGTGAACGTGGCCATCCAGGGTTCGGGCGCGGTGGATGTCCACGCCGTCGAGGCGAACGCGTTGAACGCGAGCGTGCATGGATCGGGCGACCTGCGTGGCGATGCCTCAGTCTCGGCGATCGTCAATGTAGCCGGTTCGGGCGATGTTCGGATCAGCGGGAACCCGTCGACACGAATCGTCAACCGTTCCGGTTCGGGGGACGTGCGTTTCGAGTAGCTGTTGAGGCGTTCGCTTATACCCATCATGACCATACGAAGCCGCATTCCCGCCGACAACTCGGCGCTGGTCGAAATCTGGCTGCGCTCTGTGCGAGCGACGCATACCTTTCTGCGCGAGCAGGATATCGAAGACCTCTATCCGCAAGTCAGAGACCTGTATCTGCCGGCGGTGGAAGTGTGGGTCTGTGAGAGTGCCGAGGGCCTCATTGCCGGTTTTATCGGCATGCATGAGGCACAGGTCGAAATGTTGTTTGTGGACCCCGAGCAGTTCGGGCGAGGTGTCGGTACAAGCCTGCTCGACCATGTGAGGCAGAAGCACGCCAGTCTCACCGTGGACGTCAACGAACAGAATCCGCGCGCGCATGAGTTTTATCGCCGCTACGGGTTCAAGGATGTGGGACGTTCCGCAACGGATTCTGCTGGCCGGCCGTTTCCGCTTGTGCATATGGCCTGGCAGTCTTAGGGCGGTGATTCGGACCGCCGTGCCGGCGAGCTCAGCTTAAAAGTCCCGTTGCAGCTGAATGTCGCCGTCCTCGAGCACACCCACGCGACGAAAGCCGAGCCTGGCATAGAGGCGGCCGGCCACTTCGTTGTCCGGCTTATGCATCGTGTAGGCCAGTCGAGCGCCCATCGTTTCCATCTCGGCTAACGCGAGTGTCACCGCCTGGTAGCCAAGGCCTTTGCCTTGATGCGAAGCGGCGATCATCATGCGGAACAGCCAGAATGCTTCAGCCTGCTGATCGGTGTCGTTCTGGCAATACATCAGGAAGCCGGCCACTTCCTCATCCAGCAGAATCACACGCGGCTGATAGTGCGGTTCGAATTTCGATTCCGCAATGGAGTAGACGTTAGGGGCGACATAGCCGCGCTGGCTTTCCGGCAATTCGAGCTTGGCGCAGGCGATCCAGTTGTCCCGCGTGACGGGGTGGAGCGTAAGTTGGGTCATTGTTATGGTTCCGATTTTCTTTACGACACGTTTCGGAGCTTAGCGTATCGCCGGGCGCAAGGCATCCCGATTGGGCGGGCCCATCCGCTGAATAACGTGCAGCAATACGCTCATTTCGTCCCATCGCGCCGGCCTCAAGTGCCGTAACCTGCTTGTTGGGGCGCTCCCGTTGCATGAAGAGCGTGCCAACCACGCATCCGCACCGGACCCGATCAGGGAACAACTTTCCCCGAGCTTACAAGCGCCGACAATCGCGCCTACCACCATCCATGACTTCGGCATCGACGCTCGCGCCTCTCACCACGGCACCTCATCAGGTGGCGGTTTCGCTGTGCGGGGCCGGGAAGTTTGCCGAAGCCCTGGCCTTGCTTCAGCCCATACTCGATGCACGGGAAAGCGTCGCCGAACACTTGCTGGTCGAGACGCTGAATGTTGCCGCGGTCGCGGCGCTCGGCCTGAACCGCTGGGACGACGCGGAAAATTACTGGCGCCAGTCGATCGCGGTCAAACCCGATTTCGTCGATGCGTACAACAACCTCGGCATCCTGCTCAAAGGTCTCAACCGCCTGCTCGAAGCGGAAGCGATGTTTCGCAGCGTCGCGGCCATCCGGCCCGATCAGGCTCAGGCCTACAATAACCTCGGCGCGGTGCTGTACAGCCTCAAGCGTTTGCATGACGCAGAAGCGGCCTACCGGCAGGCCATTGCCATCCGCTCCGATTACGCGGAGGCTCACTACAACCTGGGCATCGTGCTCTACGATCATCGCCGTCTGCACGAGGCGGAAGGCGCTTACCGGCAATCGCTTGCAGTGCGGCCCGACTGCGCCGAGGCGCATAACAATCTGGGTAATGTGCTCAGAGAACTCGGCCGTCTTGCCGAGGCGGAGCAGACTTACCGCCAGGCGTTGACCGTGCGGCCGCAATATCCCGAGGCCCTCAATAACCTCGGCAGTGTGCTGAAGATTTCAAAGCGCTTGCCCGAAGCGGAACTGGCTTGCCGCCTGGCGGTGACGATTCGCCCGAATTACAGCGACGCGCACAACAACCACGGCAGCGTGCTGGCCGACCTCGAGCGCTTGCCCGAAGCCGAAGCGGCCTACCGGCAGGCACTCGCATTGCGTCCCGACTACGCTGAGGCGTACTACAACCTGGGCATCGTGCTGCACAAACTGGAGCGGCTGGCCGAGGCTGAGGCCGCGTATCGCGAGGCACTGCGCATCAATCCGGGAGGCGTCGAAGCTCACAACAACCTGGGCAGTGTGCTGCAGGTCCAGGAGCGCTGGCAGGAAGCGGCCGCCGCTTATCAGCAGGCGCTCGCGCTACGTCCCGATCTTGTCGAGGCGCTCTATAACCTGGGCAACGTGCTGAAGGAGCTCAACCGTTTGCCCGAGGCCGAGGCGGCTTACCGGCAAGCCATCGCCATCCGCGCGGACTATCCTGACGCGACGTTCGCGCTTGCGACTTTGCTGATCAGTACCGGCGAGTTCGAAGAAGGCTGGCGGCTCTACGAATCACGCTACAAGAAGACCGACTTTATCTATCACAAGACGCCAAGGCTGTTGCCCTGTCCGCAGTGGCATGGCGACGCATTGGCGGGCAAGTCGCTGCTGGTCTGGCAAGAGGACGGTCTTGGAGACATGCTGCAGTTCGGCCGTTATCTGCCGTTGCTCAAGGCGCAGGGCGCCACGCATATTACGGTGGCCTGTCTGGCGCCGCTGCGCCGCTTGTTGGCGGCGGTGGAGGGCGTGGATGCGGTCGTCGATCACCAGGGGGCCGTGGACCGCGCTTCGGGCTTCGATTGCTGGACCAGCCTGTTGAGTGCGCCGCTGCATCTGCGCACGACGCTGGAGACGATTCCGCCCGTCGAACCGGTGAGACTTGCGGAGCCTGTCGTCGAACAGTGGCGCGCTCGGCTCGCGACGCTGCCCGCAGGACGCAGGATCGGGCTGGTGTGGAAGGGCAATCCGCAACACCACAACGACGCCAACCGTTCGCTGCCCTCGCTGACTGCGCTGGCGCCGCTGTGGAGCGTGCCGGATCTGCAATTCGTGAGTCTGCAAAAAGGTCAGGGCGAAGAAGAGGGCCAGTCGCCGCCGGCTGCTCAGCCGTTGCTGCATCTCGGCTCGGAGACGACGGACCTGGTCGACACCGCGGCGATCGTCGCGCAGCTCGATCTGGTGATTTGCGTCGATACCTCCGTCGCTCATCTGGCCGCCTCAATGGGCAAGCCTTGCTGGGTCATGCTGCCGAGCCAGGGCCTCGACTGGCGCTGGATGCACACGCGCAGCGACTCGCCGTGGTATCCGGATACGCTGCGGTTGTTCCGACGCGCGGCGGACGAGGACTGGTCGTCGGTGATCGAACGGGTGCGTGAGGCGTGTGTGGTGGCGTTCGCTACGTCGCTCGCTGCGCAGACCTGAGAACGCGTTTGGCCCGAGCGTGGTATTTTGCCTGGGTGGCATACGGTTGGCGTTGCCGGCGCATCGGCCGGTGCGGCAGACGCCCGTCCCCAACGCGATCTGCACAACACTCTCGACGATCATGAGCTTCTCGATAGACAGCATCGACCACATCGTTCTGAACGTAGCGGATGTGGAAGCCAGTGCCGAATGGTATGTGCGTGTGCTGGGTATGCAACGCATCGATTTCGATTCGCGCACCGGCGTGCGGGTCGCCGTGCATTTCGGCGTCCACAAGATCAATCTGCGGCCGAAGGATGCGGATACGGTGGCGTGGTTCACCGGCGCGGCGCCGGTACCGGGCAGTGCGGATCTCTGCTTCGTGACTCAGGCGAGTCCGGAGTCAGTCAAGGCGCATTGGCTCGCGCAAGGTGTCGCGATCGAAGCGGGCCCAACCGCGCGATCCGGCGCACGTGGCCCGATGACCTCGGTCTATTGCCGCGACCCGGATGGCAATCTGATCGAGGTGGCTACGTATCCTTGAGACGCGGCAAGTGCCGTTTCGCGGCCACGGCCCCAACGCTCACTTGCGCTGGCGCAACTCCTGGCCTTTCTCGGTGATGATCGAATCGAAATCGTCGACCTGCGAGAAACGGACGGCTTTGACCGCGCCGAACTTGCTGGTATCGACCACTAGATGCCGTTCGACGGCGCTCGCCATGGCCGCCTGCTTGAGCGCGACCTCATGGAAATTCCAGCAGGTGACACCACGCGCCTGGTCCACCCCACCCGCCGAAATGAAGGCCTTGTTGATGCCCATCCGGCGCAGCATTTCGATGCTCTCTTCCCCCGCGAACGAATCCGATGACGGCACGTAGACCCCGCCGAGCAGGATCATGCGTACGTTGGGCTTGCGCCGCAGGATTTCCGCGACGTTCAGCGAATAGCAGACCACGGTGACGTGCCGCTCGGCGGGAATCAGCCGGGCCAGTGTGGTGAGCGTGGTGCCGCAATCGATGAAGAGCGTTTCGTTGTCGGCGATGAGCTTGGCGGCGAATGCCGAGGCCTCGGCCTTGGCTTGCGCGAAGTGATCTTTTTCCTGCTCCAGCGAATAGCCGGCGGTGTTCGGCACATCTGTCGCGCTGACGATGTAGCCGCCGAGATAAGTGAACTGCCCCGGACTCGCGGCGACGTCGCGGCGCACCGTCATTTCCGACACCCCGAGCAGCGCGGCCGCGTCGCGCAGACGCATCACGTTTTGTCTCGCCAGCGCATCGGCGAGCGCGCGAAGGCGATCAGTTTTCAGCATGGAAGTCCTGGGGCCCGTGACGCAAAGCTGCGTTATATTTCGTTCGAAATCGTGAAAGGATTATAACAAGAGCGGCCGGGGGCGGCGAGCAATTGAAAGCGCGATTCCGGGCGTCCTGCAGGGAAGAATTCTCCTTGTAAGTGCCTGCCGTAGCGCGTATTCGCTTGGAAAAGCGAGTCAATGGACATATTCTGACAGTCAACCTCCGGGAACTGACAGCGCGCAGCCCGGTCTTCTGCTTATTCATTTACAGGAGCCCTCTCTCATGACGCGTCCCGTCGATTCCGGCGTTATTTTCCTCGCACGTCTTGCGCTGGCCGTGTTGTTCTTATGGGGCGGCGTGATGAAACTGCTGGGATACGCAGGCTTCGTCGGGTATCTGCACTCCAAAGGCGTGCCGTTCGTGCAGGTGGCGGCGCCGCTCGCCACCGCCGTCGAAGCGCTCGGCGGACTGTGTCTGGTGGTCGGTTTCAAGATTCGCCCGCTTGCGCTCATTCTGGCGGTGTACACGGTGGCCACCGCCGTCCTCGGACACGATTTCTGGAACGTCACCGATGCGGCCGTCCAGCACGACATGGTGATCCACTTCTGGAAAAACATCGGCATTGCGGGTGGTTTCCTGCTGCTGTTCGTGACGGGTGCGGGCCGGATCAGCATCGACGGGGCGCGTGCGCCGCGCGGCGGTTTGGGGCGGTGATTCTGCGCGGGCGCCGTGGCACCGGAATTGCGTGGGGAAGGCGTGGGCCGGCAAATCTCTTCGATTCGGATAGTCAGCAAGGAGCCAACAATGATTCAAAGTTTTGAGCAAACGATCGGCGGCAATGTCATGCAGTTTTGCGCGAGCCTCGGCGAAGGGCCGACGCCGCATCGCGTGATCATCAGCCGGGCCGATTCGGCGGAAACGCTGGTGATCCTCGATGCCTCCGGCTTCCTCAGCACGATCAAGGCAGAGATCGAAGAGCCGGAGAAGCTGATTGCCGACGCGATCCGCAAGGTGGAAAACGAAGGGTTGATCCAGCGCGCACTGGATTCCGGGGAGATTCAGGAAACCTCGCTATAGCGTGGAGAGTGCGCTGTGATGAAAAGGACAACTGCGCAATTGCCTGAAGTGCAAAATCAGTGGGAAACCAATGATTTCCGCACTATTGTGTCCTGTAGGGTTGTCAAAAAATATTGAACAACTGGAAGCGGCGACCCACAGGAGGAATCTATGAAAGCACGCATGCACTGCGTTGTAGCTGCGGCAACGCTTATTGGACTGTCGATCCCGCTTTCCGCAGCTTATGCTCAACTCGGCAATCTGCTTAACCAGGGGAGCAGCAACGGTTCCTCACCGAGCCTCGGTGGCTTGACCGGGGGCGGTTCGTCGGGAGGCCTGGGCGACCTTGGCAGTGCGTTGTCAGGGGGCTCGGTGACGTCCGGCAGCAGCAGCAATGTCGCCGGTGTGCTGCAGTTCTGCATCAAGAACAACTACCTGGGCGGCAACAGCGCGTCGTCGGTCAAGGATTCGCTGATGAGCAAGCTGCCGGGCGGCGCGTCGAATTCCAGCAGCGGCTATACCGATGGCGCCAACGGCGTGGTCGACACAGGCAGCGGCCAGAAGCTGAGCCTTGGCGGCGATGGCGTCAAGCAGCAACTCACCAAGCAGATCTGCGACAAGATCCTCGATCAAGGCAAGTCGATGCTTTAAGCATCGTCAGCCCAAATTCTGCGAGCGTCGCGGTTACCCGCACGGTCATCTTCATGGCCGCAAACAAACACCACACGGCGGCTCAACCGCGCCCGGCGCCATGCACCGGGCGCAAGGGCGGTTTCTTCCTGTCATCCGGTTCCTGAGCGTGCGGCTGCGGATGGACGAGGCACGCCAGCGCCAGCGCAGTGAGTAGCAAGCCCGCGGAAATCGCGGTGGCCGCTTGCATGCCGAACACGATGTGCGCGGCGCCCGCTCCGCTCACCAGCGCGCCGAAGGCCGCGACGCCCACTGCGCCGCCCGCTTGCCGCGCGGTGTTGAGGACCGCTGACGCAGTGCCGGCGCGCTGCTTCTCAACCGACGCGAGCACGGCGGTCGTCATGGCCGGCACCGCGAGGCCCATGCCCGAAGGAATCAGCAGGAACGGCAGCAACAGCCCGATAAGCGGCGTCGTTGCGCCCACGAGATGCAGCAAGCCATAACCCAGCGCCGCGATCAGCGCGCCGCAGATCATCGGCACGCGCGCGCCGTAGTGCCCCACGACCCAGCCGCTGAGTACGTTCGAGACCAGAAAGCCACCGGTCAGCGGCAGGAATGCGAGCCCCGCCTGCAGTGGTGTGTAACCGCGCACCCGTTGCAGATACAGGCTCAGCACGAACACCATGCCGTAGTAGGTCAGGTTCACGCAGATGCCGAACAGGACCGCCGCGCTGAAGGTGCGCTTGCGGAACAGCGAGAGCGGCAGCATCGGTGCGGCCACGCGCGATTCGATGGTGACGAAGGCGATGGCGGCGATGAGTGCGAGGACAAAGCCGCCTGCGACGAGCGGATGGCTCAGGCCGAGCGGTCGCCATTCGATGACCGCGCCGGTAAAGGCAGTCAATGTGACGACGGCAAGGGATTGGCCGGGCAGGTCGATGCTGCGCGGCGGCACCGCGGGTTGCGAGGCCTGAGCCGACGGTTGTGCCGACGCTTGCACCGGCTTGGCGTTCGGCCCCGGCACCCATGCGAAGGTCGCGAACAGGCCCGCGGCGCACAGGGGCAGGTTGACCAGAAAGATGCTGCGCCAGCCGAAGCCCGCAATCAACAAGCCGCCAACCACCGGGCCCGCTGCGATAGAGATGGCGCCCGCCGCGGTCCACAGACCCACTGCGCGCGCCCGCAGCTTCGGATCGTGCCCGCAGGCCTGATTGAGCAGCGCGAGCGAGTTGGGCAGCATCGCGGCGGCGCCGATGCCCTGCACCGCGCGTGCGGCGACCAGCATGACGTCGTCGAACGCGAGTCCGCAGGCGAGCGATGCGAGCGCAAAGATCACGATGCCGGCGGCGTACATGCGGCGCGCGCCGAGCCGGTCGCCGAGCACACCGGCCGACAGCATCAGGACCGCGAAAGCCAGCGCGTAAGCGTCGACGATCCATTGCAGGCCGGCGACGCTCGCATGCAGGTCGGTGCTGATGTTCGCGAGTGCGATATTGACGATTGTCACGTCGAGTTGCGTGACGACGAACCCGACGCTGACCGTTCCGACAATCAGGGCGATGGCGCGGGTGAAGGGGGCGGTGGGGGTATTCATGAGACACATCGTAACGCCGCGCGGCACGCGACGTTTCGGTGTGACATGAAGTATCGATGTATCGCCGCGGGTGAGCCGGCGCCGCGCCTAAGCCAGCCTCAGCGGCTCGACGAAGGCTCCTGAGGCGCATCCTTGATGAAAAAGGTGGTCACCGCGCCGAGCACGCACACTGCGCCCACATAGAGCGCCGGCGCCATCGGATTCGATTTCATCATCAGCGAAACGACGATTGGCGTGAGGCCGCCGAACACCGCATACGCGACGTTATACGAGAACGAGATGCCCGAGAAACGCACGGCGGCCGGAAACGCCTTGACCATCACAAATGGCACGGCGCCGATCACGCCGACGAGAAACCCCGTCACGGCGTAGAGCGGCAGCAGTTTGGACGGATCGACGGCGAGCTGCGCGAACATCACGTAGTACGACGCCGCCAGCGCCAGACCGCCGATAAACAGCGTGCGTCCCGCGCCGATCCTGCCGGCAATCGAACCCGCCACGACGCAACCGAGCGTCAGGCACAGCGTCGCCACGCCGTTGGCGAGCAGGGCGGTGGCCGGTGCGATATGAAACTGCTTTTGCAGCAGCGTGGGCGTCATCAGGATCACGACGACGATCGCCGCCGACAGCATCCACGTCAGCAGCATCGACACGACGACGGCGCGGCCGTGGTCGCGCAGCACCGCCTTCAAGGGGATTTCCGCGGCAAGCGACTTGCGTTGCTTGAGTTCGGCGAACACCGGCGTCTCATGCAGCCAGCGGCGCAGGTAGACCGAGAACAGGCCGAACACGCCGCCCAGCAGGAACGGGATCCGCCACGCGTAGCCGGTGATGTCCGCGGGCGCAAAGTGGCGGTTCACGCCCGAGGCGACCAGCGAGCCGAGCAGGATGCCGGCTGTCAGACCCGCCGTCAGCGTGCCGCAGGCATAACCGATATGGCGCTGCGGCACGTGTTCCGACACGAACACCCACGCGCCCGGCACTTCGCCGCCCACCGCGGCGCCTTGCAGCACACGCAGCACCAGCAGCAGCACCGGCGCGAGCAGGCCGATGCTGGCGTAAGTGGGCAGCAGGCCCATCAGCAGCGTCGGCACTGACATCAGCAGCACGCTCAGCGTGAACATGCGCTTGCGGCCGAGCAGGTCGCCGAAGTGCGCCATGATGATCCCGCCGAGCGGGCGCGCCAGGTAGCCCGCCGCGAAGATGCCGAAGGTCTGCAACTGGCGCAGCCAGTCGGGGATCGCTTGCGGGAAGAACAGTTGTCCGATCGCCGGGGCGAAGAACACGAAGATGATGAAGTCGTAGAACTCCAGCGCGCCGCCAAGTGCGGCGAGGCCCAGGGTTTTGTAGTCGCTTGGGCCAAGGGTGCGTGGGGTGACAGCCTGTTGTGCTCCACCCAGATTTGTTGCTTGCATTGCTCTGTCGTTTTATTGAATAGGAAGCCACGCGCGCTGCGTGGAATGCGGCGGTTGTCGGGCGAGAAGTGTTGGGGGCGCCGGGTAGAGCACGGGACACGGGCGCGTCTGCCGGGATACGACAGGCGCGATGACAACGTTGGCCGGCCGGCGATTTTACAGGATGAAAGGGATTGGCCGCTGGAAGTGCTTAATTCGATTGAACAAGTTGGTCGGCGGGGCGCGGCTCATTGGGACGTCACGACGCTTTTCTGACGGTCCCAGGCAGCCTCGCGCAGGTAATGCGGAATACATACGTCGGAACGCAAGACAGCTCTGTCGGACGACGCCGATCGGCGGCTAAATTAGGACTGCTCCTATGGGCTGGCGGTCATGCGACTCACAGAATCGCGTCCGATCTATCAGTTGAGAGCCACCCTCATGCGTATTGCCATCCTTCAGCGCGACCCCTTGCAGCGCCAGTCGATCGAAAAGACTCTGGTGCAGGCGGGCCACACCTGCGTGACTTATGACGACGGCCTGAACATGTCGAGGGTTCTCGCGCGTTCCACCGTCGACCTGCTCGTGCTGGACTGGCACGGCGTGCGCCTGTCCGGCGTCGACGTGCTGAAATCGGTGCGGGCCGTGGGCGGCGACCGGCTGCCGGTCGTCTTCGCGTCAAAAGAAAGTACCGAGGAGGCGGCCGTGCGCGCGTTCGCAGCCGGCGCTGACGATTACGTGTCGTTGCCGTTGCGCCCGGCCGAGTTCCGCGAGCGCGTCGCCGCGCTGCTGCGGCGCGCTTACCCGGACCGCCACAGTGTGGCGAGCTTCGACGCCGGGCCGTATCACTTCGACGGCCGTCGCCAGCTCGTCATGTTGCGCGGCGAGCCGGTGAATCTGTCGGGCACGCAGTATCGGCTGGCGTCGCTGTTCTTCGCCAACATCGGCCGCGTGCTGTCGCGCGATCATATCTTCGCGATGGTTTGGGGCCGCGAATTCCGCGAGTTCACGCGCACCATCGACAGCCATGTGTCGCGTCTGCGTCTCCTGCTCGAAATCGATCAGGACAGCGGCTTTCGTCTGCAACCGGTCTACAAGAGTGGCTACCGCTTGCTGAATCTGCGTCACGCCGATGCGCAGATCGAGAAAGCGGCGGCCTGATCGAACGGCGCCGCCGGCTGCTGACGCAGCTTCGGACGCCACTGCCGCTCAGAGCGTCGGCAAGGCCGGCCGTGTTTCGAGCGAGCGGCGAATCAAGGCTTCGACCGCCTTGCGTTCATCGCCGGCGAGCGGCAGGCGCGGCGGTCGCACCGGCTCCGTGCCGAGTCCTACCATCGCTTCGGCCAGCTTGATGTTCTGCACCAGCTTTGCCGACACGTCGAGCGAGAGCAGCGGCGCAAACCAGCGGTAAATCGCCCGGGCTTCTTCAAGGCGTCCTGCCTTGAGCAGCTTGTAGATCGCCACCGTCTCATGCGGGAACGCGCAGACGAGGCCGGCTACCCAGCCGTGTGCGCCCATCAGGATCGCTTCCATCGCGAGGTTGTCCACGCCGCACAGGATCGCGTAGCGGTCGCCCACGGCGTTGATCAGATCCGTGACGCGCCGCACGTCGCCGCACGACTCCTTGATCGCGACAATCTTCTTCTCGTCGGCAATCTCGGCAAACATCTCCGGCGTCATGTCGACGCCATACGCGAGCGGATTGTTGTAGATCATCAGCGGCAATGCGCTGGCGTTCGCCACGCTGCGGAAATGATGCAGCGTCTCGCGCCGGTCCGACAGGTAGCGCAGGCCCGGCAAGACCATATAGCCGGCCGCGCCGCGCTTCGCGCCCGCTTCGGCCTGGCGGCAGCCGTCGAGCGTGCTGTTTTCGGCGATCGTCAGGAGCACCGGCACCCGGCCGCGAGAGGCGTCCACGGCGATGTCGAGCACCTCGAGCTTTTCGTCGAGCGAGAGGGTCGAGGCTTCGCCGAGCGAGCCGCACACAATAATCCCATCCACCCCCGCGTCGATCTGCGCTTCGATGTTCTTCTTCGTCCACGCCCGGTCTATGCTGAAATCCGCGTTGAACTTGGTGGTGACTGCGGGCAATACGCCTTCCCAGATATGTGCCACGACTTCTCTCCTGAGTGTGATGAGTTGACCGCAGTGTAAGCAGGGAAAAAGCTGCCGTCTTGCGTGATTCGCGCGTGCCGGATGACGATTTCAGCATAGGCGCTGATGTTGCGCGCCGCCGGCGCCTATGCTGAAATCGTCATGATCCACGCATAATGACGCCAAGACCGGCCGAGTCGGCATTTCTAAGATAGCAGCATGAAAACCTTGAACGTGATTGATTCGCACACCGGCGGTGAACCGACCCGCCTGGTTGTGTCCGGCGGACCCGACCTCGGCAACGGGACGCTGGCCGAACGGCTCGACGTATTCCGCACCCGCTTCGACGACTGGCGCGCCGGCATCGTCACGGAGCCGCGCGGCTCGGACGTCGTGGTGGGCGCGTTGCTATGCGAGCCGGACGCGGCGGATTGCGCGGCCGGCGTGATCTTCTTCAACAACGTCGGCTACCTCGGCATGTGCGGACACGGCACGATTGGACTGGTGGTGTCGCTGGCGCATATGGGGCGCATCGGACCCGGTCAGCATCGGATCGAAACGCCGGTGGGCATCGTCGAGGCCACGCTCAATGCGGACGGCAGCGTCGCTGTGCGCAACGTGCCGGCTTACCGGTATCGCCAGGCGGTGAGCGTCGAGGTGCCCGGTTACGGCGTGTTGAGCGGCGATATCGCCTGGGGCGGTAACTGGTTTTTCCTCGTCGCCGAGCACGGCCGCACGCTCGAAGCGCGTCACATTGCCGAGTTGACCACCTTCAGTTCGGCGATTCGCGATGCGCTGATCGCACAACACATCACCGGAGCGGACGGCGCGCTGATCGACCATATCGAATTGTTCGAGGCGGGTTCGCGCGAAGGGATCGACAGCCGCAGCTTCGTGCTGTGTCCGGGCAACGCCTACGACCGTTCGCCGTGCGGCACCGGCACCAGCGCGAAGGTGGCGTGCCTCGCCGCCGACGGCAAGCTCGCCGAGGGCGCGGTGTGGCGGCAGGAAAGCATCATCGGCAGCGTGTTCGAGGCTACGTATCGGAACAGCGGTGACGGTGCGACCGTGGTGCCGACGATCACCGGCTACGCGCATATCATGGCGGAAGGGCGCCTGTGTTTCGACGAGCGCGATCCGTTTGCATGGGGTCTGCGTACGGCATGACGGCAGATGCGGTGATCGTCGGCGCGGGGATTGTCGGTGCGGCCTGCGCGGCGGAGCTGGCTGCGCGCGGCATGCAGGTCGAGGTGCTCGATAGCCATGGCATCGGGGGCGGCGCGACGGCCGCGGGCATGGGGCACATTGTCGTGATGAACGACTCGCCCGCGGAGTTTGCGCTGAGCGCGTATTCGCGCGACCTGTGGCTCGAACTCGCGCCGCAACTGCGCAAGCGCGACGCGTTCTCGCGCTGCGGCACGCTTTGGGTCGCCGCCGACGACGAAGAGTGGCAAGCCGCACGTGCCATGCACGACGCGTTTGCGGCACGTGGAGTGGCCGCACAGTTGCTCGATAGCGCGGCGTTGCGCGCCTGCGAACCGGCGCTCGCGCCCGACATGGTGGGCGGTCTGCGGATCGAACACGACAGCATCGTGTACGCGCCGACCGTCGCCGAATGGTTGCTCACGCAAGCGCCGCACGCCGCGAATATCCGCGTGCGGCTCGACACGGAAGTCGCCGCCGTCGACGCCCATGGCGTGACGCTCGCCAATGGCGAGCGCAAGCACGCCGCTCATGTGATCGTGGCGAACGGCATCGGCGCGCAGAAGCTGGTGCCGTCGCTGCCGTTGCAGCCGAAGAAGGGCCATCTGCTGATCACGGACCGCTATCCCGGCCTGATTCGCCATCAACTGCTTGAGCTTGGCTACATCAAAAGCGCCCATCATGCGGTGGGCACCTCTGTGGCGTTCAACGCGCAGCCGAGGCCGACCGGCCAGGTGCTGATCGGCTCGTCGCGCCAGTTCGACACCACCGATCCCGCCGTCGACATGCCCGTGCTCGCGCAGATGCTGCAGCGTGCCGCGCGCTATCTGCCGGCCTTGCCGAGGCTCAACGGCATTCGCGCGTGGACCGGCTTCCGGGCGGCGACGCCGGATGGTCTGCCGCTGATCGGCCGCATGGGCGGCGCCGCGCAGGACTTGTGGGTGGCGGTGGGGCACGAGGGACTCGGTGTTACCACTTCGTTGGCGACGGCAAAACTGCTCGCGGCGCAGATCACCGGCGACGCGCCGGCGATCTCGCTCGCGCCGTATTTGCCGCAACGTTTCGCGCAGGGAGGCGGTCATGTCTAGTCGCGCCGTCGAGCGGGTTCGCGTGACGATCGACGCACGCACGGTGGAGGTCGAGGCCGGAACCCTGGTGGTGGCCGCGCTCGCCATAGCGGGTCTGCACGGCACGCGCACCTCCGTGAGCGGTCAACCGCGCGCGGCTTTCTGCGGGATGGGCGTCTGCCAGGAATGCCGCGTCACCATCGACGGCCGGGCGCATGCGCTCGCGTGTCAGACGGTCTGTCGCGATGGTCAGATCATTCAGACGACGGAGCCCGCGTGAATCGGCACTATGACGTCGTGGTGGTGGGCGCGGGCCCGGCTGGGTTGAACGCAGCGCGTACGGCTGCGCAGGCGGGCGCAGAGGTCGCCGTGTTCGACGACAACCCGCGCGTCGGCGGACAGGTCTGGCGGCAAGGCCCAGGGCACGCGCCGCAGGCGCCGCTGCGCGAGGTACACGAGGCGCTGACAGGTCATCCGAATGTGACGGTTTTCTCTTCGGTGCGGGTGATCGCGCCGCTGCCCCCACACGCGTTATTGCTGGAATCGGCGGCCGAGCAGGGCGGCATGTGCGTCAGTTACGGCCAACTGATCCTCGCGACCGGCGCGCGCGAACGTCTGCTGCCGTTCGCCGGCTGGACGCTGCCAGGCGTGACCGGAGCGGGTGCACTGCAGGCGTTGATCAAAGGCGGCACACCGGTGCGCGGCGAGCGCGTCGTGATTGCGGGCAGCGGCCCGTTGCTGCTTGCTTCGCTCGCCACGGCTCGCGCCGCGGGCGCCCAGGTGGTGGCGGTGGTCGAGCAGGCCTCGGCGTTGGCGCTGGCGCATTTCGCCGCTTCGCTGCTGGCGACGCCCTCCAAGCTGCTGCAGGCCGCGCAATTGACGCGTGGGTTCGCAGGGCTGCGCTACCTGAGCGGCAGCGTGGTGCGCGAAGCACGCGGTGCAGGCCGGGTTGAACAGGTGACGATCCAGCGCGGCGAACGCGAGATCACGCTTGACTGCGATCGCATCGCGTGTGGCTACGGCCTCGTGCCCAATATCACGCTCGCGCAGGCACTGGGTTGTGCGCTCGACGTGCGCGGCGCGGTCCGCATCGACGATCTGCAGCGGACTTCCGTGCCGGGCGTGCTCGCCGCCGGTGAATGCACGGGTATTGGCGGGATGGAGTTGGCGCGCGTCGAAGGCGAGATTGCGGGTTATGTGGCAAGCGGCGCGCTGCCGGATCTGGGCGCCCGGCCAGATTTGCGCGCGCAACGCTCGCGTTGGCAACGCTTCGCTCAGCGCGTGGACGATGCGTTCACCTTGAGCGAGGCAGCCCGCGCGCTCCCGCCCGACGACACCTTGCTATGCCGCTGCGAAGACGTGACGCTCGGCGAAGTGCGAACTCATGCCGAATGGCGCGACGCCAAGCTGCACACGCGCTGCGGGATGGGCGCGTGCCAGGGGCGCATCTGCGGCACGGCTGCCGGCACGTATTTCGGCTGGCAGACGGCGCAGCCACGTCCGCCGTTTCATCCGGCGCAGATCGGCACGTTGATGGCTGCGTGCGAGCAGGACCTGGCTTCGACGGATTGAGGCGCACATTTTTTCACCGCATCGCGCGGCCCTATAATCAAGCGCACAAGACCACCGCACCGCATGCACGGGACACGCAAGATGAACACGCTGGCTCACCCGCTCGACCCAGCCGATGCCACGCTAAGCGGCATGCTCTCGCATTTCACGCTGCTCGAACCTGTCTTCGACGCGATGCCGGACGTCGTGTTTTTCGTCAAGGACGCGCAGGCGCGCTACGCGCTGGTGAACCGCACGCTGGCCTCGCGCTGCGGCTACAAGGACAAGACGGCGCTGCTCGGCAAGACCGCCGAGGATGTGTTCCCGCGCCGCTTCGGGCGCATCTACACCGCGCAGGACATCGCGATCATCAATGTCGGCAACCAGATGGTCGATCAGCTGGAGCTGCATCTTTACCCCGGGCGGCAACCGGGCTGGTGTCTCACCTGCAAGCAGCCGCTGCGCGATCCGGCGGGGCGGGTGGTGGGGCTGGCGGGCATCTCGCGCGATCTGAAAGCGGACGAGGGCAGCCATCCCGCGTACAGCCGGCTCGCCGCGGTTGTGCAGTACATTCAGGACAATTACGTGCAGCCGCTGAATCTGAAACAGCTTGCGGCGATGGCGGACATGTCGGTGGCGCAGCTCGAACGGTATTTCCACAAGGTGTTTCATCTGACGCCGCGTCAGGTGCTGCTGAAAACGCGGCTCGATGCGGCCACCGCCCTGCTGGTGTCGCACGACAAGGTCACGGATGTGGCCGCGTTGTGCGGCTATACCGATCACAGCGCGTTCACGCGGCAGTTCAAGGCGACGGTCGGCATCACGCCCACCGAATACCGCATGCTGCTGCATGGGACCGCGCATGGCTGATCCAGCCGCGACGCGCGACTGCTGCATGAGCGCATAAAAGCTGCTATACAGCCGGTTCAACGTTGATTTGTCGCCCGCATCGCATGGCCCGCCGTCGTCCGAGTCACCACTACTACGTCTATGTCGTCGCGTTGTCGGACACGGTCTGGAACGAGGCGCGTTTTCGCCGTTCGAACCCGGACTACCGGTTCGAGCGGCCATGCGTGTATGTGGGTATGACGGGGTTGGACCCGGACCTGCGTTTCGACCGTCACAAGGCGGATATCCAGGCGAATCGCTACGTGCGCGATTACGGCCTGCGCCTGATGCCTGAGCTGTATGAGGTGTTCAATCCGATGCCCTACGACGGCGCGCGAGACATGGAAGTCGAACTGGCGATTGGACTGCGTGAAGCGGGTTACGCGGTGTGGCAGGCTTAGAAACGTAGCGCCCTTGAGCCGTCACGGCGGTGCAACAGAAAAGCTGATGAAAGCCCGCTGTTAGCGGATGCCCAGTCCACGCAGGACGGCATTTCCTTCTTGCGTCAGACGAATGCTCGGTGCACCGGCTTCGGTGGCGACCGTCTCGACGAGGCCTGCCTCGTGGAGCATGGGAATTTCGGGTTTGGCGAACGCATCGATCGGCGCATGCAGCAACAGCAGCAGCGTGGCGAGTTCGTGATGGCTCAATAGCCGACGCAGCATGGTCGGGCGCTTGGCCGGCGCCGTGGCATCGTTTGCGTCGCGAGTCGTTTTGTACATGGTATGTACCTCCTGCTTTTTCATTGTCCGGTGGATCATGGGGCCCAAGTCTTAAACCATTCTTAAGACTCGGGCCTGAAGCGGCAGGTTCGCGGTGTTTCGATCCGGTATTGATTACCGGCTCTTACGGTACGGCAGGTTACGAAGCGGTTACTGAACGGTTTCGAAACTATTGCGGCGCGCAGATTTTGCTCGCGCCTTCGATCCACAGGTTGTCCACGTGGCGCTTGCCGGCGTAGAAACGGTAGGTGGTGGCGCCATTGTCGGCGCGGATCTTGACGACGTTCGAATCGCCGAAATCGAGCATTTGACCTTCCGGCAGCGGCGTGGTCTTGAACGTGGCGTTGTGTTTGGCCGCTTGCTGCGTCATGCAGGCCACCACATCGCTGACCGGGCGCTGCGTGTTGCCGTCGACCACGGGTTCGCCCGAATCCGGGTTCTGGAAATACGCGCATGCGCTGAGAAGCAGGGGAACGGACAGGACTACGGCAAACTTCTTCATAGGTCTCCAGATGGGTTCGGTCCCTGCGGCCCGCGAATCCGGCGCCGAACGGATCCAGGTGCTGAAAGCGCGCTGTACGGTGCGACCCGCTCGGGGCGGCCGGCAGTGGACGGCAGATCAGGCGTCATTATATCGGCGCAACAAGCGTGCCTCGGCCGAAGGGGAGACGCTGCCGCATTGGAGACGGCAGTAAAGCCGTGGAGGAGGCGGGAGCGCCGCTACCGGCGCGCACAGATGCGACGCCGGCAGCGGGCGGATGAAGCAGGCAACAACTTCCGCTGCTTAGAACAAAACGGCAATGCCCAACATGCCGACGAACTGCGCATTGGTCGACGACGGCGTTGAATTCTGCGAGTCGCCAACGGCCGGTGTGGCATCGACGATATCCCCGGCGCCCTTCGCGCCGAGCGTCTGACCGTTCGCCCGCTGGTAAGCCTCCACCGCATACAGCGTGGTGCGCTTGGAGAGGTGATAGGCCTGTTTCAGCGAGTACTGCTGATAGCGTGCCGCGCTGGTGATGCCGTTGGCTTGCGACGCCATTGTGTACGAGAACGCGCCCGCGATATCGAAGGCCGGGCTGAAGCGATAGGTGGCGAGTGCCGCGTAGGTGTTGAAGATCGCGGTGTCGCGGAAGATGGAATGGCTGCCCGCCACGTACTGAACGTTGGTGTACGTCAGACCCATCATCAGGCTGCCGATCGTATAGTCCGCGGCCGCGGCGATGTGCTGAAGCGCCTTCGCCGACACATACCCGGTATTGAGCGACGAGGTGCCGAAACTGCCCGTCGAGGCGGGATCGAAGCCCGTGGTCTGCTGCGCGTTGTCCATGCGCAGATAACCCGCGGCGAGGTTCACCGGACCGGTTGCATAACGCACCCCTGCGCTGATGGTCTGGCCTTTGCCGGTGCTGCCGGCAATGCCGCCCAATGCGTACATGCCGCCTGCTTGCAGGCCGTTCCAGCTCGGCGTGTTGTAGATCAGCGAATTGTTGATGCGGATCGTGGTGTCGAGACCGTCGATGTCGCCCGGATGCGCGCCCGTTGCGCCGGTCAGCCAGTTGCTCGAGGCGAGCGGCCCGACGAACTGGTAGTACGTGGTGTACTGGCGGCCCATCGTGAACGTGCCGTAGAGCGGGTTTTGCGCGCCGATATACGCCTGGCGGTTGAAGATCTGCGTGGACGACGACAGCGCACCCGTGTTCGGATCGAAGCCGTTCTGCAAGTCGAAAACGATCGTGGTGCCGCCGCCAATGTCTTCAACGCCGCGCAGGCCCCATTTCGACGCATACAGGTTGCCCTGCCGCAGATACACGTTGGACGCACCCTTCTGGTTATTGGCGTAGACGATCGCGTCGTCTACCGCGCCGTACAGCGTCACGCTGCTCTGCGCGAAGGCCGGGCTGGCGAGCAAGGTTGCGCTGGCCGTGAATGCGAGTTTTCTCAATGTGCCGCTTGTGTGTTTCATCTGCAGTCTCCTTCGTTGTCCATAAGATCGCCGGATAAATCATTGAGTTTTTACGCGGGCCCTTCGGGCGGCCCGTCGCTTTTGAAACGCTAAATCAACGTCTGGGTGAATCGGTCAAACCACGTCACGGCTTAGTTGAAGTCGTGCTTGCGATGCTGCGCCTGCGCGGCGAGGCGCACCGCGGCGTTCCCAGCGCCGTAGCCGTCATAGCCGCCGCGCCGTTCCACGATTTCGAGGAAAAAGCGCTGGTCGAGTTGCTCGGTGTAGGCGTGGAAAAACTCACCGCCTTTTTCGTCGCGGTCGTACAGGATGTTGCCGGCGCACAGCGCTTCGATCGTTTCGTCGGGCAGCGCATAGCGGGCCGCGAGATCGTCGTAGTAGTTGCGCGGAATGCGCAGGATCGGCAGGCCGGCGGCGACGAATTGCGGAATCGCTGCGAAGATGTCGCCGGTGCGGAACGCCACGTGGTTCAGTCCCGAGCCGCGATAGGCATGCAGCGCCTCCGCCACGGCCGTGTGCCGGTCCACCGAGGCGTTCAGCGCGATGCGCACCGAGCCGTCGCGGCTGCGCAGCGCGCGGCTGCGCACCAGCCCGTACGGGTCCGGCACCAGCCAGCTCGGCTCCGCGTCGAAGCCGAAGGCCGTGCGGAAGAACAGCACCCACGTGTCGAGCGAATCCGCGGGCAAGGACAGAACCACGTGATCGATGTTCGTCAGCAGCGCGGGTTCAGTGGGGGCGTTGCTGTTGTCGAGGAGGAAATCGGCTTCGAACAGCGTCGGTTCGTCGGGGGTCTCGTCGACGAAATAGTTGAGGCTGCCGTCCGGTGCGCGCACGGCCGGCAACACGCGTTCGTTGGGTCCGACCTGGCCTGAGAACGGCGTATAGCCGAAGCCCGCCGCGCGCTCGAAGGCCAGCCTGGCGTCGTCGACGCGCAGCGCCGACGCGCACAGCGACAGCCCGTGTTGCTGGAAGAACGCACTGGCGAACGAATCCGCTTCGGCGTTCAGCACGAGCGAGGCGGCGCCGTGCTGATAGAGCGTGACGTCTTTCGAACGATGCCGCCCGGCACGCCGGAATCCCAGCTTGCCGAGCCAGTCGGCGAGTTGCCTGCGCGCCGCGTCGTCGACGGCGAACTCGAGGAACTGAAAACCGATGTGCGCCGGAGCGGGCGACGGCTGATAAAGCTCGCGGGCCGGCCGACCTTGCTGGATCAGTTTGCTACGCGTCTGCTCTTCGAGAAACAGCAAGGAGCGATGGCCGTCCGCCGCCGTCGCGGCGGTGAGCGCAGCGCGAAAGCCGTCGTTGAAAATCTCGAGCGAGAGCGGACCCTGGTAGCCGCTTTCCACCACACGGGCGGTGAAGCCGGCAACATCGAAATCGCCCTGGCCCGGAAAGCAGCGGTAATGGCGGCTCCATTCGAGCACGTCCATGGCCAGCTTCGGCGCATCGGCGATCTGCACGAAAGTAATCCGCTCGCCGGGAATCGCCGCGATTTCATCTACCGGATCGCCGATCGACAGCGTATGGAAGCTATCGAGCACGATGCCGAGGTTCGGATGATTGACCGCATTCACCAGCCGCCATGCGTGCCGGTACGAATTCACATGGCGTCCCCATGCAAGCGCCTCGTAACCGGCGATCACACCCGCTTGCTCCGCAGCCCTGGCCAGTGCGCCCAACTGATCGACGATCAGCGCGTCGTCGCGCAGCGTATCCGGCGACACGTTGCTACACACGAGGATGCGGTCGGTGCCCAGTTCATGCATCAGATCGAACTTGCGCTTCACGCGGTCGAGATTGCGCGCGAGCCGCTCGGCGCTGACGCCCTCGAAGTCGCGAAACGGCTGGAACAGCATGATCTTCAGGCCGAGATCGGCCGCGATGCGGCGCACGTCGGCCGGCGAGCCGTCGAAATACAGCAGATCGTTCTCGAAGATCTCGACGCCGTCGAAGCCTGCCGCCTGAATCGCGGTCAGCTTTTCTACCAGTGTTCCACTAATCGAAACGGTGGCAATCGATCGTTGCATGAACGGCTCCTGCGGCAAGAAATGGACCAATCTGTTACTTCTCGGCTCCGAACCAAGGGCCAATATCTGCCAGATTAGTTCGATTTTGCGACAGTCTATACAAACTAACTAGATCGTACAAATTAGCACAAACCCCAAAAGACCGGACCGCGGATCTGGCGCACACTAGTGCCACAGTGGGGAAGAACAGCCGTGCCGGCTGTGCGCCCTGCGCCTGAATCTTATGGAGTGGCTGCAATGAGTTTCGCCTCGGTGCTGGTCCTGAACGGACCCAATCTCAACCTGCTCGGCACGCGCGAGCCGGCCATTTACGGCTCGGAAACGCTCGACGACGTCGCGCGCCTGTGCCGCGATGCAGCAGAACGGCTCGATCTCGCGGTCGATTTCTGTCAGTCGAACGCCGAGCATCAGTTGATCGACTGGCTGCACGCGGCCCGTACCAAGGTGGACGGTGTGGTCATCAATCCCGCTGCCTACACGCACACGTCCGTGGCTATTGCGGATGCGTTGAGCGCAATCGACAAGCCGGTGATCGAAGTGCACATTTCGAACGTGCATCGCCGCGAAGCGTTCCGGCACCACTCGTATGTGTCGGCGATTGCCGAAGCGGTGATCATCGGCTGCGGCACGCAGGGCTATGTACTGGCGTTGGAGCGCATGGCGACCTTGCTGAAATCGAGGACCGCGAAATGAGCCGGCCTGCTGATCGACAATCGTATCTGGTCGGGCTAATCGGCTCCGGCATCGGCGGCTCGCTTACGCCGGCCATGCACGAGCAGGAGGGCAGTCAACTCGGGCTCAATTACGTGTATCGCCGCATCGATCTGGAAGCGCTCAAGCTCGATGCCGCCGCGTTGCCGGACATCCTGGTCGCCGCCGAACGGATGGGCTACAACGGCCTGAACGTCACGTATCCGTGCAAGCAGCAGATCATTCCTTTGCTCGACGAACTGTCCGACGACGCACGCGCCCTGGGCGCCGTCAACACGGTGCTGCTGAAAGACGGCAAGCGCATTGGCCACAACACCGACTGGTCGGGTTTCGCGCGAGCCTTCCAGCGCGGCCTGCCGGACGTGGCGCTCGAACGCGTGGTGCAGTTGGGTGCCGGCGGCGCGGGCGCGGCGGTGGCTCACGCGGCGCTGATGATGGGTGCGCAAACGCTGACGCTGTTCGATGTCGACGCGTCCCGCGCGCGCCTTCTTGCCGACGAACTGCAGCAGCGTTTTCCCGCTTCCACGGTGAGGGCAGGCGAGTCGCTCGCCGGCGCACTCGCAGAGGCTAACGGCCTGATTCACGCGACTCCCACCGGCATGGCCAAGCTGCCCGGTATGCCGTTGCCCGCGGCGTTGTTGCACAGCGGCCTGTGGGCGGCCGACATCGTCTACTTCCCGATCCGCACGGCCTTGCTGCAAGCCGCCGAGGCGGCCGGTTGCCGCACGCTGAGCGGCGGCGGTATGGCGGTGTTCCAGGCGGTCGACGCCTTTCGTATTTTCACCGGACTGGAGCCCGATGCGGAGCGGATGTCCGCGCACTTCCAGTCGCTGTTGCCGCGTGAGTAGACCTGCTGTGCAGCACATCCAATAACAGATGGAGGAGACAGACATGCCGCATCCGATTCATCCCGCCCATTCCGACTTGCCGGACGAGAACGCGCTGCCCGCCGGCGCCGCCGCGACCGGCGTGCGCCGCTCGAAGGTGCGTTACCGCATCCTCGCGCTGCTCGCGGTCGGTACGATGATCAATTATCTCGACCGTACGGTGCTTGGCATCGCGGCGCCGCAGTTGACCAGGGAACTGGGCATCAATGCCGCGCTGATGGGGCTGATGTTCTCCGTGTTTTCCTGGAGCTACGTGGCCTCGCAGATTCCGGGCGGGTTGTTTCTCGACCGCTTCGGCAGCAAGCTCACCTATTTTCTGTCGATGACGTTCTGGTCGCTATGCACGCTCGCGCAAGGACTGGTGCACGGCATTGCGCCGCTGTTCGCGTTCCGGCTTGGGCTGGGTGTGGCGGAGTCGCCGTGCTTTCCGACCAATAGCCGCGTCGTGGCCACCTGGTTCCCGCAAAACGAGCGGGCCATGGCGACGGGCACGTACACGGTCGGCGAATACATCGGCCTCGCGTTCTTCAGCCCGTTTCTGTTTGCGCTGATGGGCGCTTTCGGCTGGCGCTCGCTGTTCTACGTCGTAGGTGGGGTGGGTCTGGTATTCGGTCTCGTCTGGTGGTTCAGCTACCGTGAGCCGCGCGATCATCCCGCCGCCAACGCCGCGGAACTCGACTACATCGAGGCCGGCGGTGGTCTGACGCATCGCAAGAAGACGCCCGGCGAAGCGAAGGCCCGGTCGAGCGGCTTCGAATGGCGCACCATCGGCCAGTTGCTCAAGCATCGCCAGCTCACCGGCATCTGTCTCGGCCAGTTCGCGGGTAACTCGACGCTGGTGTTTTTCCTCACATGGTTCCCCACCTATCTGGCCACCGAGCGTCACATGGCCTGGCTGAAGATCGGCTTCTTCGCGATCATGCCGTTTATCGCGGCGTCGATCGGCGTGATGTTCGGCGGTACGTTTTCGGACTGGCTGCTGCGGCGCGGCGTCTCGCCGAACGTGGCGCGCAAGCTGCCGATCATCGCCGGCCTGCTGCTCGCGTCCACGATCATTCTCGCCAACTATGTCGAGAGCAACGTGACCGTGATCGTGATTCTGTCGGTGGCGTTTTTCGCGCAGGGGATGGCGGCGCTCGGCTGGACGCTCGTGTCGGATATCGCACCGGACGGCTTGCTCGGCGTGACGGGCGGCATCTTCAACTTCGCGGCGAATCTCGCCGGCATCATTACGCCGCTGGCAGTGGGACTGATCGTGGCGTGGACCGGCTCGTTCGTCGGCGCACTGGTGTTCATCGGCGTGATCGCGTTGATCGGCGCGCTGTCGTACATCTTTATCGTCGGCGATATCAAGCGGATCGTGCTGGCCGACTAAAGCTGCCGCCGCGCTGAGGCGGGGCTAAACGACAAACGAAGCAAAGCAAAACAAAACGCCTGCGGTCCTTATGGGTCCGCAGGCGTTTCTTGTCAGCAGTCTATGTTTCAGGCTTCGTTGCGCAGGAAGCGCAGCACGGCATCGACGATCATCGCCCGGTGCCGCGTGCGCAGCCGCGGATGCGACGGGTCGCGGCCGAAGGCGGTGCCGAACGTATGGCGATTGCCGATGCGGTGAAAGCACATGGAACTGATCAGCAGGTGCAGGTCGATCGCATCCACGTCGCTGCGGAACTGGCCGCTCGCAATGCCGCGCGCCAGCAGATCTTCGATGGTATGAATCGCACTCGCGTTGCTGTTCTTGAACGTCTTCAACTGCTCGACGTACTTCGCGCCGTGAATGTTCTCGATGGTGATGAGACGTACGAAGTCGCGATGCCGGTCGTGATAGTCGAAGGTGAATTCCACCAGCTTGCGCATGCCTTCGACCGGGTCCAGCTCGCTGACGTGCAGGTCCTGTTCGAGCGCGCGAATGTCGCCGTACACTTTCTCCAGCACCGCCTGGTACAACCCTTCCTTGCTTTCGAAGTAGTAGTACAGCATGCGCTTGGTGGTGTTCGTGCGCTCGGCGATGGCGTCCACGCGGGCGCCGGTCAGCCCCATGGCGGAGAACTCCTGGGTGGCGACTTCGAGGATATTGCGCTTCGTCTCTTCCGGGTCGTACTTGCGACGGGCGTCGCCGCGTCGAGGTTCAGACGGGATGCCGCTGTGATCGGGCGCGGCGGCCTTGCTTCCCTTGTTCATTGTGTTTTTCAGCGGCGATGACGGCGCATTCTAGCATGTCGAAATTCGCCGTTCCCGTTGCATGGGCAGCCTGTCCGGCGGCTTATCCGGCAGCGTCTCCGGATGCCCGCCGCCGCGCCGCCAGCGCGTCGCGCGCCTGCATCGCGGTGTAGGTCAACTGCGCGGCGGCCAGTCCGAGCGTGCCGAAGGTGTGCGTCAGGCCGAACGCGGCGAACGCCTCGGGAACCGGCCGCTCGCCGGCAATCGCCGCGGCCAGCAGTTCGCCGGAAACGGTGGTGGGGGCCATGCCGTGACCGCCGAAGCCGACGGCATACCAGACACCGTCGGCGCTCTGGCCGATCTGCGGCATCTTGTGCCGGGCGTAGCTCATCAGGCCGCCCCACGCGTGCTCGATCCGCACGTCGTGAAGTTGCGGATAGACCTTCAGCAGATCGCGCCGCAGCAGCCGGGCAATGGCTTGCGGCTCGCGATTCAGGACGGAGATGCGGCCGCCCCACAGGATGCGCGTGTCGGGCAGCGGGCGGTAGTAGTCGAAGGCGAAGCGGGTATCGTAGATCGCTGCCGAGGTGTCGATCGCGTCTTTCAGGCGCGCGCCGAGCGGCTCAGTAGCCATGACGTAGGTGGCGATCGGCAGCACCGCGCGTTCGACGCGCGGATAGACGTTGCGCACGTAGCCGCCACCGGCCATGACGACCTGGCGCGCCTCGACGGCGCCCTCGGCCGTTTCGACCAGGAAGCCGCTGCCTTGCTGCTGCAGCCGCACCACCGGCGAATGCTCGTAGATCTGCGCCCCCGCGTCGGCGACGGCCGCGGCGACCCCGAGGACATACTTGAGCGGATGGAAGTGGAACGCGTTGTGCTCGAGCAGGCCGCCGTGATAGCGGTTCGATTTCAACTGCGTGGCGAGCGTGGCCGGATCAACCGGTTCCCAGTCGACACCGAACGATTCCTTCATCAGACGGCGTTGCGCTTCGAGCCGCGCGGGTTCGTCGAACCAGTTGGCGAGGATCACGCCGGCGTGGGTCGCATCGCACTCGATGCCGTAGCGCGTGATGCGCCGCCGCATCAGATCGACCGCGTCGGTCGTGAGCGCGTAGAGCTCGCGGGCGCGCGCCGCGCCCAGAATCCTGAGCAGATCGGCGCAGTCGAGACTGTAGCCGCCGAACACAAAACCGCCGTTGCGCCCGGACGCGCCGAAGCCCACTTGTTGCGCTTCGAGAACGACCACATCGCGCACGCCGCGCTCGACGAGGCCAAGCGCCGTCGACAGGCCCGCGAGGCCGCCGCCGATAATGCACACGTCAGCGGCACGTTTGCCGGACAGGCGAGCCCGTTCGGGGCGAGTCACAGTTGCTTCGTAAAAGCTTTGCATAAAAGGTGGCCGGCGCCCGCTGGTTCGTCAGCAGGCGCCGGCATGGAGCGTTGAGTTCAGGATACCGGCAACAGCTTGCCGCTGAATACCACCGGACCGCTCGGGCCGTTGGGATTCGGCGAGCCGCCCGGCGGTTCGATCGAGATCGCCAGCGCCGCGTAGTTTTCCGGCTTTTGTTGCGCCGCGGGGACCTTGCCGTTGCCGCTGTTGGGCAGCACGCCAAGCGAGACCGGATGGCCGCTGGCGGGGATGCCCCACAACTGCATCGCCCGGTCGGGCGGGAGCTGGACGTCGCCGAGCCGGTGCAGCGTCATCGTGGAATGGGCTTCGTCCCACGCCACCAGCATGATCGGCTGAGCGTTCTTGTCGTTGAGCACCGCAACGTGCGACACCTCGGCCTCGGGTTGCTGCGCGGCCGTCTGCGTCGATTCGGTCGTCGTGGCGCCGAACGGCAACAGCGAACGCACGGCAAACACCAGCGCAATCGCTGCGAGCGCGGTCACGCCGATGGCCCAGCCACGCCAGAACGCGAGGTTGTCGAACAGGCTGCGGGCCGGGCGAGCCGGGCGGTCCGGCTGGGCCGACGGCGGGACGGTTGTCCCGCTCCGGGCGGCGGCGATGCCCAGCCGCTGCTCGATGATCTCCCAGACCGCCGCCGAGGGCATGCGCGGCGGCACGAGTTCGGCCAGCGGCTCGAGCCGTTGTTGCCACTCTTCCAGCGAGCGGCGGATCACCACGTCGTGTTCCGCGTATGTTTGCAGCCGTCGCCGCGCGCCGCCGCGCAAGGTGCCGAGCGCATATTCGGCCGCCAGCAGGTCCACCAGTTGAGGATACCGATGCAGATTCATCAGACACCCCCGCCCAGGCAGCTTTTCAATTTGCTGAGGCCGCGCCGGATCCACGACTTGACCGTACCGAGCGGCACAGTCAGCGTTTCGGCAATCTCGCTATGGCTTTGGTCGCGCAGATACGCCAGCGCCACCGCTTGCCGCTGCGCCGGCTCGAGCTGCTGCATGCACCCGTCCAGCAGCCGCGCTTGCAGGCTGACGCCTGAGAGCGTCTCCGGATCGGGGTCTCCCGAAGCGACAAGATCGTCCAACGCATCACTCCATTCTGTTTCCTGCGTGTTCACCCGCCGCAGGTGGTCGAGCGCACGATTGCGGACGATCGCCGACATCCACGTCATGGGGGCCGACAAACCGCGCCGGTAGTCGCCCGCGAAACGCCAGATATTGACGAAACTGTCCTGCAGGACCTCTTCGGCCCACTCGTGTCTGGTCAATATACGGAGCGCAAGGCCAAACAGTTTCGGGGCAGCCGCGTCATATAGCTCCCGCAGTGCGGCAGCGTCCTCTTTGGCAATGCGTTCGAGGAGCGCGGCGAGCGTTTCCGGCGTGAGTTCTCGAGTGTTTGCGGTCATGGACAAATGAGTGATGGCATGCGGGGCTATGTTACTCAATTTCCGGCTGCGGTTATATCCGCATTTTTTTACGTCGACCTGCATCCTGTCGGGCGGCTGCTGCGTATAGGAGGGGGGAGGCAGGTCTGCGTCAAGAGTCGGAGTCCGTTCCGACGGCTGGACGCAGGGTAGGGAGGACGGGGTAGTCGTAGGCGACCGGCGCCGTGGTGCGGCCCGAGCAGGTGCCGGGCACGGCTTCGCGCCAGGCTGGACAGCAAGCGCCCGGCGTAAAGCCGTCATGATGCATAGGGAGGCGGTGCTTACTTGCCCCAGCGCAGGACCACCGGGTCGAGGCGCCGCGCAATCGTCAGGAGACCTGCTCGGGTTGCGGGATGCATCGGCAGCAGCGGATGACGGACCGCGTCGGACTTGATCACACCGCCTGCTTTCATCAACGCCTTCGGAGTCGCGAGACCGCCCTGGCGATTCTCGTAGTTGATAAGCGGCAGCCAATGCTGATAGTGAGCGGCTGCGAGTTCCGCGTCGCCGGCGGCGTAAGCGTCGACGATCAGGCGGATGCCGTCGGGATAACCGCCGCCCGTCATCGCACCGGTTGCGCCCGCATCCAGATCGGCCATCAGTGTGATCGCTTCTTCGCCGTCCCACGGACCGATAATCGCGTCGCCGCCCAGTTCGATCAACTCGCGCAGCTTCGCGGCCGCTTGCGGCACTTCGACCTTGAAGTACGAGACATTCGCGAGCTCGCGCGCCATTCTCGCGAGAAATGGCGCCGACAATGCCGTGCCGGCCACCGGCGCATCCTGGATCATGATCGGAATGTCGATCGCATCCGATACCTTGCTATAGAACTCGTAGATGCCGCGCTCGCCGACGCGGATCGTCGCGCCGTGATACGGCGGCATGATCATCACCATCGCGGCGCCCGCATCCTGGGCGGCGCGGCTGCGCAGCGCACACTGGTGCGAGCTGAAATGCGTGGTTGTGACGATCACCGGGACGCGTCCGGCGACGTGCTCGAGCACCAGATGCATCAAGGTGTTGCGTTCGTCGTCGGAGAGCGCGAACTGCTCGGAAAAATTCGCGAGAATGCACAGGCCGTTGGAGCCCGCGTCGATCATGAAGTCGATGCAACGCTTCTGGCCTTCGAGGTCGAGACGCCCCTCGTCGTCGAAGATGGTCGGCGCGACCGGAAACACGCCGCGGTAGGAGGTCTGGGTGCTTGCTTGGTTCATGATGGTTCGATCTGCCTGGCGATGGTTTGACGGGTTTGCTTGACGGTGGATTGTCGACGCGCCGGGACGCGCCGCGCCGGAGAGAAATCAGGTAATGGCGCCGATCTGCCACGGCACGAATTCGTTCTGGCCGTAGCCGTGAATCTCGCTGCGCGAGAGCGAGCCGGAGGCGGTATCGAGCATCAGCTGGAACAGTTCGGCGCCCATCTCGTCAATCGATTTCTGGCCGCTGAGAATCGAGCCGCAATTCAGATCCATGTCTTCCTGCTGACGATTCCAGAGCGCGTCGTTGGTGGCGATCTTCAGCGACGGCGTCGGCGCGCAGCCGTAAGCGGAGCCGCGTCCGGTGGTGAAGCAGATCAGGTTGGCGCCGCCCGCCACCTGGCCGGTTGCGGAGATCGGATCGTAGCCGGGCGTGTCCATGAAGACGAGGCCTTTCGCGTCCACATGCTGCGCGTATTCGTAGACCTCGACGAGATTCGTATGACCCGCTTTGGCAATCCCGCCGAGCGATTTTTCGAGCACCGTCGTGAGGCCCCCAGCCTTGTTGCCGGCCGACGGATTATTGTTCATCGCCGCGTGGTGGCGCGCGCAATAGTCTTCCCACCAGCGGATGCGCGCGACGAGTTTTTCGCCGACTGCACGCGTCACCGCGCGACGCGTCAGCAGATGCTCCGCGCCGTAGATTTCCGGCGTTTCGGAGAGGATGGCGGTGCCGCCGTGCGCGACCAGCCGATCCACCGCGGCGCCAAGCGCGGGATTGGCCGAGATGCCGGAGTAGCCGTCGGACCCGCCGCACTGCAGGCCAACCACCAGATGCGCGGCGGGCACCGGCTGGCGTTTGACCTGGTTGGCTTCGGCCAGCATGCCTCCCACCAGTTCGATACCGCGTGCGACCGTTTTGGCGGTGCCGCCGGTGTCCTGAATGTTGAAGGTCTTCAGGAACTCGGCTTCCTTGAGTCCTTGCGTCTCCATGAGGCGCGAGATCTGATTGGTTTCGCAGCCTAGCCCGATCACCAGCACGCCGGCGAAGTTCGGATGCGCCGCATAGCCGCCGAGCGTGCGTTGCAGAAGCGCGAGTCCTTCGCCCTCGGGATCCACCGCGCAACCGGCGCCATGCGTGAGCGCCACGACGCCGTCCACATTGGGAAACGGCGCCAGCACCTCAGGGTGAATGTCGCGCCGGAAGTGGTCGGCAATCGCGCGTGCGACGGTGGCCGAGCAGTTCACCGAAGTCAGCACGCCAATGTAGTTGCGCGTGGCGATGCGCCCGTCGGCCCGCACGATGCCGTTGAACGTAGCGGGCGTGGCTGCCATGGCCGTGGTTTTGGTATCGGCGCAGAACGCGTAGTCGCGGGCGAACTCGCCCATCGCGACGTTGTGCGTGTGCACGTGCTCGCCCGCGGCGATTGGCCGGCTGGCAAAGCCGATGATCTGGCCGTAGCGGCGCACCGCCTCGCCCTCGGCAATGGCGCGCACGGCGACCTTGTGACCGGGCGGAATCAGGCCCGAGACCGTGACGCCTTCGCCCGGCAAGATTGTGCCGCCGACCAGTTGGCCGCGCGCGATGACGACATCGTCGCGGCTGTGCAGGCGGATCGCGGGGGGCGGTGTGACGGGGGAGGGTGTGACGACGCTGGGGTCTTCGCTGATGGATGGCATGTCGAATCCTTCTCTGTGGCGCAGCGCAAACCGGGTGAGCCGCGTGGCGTGCACGTCCCGGCAGGGTGTCTTGATTGTCTCCGGGACTGACTATACGACGCCCCATTCCGGCCTGTATAGTGAATTGTTTCCATGCTGTGATCACTTTTACGACTCACATGAACGATACGCTGAACGTGCTGCTCTCGCGCTTGCGCATGAAGCAGTTGCAACTGCTGATTGCGCTCGACGATCACAAGTCGCTGCACAAGGCGGCGGGCGCGATGGCCATGACGCAGTCGGCGGCGAGCAAGGCCCTGCAGGAACTGGAATCGATGCTGGAAGCGCCGCTCTTCGAGCGTTCGAAGAGCGGCATGATCGCCAACCAGTTCGGGCATTGCGTGATCCGTTATGCACGGCTGATGGCGACGGACCTGACCTCGCTCTGCCAGGACATTGCGGAAATCCGCTCGGGGCGTGGCGGGCGTCTGGCGATCGGCGCGATCATGGGTGCGATTCCGGATGCCGTGGTGCCGGTGCTCAACACGCTGCATGCGAGCCAGCCGAATCTCTCGATCGAGATTGTCGAAGACACCAGCGCGCGGATGCTGCAGCAACTGGACGAGGGGCGTCTGGACCTGGTGATCGGGCGTGCTGCGGTCAGTGCCGATCCTTCGCGATATCAGTATCAGCCGTTGGGGGACGAACCGCTGTCGGTGGTGGTGGGCAACAGCCATCCGCCGATGTCGCGCAAGGCCGTGAATTTGCGCGATCTGGCCGGACACCGCTGGGTGACGTACCCCAGCCATATGCCGCTGCACGCGCTGCTGGAGCGCGAAATGGACCTGGCCGGCATGAGCATGCCCGTGAGTCCGATTTCCACCGCGTCGACCTTCGTGACCGTCGCGCTGCTTCAGCAGGCTGCGGATCTGGTATCGGTATTGCCGACCGGCATTGCCGAACTGTTCGCGAAGCACAAGATGCTGCGGATTCTGCCGGTCAAGCTGAAGTCGCAATCGCAGACGTTCGGGATTGTGTCGCGCAAGGGAGGCGTGCTGTCCCCGCCTGCCGAGCAGTTCATCCGGCTATTGCGCGAGCAGAAAGCGGCGGGGTGAAGGGAGGTGGGGTCTTGCGGGCGCTCCGGCGCGTTTTGACGCATTTTGATTTTGCGCGCGCGGAAACGCTCAATATCTCACTTCGCTCGCCGCTGCGCCATGCCTTGCTGAAACGGTGTTGCTGGCGCGAGACTGTGGGGGCATTCCGTACCCTTTCGGTTGTCCCGATCCGCGCTAAACTGATCGGGATGCGGGCCGGTTTTTCGGATGCGTGCCTGCGAGGGAGATGCCGCCATGAATCGGCCACTCGTTCGTTTTCCGCTTCGCACTGCCGGCGGTACGTCGGCGTGGAAGTGGTTCAAATGGTCGCTGGTCGCCGCTCTGCTGGTGGCGCTGGCAATCCTGGCCAAGCTTTGCCAGATCGAGATCGAAACTTCCCGCCTGCAGGCGCGCTACCTCTCAGAACTGACGCGCGACGTGGATTTCACGCTCGCGGACGGCGCGAGCCCCAATATCCGCTTTCCCACCAACGGCCCGTACGACGAGCGGCTTGGCTACGCCTTGCTGCCGTCGTTTCAGCAACGCCTGAGCGCACGCGGTTTCGTCGTCGCCTCGCAGGCGCGCGATTCCGAGCGCATGCTCGCGCTCGCCGACGACGGCTTGTTCCTGCCATATCAGGAGAAAGATCAGGCGGGCCTGCGACTGTTCGACGGCACCGGCGCGCCGCTGTTCGACGCTACCTATCCGCGCCGGATCTACGGCGGTTTTGACGCGATTCCGCCGGTCATCGTGAATTCGCTGCTGTTCGTCGAGGACCGCGAGTTGCTCGATCCCAACCAGCCGAACCGCAATCCGGCGATCGACTGGGGGCGCTTCGGCCACGCGGTGCTCGACCAGGGCGCGCGGATTTTCAACCGGCATCAGTTGCAGCCTGGCGGCAGCACGCTCGCCACGCAGATCGAGAAGTTCCGTCACTCGCCGGATGGGCGTACCGCTACGCCGCCGGAGAAGCTGCGGCAAATTGCGTCTGCTTCGGTGCGCGCCTATCTGGATGGACCGCAGACCATGCCGGCGCGGCGCGAAATCGTCGTGCAGTACCTGAATTCGGTGCCGTTGTCGGCGCAGCCGGGTGTCGGCGAGATCAACGGCATGGGCGACGGCCTGGCGGCATGGTATGGGCGCGACTTCGGCGAGGTCAACGCGATTCTCAACGCGCCGGCCTCGGCCGACAATCTGACCGAGCAGGCGCTGGCGTTCCGGCAGGTGCTCTCGCTGATGATTGCGCAGCGCGCGCCGTCGTACTTTCTGCATCACGGCTACGGCGAGCTCCAGCATATGACGGACAGCTATCTGCGGCTCCTCGCCACGGGCGGTGTCATTTCCACGTCGCTGCGCGACGCGGCGCTCAACGCGCAGATTGCACTGAATCCCACGCCGTTGCGCACGGCGGACGATTCGTTCGTCAGCCGCAAGGCCGTGACCTCGATGCGGGCGCATTTGCTGGACGCGCTCGGTTTGCGAAGCTTCTATGAACTCGACCGGCTCGATCTGCAGGCTACCGGCACGCTCAATAACGCGGTTCAGCAGGCGGTGAGCGACCGGCTCGCGGCCGCGGGCACCAAGGACGGTGCGCAGGCGGCGGGTCTGTATGGCTTCGAAATGCTGCGTCCCGGCGACGACCCGTCGAAGATCACCTACAGCCTGACGCTCTATGAACGGCACAACGGCGCGAACCTTGTGCGGGTGCAGACGGACAGCGTCAATGAACCGTTCGATATCAATTCGGGCGCGCGCCTGAATCTCGGCTCCACGGCGAAGCTGCGCACGGTGATCACGTACCTGCAGATCGTCACGGATCTGCACGACCGCTATGCGTCGCTGAGCGTGGCGGACCTGAAGCGTGTCCAGCCCGATCCGCAGGACGCGCTGACGCGTTGGGCGCTCGACTATCTGATCAAAACGCCCGACCATTCGCTGCAAGCCATGCTTGATGCCGCGGTGGAGAGAAAGTATTCGGCTAGCGCAGGGGAAACGTTTTACACCGGTGGCGGTGCGCAGACCTTCACCAATTTCGAATCGAGCGACAACAGCCAGATTCTGACCGTGCACCGGGCCTTTCAGCACTCGGTGAATCTGGTGTTCGTGCGCCTGATGCGCGATATCGTGCGCTATGAAATGATCCAGACCTCCGGGCCGTCGACGCAATGGCTCGACGATCCCGCCGCGCGCCAGCTATACCTGAGCCGCTTTGCCGATCAGGAAAGCCGCGTCTATATGAAGCGCTTCTACACGAAGTATCACGGCAAGACGCCTGATGAAGCGCTGGCGGCGATGCTGCACAGCGTGCATAAGTCGCCGCCGAAGATTGCGACGGTATTGCGCAGTGTGGCGCCCAATGGCGCGCAGGGCTGGTTCGACGCGCAGATGCGCGAGCAGCTCAAGGGCACGCCGGCGCAGTGGCTCACGGACGACGATCTCGCGAAGCTCTATACGAAGTACAGCATGGATCGCTTCAATCTGAACGACCGCGGCTATATTTCGCGCGTGCATCCGTTGGAGCTGTGGCTGGTGAATTATCTGCGCGAACATCCGGATGCCACGCTCGACCAGGTTCAGGACGCGAGCCGCGATGTGCGGGTGTCGACGTATTCGTGGCTCTTCAAGACTCGCTATCACGCTACGCAGGATCGGCGCATCAAGCACATGATCGAACTGCGTGCTTATGCTGCGATCGGCAAGTCGTGGCAGGCGCTTGGTTATCCGTTCGCCAATTTGACGCCGTCGTATGCGGCGGCGATTGGGGCGTCAGGCGACCGGCCGGCGGCGCTCGCGCAACTGATTGGTGTGATCGCCAACGGTGGCGACAAGGTGCCGACGGAAAGCATCGCGCAACTCGATTTCGCTAAAGATACGCCGTATGAAACGCATTTCGTGCGTGCAGCGGTCGCGCCGCAGACGCAGTTGTCGCCGCAGATCGTCAATGTCGTGCGTGGGATGTTGAGCGATGTCGTGCAGGGCGGGACGGCCAAGCGGCTTGCGGACGGGATGATTTTTCCCGATGGCAAGACGCTGCCGGTGTATGGGAAGACGGGTACCGGCGATCAGCGCTTTGAGGTATTTGCCAAAGGCGGGCGGTTGATCGAGTCGCGTAAGGTCAATCGCAGCGCGACGTTTGTGTTCATGATGGGCGACCGGTTCTATGGGACGCTGACCGCTTATGTGCACGAGCCTTATGCGGCCCGGTATGACTTTACTAGCGCGATGTCGGTGCAATTGCTGAAGTCGCTGGCGCCTGTGTTGCAGCCGTTGATTGAGGCGCCGAAGGCGGGTGGGGCGACGGGCGGCGTGGCCACGGTGAAGCGGAGTTGAGGGGACACCCAACTGTGCCGCAACGGCGTCGACGGGCGTTATGACGTGACGTCTTGCTGGCGTCGCCTCAGGCGTGGGTCGCCGCCTTGGCCGTCAGTTCCATACCCAGCGCTTTCATGACGGCCAGGGTCGTCTTCAGGGTGGGATTGCCGCGCTCGCTGAACGTCCGGTAAAGCTGCTCGCGCGAGAGTCCGGTTTGTCCGGCAATCTGCGCCATGCCTTTCGCACGGGCCACCACGCCCAGCGCGTGAGCAATATAGGCGGCATCGTTCGTCGCGAACGCCTCGGCCATGAACACGGCCATCGCTTCCTCGCTGGCCAGATCCTCAGCGGGATCATAGGTCGTCAACTTTTCAGTCATTTCATTCTCTCCATTCATCCGCCAGCCGCCTGGCTTCGAGGATGTCCTTCGCCTGACCGCTCTTCGTACCGCCGCAGAGCAGCACAATGATCGTGTTGCCCCGCCGCTGGAAGTAAATGCGGTAACCCGGACCATAGTGGATACGCAACTCGCTTACCCCCTGCCCGACCGGTTCCGCATCCCCCGCATGACCAAATGCCAGCCGGTCCAGCCGCGATGCAATCACTGCGCGCGCCCGCTCGTCCTTGAGGCGCATGCGCCATTTCCGGAAGGTTTCCGTTTGCTTTAACTCGATCATTATAAACCAATTTGTATTTTATAAACTACGGCCGGTTGCGATGTCGAGACCTCGCCACGTTGCGTACGTCACCTAGGGTTCCGTCGCGCCGCTGTGGCCTGTCGAGCCGCGGCTGCAAACCACGGTCTGCCCGGCCGCCTTCCCGAATGCTGTTGCGGTGTGCTCGATACCGGCGAGCATCCCTCGCATCTGACCAATTACTGGCTGGAATATAATGCGCTTCATAAAGTTTGTTATGCGAAGCAATTGGGATTCGTAAACTAGCGTCTTTTCACATTTTTGTCGTGATGTGAAGAGGTAAAGAATTGTGAAAAGACGCGTCCGCGCAACGACGGCTACGGATTCAGAGTTGTCTTGTTTTAGCGAACGGGTTTTGCTGTACTGGGCGGAGGAAAACCCATGTGTTTCGGACTGTCAGGGCAGCCGTTACTTGATGGGTCGAAGGCGGGTGGTGCGGGGCGGTGAGCGGGTGAAGCGGAGTTGAGGCAAGCGAGAGCGGCTCAATCGCCGCGTTAGTACTCCCCCTCCGTAGCCGGCTTAAGAAACAACTCATGCACCGGCGCAAAATGCGCATAAAGCGGCAGAATCGCTCCACCCATAGCGCGGGCATCCGCACCAATCGTGCCTTCCAGCAGTTGCGGCCGTACCATCCCCTCCCATTCGAACCCATCCAGTACACGCTCAGTACGCCGAATGATTTCGCGCACCAACTGACGGTCGAGTTCACCATCTATCACGACCGCTTCGAGATCGAGCAGGGCGGTCGCATTGATGAGCGCGCCGGCAATCGCAGGGCACGCGGTATCCAGCCACTGTTCGGTCAGACGCCACCACTCCGGCGCAAGCGCGCGATGATCGTGCGCGGCGGCAGCCGGCGCGCCGGCGTCGCTGAGCAGCCGCTCGAGCACAAAACCAGACGCCGCATGAAGCAACTGACGCGCCGCCTTAGGCTCCGTTTGCGCTCCCGCTCGATGCCCCGCGCCACCACCGCCAAGCGGAATCGACCCCACAGCGCCAGCGTTATTGTGCGGCCCGCCATGCAGCCGACCGTCGATCACAAGACCGCCACCAATAAACGTCCCAACGAACAGATACAGAAAGTTATGAATGCCGCGCCCCTGGCCCATCACCAGTTCGGCGGCGCAAGCGGCGGTGGTGTCTTTGGCGAACTCGACAGGCAGGCCGGTCATAGCGGCGATACGGGCGCGAATGTCGATGTCGTGCCACGCTTCAAGCGCTTCCGGCGGCGCGCCCAGAAAATCGCGCCAGCCCCCCAGCCAAAGAGGCGCCGCCACGCCCACGCCGACCACCTGTTTGGCCCGCTCGCCCAGCGTCTCGTTGACGCGCGCGAGCTTGCTTTCAAGCGCGGGAAACAACACCTGCGGATCGGGATACGCATATTCGAGCACATCGCGGCTGCACACGTGCCCCACGAAATCCATGGCAAGCACGTCGAGACTGCGGCGCCCAACCTTGATGCCGATCGTGTAGGCACCCTCGGGCCGCAACGCAATCGGCACCGACGGCTGCCCGATGCGCCCGCGCACGCGCGGCTGCCGCGCGAGCAGGCCGTCGTCGATCAGACGGTCGACGATCATCGAGACGGTCTGCATCGACAGGCGCGTCAACCGGCTGACATCGGCCTTCGCCAGCGGACCATGCAAGCGGATCGCCTGCAGCACGATCCGCTCGTTGAACTGCCGCATGCCGACCTGATTCGAGCCGACCGTGCGTTTAAGCGGCGAACGGGTTCCAGTGGTATCCATCGTGACCGCCCGTCAGCAGGGAACGTGCATCATGCGATGGCCTTGACGTCCGCTTCCTTGGCGCCGGTCATGATGGCAACCGCTTCGGACATATGAATGTCCTTCGTGTTGACGAGCGCCGCGCGCCGTCCCAACCGCTGGATATGGATGCGATCGGCAATCTCGAACACGTGCGGCATGTTATGGCTGATCAGGATTACCGGCAGGCCACGGTCGCGCACGCGCCGGATCAACTCGAGCACCATGTTGCCTTCCTTCACGCCGAGCGCCGCGGTCGGCTCGTCGAGAATCACGACATGGCGTGCGAACGCCGCGCTACGCGCCACCGCGACGCCCTGGCGCTGGCCGCCGGAGAGTGTTTCGACTGCCTGGCGCATCGAACGGATGCCGATCTGCAGGCCCTTCATATGCGCGGTGGCCTCTTCCAGCATGCGGCGCTTGTCGATCATCTTGAAGATCGAGCCGCGCCAGCCGGGCTTGACCAGCTCGCGGGCCAGAAACAGGTTTTCGGCGATGCTCATGGCGGGCGCCACCGCGAGGTCCTGATACACGGTTTCGATGCCTTGTTCGCGCGCATCGAGTGGACTGCGGAATTTGACCGGCTTGCCGTCGAGCAGGATCTCGCCTTCGTCGGGCACGGTGGCGCCGGAGAGCGCCTTGATCAGCGACGACTTGCCCGCGCCGTTATCGCCGATTACGGCCATGATTTCGCCGGGCATCACTTCGAAGTCGCAACCATCGAGGGCGGTGACCTGGCCATAGCGCTTGACGAGTCCACGCGCCTGCAGGACGGGCGTCGCAGTAGCAGCAGTTTGGGGAGTAGACATGACAGGCTCCTGGTGGATCATCGAGCGCCGCGGTGGGACAGCTTGTCGGCAGCGACGGCGAGAATCACCAGCATGCCGGTGATCAACACCTGATACACGGACGACACGCCGATCAACGTCAGGCCATTGCGGAACACGCCGACGATCAGCGCGCCGAGCAAGGTCCCGACAATCGAGCCGCGCCCGCCAAACAGGCTGGTGCCGCCGAGTACGACCGCGGTGATGCTGTCGAGGTTTTCGGTTTGCCCGGCTTGCGGATCGCCCACACCGGTCCGTGAAACCGACAACAGCGCGGCGATGCCGTAGATCGCGCCGGCCAGCGTATAGACGGTGAGCAGGATGCGCTGCGAAGAGAGACCCATCAGACGTGCGGCTTCGGCGTTATTGCCGAGCGCGTACAGATGCCGGCCGGGCACGGTATCGCGCAATACGAACCAGGTGGCCAGATACATCAGCAGCGTCAGCACGGTACCGTAGGTCACCTGGGCGGGTCCGATGCTGAACGTGTTGCCGAGGAACATGATCGCGTCAGGCAGGTTCGATACGCTCTCGGCGTTCGAGTAGATCTGCGTGAGGGCGAAGGCGATGTTCAGGGTGCCGAGCGTGACGATGAACGCCGGCAGTTTGATGCGCGTAATCAGTGTCCCGTTGAGCGCGCCGAACAGGGCGCTCGCACCGATGCCGCAGACGATGGCGAGGACCGGCGGCACACCGAGGTTGACCGCGAACTTGGTCATGATGATCGAGCCGAACGCCATCACCATGCCGCAGGACAGATCGATGCCGCCCGTCAGCACGATCAGCGTCTGGCCGATAGCGATGACGGCGACGACCATGGTCTGCTGGAGAATCAGCGAGAGGTTCTGGAACGACAGGAAGCGATTGCTCTGCGAGATGAAGAACGCACAGGCAAGCACGAGCGCGATGAGCGGGCCGATTTCGGCGAGCGAGGGTAGCCGCTCGGATAATGGGCGGTGGCCGCTGGCCGGTGCAGAGGGGGTCGACATGATGTGTTTCCTCGATGCTGGAGCGTGGCGCAGGGGCCACGCGGCAAATCAGCGGGAGACCCGTGGGAGGGTCCCCCGGTTGCTTAGGAACGCTTATTGACCCCAGCAGTTGGCAAGGCCAAAGGTGGTGTCCTTGCTGTCCACGCCGTTCATGGCCTTGTCGGTGATCAGCGTGACGCCGGTGTCGTGATAGCCCGCGACCTTCTTGCCGGTCTTGGCGTACTCGACGCCTGCGTCGACGCCGAGTGCCGCCATCTTCAACGGATACTGCTGCGACGTCGCGGCAATGGCGCCGGCCTTGACGTTGCGCACGCCTTCGCAGCCGCCGTCGATCGAAACGATCATCACGTCCTTATCCTTGCCTGCTGCCTTGAGCGCGCGATAGGCGCCTGCTGCAGCCGGCTCGTTGATCGTATAGACCACATTGATGTCCGGCGACTTCTGCAGGCAGTTCTCCATCGCCGTTTGTCCCTTCGCCTGATCGCCGCGCGTGTCCTGGCTGCAGACGATGGCCGGATCGCCTTCCTTGACGCCGAAGCCCTGCAGGAAGCCGTTATGACGCAGCACGCCCACTGAGACGCCCGGCGCCAGATCGAGCGTGGCGATCTTCGCCGGCTTGCCGCCCATCGCCGCCTTCGCGTACTGGCCGATCAGGACGCCGGCCTTGAAGTTGTCGGTGGCGAAGAGGGCGTCGGTGGCGTCTTGCGGCTCGGTCGGCGTATCGAGCGCAATCACCATTACGCCGGCGGCGCGCGCCTTCTTGATGCTCGGCACGATGGCCTTGGTGTCGCTCGGCGTAATCAGAATCGCTTTGGCGCCTGCCGTGATCATGTTTTCGATCGCGGTGACCTGGCTGGCGTTGTCGCCGTCGAACTTGCCGGCGGCGGTCAGCAGCTTGGCGCCGTCCTTCTGGGCGGCGGCTTCCGCGCCTTGCCGCATCTTCACGAAGAACGGGTTTGTGTCGGTTTTGGTAATGAGGCCGACGACGGGCTGATCGGCCGCCTGCGTGGCGCCGGCGCACCAGACGGCGGATGCCGCGACGCACAGGGTGACGATACGACGGACAACGGGCTGCCTGCGGGATTTCAGATTCATGGGACGCTCCTCCGGATAATTGACGACGACGTTATGGACTGCGGTCGATTCAATAGCTAATGGGCGCTGGGTGCGCCTCTCGTAGCCGCGTCGGCTGCATCGGACGACGCAGGACGGGCTGGTTTTTTCGACTAAATCACTTTGGTTTATTTAGTACAGCAGGGCGGCTGGGCAGAGTCAAGGAGGGGGAGTTGATGCAATGCGGCTAACCGGGCGTCTTCTGTTCGCGCGCAGCGGCTTGCCTGGAAAGGCATTGGGGAGATTGGTGCGGCGCAGGAATCAAGAGCGTGGATTGGGGTAAGTCTGGAGGGCGATGAGTGGCTTCTGACGCAATTGAGACGTTATCTGTATGTAAGAAACGGGTATTTGACCGCCGTTCCAGTTGAATTCTTTTTGTTTTGTTGCGCTGCGGAAAGATCGGTTTATAATAGGGTTATTACCTAGGTAGTTAACCCTAGCCTGAACTGGAGCTTGCCATGAGCCACATCACCACGACTTCCACCCCGGCCGCTAGCGGCTGGCTTGCCCGTCTTGCCGCCGTCGCCCGCCACGCATTGCAACTGCACCTGCAAACGTGCGCGATCATCGCTGAAGCCCATCGCCGCCCGCAATAAGCGTCGGGGTGCTTAGGCGTCCCTTAGGCGCCCAAGCAGGTATCAAAGCCTTGATTTAACCCGCCCGGCACGCGAGTCAACGGCTCATTTCGCCGTCAGCTACGCGTACGCGTGTGTCGAGCAACTCGCGGCGACCTCCCTTTCGACCGATTGGTTAGAGGTCCAACACAACGGTGGAAGTTTCACCCGTTCCGGTCCGCGCCGGTATCGCCGAGCAGATCAGCGCATGGCCCGGCTCGATGTGTGCCTCGCACGGCACGGGGTAAGTCACCTCGCCGGAGAGCAGGCGCGTCGAACAGGCTCCGCATACGCCCGATCTGCAGTTGGATTCGGCCGTCACCCCATTCGCTTCCGCGAAGTCGAGCAGGCTTCCTTCCTCCTTCGACCACAAGGCGTCGCGTTTCGTCCGCATGAACACGACTTTCGACACTTGCGTTGGGTCGCGCGGCACCGCAGGCGCTTGCTTGACCTCGGTAGCTGGAGCAAGCGCCGTGCTGCCGCCACGCTTGACGCTCGCCGGTCCGAACGCCTCGAAACGAATCCGCTCGTCCGCGATGTTGAGTGCGCGCAGCCCGTTGTAGAGGTCCTGCATGAACGCGCCCGGACCGCACAGATAAAAATCATAGTCGCCGAACGGCAAGACCCGTTTGAGAAACTCGACGTCGACCCTCCCCACCGACTGCCCGGAAATTTCGCTGCCCGTTTGCGTGGGCCGAGTGTCGCGCAAATGCACGGACAAATGCGGATGCGCCTGCTCGGCGGCTCTGAGCAAATCGGCGAATGGATGTTCGTCGGCCTGACGTGCGCCGTGAATGAAAAAGATGGGCTCGGGTTGCGCTTGCCCTGCGGTGTCGGCCAGCAGCGTGTTCAACATCGCGATCATCGGCGTGATGCCAATGCCCGCAGACAGCAGAACCACCGGGCGTCGACTGTCCCGGTCGAGCTTGAACGCGCCGGAAGGCGCCTTCGCCTCGATTTCCATCCCAGGCTTGATCTGCTCGTGCAGCCATGCGGACGCCGCGCCTTCGCGCTTGACGGTGATGCGGTAGTGCCGGCCGTGATCCGCGTCCGAGAGGGTGTAGGTCCGAATCAGCGGTGCGGCGAGCCCGGCCACCTGCAAGCGGATGGGCAGGAACTGGCCGGGCTCGAAATGAGGCAGCGCGGCGCCATCCACGGATTGCAGATAGAACGAGCGCGCCGTGGGCGTTTCTTCGCGGACGTCGGACACCTTCAGCTTGCGCCAGCCGCCTGAGGGCGCAACCACGGCCTCGGCTTCTTGCGTTTGCCAGCTTCCGGTCTTCACCAGTTGTGGCGCGTATTGCACCTCGGACCAGCGGAACGGCAACGCGCGTCGGCTGCGTCGAACTTCGCGCACATGAAAGCGCATGAGCCGCTCGGCGCCTTCGAACGAGGCCAGCTCGGCGCCTTCCCAGATGATTTCTGCATCCACGGCGAGATACAGCAGATCGCCGCTCTCGAAGTCGATCACCAGCAGTCCCGCACGCGGATCCTGCATCAGGTTGCCAATCGTGTTGAAAAACAGATTGCCGCTGAAGTCCGGTGTGGTCAGCGTGTGCGCGTCGTCGACGCGAATGAAGCCGGGCTTGCCGCCCCGATGCGAGACATCCGCGCCGCGCCCGAAGCCGGCATCGCTGGATGCGTTGGCGCTGGCGATAAAGAACGTGTCGGCACGGCCGAGCAGCGCGCGGTCGGCGTCACTGAGTGCTGGCGACGATTCCTGTGCCGCGTTCTCCTCGGACTCGGCCGCCACGAAGATAGGCGCGCGGCTCTGGATATATTTCGCGCAGTTGCCGAAGCTCTGGCTGACACTCACCGTCAGCGCGCCGTCGTCGATTGCCGCAATCACGCCGTTGACGCGATTGCGCCGCCGCGTGGCCGGCTGGATGCCCAACCCGCCGATCAGCGCGCCGACCTGCCACGCCGCGGCGAGCGGGTCGCCTGCCAGCGCGCGTCCGGCAATGCGCAGCGTACGCTCATCGGGCGTCGACACGAACCCAGGCTCACCCACGCGCAACGAGGCCCACGGTTGTCCGCTTGCATCGAGTCCGCTCAACACCATAAACGGCTGTTCGGCGAAGAACCGTCGATGCTGCTCCGGCATGTAATCGCGAATCCCGCGCCGTGCATCGACGTTCATCCGCTCGCGCACGCCGGCGCGCTCCTGCGCGGCGAGTTCGCCGGCATGAAACGGCGATTCGGCGGCGCGCCAGCCAGGCGCAGGTGCGAGCGTAGACATGATGGACTCGGGTGATTGACGCGTGAGTGAACCCCGGCCGCAGCCGGGGCAGGGCTAGTCGATCTCGGCGACCAGGCCGGCTTTGCTGGCCGGCATGGGCAGGAAGCGCGGCAGCGCTTCGATTCGCTTGAGCCACGCGCGAATATGCGGGTACGGCTCGAGCGAGATGCCACCTTCGGGCGCATGAGCGATATACGAATGCGCGGCAATGTCGGCAATCGTCGGCGTGTCGCCGATCGCGAACGGCTTGTCGCGCAACTCGGCATCGAGCACGTCGAACAGCTTCACGGCGATCTTTTGTGCGGTTTCCAGATGATGCGGCGCTCCGAACACGGTGACGAGCCGCGCCGCACACGGGCCGTACGCAATCTTGCCGGCGGCGAGCGAGAGCCAGCGCTGCACGGCCGCGGCGCCGAGCGGATCTTGCGGCAGCCAGGACGGATCGCCGTACTTGCGCGCGAGGTAGACCAGGATCGCATTCGAGTCGCTCAACACGACATCGCCGTCTTCGATTACCGGCACTTCGCCGAGCGGATTGAGCGCCAGGTGCGCGGGCTTGCGGTTGTCGCCGGCCGCCATGTTGAGCTCGTTGATCGTGAACGGCAGATCGAGCAGCGTCAGGAACAGCTTGACGCGATGCCCGTGACCGGACAGCAGGGTCGTATGCAGCCGGATCGGCTGGGCGGGCTTGGATGGGGACATGACAGGCTCCGTGAAAAAGCAGGCTATGGATGATTGGCTTAGCGTAGCTTATGCCTCGCCGAATGGCCTGAGAAGACGGATAATCATGATTACTCTATCCTCTTAAAGTGGACAATCGAATGGCTAGCGCGAGCGATGTGAACCTCAACCGGCTGGCGGTGTTCGTCGCGGTGATCGAGGCGGGTTCCTTGACGGCGGCGGCCGACCGGCTGGGCATCGCCAAGACCATGGTCAGCACGCATATGCAGCGGCTCGAGGCGGAGGTGGGGGCGAGCCTGCTGGTGCGCACCACGCGGCGTGTCAGCGTCACCGAGGCGGGCAGGGCGTTCTACGAAGCGAGCCGGCATATCCTGAGCATGGCGGACGAGGCGCTCCAGGCGGTGGAACAGGGCAGCGGCACGTTGCGGGGCACGCTACGCGTGGCTACGCCGGTCGATTACGGTGCGATCGTGGTCGCACCCGTACTGGTCGCGCTGCGGCAGCAGCATCCGGAGCTCAACATCGAACTCGTGTCGAACGACCGTCTTGTGAATTTGCTGGCGGAGGGTATCGATGTCGCGATCCGGGTGGGGCGCCTCGCCGATTCGAGCCATCGCGCGGTGAAGATCGCCAGCTACGCGCGCTGGCTGGTCGCGAGCCCAGCGTTCATCGAGGCGTGGGGCGCACCGTCCACCCTTGCGGCATTGGCCGCGTTGCCGTTTATCGGCATGGCGGTGCTGGCCAAGCCGCTGGCGGTCTCGTTGGAGAACGCCCGGGGCCGCAAGCAGACCGTGCGCTTTGCAGCGGGATTTCTCGCGGATACCGCCACGGCATGCCGGGCCGCGACGCTCGCGGGCGGCGGCGTGGGCGCGCTGACGGACTTCTCGGTGGGTGAGGATGTCGCCGCGGGACGGCTGGTCCGCCTGCTGCCGGAGTGGTCGACGCCGGCCGCGGGCATTCATGCGCTGTTCCCCTCGGCGCGCTATCCGGCGCCCAAGGTGCGCGTGTTTATCGACGCGCTCAAGGCGCATCTCGGTGCCGAAGATGTGTGACCTCTGAGACAGAGGCGACGCGGCGGCGCAGGCGCCGTCTTGCTGCCGTGCCGCGAAACCGCCGAGGGTGAATCGACCGCTCTAGCGAAGATTCAGCGTCTTACGGCATTGCCACAACGCAAACAGGCTGATGATGCCGAGCGCCATGAGGTAGAACGCGGGAGCCAGGTTGCTGCCGGTTGCCTGAATGAGCGTCGCCACAATGAGCGGTGCGAAGCCGCCGAAAACAGTGACACCGATGTTGTAGCTGATCGCCATGCCGGTTGCGCGCGTTTCTATCGGGAACGTCTCGGCCATCAACGCCGGCAGGGCCCCGAAATAGACGGCTTTGAGCAGGCCGACCCATGCCATCATCGCCATGAGCCCTGCGAGGCTGGCATGCTCGCCGAGGCTGCGGAACACGGGGTAAATGGTCAGCGTAAAGACGATGCCGGCCGCGCTCATCATGCGAACTCTTCCAATCCGGTCGGAGAGATGGCCGACGAACGGGGTGACGATGGTGAGAATGGCGCCCGTCAGCACGGTTGCGGTGAAGCCGAAGCTCGCAGGAAGGTGGAGCTGCCGGACTGCGTAAGTCGGGATATAAAGAATGACGTAACTGGTCCCGGTAGAGAGGACGAGCGTACCCACGGCCAGCAGCATGCGGCGCTTCTGGCGTGCGAACACTGCGCGCACGGGCGATTCTTCGGGCTTCGTTTCCTGGAAACTGCGGCCTTCGTGGACATGTTTGCGCAAATAAAGGCCTACGGGTCCAATCAGGATGCCGAATAAAAACGGCAACCGCCAGCCCCACGATTCGAGCGACGCCGTATCGAGCGTATTGGTCAGGATTGCGCCGAAACTTGCCGCCAGCAGGTAGCTGAGGCCCTGGCTGGCGAACTGGAAGCTGGCGATAAAGCCCTTGCGCTCGGGTGCCTGTTCAACCATGAAGGCGGTCGTGCTGCCGAATTCGCCTCCCGCCGAAAATCCCTGCACAAGCCGCGCAAACACGACTGCGATCGGCGCCGCTACGCCTATCGTTGCGTAGCCTGGCATCAGGGCGATGATGGCCGTGCCGGCCATCATCATGACGATCGACAGCATCATCGACGCCTTGCGGCCATGGCGATCCGCGTAGGAGCCGAGCACGAGCGCACCGACCGGTCGGATCAGGTAGGAAATGCCGAAGGTGCCGAGTGTCACCAGCAGCGAAACGGTGGCGTTCGAAGCCGGGAAGAACGTCTTGGCGATCGTCGTGGCGAAGAATCCATAGATCAGGATATCGAACCATTCGAGCGCGTTGCCGATCGACGCGGCGAAGATGATCCAGTAAAAGCTGGAATACCGGGGCTTGATGGCAACGGTATCGGTCGCAGTCGCGGCGGTAGGCATTTGACTCTCCAGGGGATAGGGCGAGTACTCGGTTGCGCAAGAGGATTGCCGTCATGTCGCACGCGCCCAGTGACGCTCGCGCGGCTCAATGGCTCAGTAACTATCTCCCCACTTTTCCGTCAATGAGGCGCGCAGGCCTTCTTCTATGGTGGCGATAACCGCATTGGCCTGTATGTCCTCGTTCGTGCGAGGACGATAGTGTGCGAAGAAAACCCGTTGCCCGAGGACGCCACCTAGCCACTCCAGCGCGGCAAGCTCCTGGGAGCACAGCAACAGGCGGCTGTCGCGCGGGAGCGGACCGATGGCCCGCTCTATGGCGGTTTCCGGTCTATGCGCGTTGGGCTGGGCATGCTCGCGCGACGCCAGCCATTCGTCGTGCGCGGCAGCGGCATTGATCAGGTGCAGCCACGCGACCTGGGGTGAGTTTCCCAGACGCGTGGACAACACCTGTTCGAAGTCGTATGCGACCGTGGCGTCGGTGACGACGCAGACTTGCGTGAGGCGCGACGGCTCCCTGCGCCAAAGCCAACGCGAGAGGGGTGAATCAACACGGGTTCGCATAACGTTCTCCGTTGCCCACGTAAAACGCCTATTTGTGTGATCTCTCAGGTTCGTGCATTGCCCTCGGCGTTCCTGTCAACCGTTGCGGAACAGGAAGCTGTAACCGTTCAGTGCCGGCACCCCGCCCAGGTGCGCATAGAGCACCTTCGAACCGGCGGGAAACTCGCCGAGCCGTACCTTGTCGATCATGCCTTGCATCGACTTGCCTTCGTAGACGGGATCGGTCAGCATGCCTTCGAGTTTCGCGCACAGGCGGATGGCTTCCATCGTGCCTTCGTTCGGCAAGCCGTATTCCGGGCCGCCGTAGCGCTCGTCGAGTACGATATCCGCCGCGACGATGTCGCGGTTCAGCTCGACCTGCTCGGCTGTTTGCTTCGCAATCCGGAAGATCTGCTCGCGGGTCTTGGCAGGCTTGGCCGACGCATCGATGCCGATCACGCGGTCGGCACGACCATCCGCGGCAAAGCCCACCACCATGCCTGCCTGCGTGCTGCCGGTCACCGAGCACACCACGACATAGTCGAACTTGAAGCCGAGTTCCGCTTCCTGTTGCCGGACTTCCTCCGCAAAGCCGACAAAGCCCAGGCCGCCCAACGGATGATCCGAACAGCCTGCCGGAATCGCATAAGGCTTTCCGCCTGCCGCGCGCACGCTTTCCAGCGCGTCTTCCCAGCTTTTGCGAAAGCCGATATCGAAGCCGTCGGAGACGAGTCGCACGTCGGCGCCCATGATGCGCGACATCTGGATGTTGCCCACGCGGTCATACACCGCGTCTGAGTAGTTCACCCAGTTTTCCTGCACGAGCACGCACTTCATGCCCAGGTGCGCGGCGACGGCCGCGACCTGACGCGTTTGATTGGACTGGATGCCGCCGATCGACACGAGCGTATCGCAGCCCTGCGCCAGGGCTTCGGGAATGAGGTATTCGAGCTTGCGCGTCTTGTTGCCGCCGAATGCGAGGCCGCTGTTGCAGTCTTCGCGCTTCGCATACAGCTCGACCTTGCCGCCCAGATGCTGGCTCAGGCGTCGCAAGGGTTGGATCGGCGTGGGGCCGAAGGTGAGCGAATGGCGAGGGAATTTCTTGAGGTTCATGCGCGGCTCCGGTGATGAAGAGAGTCCCAGCACCTCGTTACCCCGAGCGGCCGACACGCCTGGACTCGTGGCCGATGCTGCGATGAAGAGTATGGTAAGAAAATATCGAAGAAATCGGGTTGCGAAGATATTGGCGAATTTGGGTTTTGAGTAGGTCGATGGTATTTTTGACCTTTATTTACTTCGCCGAGAGCGCCATGCCCGCAAGAAAATTTCGTGCCTCTGCGCCGGAGTCCCAACCGGTAAGCCCGCAGATCGATCGCGTCGATCGGGCCATCCTGCGCCAGCTACAGCGCGACGCATCGATCTCGAACGTGGCGCTCGCGGCCAAGGTGAATCTCAGCGCGCCGGCCTGCCTACGCCGGGTTGAGCGGCTCAGGGAAATGGGCCTGATACGCGGTGTGGTGGCGTTGCTCAATGCGAAAGCGCTCGAAGCCGGCATGCTGGTGATGATCGGCGTGGTGCTCGACCGCTCGACGCCGGACTCCTTCGCCGACTTCGAAAAGGCCGCGCAGAAGGTGTCCGGATGCATGGAGTGTCACGTCGTCACGGGAGAGTTCGATTACTTCATGCTGGTGCGTACGCGGGATAGCGACAGCTTTAACCGCTTGCACGCCGAGCAGTTGCTGTATCTGCCAGGGGTACGGCAGATCCGCAGTTTTGTGGTCCTGAAGGAAATTCTTTCGACCACAAGCATTCCGGTCTAGCGGCGGCCGGCGCCGCTTGCATCAAGATGCGCGTTCACTGCCAGTCCGTCGCGACGTCGTCTGGGTCCACCAGCGTCAGGCCGGAGGCCGGCAGCGGCAGCGCCGTCTTGTAGCGCACCTGTTTGAGCGCGAAGCTGGAGCGGATGTTGGACACGCCCGGTATTTTCGTCAGATGTTCGAGGATGAAGCGCTCGAGCGTCGGCATGTCCGGCATTACCACGCGCAGCAGATAGTCGGCGTCGCCCGTCATCAGATAACACTCCATCACTTCGGGCCGCTCGGAGATGGCCTGCTCGAAGCGCTGCAGCGCGTCCTCGACCTGCTTTTCCAGGCTCACCTGAATAAACACGTTGATCCGCAGACCCAACGGCTCGGGATTGAGCAAGGTCACCTGCTGCTTGAAGAGGCCGAGCTTTTCGAGCGCGCGCACCCGGTTGAAGCAGGGTGTGGGCGACAGGTTGACCGCGCGCGCCAGCTCGGAATTGGTGATGCGGGCGTTTTGCTGCAACTGGCTGAGAATCCCGATGTCGATGCGGTCGAGCCGTTTCGGCGGCGTGGTCATAGATGAAAGATTCCGGAAATGGAGGTCTGTGCAGAATAAATACACTATCCAGAGTGGGAATGACAAGCAAATGAGAGGCCTATTTTGCAGCTTGATGGTTACCATGGTGTCCAGTGAGTTTGAACCGGATGCCTCCTTGCGGGAGTGGTGCCATGACGGATTTGTCGAGCGGTGCATTGCAGTTGGGCGCGCCTGAGCGCGGTCGGGAAGACACCGATCCCGAGGAAACAGCCGAGTGGCTGGATGCGTTCGATGCGGTCGTGGCGCACGTCGGCCGGGAACGCGCACAGTTTCTGTTCGACCGGCTCGCGGCTCATGCGCGCACGTCGGGCGTGGAGTTGTCCGACGCGCGCGTGACGCCCTACGTCAACACCATCGGCTTCGATCAGCAGCCGCGCTATCCGGGCAATCTCGAACTCGAGGAGCGGCTTGCCGCGGCACTGCGCTGGAACGCGCTCGCCATGGTGGTGCGGGCCAACAAGGCATACGGCGAACTCGGCGGACATATTGCGAGCTATGCGTCCGCAGCGGACCTGTTCGAGGTGGGCTTCAATCACTTCTTCCGGGCGGCAGCGCCGGATGCAGGCGAGGGCGCCGGCGGCGATCTCGTCTACTTTCAGCCGCACTCGTCGCCGGGGGTGTATGCCCGGGCCTATCTGGAAGGATTCCTGAACGAAGCGCATCTGCAGCACTACCGCCGTGAAATCGCCGGGCCGGGCTTGTGTTCGTATCCGCATCCGTGGCTGATGCCGGACTTCTGGCAATTTCCGACTGGCTCGATGGGCATTGGGCCGATCAACTCGATCTACCAGGCGCGCTTCATGCGCTATCTGCAGAACCGCGGCCTGGCGCAAACGGATGGCCGCAAGGTGTGGGGCTTTTTCGGCGACGGCGAAATGGACGAGCCGGAGTCGATCGGCGCGTTGTCGCTCGCGGCGCGCGAAGGGCTCGACAATCTGGTGTTCGTGATCAACTGCAATTTGCAGCGGCTCGACGGCCCGGTGCGCAGCAACGGCCGCATCATCGACGAACTGGAGGCGCACTTCAGCGGCGCGGGCTGGAACGTGATCAAGGTGGTGTGGGGTTCGGACTGGGATGCGCTGTTTGCGCGCGATCGCACCGGCGCGTTGGCGCGTGCCTTCGCCCACACGGTGGACGGCCAGTTCCAGACCTTTTCGGCGAACGACGGTGCATACAACCGCGAGCGCTTCTTCGGCCAGAACGCCGAACTGGCGGCGCTGGCCGCGCAACTGAGCGACGCGGAAATCGACCGCCTGCGCCGCGGCGGCCACGACGTGCGCAAACTGCACGCGGCCTATGCGAAAGCGCTGGCGCATCGCGGCCAGCCCACGGTGATCCTGGCGAAGACCATGAAGGGCTTCGGCATGGGCACGTCGGGCCAGGGCAGGATGACGACCCACCAGCAAAAGAAGCTCGATTTCGACGATCTGAAGGCGTTCCGCGATCGCTTTCGCCTGCCGCTCTCGGACGAGGACGTCGAGCAGGTCAAGTTTTACAAGCCAGCAGAACACAGCCCGGAAATGCAGTACCTGCATGCACGCCGGGCTGCCCTGGGAGGCTATCTGCCCAGAAGGCGGAGAGTCGCAGCGAAGGGACTGACCGTTCCCTCGCTGCACACCTGGGGGCAATTTGCGCTGGACGCGAACGGCCGGGAGATGTCCACGACGATGGCGCTGGTGCGCATGCTCACCGCGCTGTTGAAGGACGGCGAAATCGGCCAGCGGGTGGTGCCGATCGTCGCCGATGAGGCACGCACATTCGGCATGGCGAACATGTTCCGTCAGGTCGGCATCTATTCGCCGCATGGGCAGTTGTATGAGCCTGAAGATCTGGGTTCGATGCTGTATTACCGTGAGGATACCAAAGGGCAGATTCTCGAAGAAGGCATCTCGGAGGCGGGTGCGGTGTCGTCGTGGATTGCGGCGGCGACGTCGTATAGCGTGCATAACTTGCCGATGCTGCCGTTCTACATCTACTACTCGATGTTCGGCTTTCAACGGATCGGCGACATTATCTGGGCCGCCGCCGATCAACGCGCACGCGGCTTCCTGATCGGCGCGACCTCGGGCAAGACCACGCTCGGCGGCGAGGGCTTGCAGCATCAGGACGGCACGAGCCATCTCGCGGCATCGACGATTCCGAATTGCCGTGCCTACGATCCGGCGTTTGCCTATGAAGTGGCGGCGATCGTCGACGAGGGCATGCGGGAGATGGTCGAGCAGCAGCGCGACGTGTTCTATTACGTCACGGTGATGAACGAGAACTACGCACAGCCTTCTGTGCCCGAGGGCGATTTGCAGCGGGTGCGCGAAGGGATTCTGAAGGGGATGTATCCGCTGCCGTCGGGACCGGGTGAAGTGAATGTGGCTAAAGCCGTTGAAGCCACTGAGGGCACTGGGACCGCCGAGACCGCGCGAGTGCAACTGCTCGGCGCCGGGGCGATTCTCGGCGAGGTCGTCGCCGCGCAGAAGATGCTGAAGGACGATTGGGGTATCGAGGCGGCCGTCTGGAGCGTGACGAGTTTTACCGAGTTGCAGCGTGATGGCATGGCGTCCGAGCGGATTGCGCGATTGGGTGGATCCGGTGCGGCGCCGTATGTGACCTCGGCGCTGGCGGCGTCGAAGGGCCCCGTGATTGCCGCGACGGACTACGTACGGGCGGTGCCGGAGCTGATTCGGGCGTACGTGCCGCGCCGTTACGTGACGCTCGGCACGGATGGCTTCGGGCGCAGCGATACACGTGCCGCGCTGCGCGCATTCTTCGAGGTAGATCGGGCGTCGATTGCGATAGCTGCGTTGAAGGCGCTGATCGATGAGGGCGACCTTGACGCGGCCGTGCTCGGGGATGCGCTGACCAGGTATGGTAAAGGTGCCTACGATAGCGGGGCCGCCTGGGAGCGGTGAGGGCGACGGCTCGTCATCGGAGCCCGGCCGCCTGAGCGAACAGGAGCAACCCCGACCCGACGACGATCGCGCCGATCGCTTGCGCCACGCGTTGACCCGCCGGCGCGAGACGTTCGGCGGTGACCGCTACGGTGACGGCCGCCATCGCGCGCAGGTCCATGACCCCCATGACGAGCAGGATCGCGGTCAGGCCGGCGCAGCAACAACCGCAGTTCAGGCCGAGACGCAGGCCGTATCGCCAGGCAGTACTAACGCTTGCCGGCAGCGTCAGGCTGCAGCCCGACACCTTGCGGCAGCAGGCAAGATGACGGGCCTTCCACGCCGTGAACTGCAGCGCGCCGGCGCCGAGGACGACCCCGGCGACCGCGAATGGAACGGTGCGCGACAGCGCCGGCCATTGCATCTCCAGCGCCGCCAGCGCGACGCCTAGCGCAAAGGCGATCAGGCCGAACGCGCTCCACACCAGGAAATACGCGAGACCCACCAGCGCGGTCAGCCGGCTGAGACGCGTTGCGCCTGCGCCGCCCAGGGCCTCGCGATAGCGCCACAGCATGGGCGCGAGGGATGGCAGCATCATCGCCACCATCATCGCGACCCACATGCCGAGGAACGATGCGGCGAGGTCCAGCCATGTCTGTCCGCACATGCGCGTCCACGCCAGCGACATTGTCCAGCCGCCGGGCATCGGCATGCGGCCCATTGATGACATGGCCGCGCTCCAGACGATCGTCGCCGCTGCGCTGGCGGTGAACAGGAGCGCCGCGGCGCCGAAAAAGGCGCATCGGGAAGCTCGCTCTGCAACGCTGTGTCGTGACATCTCCCGTCTCCTTTGGGCGGTAACACTATCTGGCGCGCTAGCCTCAGCGCTGCTCATACTCGTCATGACGGCGCCACCAGATGCCTGCCTCGTTACGTCCTTTGGGCGCGCGGTCGAGCCACTGATACATGCCCCAGATGCCGTCCACGCCACGCGCATAGGTGGAATAGGTGTGATAGACCACGCCATCCTCGAGCACGAACGCGCTCATGCCAGGCCGGTCGCGCGAGTATGTGAGCGCGTCGGTGCCGCAGGTGGCCGCGAACTCGACCACAGGTTTCGGCGAAGGCGTCGCGTCCATCGCATGACCGCCGCGCTGGTAGTTGTATTCGACGCTGCCCTCGCGCTGCTGCGCCTCGGTAAAGGCAATGTTGAAATCGAAGTTGAAATCGCTGCCTTGCGAGGACGCCCACGGAAACGTCCATCCCATGCGGCGCCGGTATGTCAGCAGTTTTTCGAGCGGCGCCCGCGATACCGCCAGCAGCGAGACGTCGTGATTCGCGAGGTGGACGACGACGCCGTCGAACGAATCCGCGATCGACGAACAGGACGGACACCCCGCCTGGTAGTCGGGGCCGAACATGAAGTGGTAGACAAGCAGTTGCGAGCGCCCCGCGAAGAGGTCGGCGAGCGTGGCAGTCCCTTGCTCGGTCTCGAAGCGATAGGTCTTGTCGACCCGGACCCACGGCAGCGCCTGACGTTGCCGCGCCACTTCGTCGCCGCGCCGGGTGAGTTCCTTCTCCGCCTTGAGCAGGTCGAGCCGGGCGGCGAGCCATGCTTCGCGTGTGCCGCTGAGGTGTGTCGTAGCCATGCTGTGCTCCTTAGGTGTCCTGCGTCGTTCGTTCAGTTGACGATGCGATGGACGGGTGGTTGGTCGTGATAGATTAGGTCCGGGGCCTCGAACGGTGGGAGTGACAAGTGTGGCGGGATTCAGATAAAGCATGGACTCGCTAGTCACGGCCGCGGCGCGCGCGCTCGCCGCAGGCGACCCACTCGGTGCGCTGCAGCGCGTCGCCTTGCGCGACGATCCGCCTGCGCTCGCGCTGCGGGGTATCGCCATGGCGCAGCTCGGCGATCTGGTGCGGGCGAAGGCGCTGTTACGAAGCGCGGCGCGTGCCTTCGGATCGAAGGAGGCCGTGTCCCGCGCGCGGTGTGTCGTGGCCGAGGCCGAGATCGCGCTGGCCTCGCGCGACCTGAGCTGGCCGGCGAAGGCGCTCGAGTCGGCGCGGGCAACGCTGGAAGCCCACGGCGACCACGTGAACGCCGCACATGCGCGCTATCTCGAGGTCCGGCGTCAACTCCTGATCGGACGTCTCGACGAGACCGAGCGCACGCTCGCCGGGCTCGACCCCGCACTCATGCCACCCGCGTTGCGGGCGGCCCACGAGTTGGCCGTGGCGGGCGTCGCGCTGCGCCGCCTGCAGACAAAAGCTGCGCGCGCCGCGCTCGAGCGCGCCCGGCAGGCCGCACAGCACGCAGGCATTCCCGCGCTGGCGGCCGAAGTCGAAAATGCCGCCCTTGCCCTCAACACGCCCGCTGCACGCCTGATTGCACGTGGCGAGGCGCGGCTTCTGTTGCTCGACGAGATCGAGGCCTTGTTCGCGTCGAAGGTGCTGGTTGTCGACGCTTGCCGTCTGGTAGTGCGCGATGCGCACAACGTGGTCTCGCTTGCCACGCGCCCGGTGCTGTTCGTGCTCGCTCGCGCGCTCGCCGAAGCGTGGCCGGCGGACGTGCCGAGGGACGCGCTCGTCGCGCGGGCATTTCGCGCGAAGCGCGCCGACGAATCGCATCGCGCGCGTCTGCGGGTCGAAGTGGGGCGGCTTCGTACCGTACTCGCGCCGCTTGCCGGTGTGGACGCGACCCCGCGCGGCTTCGTGCTGGTGCCGCGTGGCGCCGACGAGGTGGTGGCGCTGGAGCGGCCCGTCGAAGCGGAACATGCTGGGGTGCTGGCCTTGCTCGCCGACGGCGAGTCCTGGTCGAGTTCGGCGCTCGCGCTGGCGCTGGGCGCGAGCCAGCGCACCGTGCAGCGGGCGCTCGACTCGCTCGCGGAAGCCGGCAAGGTGCAGCCGTTCGGTCAGGGGCGGGCGCGCCGCTGGATGAGTTCGCCCGTGACGGGATTCGCGACGACCTTGTTACTCCCCGTTCCGCTGCCGGGTGAGTAGGATGGGGGCATGAACCGTCGATTGCCGGGGCATGCCCGCCCGGCAGTTTCTTGAACTCGACCACCCAGGGTGGAAACATGAAGCGATCAGCCGCCGAAATCATTGGAGAATACGGACCCTTTCCGGGTGTCGACAGCGTGGGTGGCGTCACCTATGACGGTCAGCGAGTCTGGATCGCCGCCGGCGACAAGCTGAACGCCTTCGATCCGGCGAGCGGCGAGACGCTGCAAACGATCGCGGTCGCGGCGGATGCCGGCACGGCCTTCGACGGTGAGCACCTGTTTCAGATCGCCGCCGAGCGGATCCAGAAGATCGATCCGAAGAGCGGCCGTGTGCTTGCCACGATTCCCGCACCGGGTGGCGGTCGCGATTCAGGGCTGACCTGGGCCGAAGGGTCGCTCTGGGTCGGGCAGTACCGGGACCGCAAGATTCATCGGATCGATCCCGAGACCGGGGCGATTCTTCGCACCATTGAGTCCAACCGCTTCGTCACGGGGGTCACGTGGATTGACGGAGAACTGTGGCACGGCACCTGGGAAAGCGAGCAGAGCGAATTGCGGCGAATCGATCCACAAAGCGGGGAGGTCCTGGAGCGGCTGGAGATGCCGCCGGGCGTCTGCGTGTCGGGGCTCGAGTCCGATGGCGCCGATCGCTTCTTCTGTGGCGGCGGAAACAGCAGCAAGGTGAGGACCGTGCGCCGACCCAGGCGGGATGCTGCCGCTGATAGCGACGCCGAGCCTTCCACCCACTCCCAAACCAAGTAAGCGAAGTTGCCGCATCCGGGTGCGGGGCGCACGTCACGGCCTCGCCCATTCATCTCGCGCGCAGCGGCTTCATCTCACGCCTCCCCGGCGCATCTCGCGCCCGCTCCCGTCGTTTCGTCGCAAGCCGCTGGCTCCGCCCCGGCCCGTCGCGCCATGATGGCTGCGAGTGAACCGTCCTTCCCGCACGCTTGAAACAGCGGGGCTTCCCGCCCTGTCTTCGAGACCAGGACGCTTCACCGGACCGGTATTCATCCTTCGAGTTCGCAGCGGCTATTCCTTGGGACGGCTGTAACGGCGCTCGAACCCGACATCCGGTTCACGACGACCCATACCTTCCAATACCTGATCGGCTGGGGCGATGCGCTTCGAGCCTGGGATTCCAATGAAAGCACGTGTAAACCGCTACTTTAAGTATGTCCTGCTTGGCACGATGCTGTGCGCCGGCACAGTCGACGCAATGGCCGACGACTCGAGCTCGCCGGCCGCCCCGGATACGGCGTCTCCCGACGCCTGGCATTTCACCGTCGGTGCCGGCCTCTTTAGCTTGCCTAAATATCCCGGCGCAAGCGACCGCAGATTCGAACCGCTTCCGCTGCTCGGCGCGAGCAACGGCCGCTATTTCATCGGCACGGTGCCCGATGCGGGCATTCCGCTGGGACTGGGCGCGTACCTGTACCGGGACTCGCATTGGCAGGTGGCCGCGTTGCTCTCGTACGATTTCATCCAGCCGCGCGATCAATCCGACGACGCGCGCCTGCAAGGCCTCGGCGATATTCCCCGAACCGGGCATGCGGGCCTGTTCGGCAGCTACACGCTCGACTGGTTCTCGGTGCACGGCAGCGTGTTGACCGACATCCTCGGCAAGCACGAGGGCACGGTGGCAACGCTGGGTGTGGAAGGCAAGTACCAACCTATCGACCGCCTCACGCTTAGCGCGGGGCCTGGACTCACGTGGGGCAGCAGCCAGTACAACCGCACCTTCTATGGCGTGGACGCAGGCCAGAGCGCTCGCTCCGGCCTGCCCGAATACGAACCGGACGCGGGTGTCGCCTCGGTCAATTTCTCCGTCAAGGCCAACTACCGCCTGTCGAACCGCTGGGGTGTCGGCGCGACAGTGGTGGCGTCCGAGCTGCGTGGCGACGTCGGCGGAAGTCCTATCGTCGAAAAGAAGACGCAGGTCACCTACGGCGTGTTTTCCAGCTACCGGTTCTAAGCGAAGCCGTTTGGGTCCATGGCGTGGGGGCAGCACGATGCATCCGTAGCGCGTTTCGGTGAGGGCGCTACACTAGCTGCCCACGCTTTCCTCCGTGCGTTCCATGGAAAACCTTCTCAAGAAGCTCGACCTCACCTCCTTGCGCCTGTTCGTCGCGGTCTGCCAGGAAAAGAACATCGCTCGCGCCGCGGAGCGCGAGTTCATCGCTTCCTCGGCAGTCAGCCGCCGCATTGCCGAGATCGAGGCCTTGATCGGGCTGCCGGTGATCCAGCGTCAGTCGCGCGGCATCACGGTGACGCCGGTCGGCGAGACCGTGCTGCGTTATGCCCAGACCATCATCGCCAACATCGAGCAGATGAGCGCGGAACTCTCGCGTTTCTCCTCCGGTGCGAAGGGCCAGGTGCGGGTGGTGGCGAACCTCTCGTCGATCGTGCAGTTCCTTCCCGAGGACGTGGCTGCGTTTAGCCGTGTATTCCCCGAAGTGTCGATCGAACTGGAGGAGGAGAACAGCGCGGACGTGTTGCGCATCGTCGAGGAACACGGCGCCGACTTCGGCATCTGCAATGCGGTGACGGGCGTCGAAGCCTTCGAGCAGGTCCCGTACCGCGCCGACCGGCTCGCGGTGCTGCTGCCTGCTGCGCATCGACTCGCCGACGCACAGCGGCTGGCGTTCGCCGAACTGCTCGACGACAGCTTCGTCGGCCTGCGCAGCGAGAGCGCGCTTACCCAGCTTCTGACCCAGCAAGCCGCGCAGACCGGTCGGCAACTGGACGTGAAAATCCGCGTGAGCAGTCTCGACGCGCTGTGCCGGATGGTGCATGCGGGACTCGGCGTCGCGGTGGTGCCGGAGCAGGTGGGGCGCCTGTATCTGAACGCGCTCGACGTGCGCTTGCTGCCGTTGCTCGACGACTGGGCGGTGCGCAGGCTGGTGCTGGTATTCAGGGCGCGCGAGCAGTTGAGTGCAAGTGCGGCTGCGCTGGTTGGGTTTCTTGGGCGGGAGGCCTAGGCGTTGGCCTAAGCTCAACCCTCTCCAATCGAGACTTCAGCCCTGCCGCATCAGCACTTCGTGCCACGGCGTGAGCCGCCGTATAGTTCCCGAAAGGAGAACTTATGGACGATGCCATCCGCCTCGACGGCCGCGTGCTGTATTTGTCGCAGAACCCCGCCGTCATCGCCGCCCAGCTCGCGGGCGAAGACTTCACCTGCGCCACGGCCGGCCCGTTGCGCGACAACGTCTCGACCGACGAGATCACGCCCGTCACCGTGATGCTCACCTATGACGAGCGCCTCGGACAGTTTCCCTACGTGGGCTTCAAGGCGGGCGAGGTGCTGCCCATCGGCCGCGATGCGGTGAAGAACGGCGGCTTTCGCGTGACCGTGGCCGGCAAGCGCTACGGCAAGGGTTCGTCACGGGAGTCGAGTCCGTTGGCGGAACTGTCGGCGGGTATCAGACTGATCGTCGCGGAAAGTTTCGAGCGCATCTATCAGCAGAATTGCGACAACATCGGCATTCTGACCACAACCGATTTCTCGGTGCTCGACCGTCTGGTCGCCGGCGAAACCGTGCCGATCGACGAATTCCTCAAAGGCCGCGACGCGCTCACCCAGCAGATCATTCGCAGCGGCGGCTTGCTTGCGTACAGCAAGTTCTCGGACTGGCCGGCACCACGCGTGCGCGATGCGACCCACGCGTCTGCGCCGCAGCCCAAAACCCTCGTCGAGAAGATCATCGAGCGGCATCTGCATCCGGGCGTCGCCGGTGCGCAGCGTGGCGACGGCGTGTTTATCGCCGCGGACTGGCGCTTTAGCCACGACTATTTCACCGGCATGTGCGCCCATCTGATGCATCGGGCGTTCGGCAAACCCGCGCCGTTGCACGCGCCGGATCACATCATCGCGTTCCAGGATCATCTGGTGCTGGCCGCGCAAAGCATTCCGCACGTGCGCGACGGTTTGCTGCCCGGCGTGGCCAACCTGGCACAGGGACACACTGCGTTCTCGCGCGACTATCCGGTGCGCTCGCATGGCGCGCTGGACGGCGTGCCGGGCTCCGAAGGCATCTGTCACGCGCTGATGGCCGAGCAGTACGCGCTGCCGGGCCAGGTCGTGAGCGGCACAGACTCGCACACGCCGCATTCCGGCGCACTGGGCTGCCTCGCATTCGGTGCGGGCGCAACGGAAATCGCCAATAGCTGGGTGACGGGCTACGTGCGCTGCAAGGTGCCGGAGACGTTGCGCATCGAAATCAACGGCACGTTGCACGACGGCGTGACGGCGAAAGACGTCGTGCTGCATCTGTTGCAGATGGAGGCGATCCGCTCGGGCGGCGCGATCGGTCTGGTGTTCGAATATGGTGGCGAGGCGGTCCGCGCGATGTCGATCGACGAGCGCGCGACGCTGACCAACATGGTCGCGGAGCTCGGCGGCTTTACCGGCATTGTCGAACCGGACGAGCGCACGGTAGCGTTTCTGAAGGAACGGCGCGGCGTGGACTTCGTGCTCGAAGGCTGGATGAAGAGCGACGCCGGCGCCAGCTATCGCGATACCGTCCGCATCGACGCCACCGCCTTGCAGCCGATGCTCGCCCGCCCCGGCGACCCGGGCAACGGTGTGCCGGCGCCGCAGCTCGAAGGCGAGGTGGCGATCGATATCGCCTATGGCGGCTCGTGTACCGCGGGCAAGCGCGAGGACTTCGATTTCTATCACGAGGTGCTGCGCTGGGGTGTCGAGCGCGGCATGGCGGTGGCGCCGGGTACGCGTCTTTATCTGCAGTTCGGCACCATGGCGGTACGGCGCTATTGCGAGGAACGCGGCTATTTGCCGGTGTTCGAGCAGGCCGGCGCGACGCTCGTGATGCCGGGCTGCGGCTCGTGTGCGAACTGCGGGCCGGGTCAGTCGGGGCGTGCAGAGGAGGTGACCATCAGCGCGATCAACCGCAATTTCCCGGGACGATCGGGACCGGGCAACGTCTGGCTGGCGAGTCCCTACACCGTCGCAGCGAGCGCGCTGGCCGGAAAAATTACGACCTTCGAACAATTGAAGGGCGCACGCGGCTAGAATGCTGGCCGGGCCTTGTGCCCGGCATTCCGCGGTCCAGCGCCTCGGCGGTCCCGATCGTTGGATACGGCCGCCGTCAGCGAACTGCGGCACCTTGGGCCACACGCACGCCACGGAGAGCCGGCTCAAGACCGGCCTCACACAGGAAGGAGACATCATGGCAACCCCCGAACAAGCCGGGTCCAGTACGCCTGCAGCCGGCGCGATCTCGGCGCCAGGCCCTTACGCCGCCGCGCCGCTCGACGCGGGCACGATTTCCGCGCGCCTCGACCGGCTGCCGGCGACACGCTCCATCTGGAAGCTCGTGGTTCTGCTGAGCCTTGGCTTTTTCTTCGAACTCTACGATCTGCTCTATACGGGCTACGTCGCGCCGGGTCTCGTCAAGAGCGGCCTGCTGACGGCGACCACGCACGGCCTGTTCGGCAGCACCGGCGTCGCGAGCTTCATTGCGGCGCTGTTCGCGGGGCTGTTTATTGGCACCATCGCCTGCGGTTTCCTTGCCGACCGCTTCGGGCGGCGTGCGGTCTTCACGTATTCGCTGCTGTGGTACACCGCGGCCAACGTCGTGATGGCGTTCCAGGAGAGCGCCACGGGCCTGAACTTCTGGCGCTTCCTCGCGGGCGTGGGGATCGGCGTCGAACTGGTGACGATCGGCACGTACATCTCGGAGCTGGTGCCCAAGCAGATTCGCGGCCGGGCGTTTGCGTGCGAGCAGGCAGTGGGCTTTACGGCGGTGCCGGTGGTGGCGTTTCTCTCTTACCTGCTGGTGCCTCGTGCGCCGTTCGGTCTCGACGGCTGGCGCTGGGTGGTGCTGATCGGTGCGCATGGTGCGCTGTTCGTGTGGTGGATTCGCCGCGCGCTGCCCGAGAGTCCGCGCTGGCTCGCGCAGCAGGGGCGGCTCGCCGAAGCCGACCGCGTGATGAGCGAGCTCGAAGCGAAGGTACGCAGCGAATACGGCCGCGACTTGCCGCCGCCCGCGCCGCCGATGCCGGTCGCGCCGCGCGGCAGCTTCCGCGATATGTGGGTGCCGCCGTACCGCAGCCGCACGCTGATGATGACGATCTTCAACGTGTTCCAGACGGTCGGCTTCTATGGCTTCGCGAACTGGGTGCCCACGCTGCTGATCAAACAGGGCATCACGATTACGACGAGCCTGATGTATTCGAGCGTGATCGCGCTGGCTGCGCCGCTCGGGCCGATCATCGGCCTCTTTATCGGCGATCGCTTCGAGCGCAAGACGGTGATCGTCGTGATGGCGGCGGCGAATATCGTCTGCGGGCTGTGGTTTAGCCAGGCGGCGGGCGCCGTGTTGCTGGTGAGTCTCGGCGTATGTCTGACGCTTGCCAGCAACATCATTTCGTACAGCTTTCACGCTTACCAGTCGGAGCTGTTTCCCACCAGCATCCGCGCGCGGGCCGTGGGCTTTGTCTATTCCTGGAGCCGGTTTTCCGCGATCTTCACGGCGTTCCTGATTGCTTCCGTGTTGAAGGAGTTCGGCACCCTTGGGGTGTTCGTCTTTATCGCCGGCGCGATGCTGGTCGTAATGCTGGCGATTGGCTTGATGGGTCCGCGCACCAAGGGTCTCGAGCTCGAAAAAATCTCAAACTAACGAACCTCTTCGATACGGGAGGAGGGTGTTCGACCATGCACTGCCCGGAACGACCCGGCATGCACTGCGAGCACGCACTGCGCCAAACGAGGCAGAGTAGCGGCTGACGAACCCTTGCGAAAGTCCCCCTTTACGCAAAACAATTGTGCGTAAAGGGGTTCATGCCATGTCGATCAGCCGGGAGTGTCGTGAGACCTACGGCGTTACGCGGTGCGAACGCGAGCCGCAGGCTCAGACGGCGTGGAGCACGTTGATGACGCGCTTCGCGAGCAGCGGGGCGGTATTGCGGGCGTATTCGGCCATATGCGCGGCGGCTGCGTGCGCGTGCAACGCTTCGGCGCTTTCCCAGCGTTCGACGACGGCGAACGTATCGTCGCCGAGCGGCGTCTGAAAGCCACCGAAACCGGGTACGTCGACCACCGCTTCGTAGCTGATGCAGCCGGTCTCCGCCAGCACCGCGGGACGGTTTTTGTTAAAGAGCGCGAGCACAGCTTCCCGTTGACCGGGTTGTGCGGTGACGGTGGCAAACACATGGATCATTCGGGCATTCTCCGACGATGGTTGAGCGGCACATTGCCGTCTGCCATCATAGCGGGGTTCGTTGGGGCTCGCTGCGCGGCTACCCTTTGAAAGCTCTGGAAAGATTGTGTAAGGACTTCGCGCCCCAGGGGGCTTATTCGTAGGTTCTAATGTCGCCGGCGTGAGGGACTATTGGCGTGCGGGTTCGTCTTGCGTGGGGCTTGGCGCCCACCACCGTCTCTCTTAAGGTTAACGGACGAAGTCAAAGATTCTTTACCCCGGTCGCCAAAAGTTTCGCTGGTGGGATGTCCGAAGTCCGCCGCGTAGTGGAACGATGGTTGAACCGAGGCGCGCGTCACCCGATCCGGAGCACGCCGCTTCCGACTGACAACGAAGAGGAATCGTTGAATACCTTGTTTGTAAGAACCATTTTGCTGTCGTTGCTCGTGCTGTTCTCGGTACATGCCGGCGTCATGCTGCTGGTTTCCGGGTCGACGGCGGGCAGCGACGAAAGCGCGCTGCAGACCGCCGTCGTCACCGAACGCCCGTTTGCCGGCGACCCGCTGGAGACCGAGGTGGAGTCGCCTTCGACGGCGCCGGTGGGGCAGGTCTCGCTGGTGCCCGCGGCCATGAAGCTCGACCTCGCCGCGCGGCCGAAGATCGTGGACCTGCATCCGGCCGTCTACGAAGTGCCGGCCACAGGCGTTTCCCTGAGCGACGTCGCGGCCCCTGCCATGCCGCGTTCGCCCGGCAGCCTGCGCGACGATTCGCCATGGTCCGACGAGGTTCAGGCATGGCCGCTCGATTCGCGCTTTGCTGTCGCGGAGTGGGCGGTATCGCTGGTGATCCTCATGCTCGCATTCTTCAGCCTCTGGCGCGTGCAGCGTCCGCTGCGCAACGTCACGCACGCGGCCCGCGAGACCGCCTGCGGCCGTCGTGTTGCCGCGTCCGTCCGCGAAGAAGGGCCGAGCGAATTGCGCCGGGTGGTGCGGGCCTTCAACGAGATGTCGCGGCGCCGCAATGAGGCGCTCGAGGCGCAGGCCGCCGCCCTGGCGGGTCTCGCCGAGCATATGGAATACCAGGCGGCGCGACTGCGCACACGCGCGCTCGAGGTCAACGAGTGGCACAAACGGGTCGCGTTTGTCGAAGACATCGATTCGTTTTCCGACATCGCGCAGCAATTGCTCGAAGTCGCGGGACGCGGCAACAGTGCGGAGCAGGTCGTCTCGGTGGATGGCTTTCTGCGCGACCGTTTCTCGATGATCGGCACGATGGACGGCGCATTGTTCGCCTGCGACCTGAAGGCGGGGCCGCAGTTCGTGATGTCGCGCCCGCTGCTCGAACGCCTGATGTCCAACCTGGTCGACAACGCGCTCGAACATGGCGAACCGCCGATCGAGATCCGCACCTCGCGCGATCAGGACGGCTGGCTCCTCAGCGTGCGCGATCATGGCACGGGCATCGAGGCGAACGACATGGCGAGCGCAACCAGGCCGTTCGTGCGTCTGAACGCCACGCAACGCACGACCCAGCATTGGGGGCTCGGCCTTTCGGTGGTCGCGAGGCTGGCGCGCAGTTGCGGTGCGAGCCTGAAGCTGGGCAATCATCCCGATGGCGGACTGTGGGTGCGCATCGTGTTGCCGGCGCGCTGAAAAATTCGTGACCTGGGTCGGGCGGCGCATGTCGTTTTGCGCGCTTGTGATTCGTCGTAGGGTAAAGCAGACTTCCGGGCACGCGCTGTCCGGCTCGCTTTCCTTCCCGACCCAAGGTGACCGCGATGACATTGAAGCTTTACGCCCATCCCTTTTCCTCGTATTGCCAGAAGGTGCTGACCGCGCTCTACGAGAACCGGACCGCATTCGAGTACTGCCAGTTGTCCCACGACAATCCGCAGGCCATGACGGAGCTCGCGGCGCTGTGGCCGTTCCGGAAGTTTCCGGTCCTCGTCGACGCCGGCCGTCCGGTCCCCGAGGCGACGGTCATCATCGAATACCTGGGCCTCTATCACCCGGGGCCAGTGTCGTTGCTGCCGGCCGAGCCGCGCGCCGCGCTCGAGGTCCGCAGCATGGACCGCTTTTTCGACAACTACATCTCGACCCCGCAGCAAAAGATCGTCGGCGATAGTCTGCGCGGCGCAGCGGAGCGCGACCCGCGCGGCGTCGCCGACGCCCGCGCGATGCTCGATACCGCGTACGCCTGGCTCGACAAGACCATGGCGGGTCGCGAGTGGGCAGCGGGCGATCGTTTCAGCCTCGCCGATTGCGCGGCCGCGCCGTTCCTGTTCTACGCGGACTGGACCCATCGCATCGACCCGTCGTTCGCGCAGGTGTGGGCGTATCGGCAGCGGCTGCTGGCGCGGCCATCGTTTGCCCGCGCGGTCGACGAGGCGCGGCCCTATCGTTCGTTTTTCCCGCTCGGTGCGCCGGATCGCGATTGAGCGCGATTGTTCGATATCTGAAAACTGTGATTTCACCCTATCGACATAGACTTTCAATAGGGATCCCCTACACTTGACTTCAATGAGGCGCTGCACCTGTTATTGCGCAGCGCTCCCGCGCGGCGGGCGTTCGGCGTGCTCACGGATTGGAGCATAGCGAGTTGCCCGCCGCGCCCGTTAACTGTTGCGAGAGTCGTCGCAAAGGCTTTTGCAAAAAGCCGTCGAAAAATGAGGTGATGTCATGGTGCAGATACTTGAGGGCGTAGCCGTTCTGGGCGCTTTTACCCTCTACATGATTCCGTCGATCGAAGCGGATGCGCGCAATCGCGATGACGCGTTTGCCATCACGGTCGTCAACGTCCTGCTTGGCTGGACGGTGATCGGCTGGATTGCGGCATTTATGTGGGCGCGCCGTCCGGCGACCGAAAAGCGCTTGACCCATCTGGTCAGAAGGACGCGGCGCGCAGTGGCGCGCGTCACGATCGACAAGCTGGTCGCACACGCTGCACAGCGCGGCGCGTTGCAGCACCACCGTATGGTCGGCAAGCTGCGGGTGCGGGCGTCGCGTGCGGCGGTGGTGGCGGTGCGCCAGTCTTAGTCGGCGCTGGGCGGCGCATCCGCTGCGGAGGCGCTGGCGGGTCTGGCCGCGCCTTCGAGGAAACGCCGCGTGGCTTCGAACGACTGCAGCATCTGATCGGGCCACGGCGTTTGCAGCATCACGGCCTGATGGTTTTCGAACGCGCTGGATAGCAGCTTCGACAGCTCGGGAGATTGCAGGTGTCGAAGCAGCACGCTCACGGCGATCGCGGTGGCCTGGCTGGCGCCGGCCGTTTGCAGTTCGGAGGTGGTGAGCGCGGCGAGTTGTTTGTTGATGTCCATGGTTGCAAAGAGAAAGGGGATGGCGTTTCATTTGCCCTGGGTGCGTCGCCGTAGGCAGTCGGGACGAATCATACCGTCGGCATAGGGGGCGGACAACCCGCCATGGAGCGCATTGCACGGCCCGCCGGCCGACCGGATTGAGCCGACAATTAAAATCATGCAACGTCGAAACCATTTCAAGCGCATTTGAAAGCCGTTATTCATGATTGGCCGGATGTCTAAAAGGCCATTATGCAAAAACGATAGATTGCGCCCGTCTATTCAGTAAAATCCTCCGGTTTAATTCGCTTTTGACGGCATTGGGTATTGCCGCCGTCGGCGAACCCGGCGCTGGGCGCGCAAAGCGCCCGCGCCAGCGGGGCCAGCCGGTCTTCCGCACAATAAAAGCCCGGCACTACGCCAATAACGCGTTCATTGTTAAAAACGCCCGGCGCGCACGATTCGCTTGAGTTTCGAATCCTGACGCGTTAAATTCGCCTCGCACGCCGCCGGCGCTGCCAAACACATCCTGACGAAATACATACAGTTGCATGCCGTCGACCGGGTTCAGGGATCCGGCGCCGGTCATTTAAGGATCGCGATGTTGCCTCAGATGCAAAGCGACGAAGAAGCAACGCACCGCTATCCGGTTTCCGCCACGCGGATCGCCTCAGTCAGTCTGGTGCTGGCTCTGGTACTCGGCGCACTGCCGTTGATCAAGGGTGGCTGGTTCGATATCCGCTGGTGTGCCGCCCTGTCGAGCGCATGGCTCAACGTGTTTACCGTCGCGCTGGCGGCCGGGCTCGCCCATGCCGGTGGGCGGCGCGTGTCCACGACATCCCATCAAGCGCATGAACGGCATGAACCGCCTCAATCGTTAGGCCTGCGTGTCTGGCAGAGCGCATGGTGGCGCGCGGGCGGTGCAGCATCGCTCGCTGTGCTGCGCGGCATCCGCTGGCAGCCCTGGGCCGTGCTGGTATGTGCGGCGTTGTCGGTGGCGGTGGCCTCGCTCGCCTGGCGGGCGCCGGTCCAGTTTGCGCTCGCTGCCGTGCTGCGGCCGCCCGGCGCCGCGCTGATCGCGGGCGTGGCGGCCTTCGCGCTGGCATTCGGCACGCTGGTCGCCGAGCTGTTCTTTTCGATGCATGCCGAGCGCGGCCGCGCGTGGGCGTCGCTCGCCAACGTGCTGCGCGCGGCGCTGCTGAGCGCGCTGGTCGCGGCGGTCTGCGCCGTGTTGCTCGCCTATGCCGATGTCTCGCCCGTGTGGCCGGTGCATGCACTGAGTGCCTTCGGCGCCGCGATCGCGCTCGAATTCGCCTTGCGCGCCGTGTTGTCGTGGTTCGCGCCGCCGCACATGCGCAGCGGCGACGCCAGCGTGCCCGATAGCCTCGTCGCGAGCCTGCTGCGTTTGCGTCCCTCGCCGCTCGCCCGCTTTAGCGCGCAACTGCGTCATCGGTACGGCATCGATCTGCGCCAGAACTGGGTCTTGCAAAGCGTGGTGCGTCTGCTGCCGGCCGCGCTCGGCACGGTGGTCGTCTGTGCCTGGCTGCTGACGGGCGTCGTGATGCTGGGACCCGAGCAGCGCGCCGTGTACGAACGGTTCGGCGCGCCGGTCGCAGTGTGGCAGCCGGGTCTGCATGTGGCGCTGCCCTGGCCGTTCGGCAAGGCGCGTGCAATCGACAATGGCGCGGTCCATCAACTGGTCGTGTCCGGCTCGCCCGAAGAGAGCGTGGCCGCGTCGCCGCTGGTGCCCGCCGACGCCCAGACGCCCGAGCAGTTGAACCGCCTGTGGGACGTCGTGCATCAGGGCGAGACGAGCCAGGTGATTGCGGGCGGCAGCGGCGACCGGCAGAACTTCCAGATTGTCAGCGCGGACGTGCGGCTCGATTACCGCATCGGTCTATCGGATGCCGCCGCGCGGGCCTCGCTGTATCGCACCGACGACGTGCCGGCGACCGTGCGCGCGATTGCCAATCGCGAAGTGGTGCGCTACCTCGCGTCGCACACGCTGGACTCGCTGCTCGAAACGCGCCAGACGGTGATGGCCGACACCCTTCGGCACGCGGTGCAGGCGCAACTCGACCGCCTGTCGAGCGGCATCGACGTGGTGGCCGTGGTGATCGAAAGCGTGCATCCGCCGGCGGGGGCGTCGGGGGCATGGCATAGCGTGCAGGCCGCGCAGATTCGCGCCGAGGCGAGTGTGGCGGAGGCCCGCGGACTCGCCGCGCAGTCGTTGGGCGACGCGCAGCAGCAGGCCGAGACCGCGGTCGCGCAAGCCGACGCGCAAGCGGCCGACATCACGTCGGCCGCCCAGGTCCAGCAAACCAGTTTCAGCGCCGACATGATCGCGGCCCAGGCGGGCGGTCCGGCGTTTGTGCTCGAGTACTACCTGCACAACCTGCAGAAGGGTTTGCAGAATGCGCACGTGACGGTGATCGACGACCGGCTCGTGGAAGGGAACCGCGCCACCATCGATCTGCGCTCGTACGGCGCGGGCGATGCAGCGGGCGCGCGGCGGATTTATTGATGAGACGGCATCGCTGCACACGCGGTACGGCATTGGACAGACGGCTTCGGGGGATAGGGTGAGTTTGAATCATTCGCACGCACACGCTCATGGACAGGGTCATGCGCATCACCACCACCACGGCGGCGCGGCAGCAGGCGGCCCTGGTTTCTACTGGCGGGTAGCGCTGGCGGCGCTGTGCGTCGTGATCGCATTCGCAGTGGCGAGCTTTATCCAGGTGCAGGCCGGCCAGGCGACGGTGGTGACGCGCTTCGGCGAACCGGTACGGGTACTGCTCGAGCCGGGACTCGCGTGGCGGCTGCCGGCGCCGATCGAGGCGGCCGTGCCGGTGGACCTGCGTCTGCATACGACGTCCAGCGGTCTGCAGGACGTCGGCACGCGCGACGGCCTGCGCATCATCGTGCAGGCCTACGTGGCCTGGCGCGTGCCGGCCAATGCCAACGACGTCGGACGCTTCGTGCGCGCGGTGCGCAACGAGCCGGACGAAGCGGCGCGGCAGATTCGCTCGCTGCTCGGCTCGGCGTTGCAGACCACTTCCGCCGACTTCGATCTGGCCTCGCTGGTGAACACGGACCCGAGCCAGGTGCGCATCGGCGCGTTCGAGGACGAACTGCGCCGCCAGGTGGACTCGCAGCTTTATCAGGCGTATGGCGTGCATGTCGTGCAGGTGGGCATCGAACATCTGACGCTGCCGGCGGTGACGCTCTCGGCCACGGTCGAACGGATGCGCGCCGAGCGCGAGACGGTGGCCGCGCAACGCACCGCGGACGGCAAGCGGCAAGCCGCGCAGATCCGCTCGGACGCGGATCGCGACGCGCGCATCGCGGTGGCCGATGCCAACGTCAAGGCTGCGCAGATCGAAGCGCAATCGCGCCAGGATGCCGCGGCGATCTACGGCAAGAGCTACGCGGGCAATCCGCATCTCTACACGATGCTGCGTTCGCTCGACACGCTGAACACGGTGGTCAACACCAATACCAACCTGATCCTGCGCACGGATGCGGCGCCGTTCAACGTGCTGGTGCAAGGGCCTGCGGGACTCGGCGTGACGCAGGCGCCAGCGCAGAGTCAGACCCAGACTCAGGCCGCAGGCGCAACGCAGCCGGCGGCGGCGAAAAAGGCCAGGCACATCCCATGAGCACGGCCGTGGAAACGCCAACGCCCTCGCTCGGACCCGGCGCGCAGGCTGTGCGCCTCGCGTTCTGGTTCGTGGTGGCGATCGCGCTGCTGGCGGCGGGCGTGTGGGCTACCTCGAACATCCGCCGCATCCCGGCGGACAGCCGGGCCGTGGTGATGCGCTTCGGCGCGTTCGTGCGCACCCAGGATGCTGGCTTGCTGGTGGCGTGGCCGCAGCCGTTCGAAACGGTGCTGCTGATTCCCGGCAGCGCACGCGTGCTGGAGGAGCGCATCAGCTCGCTCGACCGAGATCCGCGCGCGCGTGCCGCCGATCCGGCCGCCACCACCGAATCCAGCCAGACCCAGCAGTTGCCCTTGGGCGATGTGAGTTCATGGGGGTTCCAGTCCGACGGCTCGACGCCCGGGAACGCCGGCCCGACGCTGTCCGACGCACTGGCCGGTTCCGGCTACACGCTGACCGGCGACAACGGCGTCGTGCAGTTGAGCGCGACGCTGTACTACCGGGTGGTCGATCCGTATTCGTATGTACTGCAGAAGGAGCGTCTCGACTCGGCGCTGCAGCGTGTGGTGGCAGCGGCGGTGGTCGAGGTGACCGCGTCGCGCGATCTCGATTCGATTCTGGTGGCGCGTCCCGAACTGCTGTCGACCGATCAGCAGATGGCCGTCAAGCGCGAGCAGTTGCGCGGCGAGATGGCGCAGGCGGTGCAACGTCATCTGAATGCGCTGGCGGCAGCGCACGCGGGCCTCGGGATCGACGTCGCGCGCATGGACGTGCAGGCGCAGTTCCCGGCGGCGGCCGTCGATGCGTTCAACTCGGTGCTGACGTCGCTGCAAACCGCCGACCGCAATATCGCCGACGCGCGGACCGAGGCCGAGAACATCCGCCAGGGCGCGCAGCAGTCCGCCGACCAGATCCTGCAAAGCGCCCAGGCAAGCGCCACCGAGCGCGTCGCGACCGCGCAGGCCGAAACCACCACGATCTTGCAACTCGAAACGCCGCTCGACGCGAATAGCGATCCCGGTCTGCTCGCGCGTGCCTATCGCGACCGGATCCAGCAGATCCTCTCGAAGGCGGGGCGCGTGACGACGATCGATCCACACGACGCATCGAGCTTGGTGCTGCCTGGGAAAATCCAATGAGCGCGCACATCGAACCGGTTGAGCGGGCTGAGCCTGGTGGGGCGGTTGATCCGGCCCATGCCGCGGCGCATGGGGCGCATGGCGCTCATGATGCGCATGACGCCGGACATGAACATGAACATGAGCACGACCACGGCGCCGGATCGGACACCCACCATTCACACGACGACGGACCGACCATCGCGCTGTCCGCCACGGAACGGCGCATCGTCACGCGGCAGATTGCGCTCGCCTTGCTGGCGGGCGGCCTGCTGGCGTTGTCGCTCGCATGGCGCTATTTCGCGCCGGGCGGCGCGCAACTTGCCGAAGTGCTCGCCGGACTCGCGTCGCTGCTGGTGGCGGGGCCGGTCTTCGCCGGCGCGTGGCACAGCCTGAAGTCGCCCAGCCTGCATGGCGTGACCGACCGCCTGATCGCGCTCGCGATGCTGGCGGCGTGGGCGATCGGCGACATGACGACGGCAGCCTTGCTGCCCATCGTGATGACCTTCGGACACGCGCTCGAAGAGCGCAGCGTGCTCGGCTCGCAGGAGGCGATTCGCGCGCTCGGCCGGCTGACCTCGGGCAACGTGCGGCGCGTGAAGGCCGACGGCACGCTCGAGGACGTGCCGTATGAGTCCATTCGCGCCGGCGACACGGTCGAGGTGGCGCCCGGTTCGCGCATTCCCGCGGATGGCGTGGTGCGCCGCGGCCGCTCCAGCGTCGACAACGGACCCATCACCGGCGAGTCGTTGCCGCTCGACGTCGACGAGGGCATCGCCGTGTTCGGCGGTGCGATGAATCTCGACGGCCCGCTGCGCATTGAGGTCACGCATGCGGGCGAGCAGTCGACGCTCGGCAAGATCATCGAGTTGCTGCAGCGCGCCGAGCAGGTCAAGCCGCCGATCACCCAGGTGCTCGAACGCTACATGGGCGCTTATCTGGCGCTGGTGCTGCTGATTGCGGCGATTGTGTGGTTCGCGTCGGCGAACTCATCGGCGATGCTGGCCGTGATCGTCGCCGCGTGTCCGTGCGCGCTGGTGCTCGCCGCGCCTTCCACGGCGATTGCCGGGATTGCGGTCGGCGCGCGCCACGGTGTGCTGTTCAGAAACGCGGCGTTCCTCGACCGGATTGCCGAGATCGACTCGCTTGTGATCGACAAGACCGGCACGCTCACGCACGGCGAACTGCGCGTCGCCGACGTGTTCACGCAACCGGGCGTAGCGCAAGCCGAAGCCGTTGCACTGGCGGCGCGGCTAGGGGCGGGCAGTGTGCATCCGGTGAGCCGGGCGCTGACGCGCCACGCCGCGGCAGCCGCGGGAGAGGAGGCAGCCCCGTTCGAACGCACGCGCGAACTGCGCGGTCTTGGGGTCGTCGCGGAAACGCCGGAAGGCACCGCGGTACTCGGACGCGCCGAGTTGTTGCGCGAGCACGTCGCCGCGTTGCAAGCCGCGCCGGCCTCGATCGACGGTCCTTGCGTGGGCCTCGCGCTCAACGGTCAACTGCTGGCGTGGTTCGGTTTTGCGGACGCCTTGCGTGCCGAAGCAGCCGGTGCGCTTGCCGAACTGCGCGAGCTCGGTCTCGTGCGGCAGACCCTGCTGACAGGCGATCGCGACGCGGTAGCGCAAAAAGTGGCCGCCGAAGTCGGCATCGATACGGTCGTCTCCCAGGCGCTGCCGCACGACAAGCTCGACTACGTGATGCACGAACTCGAAGCCGGACATCATCCGCTGGTGGTCGGCGACGGCCTGAACGATGTGCTGGCCATCAAGGCGGGCGCGACCAGTATCGCGATGGGTGAACGGGGCATCGACATTGCGGTGGCGTCCGCGGATATCGTGCTGCTCGGCGACGACCTGCGGCGCATTCCGACCTGCATCCGCCTCGGCCGACGCTGCCGCCGTACCGCGACCATCAACGCGGCGATCGGCCTGTTGTGGACCGTCGAGATCATCGCGCTGGCCGCGCTCGGTTTGCTGGGGGCCGTGTGGGTGGCGATCCTGCACAACGTCGGCACGTTCATCGTGATCGCGAACGCGGGACGGCTGCTGCGCATCGACGAGGATGCCGCATCGCAACCACGCAGAAAAGGTCTGGACGCCGATCCGCCGCGACCCATGACGCCGCATTGAAAAGCGGCGCCCGGCCGGCTTGAACGCTGCCGCTACGAGCGGTGCGTGGGTGAAGCGTCTCAGGTTTCGGCGACCGTCTTGCCGTGGAGAATAGCGGTGTCCAGTTCGTCGAGTTGCAGCAGCAAATCGTCGATGGAGCAGAGCTGGGTTTTGGTGACGTGATGGGTTTCGAGCAGGTCGTACAGGCGTTTGCGCCAGTACTCCGCAGGCAGGATGGGACCGCCGAAATCCCCGCACAACGACGGCTTCATCACGCGCGTGATGTGCGCGATGTCCTGATCGATCAGCGTAAGCATGTCCGCCCCCCGTGGTAGTTATACGTGGATTTGCGCCATCTTTTGTTTTGTCTAATTAATACTCTAGGTCAAATTCGTCGGATGACAAGCTGTCTGAATTGCGGGGGTATAGACCCTGATGGACCGTTGCAGGCGCGCGGTGGCCGGCAGCAACGCAGCGCGCCGTTATTAAGGAAAACCATGATGGCAACCTGCTGCGGAAGGGCTAGACTGTAACCAAACGTAACTAAGTGTTGCTAATCATAAGTACGGGGATGTTCAAACGGGGCCGCGCCAGACTGGGCGCACTGATGAGAACGTGGTGGAGTGAAGCCGCGCAGATGGAAATGGCCGCAGAGCAATCTGCGGCCATTTTTTTATTCGCTGACGGGGTGTGAGCGAGGTATTGGCTCGCCGCAGGCTATGCTGCAGCCGAGCCCGCCGGCACACCGCGGGACGGGTGTGCCTGAGCGTGTGCCTTAATGGCAGCGCTTTTCCCAATGATGATGGACCTTCACCTTGTGGCAAACCGGATGGTGATGATCGTCGGCGTAGGCCGGGGTGATGACGCCAACGGTGACAGCGGCGAGCGTGAGCGCAAGCAAAATTTTCTTCATGGGGGCTTCCTCGGTCGGACTGACCTGGTTGATGAACGGTCCGCTATCTTAGCCCGAGTGCCGTGACAACACTGTCAAGGAAATGCAAAACGTGTGTGGTTAGCGACGCAGCGTAGCGAACTGCTCAGCTTGCCTGCTAGTGCCCGTGTCCGCCACTGCTGCCGCCGCCCTGGAACGTGCCGCCGCCACCGCCACCGCCGCTATGACCGCCGTGTCCGCCACCGCCGTGCCAGCCGCCGTTGCCATGCCATCCATGGCCGCCGTGCCAATAGCCGCCGCCGTGCGGGTAGTAGCAGCAACCGCCGCCACCGCCGCCCCAGACGGTGACCGAGCCATAGGCCGGCGCATAGCCGTAGCCATATCCATAACCGTAGTCCGGATAGTACGGTTGATCGTAGTATGGATAGCCATAACCCGGCGCGACCGCACAACCGGCCAGAGCCGCCGCCACCCCGAGCGCCGCAATCAGGCGAAGCATGATGTTCTCCCTCGATATGCTTAAGAAAGAACTGGCCGCATCAAGTTCCAGCGTAATTGTGTCCTCCGTTTACCGAAACAGTGATTGATCGATACTTCTGACGTGAGCCGCGCGTCGTCATGCATAGCGGCGCTTCAGACGCGTTGCCGCTGAAACGCCTCCGTACGCTCGCAGCGGCGTTTTCGTTTCATCGCATCAAATGCATTCAGCACTCACGCTTCGAGCGCGAGCGTCGCGAAAGTGGCGAGCCAATGTTCGCCCATGTAGTCCCCGGCCACATGCGCAAGCGCGCTGTCGAGATGGACTTCGGCGGCTTCGTTGAGCAGTGCGCGGCGCGCGTCGTCGGCCGGCAGCGCGCGGGCGAGCGAACGTTGACACCACGCGCGGCTCAGATTCAGGCCGTCGAGGTGGGCGATCTTGCCGTCGCTGCGATCGGCCACCGTCACCGGGACGAACAGCGTGGCCGGCTGGCGCGCGGCGAGCTGCGGCAGGAACGCGCCGAACCAGTCGACGAACTGCCCGGCCGGCAACACGCGGCGCATCAGTTCGGCTTCCATGAGCGAGGGCGAAAGGAATTCATCGCCCGCCGGCTCCCACGCCTGACAGGCCACGTCATTCAGAAACCAGCGCTGCGATGTCTCTACGACCAGCGCCGCCAGCGATTCGCGCGCTGTCTGCCGCGCGAAATCGAGCGTCAGGGCGAGCGCGAACGCCATGTTGAAATGCGTGCCCACGCGCAGCGGATAGGTGGCCTTCGGCAGGAACTCCTCGAAGCGCTCGACGAACGCATCTGTTAGCGGTGCGAAGGTTTTGCCCCAGCGAGCCGCCTGCGGCAGTGTCAGCGCGTCGATTTGCGCCGAGAGCGCCAGCAGCCAGGCCCAGCCGTACGGCCGCTCGAAGCCGCGATTGTGCGGCAGGTCGAGATAGGCGCGCTCGCCGGCCACGTTGGCCTCGGTGAAGTGCTGGTCGACCACGGCGACGATGCGCGCGGCCTCGGGCAGATCGGGAAAGCGTTCGAGCAGATGGAGGATCAGCCAGTAGCCATGCACGCACGAATGCCAGTCGTAGCTGCCGTAAAAAATCGGATGCAGCGCACGCGGTCCCAGCACGTCTTGCGGACCGTCCAGCGAGTGAGTCAGCTTGTTCGGATACTCACGTGTGAGGTGATCCAATGCCAGACTGGCGAATTTCGATGCGATAGCGGAAGTGAGTTGAGCGGTCATCGGCGGCCTCGTCGGGAGCAGGTCAAAAGCGGAATACGAAGAGATACATCAGGACGGTGTTGACGATCAACAGCAGCAACGCGGTCGGCCATTGCGCCTTGATCACGCCATTCTGGTCTTTCAGTTCGAGCAGGGCGGCGGGCACGATGTTGAAGTTGGCCGCCATCGGCGTCATCAGCGTACCGCAGAAGCCGCACAACATGCCGATTGCGCCGAGGATCGCCGGATTGCCGTGGAACTGATGAACGATCAGCGGCAGGCCGATGCCCGCGGTCATCACCGGAAACGCGGCGAACGCGTTGCCCATGATCATGGTGAAGATGGCCATGCCGAAGGTGTAGGCGGCCACTACGGCGAAAGCCGAATCGAGCGGAATCCACGCTTTGACGAGTTCGGACACGACGTGGCCGACGCCCGCTACCGCGAACAGTGCGCCGAGCGCCGCGAGCATCTGCGGCAGAATCGCGGCCCAGCCGACGGTGTCCATCGTATGCCGTGCATCCTTGAGCGCATGGATCGGCGAATCGCGCAGCATCGCGAGCGCCGTGCCGAAGGCGACCAGCGTGCCGAGCACGAGTGCAATCAGCGTTACGCTCTTCGGATCGACGAACGGCACATATTTAAGCGTGAAGGTGCCGAGCAAGGTGACGAGCGGAATCAGCAGCGCCGGGACGAACAGCTTGTTGCCGAAGCGTTGTGCGTTCGCCTCGCGACGGGTTGCCGCCGCGGCGCTGGCGCTATCCGGATTGCCTTTGCCGAGCTTGCCCGAACCGGCAATCAGCGCGAGTGCGATGGCGAGGCAGCCGGTCACGAAGTGCGGCAACTCGGCGCCGAACATGAACGTGATGGCGTAGATGCCCCAGAACAGAAAGTTGACGACGCGGCGCGGATTCGAGCGGTCTTGCAGACTGAACAGCGCAAAGGCGGCGAACATCAGGCCGGCGAGGATGTACAGGGTCTCGAGCTTGATCATGGTGCGAGGCTCCGTCCATGGGCCTTCATCCGGTAGGACAGATTGCGGTCGAGCAGCATCAGGCGGGTGCAGTGGATGAGAAGTGCCGCCACCGCGGTCGGAATGGCCCACACGGAAATATGCAGCGGTTCGACCATCACGCTGTTCTGTTCGAGAAAGCCTTTGATCAGCAAAATGGACTGGATGGCGATGAAGATGTCTTCGCCGAAGAACACCGCGATGTTGTCGACGGCCGAGGCGTTGGCGCGAATCTGCTGGCGCACTTCATCGGGCAGCTCGCCGTAGCGGTTCGCGGCGGCGGCTTCCGCCATCGGCGCAATCAACGGACGCACCATCTGCGCGTGACCGCCCAGCGAGGTCAGTCCGAGCGCCGCGGTGATCTGGCGGATCACGAAGTACAGCATCAGCACGCGGCCAGTGGTGGCCGCCTGCAAGCGGGAGATCAGATGCCGCGCCTGTTCCTTCAAACCATTGCGTTCGAGCAGGGCGATCACCGGCAGCGTCAGCCAGATGAGGCCCATATAGCGGTTCTCGGCGAAGGCCTTGCCGAACGCGCTAATGATCTCGACCGTGTGGAGGCCGCCGGCCAGCCCGGTTGCAAGGCCCGCGATGGTTACGACCAGTAGCGCGTTAAAGCGCAGCGCGAAGCCGATCACGACGATCGGTATCCCTATCAGAACCAGCATGTTTCCTCCCGTGTCGCTGTGTGGCGGTGACGCGCGCCGGCGGGACGCGCATCGTGCGAAGCCGCCGGCTATGTGAATCGCATGAAACGCGGCGAGGCAATCTAACACGATAAATTATCGATAAATAGTCAATAAAGTGCGGTTTCAGGGTAAACGAGGGGGAGGTAGGGCGGTTCGGCATGTCGCGCGCCGGCATCCATATAAATACGACCTCGTCACACGGTCTTGCTGTTGCAATGGACTGGCGCCTCTTCTCTCTTGAGCGGGGCGCGTTCTGCGAAGGCGAATTTTTCCTTCTACATCGATAAGGATGGCGAAATGAATGTCGAGCCAGCAACTGCAGTAACCGGCCTGCCGGAACCTGGCGCAGCGAGGATGGCAAACCAGGCGGCGATGGCAATGGAATTTCTTTTCCTGGCGCTAGATAAGCAAAGTTTGCGTTACTTCGCTACAGTACGTCTTGTCTCGTTGTCGGGCTGTTTATCCGGTAATCAGGGGAACGCACTTGAAAAGTGATTTACGGACCTTGGATTCTGCTTACGAAGAGATTACGCATTCCCGGTCGCGGCGCGCGGCGAAGGGTGCGCTCGCGTTCGTCGTCGCCACGTCCCTTGCGGCGTGCATGGTCGGACCGGACTATCGCAAGCCCGCGCTCCAGGTACCGGAGGGATTCAAGGAGGGCGTCGACTGGCAGCGCGCCGAGGTGAATCCGCAGGCTGCGATCTCGAGCACATGGTGGCGCATGTACGGCGACGATCAGCTCAACGGTCTCGTCGAACAGGCGTTGCGGGCCAACCAGTCAATCGCCTCGGCGGAAGCCGCCTACCGGGTCGCGCTCGCGACCGTGGAAAGCAGCCGGGCGAGTCTGTTCCCGGTCGTCACGGCCGGCCTCTCCGGCGCGCGTTCCGGCGGCAACCTCGCCGGGCTCGAGGGGAGCGGCACCAGCTCGACCTCGGTGCCGGCCTCCAACAGTGTGATTGCCAGTGGAACCGTGAGCTGGGAGCTGGACCTGTGGGGCGAGGTACGGCGCGAGGTCGAGGAAGCGAAAGCGAATGCCGAGGCGTCGGATGCGCAGCTTGCCGGCGAGCGCATTTCGATCGCGGCCAGCGTGGCGACCGACTACTTCCAGTTGAGACAGGCCGACTACGACATCCGCGCGCTGCAGGAACAGCAGGACATCTACGGCCGCATCCTCGTGATGACGCAGACCGGGCTCAAGGAAGGCTTCGCGTCGAACGACGACGTGCTCAACGCGCAGGAAAACCTGCAGACCGTGATCGCCGACCTGCAGACCACCGAAACCACACGCGAGCAGGATGAGCACGCCATCGCCGTGCTGACCGGCACGCCGCCGGAGTCGTTCAGCATCGCACCCGATCCCGACTATCGCTTCCCTTCGCCCGACGTGCCGCCCGCGCTGCCTTCGCAACTGCTCGAGCGTCGCTATGACGTGGTCAGCGCCGAGCGCACGGCGGCGGGGGCCAATGCGAGCATCGGCGTGGCCGAAGCCGCGTACTTTCCAACGCTCACGCTCTCGGCCGAGGGCGGCTTTGCGCACAACACGTTCGCGCAACTGTTCACGGTGCCAAGCCGCTTCTGGACGCTCGGCCCTGCGCTCGCCGGGACGATTTTCGACGGCGGCGAGCGCACGGCCGCGGTGCACAAGGCGCGCGCGACCTACGACGAAGACGTCGCGACCTACCGCAATACCGTGCTGACGGCGTTCCAGAGCGTGGAGGACAGCCTGTCGTCGATGAACCATCTGCGGGCGCAGGAAGAGGCGTTCGCGAGGGTGCTCGACAGCAGCAGCCGGCTGTTCGCGAGCCAGCAGGCGCAGTTCAATGCCGGCGCGTCCAGCCAGCAGAACGTGCTGACGCAACGGCTGACGCTGATTCAGGCGCAAGAGAGCGTGCGGGATACGCAGGCGCTGCTCGCCGAAAGCAACGTCACGCTCGTCAAGAATCTTGGCGGTGGGTGGCAGGGCAATGACGCCGAGATGGCGTCGGCGCCGGCCGCCGCTTCATCGCCCGCTTCGAAAACGGCAACACAACCTGTCCCGGCGCGGTCAGCCGACTGACTCACACGCTGTTCCACAGGATCCGGCATACCGCCCAACCGCGCATGCCGGCCTCAAGCAAGAACGGAGTTCTCATGAAGTCACGTCCTCAGCGCGCGTCGCTGTCGTATCTGTGTCTGATCGTACTCGCCGCCTGCTCGAAACCCGCGGCGCCGCCTCCGCCACCGCAGGTCGCGGTGGTGACGGCGCATATGCAGTCGGTGCCGCTCGAGCGGCAATTCGCCGGCCGGCTTTCGCCTTACTACAGCGCGAATGTCACGGCCCGCGTGTCGGGCGTGCTGCTGCGGCGCAATTACACGGAAGGCTCGCCGGTTCGCGCGGGGCAACTGTTGTTCGAGATCGACCCGGTCGTGTACCGCGCGCAGCTCGATAGCGATCTCGCGCTGCTGGCCGAGGATCAGGCCACTTACGTCAACGACCACATCACGGCCGTGCGTAACCGCAAGCTGTTGCCGGTCGGTTCGGTCTCGCAGCAGACCGTCGACAATTCCGATGCTGCCGAACGCAGCGCCGCGGCCAAGGTCAAGGCCGACGAGGCGACCGTCGAGAGCGCACGGGTCTCGCTCAATTACACGCGCGTGACCGCGCCGATCAACGGTATCGCCGGACAACAGCAGGTGACGGCGGGTGCGGTGGTCGGCAGCAGCACGTCCGACACGGGCGGAAGCGGCACGCTGTTGACGACGGTCCAGCAGATCGACCCGATGTACGTGAACTTCACGATCAGCTCCGCCGATCTGGCCACGCTGCAGGATTCGCAGAGCGCCGGCTCGGTCGATCTGTCGCAGCAGAACCGCACCACGGTGCAGATCGCGCTGCCGAACCGGGCGGAGTACGGCACGGCGGGCACACTCGATTTCTCCGACGTGACGGTGAACGCGGCAACCGGCTCGGTCAATCTGCGTGCGCTGGTTGCGAACCCGCAGCGGCGTCTTCTGCCGGGCATGTTTGTGACGCTGACCGTCAATTTCGGTCAACGAAACAATGTATTTCTGATTCCACAGCAGGGCGTGCAGCGCGACACGGTCGGCGCGTATGTGTTCGTGGTCGGCGCGGACAACAAGGTGGCGCGCAAGGACGTGGTGGCGAACGACAGCCTCGGCAGCAACTGGGTCGTGACGCAGGGGCTGGCGGATGGCGACCAGATCATCGTGACGGGTGTGCAGATGGCGCGGGAAGGGGCCGCGGTGAAGACCGTCGCGTGGCAGCCGCCTGCGGCAGAGTCGGGAGCGTCCGCAGCAGCGGCCGGGTCGGCAGCGTCCACGGCGCCGGCCGCGTCGAGCCCGGCGTCCGCGCCGGTTTCCACAGCGTCAGCGGCTTCGGCCGCCTCGGCGCAGTAGGAGACCGCACATGCCGAGTTTTTTCATCAACCGTCCCGTCTTCGCCTGGGTTATCGCGATCCTGATCTGCCTGTTCGGCATCATCTCGGTGCACAGCATGGGGATCGATTCGTACCCGGACATCGCGCCGCCGGAAGTGACCGTCACCGCGCAGTATCCGGGCGCGAGCGCCCAGACGATGGAATCGACGGTGACCCAGGTGATCGAGCAGCAGCTCACCGGCATCGACAATCTGCTGTATTTCAGCTCGACGTCGAGCTCGAATGGCCAGACGCAGATCACCCTCACGTTCGCGACCGGCACCAACCCGGACATCGCCCAGGTGCAGGTGCAGAACAAGGTCACGCTCGCCCAGCCGCTGCTGCCTTCGCAGGTCACGCAGCAAGGCGTGGTGGTGGCGAAGGCGAGCCCGGACATCCTGATGTTCGTCGCGCTGCAATCGGACAATGCGGCGATCGACGCCGGCCGTCTCTCCGATATTCTCGCTTCGCAGATCCAGCCTAACATCGGCCGTGTGAACGGCGTCGGCAATACCACGCTGCTGGGCTCGGAGTACGCGGTGCGCATCTGGCTCGACCCCAACAAGCTGCAGAGCTACGGGTTGTCGACGACCCAGGTGCTGAATGCCGTGACCTCGCAGAATGCGCAGTTCGCGGCCGGCTCGCTCGGTGCGGATCCGGCCGTGAAAGGCCAGGTGTTTACGGCGAACGTGACGGGCGACAGCCTCTTTTCGTCGCTCAAGCAGTTCCAGGACATCATTATCGTCGCCAACAACAATGGCACCACGGTCAAGCTCTCGGACGTCGCGCGCATTTCGTTCGGCTCGCAGACGTATGGTTTCGCGCCGGTCTATAACGGCAAGGCGGCGGGGGGGATGGCCGTGTTCCTGCTGCCGGGCGCCAATGCGCTCGCGGTCGCGAAGGCGGTCAAAGCCGAGATGGCGACGCTGGCGAAGGATCTGCCGGAGGGCGTCACATGGAGCGTGCCTTACGACACCACGCCCTTCATTACCGCGTCGATCGTCGACGTGATCCGCACGCTTGTCGAGGCGATCGTGCTGGTGTTCTTCGTAATGCTGATCTTTCTGCAGAATCTGCGGGCCACGATCATCCCGACGCTGGTGATTCCGGTTGCGCTGCTCGGAACCTTTATCGGCCTGTCGGCGCTGCATTACACGCTGAATCAGTTGACGCTGTTCGGCATGGTGCTGGCAATCGGCATCGTGGTGGACGATGCGATCGTCGTGATCGAAAACGTCGAACGCATCATGACCGAGGAGCATCTCGAGCCAAGGGCGGCGACCCGCAAGGCGATGGGCCAGATCACCGGCGCCATCATCGCGATTACGGTGGTGCTGTCCGCCGTCTTCATCCCGTCCGCGCTGCAGCCCGGCGCGACCGGCATCATCTATGCGCAGTTCGCGCTGACGATCGCGGTGTCGATGGGATTCTCCGCGTTTCTCGCGATGTCGTTCACCCCTTCGCTGTGCGCGGCGATCCTGAGGCCCGAGCACGCGAATAAAAAGAACGCGTTCTACCGCTGGTTCGATCGTAGTTTCGAGTGGACATCGAGCAAGTATCTCGGCCACGCCGGCCGGGCCGTGACTCATGCGCCGCGCTGGATGATCGTATTCGTGCTGGTGGTGGTGCTGACGGGTTTCCTGTATACGAAGCTGCCGACCAGTTTCGTGCCGGACGAGGATCAGGGCTTCGTGCTTGCGCTGATCAATCTGCCGCCAGGCTCGACGCTGCAGAGCACCGATCATGTGATGGCCGAGGTGCGCGACAAGCTCGCGAACAGTCCGGTCGGCAAGGAAATCGTGGGGATTTTCCAGCCGGAGGGTTTCAGCTTTGTCGGCACGAGCGAAAACGTCGGCATGTCGTTTATCAAGCTGGCGGACTGGGACAAGCGTCACGACACCGCGATGACGATGATTCCGAAGATCAACCAGATCCTCCATAGCATTCCCGATGCGCAGATCTTTGCGGTGAACCTGCCGACCATTCGCGGTCTCAGCCAGTTCGGCGGTATCGACATGTACTTGCAGGCGCGTGAGGGCCAGTCGCGTGGTGAGCTTGCGCAGGCCACGGGCACGTTGCTCGCGGGGGCGACGAAGAGCCCGGTGCTGTTCGGGATCCGCCCCAACTCGCTGCCGAGCGCACCGCAACTGGACATCGCGGTGGACCGTACGCAGGCCGAAGCAATGGGCCTGTCGCTGACCGATGTCTACGACACGCTCCAGATGGAACTCGCGCCGTTTTACATCGACCAGTTCACCTACGGTGGGCGCGTGAAGCGCGTCTATATCCAGGCGGATGCGCCGTACCGGATGGGGATCGACGCGCTTCAGCATCTGTATACGCCGAGCCTGTTTTCCAGCAGCGGCACCAGCGCGAGCTCCAGCTCCAGCCAGTCGTCGAGCAGTGCGAGCGCGTCGAACGGCTTCACGACGCCCGTCGACCCGTCGCCCTCGAATACCTCGATCAGCCCCTACAACATGGTGCCGCTCTCCAGCGTGGTGAATACCAAATGGAGTTTCGGGCCGACGGTGCTGCCGCGCTACAACGGCTACTCGGCAATCGAGATTGTCGGTAATTCCGCGCCGGGTTATTCGACCGGGCAGGCGATCGACGTGCTGCAGAACATCGTCGATCGCCAGTTGCCGACCGGTTTTGCGGCCGACTGGACCGGACAGTCGTTCCAGGAACTGCTGTCGGGTTCGTCGGCGGTGACGCTGCTGTTGCTGTCGATCGTGGTGGTGTTCCTGTGTCTCGCCGCGTTGTATGAAAGCTGGTCGATTCCGGCCGCGGTGCTGCTTGTCGTGCCGCTCGGCATGCTCGGCATGCTGGCGTTCTGTCTGTCGTTCGGTGTACCGAACGACATCTACTTCAAGATTGGTCTCGTGACGGTGATTGGCCTCGCGGCGAAAAACGCCATCCTGATCGTCGAGTTCGCGGTGGAAGGGCAGCAACGTGGCATGACGCTGCGCGACGCGGTCATGACCGCGGCACGGCTGAGACTGCGGCCGATTCTGATGACCTCGATGGCTTTTATTCTCGGCGTGTTCCCGCTCGTGATCTCGTCGGGTGCAGGCGCGGCTTCGCGTCACGAAATCGGCACCGGCGTGATCGGCGGCATGCTGTTCGCGACCTTCCTCGGCTTGCTGCTGATACCGGTGTTCTATGTGGTCGTACGCCGGCTGCTTGGCGACAAGCTCGACGAGGTATCGCACAAGATGCCGCATCACGATGAGGACGGCGACGGTGAGGGCGGTCATGGCGGCACACCTGGTGGCGGGGGCGGCCACGACGGCGGTGGCGCGGGCGGTGCGAATCCTGCAGGGGAGGGCACGCCAGCCTAGCGAATCGATGCGCGCCCGGCACGGCGCGCTTCAGTCAACCAGCCACCGGCGCAGCGAGCTATGAAACGGACACGGCAACAGGCGCTGGACACGCGCAACCAGATTCTCGACGCGGCCGAGTGGGTGTTCGCCGAGCGAGGCGTCGCCCGTGCCTCGCTGGAGGATGTCGCGGTGCGGGCCGGGTTCACGCGCGGCGCGATTTATGGACACTTCCGCAACAAGGGGGAACTGTTCGTTGCCATGACGAACCGCGTCACATTGCCGATGGAGATGCTGGTGGGGGCGTCGGTCGATGCCGGAGAGTCGGATCCGCTCGGCAAGATCCGCCAGCTCCTGGTGTTCTGCCTAAGTAAGGCCGTGGTGGAACCGCACAGCCGCCGCGTGTTCGAAGTGCTGTTCACTAAGTGCGAGCACACGCGCGATACGGACCTTGTGTTCGATCGACAGCGCAACGCTGCCCGCAACGGCAGAAAGCAGCTTGAGCTTGCGCTGCGAAATGCGATTGGAAGAGGGCAGTTGCCGTCCGACCTCGATACGGTTCGCGCATCCGGTGTCGTGCATGCGTTTCTCGACGGCGTGTTGCGAGACTGGCTGCTGGAGCAGGATTCGATCGTCTTGCCGCGCGATGCCGAGTATCTGGTGGATGTGTGCATCGGCATGCTGCGGCATTCGGCTTCGTTGGGGGAAGGGGTTGGGGCGGTGCGGTCGGCTGGGTGACGTGGATGGGTCGTTTCCCGTCGCGTGCCTGGCCGACGCCGCTCACCCTCAGAGGTGTCCCTCGTTGTAAGGGGTACTGGATGACGCAACGTGTGTGTGGCTGGGGGCGCTTGATGACGCAGCGGCTATCTCACTGGGGGCGCTTGATGAGGCAATGGATATCCCACTGGAGGCGCTCGATGACGCAACGGATATCGCAGCCTCTGTGAGTGGTACCCATCCGGCAGCGTCATCCTTGTATATGTCCGGTTCTTTGACCTGTTGGTACGATAAAACGGGGTATCTAAAATATAATTTGTCGGCTTGAATCGGGGTCTTGGTCGTTGCCGCATCCTCTTGCGCGTGATCAAGCTTAGGTTTCGGGACATCCTCAAACTTGACGCGAAGGAGAAATACTCTATCTATTGTTGTGCGCAGGAGTTTGACATATTTCTCGAAATGCTCTTTAACGCCTTTTTCGGTAAGAAAATAAACGCGTTCGCTCGTTATTTGTTCTTCGGAATCTTCGATAGTCTGTCTGATTTTTATTGCCAATTTAAATAAAAAATGATTCTGGTATTTCGAGGTGTCGCTCTGATTTAATTTTTCAATTTTCTTTAACTCCTGGCTCACGACATTATGGGCCTTGATCTTGTCGACTTTTGTTTGCTCGATAGGATTTCCCTTCAGTGCATTGCCAAAATGCGCCAAACATTCTGTCCTGAATACAGATGCATCGGTACTGGCTAAACTTGTCGATCCAAAACGCATCTGATCTATACCAAATTGAAATTCGATCTCCAGCACCATCCCATGATTCTGTCTCCAGTGTAACGAATCGATAAAATGAGAGTCTGTCTGGAATTCAAGAAGGTCTTGAAATGGATAGCCCTCGTTTACGAAATACTTCAAGTGTGCCTTAAAGGCGGTCCAGATGTCTTTCGACTCCTTGTTCCGCCTGGTTTCCTTCGTCACGCCATCCGCCCCGGTTGTCTTGCGCAGTATTTTCGGGACCAGACCGTTTTCCTTGATCAATTCGAGATTTTCCACTTTCGAAATATGATAAAGATATGGCACGATCACTCTCCGTTATTTAAATAATAAGGTCATGGTTCATAGGCCCTCTTGCGCCCTTTACCCACGCCTGATCGAAACGCCCCTCCATCATGCCCGCTCCGACATGTAGCGTGCGGGCGGCGAGCCGAGGTTTTTGCGGAACATCGACACGAAGCTGCTTGCGCTCTCATAGCCAAGGTCGTCGGCAACCTGTTGCACGGATGCACCGGCGCCTAGCCATCTCACCGCCAGCATGAGATGAAGCTGCTGGCGCCAGCGGCCGAAGCTCATGCCCGTTTGACTGGCGAGCACACGCGCCAGCGTACGCTCGCTCATGCCCACTCTGCGCGCCCACGTCTCCATCGTGCCGCGATCGGCGGGATTGGCCGCAATCATTTCGACGATCTTGCGCAGCCGCGCATCCGTGGGCATCGGCAGATGAAGGTTGCCGATCGGCGCCGCCGCAATTTCATCCAGCAGCAGCGTGACCAGATGCGATTCGATGCCACCATCCGCATACATCATCGGCAGGCTGGCAGAGCGGATCAGCAGTTCGCGCAGCAGCGGCGTCGTCGAAAGGGCGCAGCACGTCGACGGCAGGTTCGACTCGACACTCGGGTCAATGAAGGCGACATAGCACTCGAGCGTGCCGGTGGCGACGAACTTGTGCACGACGCCGCCCGGCACCCAGATCGCGCTCTGTGGCGGAACGATCCATAAGCCGCCCTCCACCTCGCAGGTCAGCACGCCGCGCAGCGCAAGCAGCAGTTCGCCCTTGCGATGATGATGAAAATCCATTTCCTTCCGGTCCCGATACAAGGCAGCCGCTTTTTCATCGAGCGCTTTCATGTCGATGCCGGTCGCGCCAACCGTCACCACCGGACGAGGCACGTCGTCGGGATTCAGCCACTCGGCGGGATCGGACAGTTGACTGAGAACGGGCATGGCGGGGAACCGGGTGGGCGCGCAGGCCTGCGACGTGTCGATTGGCAGGAATTCCACATATTTTGGCTATGTTCCCTCATGTTGCCAAGCGCAAGCTTGTTTAGCATGCCAGTGGCACTAACGGATTGGTTGAACGGGACTGTCCCGGCATCCTCCGTCGACAATTTCCGAAACCCTTCAGGGCACACTAGACCATGGATTCGTTGAGCACCGGGCGCGTCGCCCATACCTTGCAGCAGATGTTTGCAGAAGCGGAACAAGCCGATCGCGCGTTGATGGCACAGTTCAGCGAGACCGACCACCCCGAGCAACTGATTGCCGACACCATCGCCGAACATTTCGCCGAAGAACGCCGAGACCTGCGCGGCTTCTATCACGGCTACGCAGACAACTTCCTGAACGTGACGCCGGCATACGGGCAATTCCTCTACCAATGCGCACGCGCAAGCAAGGCAACGCGGATGGTCGAGTTCGGGACGTCGATGGGGGTGTCCACGGTCTATCTGGCGGCGGCACTGCGCGACATGGGCGGCGGCCATCTGATCGGCAGTGAGCTGGAACCCGGCAAAGCGGCGCGCGCGCGTGCCAACCTCGAAGCCGCGGGTCTTGCCGATCTGGTCGACATCCGCGTCGGCGATGCGCGCGAAACGCTCGCCGATGTGCATGGCGCAATCGATCTGGTCCTGCTCGACGGTGCGTTCAGCTTGTATCTGCCGGTGTTGAAGCTGCTCGAGCCGCATTTAAAGAGCGGCGCGCTGATCCTCGCGGAGAATGCGTTCGATCATGAGAACGACTACCTGGACTATGTCCGCGATCCGGCGAACGGCTACCTCTCGCAGTCGATTCCGATCAACCCGGGCCGGGGTAATGAGTTCAGCCTCGTGACGCGCTGATCTGGCGAGGAGGTTCAGTAGACCTGATTAGTTCGTGCTTGCCCGAGCGCTCGAGATTTTCGCAGCAGCCGCGAACCGCGTTTCAGGAAGAAAGACCAGGCCAATCACAAACGTACAGGACGCGACCACGACCGGGTACCACAGTCCGTAGTAAATATCGCCCAGATAAACGATAAGGATGGTGATGAGCAGTACCAGCATCGGCCGATTGACGTCAGCCGGCGCGGCGGTCGCTGGGTATCCGCTGGACGCCAGCGCGTGCGTCACTTGCGCATTGAATGCCGCTGTCTGTGCCGCGAACTGCGAGCGCGACAGTCCCTTGCCGTCGACTGCTGAAATCACCTGCTCGCCTATGTGGATGGAGGCCACGGTGCCTGGCGGTTGTGCGACCGTACTGTATGGAACAGCGTTGCGCGCGAGCGCGGCTTTGGCCGAGTCGCAGGAACGGGTGAACGATGCGGTTCCAACGGGGTTGAACTGCAGTGAGCACTCTCCATGCGGCGCATATACCGTAACCGGGGCCATGGTGTGAGCCCGTCAGGATAACGGGCTTGCGTCCAATCCGGTCCGAAAGCCATCCAAAGAAAACGTAGAGCGGCAGACCAAGGACAAGCGCTATCGCAAGCACTTCGTTTGCAATCCGCCCGTCGACCTTGAGGGTTTGCAACAGGAAGAACTGAACGTAAAACTGACTCGTGTAAGCCACCACGCCCAAACCCGCGGTACATCCGAGTAGCGACAGAAGGACCGTCATGGCGTTGCGACGATTGCCGAAGGTGTCGCGCAACGGCGACTTTGATCGGGTTCCCTGGACCTTCATCTTCTCGAACTCCGGACTCTCTTTGAGCTTGAGGCGAATCCACATCGACACGCCCAGAAGCGCAATGGAGAACAGGAACGGTACCCGCCAGCCCCACGATGCGAACTGCTTTTCGCCGGTCAGGGTGCGGACGCCGAGAATGACGAAAAGCGAAAGAAGAAGCCCGCCTGTGCCGGTGGTCTGAATCCACGACGTATTGAAGCCGCGATTCGACGGCGTGGAATACTCGGCGACATACGTGACGGCGCCGCCATACTCTCCGCCGACCGCCAGTCCTTGCAGCAGTCGCAGCGCAATCAGTGCAATTGGCGCGGCCATGCCGATCGTCGCATACGACGGCAGCAGGCCCACTATGAACGTCGGCAAACCCATCAGGACAATGGTGATAAGGAACGTGTGCTTCCGTCCGCTCATGTCGCCGAGCCGCCCGAAGACCAGGGAACCGAAGGGCCGAACGATGAAACCGGCGGCGAATGCCAGCAACGCGAATATGAACGATGCGGTCGGATTGACGGCCGAGAAAAACTGCTTCGCGATAACGGTCGGGACCGTGGCTGAAAGAGGCCGACTGGGTGCTGTCCTGCGTAGTGGGGACCCAATCGCTTGAGGTCGCGACGCAGTGCTTCGGGTACATGCGGTGCGGCGCCTCGTTCGCCGACTTTACGACCGCCGCGCCCGACCTGAAGCGGCAGGCAGCGGCCGTGGCGGGAAACCCGACGATGCCTGCTTGCGGCCGGTTTCGCACTCTTCGACGCGGGCCTTTATCCCACGCTCATTACCGATCTTACGGTTGGCTCGTCACTCGACAGATCGGCCCAGCTAGGGATCAAGCTCTGGAAGCATCATTTCCGGCAGACCATCTCGAGAGCCGAAGTGCTCGCAGGGTTGCAGGCTTGACGCAGATTCATGGTGTCGCGCCGCTTGCATACTTGCGGATGCGACGGCTCAATTGCGGTCGGCCAGGACGAAGTCCGTGCCTGGCCGATCCCGTCTGCAACGTTAGCGAGATCGAGCGCTACAACAACTCCCGAATCCGGTGGTACAACATCCCGAGCTCGAGCGCCGGCCCACGTAACGCCGGCCCACCCGGAAAGCGCGCATGCCGCAGCTTCGCGAACAGATCGAATGCCGCCGTCTCTCCCGCAATCGCTTGCGCCACGACGCGCCCCGCGATCCCGGTCAGCGCCACGCCGTGCCCCGAAAACCCCTGCACGTAGAAGTAATTCGGATCGATGGAGCCAAAATCCGGCGCACGATTACGCGTGACGTCCACAAAACCGCCCCACGCGAATTCGACCCGCGCATCGGCGACTTGCGGAAACACGCCAACCATCCGCTTGCGAATCTGCTCCGACAACTGCGCGGGCGACGCACCCGTCGAACTGGCGCGTCCACCGAACAGCACCCGGTGATCGGCGGACACGCGGAAGTAGTCGAGAAAGAAATTGTTATCGCAGACCGCAGCGCGTCCCGGTATCAACGCAGAGGCACGCGCTTCACCAAGCGGCTCGGTAGCGACGATATACGAAGCGATCGGCGCGATACGCGCAGCAACGCCGGAAGGCAGCACGTTGCCGATGGTCGCGTTACCGCAGGCAGCGACAAAGCGGCAGCGCACTTCACCCGTAGCAGTCCGCACGACCGGCTGCGCACCGCGCACGACTTCAAGCACCGGAGAGTGCGCGAACAGCCGCGCGCCTTCCTGTCGCGCCGCCTCGGCCAGGCCGAGACAATATTTGAGCGGATGCAGATGCCCGGAAAACGGATCGTAGACGCCGGCCAGATAGCGTTCCGAGGCGACGCGCGCCCGGACTTCATCCGTATCGAGCCATGCGAGTTTCGGATAGCCCCAGCGCGATGATGCATCCTCCATCCACGAACGCAGGTCGGGCACGCGTTTCGGTTTGGTGGCGACGGTCAGATAGCCCGACGTGAAATCGCACTGGATGCCATACCGTTCGATGCGCTCGCGTACCAGCCTGACACCTTCCACCGACATCGCCCAGGCCGCGCGCGCACCCTCGAGTCCGAGTTGCTTTTCGATGACCTCGTCTTTCGCGAAACCCACCAGCGTCTGGCCGCCATTGCGACCCGATGCGCCCCAGCCGGGACGATGCGCGTCGAGCACGATGACAGACAAACCACGCGCCCGGCATTCGAGCGCGACGGACAAGCCGGCGAAGCCCGCGCCGATCACGCAGACGTCGGCCTCGAGCGTGCCCTCGAGCATCGGATCGTCGGCGAGCGGGCGCGTAACGCTCGCCTCGTAATAGGAGTTGCGGATCAGCGCATCCGCGCGGTGGTCGAGACTGTCGGTCATCAAAGCAGGTCCTTCATTCGATACCAGGCCATCGCGAGCACGAGGGCAGGGGTGCGCAGTGTAGCGCCGCCCGGGAAATCGCGGTGGCGAATCTTGCCGAACAGGTCGAAACGCGCGGCCTGGCCGTGGATCGCTTCGGCAATCAGCTTGCCGGCGAGGCCCGTGGTGTTGACGCCATGGCCGGAGAAGCCTTGCGCGAAATACACGGTTGGCGAGAGACGGCCGAAATGCGGCGCGCGATTCATCGTGATATCCACAAAGCCGCCCCACGCATAATCGACCTTGACGTCGGCCAGTTGCGGGAACGTCTTCAGCATATCGAGGCGCATCGCTTCGCCCAGATTGCGCGGCGCAAACGTCGAGTAGCTGACCTTGCCGCCCCACAATACGCGATTGTCGGGGGCGGCCCGGAAATAGTCGAGCACGAAGCGGCTGTCGCAGATCGCCGCCTGCGCGGGCATCAATGCCTGGGCACGGGCGGCGTCGAGCGGTTCGGTGGCGATCACATAGGTGCCCACCGGCATGATCTTGCGCGCCACGTCCGGCGCGAGCGCGCCGAGCCAGGTATTGCATGCGAGCGCAACGAACTGCGCCTGAACCTGGCCGCGCGCGGTTTCGATCACATGCCCGCTGCCTTCGCTACGCATGCGGGTCACGCAACTGTCTTCGAAAATCTGTACGCCGGCGGCACGCGCGGCGCGCGCGAGGCCCAGCGTGTAATTCAATGGATGCAGGTGGCCGCTGTCCGGATCGAACAGGCCGCCCAGGTAGCGGGTGGACTGCACATAGTGGTCGAGCGACTCGCGCTCGATATAACGGAAACGGTCGTAACCGAAGCGTTGTTGTGCCTCGTCACGCCACTCGCGCAATGCCGCGACATCACGCGGTTTATTTGCCGCATGCAGATAGCCGAACTGGAGATCGCAGTCGATCTGGTGCTTCGCCACGCGCTCCCTGACGATATCCAGCGTCTCGAGTCCCATCGCCCACATGCGTTTGACGTCTTCTGCAGGCATGTGCTTCGCGAACGTATCCATATCGCACGCAAAGCCGCCGATCAACTGGCCGCCGTTGCGGCCGCTCGCCGCCCAGCCGACTTTGGACGCTTCCAGCACCGCGACCGAATAGCCGCGTTCAGCGAGGTTGAGCGCAGTCGAGATGCCGGTGAGGCCGGCGCCGATCACGCACACATCCACTTTCAAAGGGCCGTCGAGCGGAGCGTGACGGGTTGTATCGTTGAGCGTCGCGGCGTAGTACGACGCGGCGTGAGGCTGGTTCGCGAAACGGAGCATAGGCAGAACACATGAAAAGCCGAAACGCGTTGCCGCACAGCGAGGCGCCGCGCTTCGGCTGGACTGATTAGAACGAGTAGATGAACTGCGTCGCAAGGATGTCGTTGGACTTGCTGTACGAGCCGTCGTTGCGCAGGAACACATTCTGGCTGGCCCAGTCGTGCCGGTATTCCACCTTCACAGTAATCTGCTGGGTTGCGTAGAACAGCACGTCGAGCGCGACGTCCTGGTGGGTGGCGCCCTTGCACTCGAAGCCGTGGTTCGACGAGTTGGCGAGACAGTTCGCGCCAATGCCGAAGCCGTCGGCCGTATCCATGCCGTTCGAGTTCAGCGCAATGCCACCACCGCCGCCGCCGTTCTTCTGGTCGACCAGCAGGTCGTAGCGCAGGGTCGCGCCCATGCGGCCCACGGTCGGCAAGGTGAACTTGCGGTGCGCGAGCAGCGACAGACCGTACCACTGTGCCTGGCCGCCGTTGTACGCGGCGTTCTGCTGCTGGCCATAGTCGAGCTCGGCGTTGTACTGCACGTCGGCGAGCGTGTAAGCCGCATCCGCTTCGGTGAAGAAGAACGTGCCGAAGGCGCTCGGCGCTGCACCGCCTACGCCATACACCGGCGTGCCATCGGAATTGATTCCGGAGGCGAGCGTCTGGCGGCCAATATTGAACGAACCGCCGATATCCAGCGCGCTAGACCACGTATAGTCGACGCGGCCCGTGAACGTTGGGATCTTGTTGCTGCTGGTGATCGGATCGCCCAACGCGTTGGTGCCCGTCTGCACCACCGAGCCATAGGTGCGGTACTGTTCGTTGCCCAGCATGAACTTCCACGCCCAGTTGCTGCCGTCGCCCGTGTAGTTCACGCCGACACCCACGTAGCTGCCCGGATCCGAGAAGTCGTACAGCAGGTTGTGCGTGAGCGTCACCATCTGGTTCGACTGCTGCACCTCGTAGCCGCCGAAGCTGGGCATCAAGCCCGCCACGAAGGTGGTCGTCGCCGTCACCGGCACGGTCACCACCGCGGTGTTCAGGATGTTGTCGCTGATCGTGCCATGTTCGTTCTGCAGCAGCGTGATGCCGTTGCCGCGGTTCGGCATCAAGGTGATTTCAGCCGACGGCGCCATCGGGCCGACACCGAAGGTCTTCTTGATGTCGAGGTAGAGATCGCCGAAGGTGCTGTTGAAGTAGTTGTAGCTGCTTTCGTGGTTCGCGAACAGGAACGACGAGCTGCTCAGATCGCGGTTATACATGTAGGTGGGGTCGATATAACCCGTCACCGACAGACCCGCGATCGGCCCGGTGTTTTGCGCATCCACCAGCGAATCGACCTTCAACTGCTGATTGGCGATCTGCTGCTTCATCGAGTCGACCTGGTCGTTGGTCAGCGTGGCCTGTGCCTTGCCGTAATCCGGCGACGAGATATCCACCGGCGCCGCGGCCACGGCAGGAGCCGCAGCCGGTGCTGCCGCCGGTGCCGCCGCGACCGCTTTGGGCTTGGCCGCCACTTCCGCCCGCAACTGCTTCACTTCTTTTTGCAACGAGTTCAGTTGCGCCTGCAACGCCTTGATCTCATCGCTGGTGGCGTCTGCCATGGCCACACCAGGCAGACTCCCCGCCACTAGCAGGCAGATGAGTTTCTTTCTCATGCACATTCTCCTTGTTGGTCGTATTGCTAGAAACTGCTTGGGCTCAGGCGGTACCGAGCGATTTGCGCACGGTAGCGGGTTGCGGGGTAACGGGTGCGGCGTCGGCGGCCTCCGCCACGGCGAAGGCCATCTGCATGTCGCGGGTACGCTTGCGTTCGCGGACCTGCATCCAGCGGTTGACGGCAATCACCCCGACCGTCACCACGCTGATAAAGATCGTTGCGAGCGCATTCATTTCCGGATTCAGTCCGAGACGCACGCGCGAAAACACGACGAGCGGCAGCGTGGTGGAGCCGGGGCCGGAGAGGAACGCGGACAGCACGAGGTCGTCGAACGAGAGCGTGAACGACAGCAGCCAGCCGGACATCAACGCCTGCGAGATCAGTGGCAGGGTGATCAGGAAGAACACCTTGAACGGCGTTGCACCGAGATCGAGTGCGGCTTCTTCAAGCGACTTGTTCAGCTCCTTGACGCGCGACTGCACGATGATCGCTACATAGGACACGCACAGCATCACGTGACCGATCCAGATCGTCAGCAGGCCGCGGCCCTTCGGCCAGCCGAGCATCTGTTCGAGCGCCACGAACAGGAGCAGCAGCGAGATGCCCTGAATCACTTCAGGAATCACCAGCGGCGCGTTGATCATGCCGGCGAACAGCGTGAAACCGCGAAAGCGGCCGAAGCGCGCGAGCACGAAACCGGCCCACGTGCCGATCACGACGGACGCACAGGCGGTCAGCAGACCGATCTTGAGCGAGAGCCAGGCGGCGCTCAGCAATTCGTCGTCCTGCAGCAGCGCGCCATACCATTTCAGCGAGAAGCCGGACCATACGGTGACGAGCTTCGATTCGTTGAACGAATACACCACAAGGCTGATGATCGGGATATAGAGGAACAGAAACCCGAGCGTCAGGACGGTGTTGGACAGCTTCCTGTTTGGCTTGATCATTTCGCGCCCTCCAGTTCCTTGACCTGGTAGTACTGAAACACGGCCATCGGCACGAGCAGCAGCAGAACCATCGCGACCGTCACGGCGGATGCCATCGGCCAGTCCATATCGTTGAAGAACTCGTCCCACATGACGCGGCCGATCATCAGCGTGTCGGCGCCGCCGAGCAGTTCGGGAATCACGTACTCGCCCACCGCCGGGATGAACACCAGCAGGCTGCCGGCGATGATGCCGTTCTTCGACAACGGCAAGGTGATGCGCGTGAAGGCGGTCCACGGTTTGGCGCCGAGGTCGTAGGCGGCTTCGAGCAGCGTCAGGTCCATCTTCACCAGGTGGGCGTACAGCGGCATCACCATGAACGGCAGGTACGAATAAACCATGCCGATATAGACGCCGATATCGGTGTGGTATAGCCGCAACGGCGAATGGATCATGCCGATCGCCATCAGCGTGTGATTGAGCAGGCCGTCGTCCTTCAGGATGCCGATCCATGCGTACACACGGATCAGGAACGACGTCCAGAACGGCAGCATCACGCCCATCATCAGCAGGTTGCGCTTGGCCGGTTCCGAGCGGGCGATGTAGTACGCCACCGGATAGCCGATCAACAGGCAGAAGAAGGTCGAAATGGCCGCCATCTTCAGCGAGCTGATGTAGGTCGCGATATACAGGTCGTCCTGCAGCAGAAACGCGTAGTGACCGAGCTGGATCGCGAAGTGCACGACCCCGTCCTTCATGCTGAGGAGGTCCGTGTACGGCGGAATGCCGAGCCGCAGATCGGCGAAGCTGATCTTCAGCACCAGCACGAATGGCAACGCGAAGAACAGCGTGAGCCACAGGAACGGCACGCCGATCACCGTCGTGCGGCCCGACGGCAGCAGGGCGCCGAGCCGTTTTTTCAGCGCGGCGAGCGCACCGCTCGCGTGCGGCGCATTCAGCGCCGGGGAGGTGGGGGCGGGCGTTCTCATTGCGTCACCACTACGCCGCTAGCGGGCGACCAGTAGACGAACACGTCGTCGTTATAGGCGGGCGCGCCTTCGCTCATCAGATGCGAGCTGGACAGGTTCGAAACGACCGTCTTGCCGCTCGGCAGGCGCACGTGATACAGCGAATAGCTGCCCATGTAGGCGACGTCCGAGACCACGCCACGGGCCCAGTTATGCGGCGTGCCCGGCTTGTCGCGCGAGACCTTCACGCGTTCCGGACGCACCGAGATGCCCACCGGCATGCCGAGCGGCCCGGTAATGCCGTGGCTCACATACATGCGTGCTTCGAGGTCTTCGCTTTCGACGAATATGTGATCCGGTTCGTCCTCCACCACCACGCCTTCGAACATGTTGGTCGAGCCGATGAACTCGGCCGAGAAGCGGCTGTTCGGAAACTCGTAGACTTGCGAGGGCGTACCGATCTGCACGATGCGGCCTTCGCTCATCACGGCGAGCCGTCCGGCCATGGTCATGGCCTCTTCCTGATCGTGCGTCACCATCACGCAGGTCACGTCGACCTTCTCGATGATGTTGACCAGTTCGAGCTGCGTCTTCTGGCGAATCTTCTTGTCGAGCGCGGACATCGGCTCGTCGAGCAGCAGCAGCTTGGGGCGCTTGACGAGCGAGCGGGCGAGCGCCACGCGCTGCTGCTGGCCGCCGGAGAGCTGATGTGGCTTGCGGCCCGCGAACTTGCTCATCTGCACGAGGTGGAGCGCATCCGCGACGCGTTCCTTGATTTCGTTCTTCGGCGTGCCTTCCTGCTTGAGACCGAAGGCGATGTTCCCCTCGACGCTCATGTGCGGAAACAGCGCGTACGACTGGAACATCATGTTGACCGGGCGCTTGTACGGCGGCATGGCGGCGAGGTCCTCGCCGTCGACGAAGATGCGGCCCGAGGTGGCCGTCTCCAGGCCGGCGAGCATGCGCAGAAGCGTGGACTTGCCGCAGCCCGAACTGCCGAGCAGTGCGAACAGTTCGTTCTTCGCGATGGTCAGGTTGACATTGTCGACAGCGACGCTGTCGCCGAATTTCTTCACGACGTTTTCAATCCGGACGAATTCATCCGGTTTGCTTTTGGTCGTCACCGCGAGTTTGGCCGCTTGAGGTGTTGCCTGGGCGGCGTTATTTGAGGTCGTCGAGTTCATGGTGTAACCATTCCTTGCGGATCGCGGGCGTAAGCATCCCCGTGTGGGGCGCGCGAGGCGGCTCACAAAGGTCTGCTGCGATCGGGAAACATGGGACTGCGCTTGCAAGGCGCAGGCTGACTGCCTTATTGCCTGATTCAGGCGGAGAGGGATCGAGCGATCCCTGCTCCGCGATTAAATATGCTTATCGGCTATGAGTAAAAAATCAGTGGCCGGTTTTGAGCTGAGCCCAAAGACGGTTTTCAAGGCGCAGGATGTCGCTCGGCATCGGCTTCATCAGCGTCATCTTGCTCAGCACTTCGTCACCCGGATAGACGGTGGTGTCCTGAGCGACACCCGGCGTCACGAACTGACGGGCTGCCTTGTTGGCGGTCGGGTAGAACACTTCGTTGGTGATGGCGGCGTTGACCTTCGGATCTTCGATGTAGTTGATCCACTTGAGCGCGGCTTCAGGGTGCGGTGCATCCTTCGGGATCACCATCACGTCGAACCACAGCAGGCCGCCTTCCTTGACGTTGGAGAACTTGACCGTGTACGAGCGCTTCGCTTCAGCGGCACGGCGGCTGGCGATGCCGACGTCGCCCGACCATGCCACGGCGACGCACACGTCGTTGTTGGCGAGGTCGTTGATGTAACCGGACGAGTTGAACTGGGTGATATACGGACGGACTTTCTTCAGCACTTCGAAGGCGGCCTGGTAGTCGGCCGGGTTCGTGCTGTTCGGGTCCTTGTGCATGTATTGCAGCACGGAGGCGAATACGTCGACGGCCTGGTCGAGGAACGACACGCCGCAACCCTTCAGCTTGGAGAGGTTGGCCGGATCGAACACGAGGGCCCAGCTATCCACCGGTGCATTGGCGCCGAGCGCTTTCTGCACCGCTTCCACGTTATAGCCGATACCGTCCGTCCCGTAGGCCCAGGGTACGCCGTACTGGTTACCCGGATCGGCGTCGGTGATCATCTTCATCAGAACCGGGTCGAGATTCGCCAGGTTCGGCAGCTTCGACTTGTCGAGCTTCTGGTACACGCCGGCCTGAATCTGCTTGGCCATGTAGTTCGAGGTCGGCACCACAATGTCGTAGCCCGAACTGCCGGCGAGCAGCTTGGCCTGCAGCGTGTCGTCGCTATCGTAGTTGTCGTACTTGACGTGGATGCCATCCTGCTTCTCGAAGTTCGGAATCGTGTCCTTGGCGATGTAATCCGACCAGTTGTACACGTTCAGATCGGTGTCGGCCGCAAGCGCCGGTGTGACCGACAGCGCCGCAAAGCTCGTGACGGCGAGAAGCGCGGCCCCCGCGACCGCATGACGAAGATGACGTCCAGTATGACTAGCGCTCATGACTTTTTTTCCCTTGAAGTTGAAGTCCCGGCATGAGCGCGTGTCGTGATGCGCCCACGCCGGAAAAGAACTGCCGTTACGAAATTCCGAGTTGTTGTGCGGTCGCGTCAATGGCCTTTTTCGCCTTCGACACGATCTCGTCGATCTCCTGCTTCGTGATCACGAGCGGCGGCGACAGCAGCATCCGGTCGCCGGTGGCGCGCATGATCAGGTTGCCGTTGAAGCAGAAGTCGCGGCAGATCGTGCCGACCTCGCCTCCATTGGCAAAACGCTTGCGCGTTTTCGGTTCCTGCGCGAGTTGCAGGCCGGCCACCAGCCCCACACCGGCGATATCGCCGACGATCGGATGGTTCGCAAAGGTGTCGCGCAGCTTCTTCTGGAAGTACGGGCCCGTATCGGTCTTGACGCGCTCAATGATTTTTTCGTCGCGCAGCAGCTTCAGGTTGGCGACCGCCACGGCTGCCGCGACCGGATGGCCGGAGTAGGTGAGGCCGTGATTGAAGTCGCCGTTTTCGATAATCGCGCGGGCGACGCGGTCGTGCAGACCCACTGCGCCCATCGGCACGTAGCCGCTCGTCAGACCCTTGGCGAGCGTGATGAGATCGGGTTCGAAGCCGAAGTGCTGATGCGCGAACCATTCGCCGGTGCGGCCGAAACCGCCGATTACTTCATCGGCCACCAGCAGGATGTCGTACTTGCGGCAGATGCGCTGGATTTCAGGCCAGTAGGTGGACGGCGGGAAAATCACTCCGCCGGCTCCCTGGAAAGGCTCACCGATAAACGCGGCGACGTTCTCTGCACCGACCTCAAGAATCTTCGCTTCGAGTTGCTGCGCACGGGCGAGGCCGAATTCTTCCGGCGTCAGGTTGCCCTCGGCTTCGCCGAAGAAATACGGCTGGTCGATGTGGACGATGTTCTCGACCTTCGAGGGCATCTGCTCATGCATGTAGCCCATGCCGCCGAGCGTACCGCCGGCAATCGTCGAACCGTGGTAACCGTTCTTGCGCGAGATCACCACTTTCTTCGCTGCCTTGCCTTGCGTCGCCCAGTATTGATGGACGATGCGCAGCACGGTGTCGTTGCCTTCCGAACCGCTGTTGCAATAGAAGAAGTGGTTGAAGGGCGCCGGCGCCAGTTCCGCGAGCAGCGCGGAGAGTTCGATCACCGGCGGATGCGTGGTCTTGAAGAAGGTGTTGTAGAAGGGCAGTTCCTGCATCTGCCGGTATGCCGCGTCCGCGAGTTCCTTGCGGCCGTAGCCGACGTTCACGCACCACAGGCCCGCCATGCCGTCGATGATCTGATTGCCTTCGGAGTCCCACAGGTACACGCCCTTGGCCTTCACGATCACGCGGCTGCCGGCCTTGTTGAGCGAACCCATGTCCGAAAACGGATGGATGTGGTGCGCGGCGTCGAGCGCGCGATATTCGGCCGTGCTGCGTTGTTGCGAAACCTGCGCGGCTGCAGCCGGCTGGGCCGGTTGCACGTACGCGACTTCTTCTGTTCTGTAGCTCATGTTGCCTCCAGTTGTTCTGTTTGCTCAGGCGCGTCCTAGACGTGCAGCAGCAAATGCCGGCGTTCCCACGAACTGATCACGCGGAAGAACGCTTCGTATTCGGTTTCCTTCAATGCCAGGTAGGCCTTGACGAATTTCTCGCCGAGCACTTCGGCGATCGGTTCGCACGCGCCCATCAGCGTCAAACCCTCTTCGAGATTGCGCGGCAGTTGGTAGGGCAGTTCGTAGCCGTCGCTGATCAGCGGTTCGGTGGGGCGCAGATTTTGCGTCATGCCGAGATAGCCGGCCGCGAGTGTGGCGGCAATCGCGAGGTACGGATTGCAGTCGACACCCGGAATGCGGTTTTCGATGCGGCGCGCAGCCGGGCCCGAATGCGGAATCCGGAAGCCCACCGTGCGGTTGTCGTAGCCCCACGCCACGTTGATCGGCGCTGCCATGAAGCGCGAGAGCCGGCGGTACGAGTTGATGTACGGTGCAAAAATCGGCATCAACGCCGGGGTGTACTTCTGCAGGCCTGCGATATAGCCGTCGAATAGCTGGGTGGGCTTGCCGTCGGCGCCGGTGAACAGGTTGTGACCGCTTTCCTCGTCGACGAGACTCTGATGCATGTGCATCGCCGAGCCCGGTTCGTTTTCCATCGGCTTGGCCATGAACGTCGCATACATCTTGTGACGCAGCGCGGCCTCGCGCACCGTGCGCTTGAACAGGAACACGCTGTCCGCGAGCTTGAGCGGATCGCCGTGCATGAAGTTGATTTCCATCTGCGCCGCGCCGACTTCGTGAATCAGCGTGTCGACTTCCAGTTCCTGAATGTCGCAGTACTCATAGATGTCCTCGAAGAGCGGATCGAATTCGTTGACCGCTTCGATCGAGTACGCCTGACGTCCCGTCTCCGGACGCCCGGTCCGGCCGATCGGCGGTTGCAGCGGCAGATCCGGGTCCTTGTTCATGTCGACGAGGTAGAACTCGAGTTCCGGTGCGATCACCGGCTTCCAGCCCTTTGCCTTGTACAGTTCGAGCACCTGACGCAGTACCCGGCGCGGCGAAATCGCCACGGGCGTGCCGTCGAAGTGCACGCAGTCGTGAATCACCTGCGCGGTGGGGTCGACAGCCCACGGGATCAGGCGAATGGTCGATGCATCGGGAACGCAGACCATGTCCGGGTCGGTGACGCCGGTCAGGGATCCGTCTTCCGGATAGTCCCCCGTGACGGTCTGGATCATCACCGCTTGCGGCAGGCGCATGGATTCGCCGGATTCGAACTTGCTGCGCGGAATGATCTTGCCGCGCGCGATCCCGGCCATGTCGGGAATGATTGCTTCGATCTCGGTGATGCGGTGTTGCTTCAGAAATTCGTCGATGTCTTGCATGATTGTTCTCTCAGTTTTTGCGCGGACCGGCCTAGGCGTGCGTGGCGGCGGTGGATACCGCGCCGTGGCCGGCCCTGGTGCGCATTCGATCGCGGCATGCGTCGCCGAACGCCCGGAAGATCGCGGTGGACAGCGCGTCGCTCGCATGCTTCCACTCGGGGTGCCACTGCACACCCAGAGCGAAGGCGCGCGCATCCTTGACGCTCACCGCTTCGATCAATCCGTCCGGCGCAGTGGCTTCGGCTACAAGGCCGTTGCCCAGCCGCTCGACGCCCTGGCCGTGCAGGGAATTCACCCGCGCTTCGTTCGCCCCTGCCGCGAGGCGCTGCAACAAGCCGCCTCGCGTCAGTGCGATGGAATGCGACGGTGCGTATTGCACGTCCAGTTCGTCTTCCTTGTTCTCGCGGTGATCGTTCAAGCCGGTCACTGCGTGAACGCTTTGATGCAGCGTCCCGCCAAACACCACGTTCATTTCCTGAAAGCCGCGACAGACAGCAAGGACCGGCACACCGGCGTCGATGGCCGCGGCAAGCAGCGGCAGCGTCGTCGCATCGCGTGCGGCGTCGTGCAGCGTGCCCGGCGCACTGGCGTGGCCGCCGTAATGCTGCGGTTCCACATTCGAATAGCTGCCGGTAAACAGCAACCCGTCGACCGCCTCGAGAATCTCGGCGGCGGCCTGACGGTTGCCGAGCGCGGGCAGCAGCATCGCCAGCGCCTGTGAGCCGTCGACCACGGCAGCGATGTACTTCTCGCCCACCGTGTGCGACGGGTGCACTCCCATCATCGTTCTATCGGCGCTAATGCCGACCAGAGGTCTGGTTCGCATGACTAATTGAATGGACGTGTTGGTTCCCCGCGGGATGCGGCACGAACAACGTTAAAACAGGCGCGGCACGATTCCGCAGCCGTGCGCAGGGCGCAAAGCCACCAGAAGTCCAGGCGGGGGTCGTTAGCGGACCGCGCCGCGCGTTGCTATCAGGAAGACCGTTCGATTCAGCCCGTTATCCGGCGCGATCCGCAGAACATGCGCACACGGCAGGCGAAACAAGGCACGCACAAGCGCGGACGCCATCAAAGGCACGCTCAGGCAAACAGGTGAACCGAACGGTAAGCGGGAGAGAGGCGCTACGGCAGCAGCGAAGCGACTTCGTCCGTGCGTACGGCGATGAAAGCGCGCGCAGAGACGGAATTGTGGCGTCGGACAGAACGGCGGGACAGGATCGTGAAGACGGACAGAAAGCGGCGAAACGCAAGGCTGCCGTTGCTGCCGTCGGCGATGGTGCCTTCAGGACGAAGACATCTCGCCTGACTGCGTTCCCACCTAACCAAAGGGCCTCGGACTCTCACGATTACACTCGACTAGCGACGTTGAAAGTATTGAACGCCTCGCTCCAGAAACGCACCGTGCGTTTAAAGAAACGTGACGCGGGATGATCGCCGGGTAGCCTCGCGAATCGGGATTACCCGCTTCGCTGCGCCGCAAAACACTGTGTTCAGCGTCTGTGACGTAGGCATGACGATCGCCTGTGAACCAGCATATACGAGCCAATATTGCCGTCAAATCATTTTTATAAAAGATTTATCAGGGCTTACCCGAGGCAATAGGCCTAAACCCGGGGGTTGGGTATGCTCGTTGCGTCAGTCAGTATTTCGAAATGCTTGCAGGGTTTTCCCCAGCAGCGGCGGCAATAAAGTGATTAGAATATTCAACACTCGCGCCGGTCGTGCATGACCCATGTGTGCCCAATGCGTGACCTGTGTCCGATTTCTGCCTGTTTCCTAAACCGGTTCATCCACTCTGAGAGTGCAGCGATGTCCATCGAAGTAGCGACCCGCTTGCAGTACATCCGTAAGAAGAATGGCCTGTCTCAGCGCGAGCTGGCCAAGCGGGCGGGGGTCACCAACGGCACCATTTCGTTGATCGAACAAAATCGCGTGAGCCCCTCGGTCGGTTCGTTGAAGAAGCTGCTCGAATCCATTCCGATGAGCCTCGCCGAGTTCTTTACGTTCGAAGTCGAAGCGGACTGCTCCGTGGTGTCGCGCCGCGTCGACATGCCGAATCTCGGCAACGAGTCGATTGAGTTCTATCTCGCCGGTGCGGGCGTAAAAGACCGCAACATGGGCATCCTGCGCGAGGTCTATCAGCCGCTCGCGGACACGGGGCCGGAAATGCTGGTGCATACAGGACACGAGGGCGGCGTGATCGTCAGCGGCCAGATCGAATTGACCGTGGACGGCGCCACATGGCTGCTCGACCCCGGCGACAGCTACTACTTCGAAAGCCGCCGGCCGCATCGTTTTCGCAATCCCAGCGCGGAACACGTCTGCGAAATCGTCTCGGCGAATTCACCGCCGAGCTTCTAGACATTCCGCGTCAACGTCGTTGCGACGCGCGTGATGGCTGCAAGGGCAACCCTCACGTTGAACGTCGAACGCATAACATTGAGGCATCCTGATGGAAAAGACTCTCGCTTACTGGCAAGACAAGGCCGCAACGCTTTCAATCGAAGGCCGCGCGTTTATCGACGGCGAATATCGCCACGCAGCCAGCGGGCGCACCTTCGATTGCCTGAGCCCGATTGACGGCAAGCTGCTCGTCAAGGTGGCCGATAGCGCCAGCGAAGACGTGAACGCAGCCGTGGCCGCGGCGCGCCGCGCCTTCGACTCGGGTGCCTGGTCCGGCCTGAATCCGCGCAAACGCAAAGCAATCCTGCTGCGTTGGGCCGGTCTATTGCGCGAGCATCTCGACGAGCTGTCGCTGCTCGAGACGCTCGATGCGGGCAAGCCGATCGGCGATACGACCTCGGTGGATGTGCCGGGCGCGGCGTATTGCGTCGAGTGGTTTGCCGAAGCGATCGACAAGATCGGCGGCGAAGTGGCCCCGGCCGACCATCATCTGGTCGGGCTCGTCACGCGTGAGCCGATCGGTGTGGTGGCCGCGGTGGTGCCGTGGAATTTCCCGATCCTGATGGCGTCGTGGAAGTTCGGCCCGGCTCTCGCCGCGGGCAACAGCGTCGTGCTGAAGCCCTCCGAAAAATCGCCGCTGACGGCCATTCGTATTGCGCAGCTCGCGCATGAGGCCGGCATTCCGGCGGGCGTGTTCAACGTCGTGCCGGGTGCGGGCGAGCCGGGCAAACTGCTGGCCTTGCATCCCGACGTCGATTGCCTGGCCTTCACCGGCTCGACCAACGTCGGCAAGCTGATCATGCAGTACGCCGGCCAATCGAATCTGAAGCGCGTGTGGCTCGAGCTCGGCGGCAAGTCGCCGAACATCGTGATGCCCGACTGTGCCGATCTCGACCGCGCCGCCAATGCGGCAGCGGGCGCGATCTTCTACAACATGGGCGAGATGTGCACGGCGGGTTCGCGCCTGCTCGTGCATCGCGATATCAAGGACGTGTTCCTCGACAAGCTGATCGCAGCGGCGCGCAGTTATACGCCGGGCAATCCGCTGGATCCGAAGACCTCGATGGGGGCGATCGTCGACCAGGTGCAACTGGACCGCGTGTTGAGCTATATCGAGGCGGGACGGGCGGAATCGAAGCTGCTGCTTGGCGGCGGCCGCGTGAAGCAGGAAAGCGGTGGCTACTATATCGAGCCGACCATCTTCGACACCAAGGCGGATGCTAAAATCGCCCGTGAAGAAATCTTCGGACCGGTGCTGTCGGTGATCACGTTCGATACGGCTGAAGAAGCCATCAGGATTGCCAACAATAGCGAATACGGTCTTGCCGCTGCGGTCTGGACCTCCAACCTCACCACCGCGCATGAAATGGCGCGCAGCCTGCGGGCCGGCACGGTGTGGGTCAACTGCTACGACGAAGGGGGCGATATGAACTTCCCGTTCGGCGGCTACAAACAATCGGGCAACGGCCGTGACAAGTCGTTGCACGCACTGGAGAAGTACACCGAGCTGAAGTCTACGCTGGTGCGGCTGCGCTAAAGGATTCGCAAGCCAGCGCGGCGGTGCGTCGTTCCGGCGCCGTCGCGTTCCCAATGAATCCGAAGCCGGGTGATACGCGCACAACCTCAGGAAAACCGCGTGTGTTGCCGGCATGTTTTATCAGGTCATCCCATGACTGAACTCCTCTATGGCGACGGTGCAATCCGCCGTCCGTCCCTCTACGGGTCCTCGATCGAAAATACCTACGCGGGCGTGCTGTCGTTCATGCGGCGCAAGTACACGCGCGAACTGGCCGGGGCCGACGTGGTCGTTTCCGGCGTGCCGCTCGATCTGGCTACCACCTTTCGCTCCGGCGCGCGCCTCGGTCCCGCTGCGGTGCGGGCGGCGAGCGTGCAGTTGTCCGAGTTGCATCCCTATCCGTGGGGCTTCAATCCGTTCGACGATCTCGCCGTGACCGATTACGGCGACTGCTGGTTCGACGCGCACAACCCGATGACCGTCAAGCCGGCCATCGTCGAGCATGCCCGCACGATTCTGCGTTCGGATGCGAAGATGCTGACGTTGGGCGGCGATCACTACATCACCTATCCGTTGCTGATTGCGCATGCGGAGAAGTATGGCAAGCCCTTGTCGCTGATCCATTTCGACGCCCACTGCGATACCTGGGCCGACGATAGTCCGGACAGCCTGAATCACGGCTCGATGTTCTACAAGGCGGTGAAGGACGGCCTGATCGATCCGAAGACGTCGGTGCAGATCGGCATCCGCACGTGGAACGACGACTTCATGGGCATCAACATCCTCGATGCGGCGTGGGTGCATGAGCATGGCACGCGCGCTGCGGTGGAGCGGATCATGTCGATTGTCGGCGAGCGTCCCACGTATCTGACCTTCGATATCGACTGTCTCGATCCGGCTTTTGCACCGGGCACGGGCACGCCGGTAGCCGGCGGCTTGTCGTCGGCACAGGGGCTCGCCATCGTGCGGGGCCTGGGCGGCGTGAACCTGATTGGCGCGGACGTCGTCGAAGTGGCGCCCGCCTACGACCAGAGCGAGATCACCGCCATTGCCGCCGCGCACATTGCCTGCGACGTGCTGTGCCTGTGGCGGCAACGCAAGGTAGCGGGGCGTTGACGTTGTTGTAAGCAGCGCGGCCGGCGTCAGCTCGCGGAGGACGCTTCGCGGGGTTGGCGCCGGCCTTCCAGTAGACCGAGTGTGTATATGGCAAGCGCGCCGCTGGCGAGCGCGAGTTGCCACATCAGCATGTCGCTGCCTAGCGCCTTCATGGCGAAGCCGGCGAGCAACGGACCGGCAATCGAGCTGACCGTGAAGGTCAGCGAAACCAGCCGCATGTTGCGGGTCAAGGCGGCTTTATCGCCGCTTGCGGCGGCGAACATCCCTAGCGTGATAAAGGCGCTATTCATTCCACCCAGCAAGACTGCGCTCGCCGCCAGCAGCCCCGACGCAGGCGCGGCCAGGGCGAACGACACGACTGCGAGCGCGCTTGCTGCTGCACAGACGACGACCGCTGCGGCGAGACTGACGCGCTGGGCGAACCAGCCAACCGGAAACTGCAACGCCATCCCGCCGATACCGAAGCAGGTGAGCAGGGTAGCGGTTTGTGTCGCGCTGAGTCCGCGTCCGTCGGCGAAGAGCGGAAAGAGGCCGTAGAGCGCGCCGTCGCCGAGACCACCGAATGCCACGACCACCATGCCGAGACAGACGAGCGGGCCGATTGCCGTTGTTTGGGACCTCGCCTTGGCAGGTTCGGTTGCGAGGTGTGCGGGTAAGTGAGGTTGCAGGGCTAGCTCGCGGGTCTGCGGCGTTGTTGGCGCAGCGAGCGGATTCGCTGGACGTCCGCTTGAGCGCGCAGCGTTGGGGCGGCGCGACTCGTCAGCGGTCAACCATAGCGGAATCGCCGCGGCAAACGTGAACAAGGCCCCCGCACCAAAGGTGATGCGGCCATCGACGGCGCACCACGTTGCAAGAGCCGGCCCGATTACACCGGCCGCTGCGATCAGCGCTTCATGAATGCCGACCACCCGGCCACTGGCCCGCTCGGGCACTAGTCTGTACAACCAGGTTTCATTGGCGATCCAGCGCAGGCCGATGCCGAGTCCGGTCAGCATGCCGGGAATCAGCCACCACGGCGACGCCAGCCAGCCTATCGTTGCGAATGCGACGATGCTCGCCGCAAGCCCCAGCGTAACGGTTGCCTTTGCACCGATTCGCTCCGCCAGATGCGGCGCCGCCAGCAGCCCCGCGACCATGCCGGCCCACTGGGCAGCGGAAAACAGCCCCGCGCGCGGTGCGTCGAGGCCGTGATGCGCCAGCCAGACCGGCAACACCATAAAGCCGATCCCGAACTGGCCGATCTGCGCCAGCGCCGACACGGCGGTCAGCGCGCCGATCGCACGCCAGCGCACCGGCGTCGCGGGATTCATGAGCCGCTCCGTTCGGGCATCGGCAAGCCCTGTTCGCGGCATTCGACCGGGCAACCTGCTGCGAGGCACGGACCGTCGTCGCATAGACGACACAACTGCATGGCATGCGCAGGGTCGCGCGTTTCATGCCAGAGAATCTTGATCAACAGGTCTTCGAACACGACCCGTTCGTCGTCGTCGAGCCGGCTTACCACGCGCTGCAGCATGCGTTCGCGCGCCGTCTGCATGCGCTTCGCTTCGCGCCGGCCAGCAGTGGTCAGCGCGAGCGCCACCGCGCGTTTGTCGGCGCCTGGTTTCTTTTCGATCAGGCCGGCCTCGACCAGACCCGCCACCGCGCGGACGGCCGCCGGATGCGACAGATCGACCGCATCGCGCAGCACTTCAATGGAGGAATCCGGATACTGGCCCACCGCATTGAGGATGGCGCGCGCCGTGGGACCGGCGAGCGCGGCCACGGTGGTCTGCGCATTCATCTCGTCCGTCACCAGCAGGGCGAGCACCCCAAGCAGATTTTCTGTGCGCTGCGTCATGGCAATACCTCAATGTGTGCGGTCTGCATATATGCATTATGCACACATTGAGGGAGGAGCGCAAGTTTACTTTTGCGGTGGCGAGTCAGCCTGAATTCGCCGCTTAGGCCTGCTGCGTTCTCGTTGAGGCGATTACATCGGCCACGCCCGTAGCGGTCGCGGCGGACAGCGTCCAGCCAAGATGCCCGTGTCCGGTGTTATAGAACACGCCGGGCAGGCGGCCTTTGCCGACCTTTGGCAACATGCTGGGCAGCATCGGACGCAAACCGGCCCATGGAATGACGCGCGACGTATTCACCTGCGGGAAGTAGCGACGGGTCCATTCGGTGAGCGGAGCAATGCGTTCGGCGCGGATATCGCGATTGAAGCCGTTGATTTCGGCTGTGCCGGCCACGCGGAAGCGGTCGGCGCCGAGACGGCTCGTGACGATCTTCGCGCTGTCGTCGAGCAGGCTGACCCAGGGCGCGCCTTGCTGGCTCGCGGCGTCGTCGAGGCAAACGGTGATCGAATAGCCTTTGACCGGGTAGATGTTGACCCGGTCGCCGAGCATCGACGCGAATGCGCGGCTCTTCACGCCGGCACACACGACGATCTGCGCAAACGTCTGCTGAAACGGCTCGCCCGCCTGCTTCGCGGCGACGCTGAAGGCGCCGGCGGAATCGCGCGTGATCGACGCAATCTCCGTGTCGTAGCGGAATTCGACGCCATGACGCTCGCACGCTTGCGCGAGGCCGCGGGTGAACTTGTGGATGTCGCCGGTCGAATCTGAGGGCGTGAAGAAGCCGCCGTGGAAGGCGCCGTCGAGCGTCGGTTCAATGCGGCGAATGTCGGCCACGTTCACCGCGTTGCGCTCGAGGCCGCCTTCGTTGAGCAGCGCATTCACCTTCGCTGCTGCATCGAACTCCTTGCGGGTCTTGTAGACGTGCAGAATGCCGCGCTTTTCGAGGTCGAAATCGATCTGCTCGCGCGCCGCAATCGAAAACAGATGCTCGCGCGCGGCGATCGCCAGCCGCACGGTTTCGATGGTGTTGGCACGGTAATGCGGAATCTGCCGCAGGAACTCGCCCATCCACGAGTACTTGTGCCAGCTCGGCAGCGGATTGAGCAGCAGCGGGGCGTCGCGCGTCAGCATCCAGCGCAGGCCTTTGACGACCGTGGCGGTGCTGTTCCACACCTCGGCGTTGCTGACCGATAGCTGGCCGCCGTTGGCGAATGAGGTTTCCATCGCGGCGTAGCGGTGGCGTTCGAACACGGTTACGTTGAAGCCGCGTTGCGCGAGGGCGTAAGCGGTCGTGACGCCGGTAATGCCGGCGCCAATGATGGCGATGCGTGACATGTCATGGTCCAGAGTGAGTGAGCAGGGCCGTTGCCGGCTTCCATGCCCCATCTGTCCATGTACCTGAGAGTTTCTTTCCGCGCGCATCCCGTTGCCGGGCGGGCGGAAATCCCCTTCGGTGGGCGCGTTAAGCGCCGCTCTCCAGATGTTCCCGCTGGGCGGTCCTTGTGCCTGAGAGTTTCCGGGGCGGTTGCTCCGTCGGCGCCGTCACCGCATTTCTGCGTGACAGTCTCTCCCGCGACAGCGTGTAGAACGGCGTAACGGTAGCCGTTCGCAAATAATCCGGCAAGCGTTTTTTTGCGGTTGCGGTTTTCTGTCCGAGCGGGGCGGGTGGTTCGCATATTTGCGCCGGGTGCATCAATCGTATAGCCTTGGTCAGGTTCGCCAGCCTTGATCCAACCCAACTATCCTGCACCGTGAAGGACATCCTCGCCCTCAAGCTCTACACCCGCGTTGCGCGTCTCGGCAGTTTCTCGGCTGCGGCGCGTGAGTTCGGGCTGTCGCAATCGCAGGTGTCGCGCATCGTCGCCGAACTGGAAGGCGACCTGGGCGCGCGTCTGCTCACGCGTACCACGCGCGCGGTCGTGTTGACCGACGCGGGCGCCGAGTTCCTGTCGCGTCTGGATCCGATCCTCATGGCGCTCGAGGATGCCGAGCAGAGCGTGCGCGAAGGCAGCGAGTTGCGCGGCATGTTGCGCATGAGCATGCCCAGCAGTGTCGCAATCCGCGAAGTCATTCCACGGCTCGCGCCGTTTCTCCAACGTCATCCGGCGCTGCGTCTGCAGATGTTGCTCGGCGACCGCCCGCAGGATCTCGTCAAGGACGCGGTGGATGTCGCCATCAGGCTCGGGCGTCTGGTGGATTCGAGCGCGACGGCCACGCTGATCACGCAGATTGCGCGGGTGATCGTCGCCTCGCCCGATTACCTCGAACGCCATGGTGTGCCGGTGACGCCCGATCAACTGACGCAGCACCGCATCGTGGGTGGACCCGCGTCCGTGGTCCCGACGGGCTGGAAGTTCGCACGCGCAGGCGAGGAGGTGGCGCTCGACCTCGACGCGCATTTCTCGACCAACGAGAACGAGGGCGCCGTCGCTGCCGCGGCTGCCGGCATCGGCATTGCTTCGACCAGCGAATGGGCTTGCCGCCGCGAACTGGCCGATGGCTCGCTGGTCCGGCTGCTGGTCGACTGGAAGACGGCCGACATCCCGGTGCATGCGTACTTTCCGATGGGCCGCGCAACCCGCGCCGCCGGGCGCGCAGTCGTCGAACATCTCATGGCCGATTTCAGGCGCGAACAGCACGCCGCTGTTTTGTGAACCTCACGATTCCTGCGCCTTAGTGCCGGCTTGTCGCGGCGGCCTCCGGCTGCCTGGCGTATGACGTGTGACCCACCCGCCGCGTCGCCATCTATGCATCCCATACATAAGACATAGCAGAAACCGATGGCTACCGCCGGCGGCGGCGCGCGCTTATCTTCTCCATCATCCGCTTCGCCAATACCTGACTCACATGGGGCGGCGGCGATCCGATTCATTCACGTTCATCGAGACTGACATGAGCAAAACGACACCGGAGCAAAACAAGGCCCTCGTCCTGGAGGCATTCGATACGTTGTTCAACCAGCGCGACTATGAGGCGGCCGAACGCTTCTGGTCGGACCGCTACATTCAGCACAGTGCGCATATCGCGCCGGGGCGCGAGGGGCTGTTTGCGCTGATCCGCACGCTGCCCGACACGCTGCGCTACGAGAATCAGTTGATCGTGGCCGAAGGCGACTACGTGATCGCGCACGGCCGTTTCTCCGGCAGCGGCAGACCGGCCGCGTGGATTGCCGCGGACGTCGTCCGCTTTGAGGACGGCAAGCTCGCCGAACACTGGGACGTGCTGCAAGACGAAGTCACTGCGGCGCAATCGGTCAGCGGCCTGCCGATGTTCGGCGACCGGTTCCCCGATTGAGCGCTGAAGTCACTATTACGGCAGTCTCAACCTATCTGCGATATCCTTAAGGAGTCCATCATGAAACTCAGCGGCAACACGATCTTTATTACGGGCGGCGGTTCAGGCATTGGCCGTGGGCTGGCCGAGGCGCTGCATCGGCGCGGCAACAAGGTGATCATCGGCGGACGGCGGCGCAGCCATCTCGACGAGGTGGTGGCCGCGAACCCCGGCATGGCGGCAGTCGAGCTGGACATCACCGATGCAGCGAACATCGAGCGGGTGGCGGCGCAACTGATCAAGACGTATCCCGCTCTCAACGTGCTGATCAACAACGCGGGTGTGATGCAAACGGATGCGGCGGCCGGCCGCATCGACGATGCGCTGATGGTCTCCACCATCACGACCAACCTGATGGGGCCGATCCGCATGACCTCCGCGCTGATCGACCATCTCAAGACGAAGAACGATGCCGTGGTCGCCTATACCAGTTCGGTGCTGGCGTTCGTGCCGCTGGCGGTGACGGCGGTGTATTCGTCGACCAAGGCGGCACTGCATTCCTATGTCATGTCGCAACGCTTCATGCTGCGCGATACCACGGTACGTGTGCTCGAAATCGCGCCGCCGTGGGTGCGCACCGATCTGATGAACAGCCGCGAGGCCGAACAGGCCATGCCGCTGGATGCGTTTATCGACGAAACGATTGCCGCTCTCGGCACCGACGCCAATGAGGTGCTGGTCGAGAACGCCAGGTTGTTCCGCGGTAACCCCGGACCGGGCGAGCATGATCTTGTGAACGGCTTTAACGCGCAGATGGTGGAAGTGTTCTCGGGGTGAGGCGGGGTCTTTATGAAGCGCCATGCGTACTCGGGCTACTTAACCTCAAACACGCTATAGACCGGGCCATCCGCAAACCGGTGGCCCGTTCCGATCGCAACCACCCGGTTCAGCCATTCATACTTGCCGGCAGGTGCTTCAAAGAGCGGATTGATGCGGAAGTAGTAGCTGGCCGGATCGACTTTCTCGCCTTTTTCCAGCCGCTGGATCACGTCGGCCGCGCCGTGGCGGATGCCGCGATAGGCCATCGTGATGTGGGCACCGTCCTCGGTTTCAAGGATCAGGCGCACGTCGAGCGTGGTGCTGCCGTCGCTGCGCACGGTCTGCCAGTCGCTGCCGCCGTCCAGCACCTTGCCGGATAGACGCTCGCCGGCGAAGGTGCCGGACGGCACGATACCGATGCGTCGAAACGGTCCCGGCGTCGCGCCGACCGTCACGATCGGTTTGACGTCGAGGCGCATCACGAACAGCGGTCGTGTTTGCACACTCTGGAGCGGTGCGGGGAGCTCGTGGAAAGCGGGCGTGGACATCGTAATCACCTTGAGCGTTGAGCGCATGACGTTGCGTGCCGTGCGGTTGAGTTTACCGGTTCTGATGGATCGTCGGGGCGGCTACTTCAGCGGCGAGAACTCCGTGGGACGCATGATTCTCTCCTGAAGCCACGGCACGCCTTGAGTCGGTGCTGCCGGTGATCGCTGCCGTAGAACGCATCAGCAATGACACAGAAGGCTCAATAAAAATAAACCGGATAACTAAACAAATACCAATTTATCCAGGCCGAACGAAACCTGCATGACAGACACCGCCGATCGTTACGCAGCGGTTCTGCCGCCGTTGACCCTGAGAATTTCGCCGGTCATGAAGCTGGCCTTTTCCGACGCCACGAACACGATCGCCTCAGCGATTTCCTCCGGCGTTCCGGCCCGCTTGAGCGGGACCGTCGCGAGCATGCCGGCCTTACGTTCCGCGCCGGCGGTGAGCCGGTTCAGCATCGCGGTTTCAACAGGACCGGGCGCGACGGCGTTGACCCGCACGCCGAATGCCGCGGCTTCGAGCGCCGCCGATTTGGTGAGTCCCTCTACGGCATGCTTGCTGGCGACATACAGCGAGAGGCCGGCCGCGCCTCGCAGGCCCATGGTCGACGAGATATTGACGATGCTGCCGCTGCCTTGCGCCGACATGACGCGCAGTTCGTGTTTCATCGCGAGCAGCGTGCCGAGCACGTTGGTGTCGAACACAGCCGTGTAGCGCTCGGGTGTCTGATCCAGCACCGGGATGGTTTCGCCCTCGGTGCCTGCCGCGTTCACGGCGATGTCCAACCGGCCGAAGCGTGCGACGACGGCGTCCACCAGCTTGCTCACGTCGTCTTCGAAGCGCACGTCCGATTGCACGAACTCGGCTTGTGCGCCGGTGGAACGCAGTTCCTCGGCGAGTTGCCGGCCTTCTTCCACGCGCCGGCCTGAGACGACGACACGGGCCTTGTCACGCGCAAAAGCAAAAGCGGTGGCGCGACCGATGCCGGTGAGCGCGCCGGTGATGAGTACAACGGGTTGGGTGGTCATGGATAGTCCTTGATCGGGGGGCGCGAGCCGTCCTTGCGGCGGCTCGCTGCCGAGCTCAGTCCTGCACGTCGATGGCGTCGACGCGGTCGGGGTAGAAAGCGACGTGAGCCTTGATCTCTTCGACCGCCGCATACGGGTTCTCATACGTCCAAACCGCATTCACCGAGCGCGCGCCGCCCGCTGGAATCGAGTAGTACGAGCAGTCGCCCTTGTAGGGGCAATACGTGGCATGCTCGGTGCGTTCCAGCAAGGTCATGTCCACGTCCTTTCGCGGGATGTACAGCACAGCGGGGTAGGCGGCCTCGCGCAGCGTCAGCGCCTCGCGCGTATCGGCGATCACCTTGCCGGCAAGCGTGACCACGACGCGCGCCGGGTTCGGCTCGATGGTGATCGGATGATCGGGGCCCGGTACCTTGACGGTCTTGCCTGACGGGTTGAGGTTGCTTGACATGGAAACACTCCTTGAGTTGATCGCCGTGCGCAAGAGCCAGGCGAGACCGGTGCTGCGGGCCGCTGCCGTTCAGGCGGCAGACGGCAGGAAGTCGAAATATGAACGTTCGTCGCCGCGTTGCAGGATGTCCTCGGCGCCTTCGCGGTCGAATCCACCTGCTGCCATGATGGGCCCTTTGAAGAATTTGCGCAGAAACGACGATGCGACCGGCGACTGACCCCGGCCCAGGCCGTTGATGTTCATTTCGACATCCTGATTGATGGAAGCTGTCTCAGTTCTAAAAGCCAGCCTCTGTCAGCTCTTCACCGCGGCAATCAAAGCTTCGAACCGCCGTCGACGTGCAGCGTGTCGCCCGTCACCCAGCGTGCGTCGTCGGAGGCGAGGAAAGCGACGGCGCCGGCGATGTCGTCGGGTTGTGCGATACGCTTGAGCGCCTGCATGCCCAACGTCATATCGCGGCCAGCATCGGTCTTGGTGAAGCTCGACATGTCGGTGGCGACTACGCCGGGTGCGACGGCGTTGACGCGAATGCCGCGTTCGCCGAGTGCAGCGGCAAAGTGCTTGACCAGCGTATCGACGGCGCCTTTGGTTGCTGCGTAAGCCGACAGCGCGCCGACTGCGGCATGCGCCGCCAGCGAGGACAGCAGCACGACGCTGCTGCCTTCGCCCAGCACCGGCAGCAACTGCTGTACGAGGAAGTAGGGCGCCCGCACATTCACGGCGAACAGGTTGTCGAAGTCTTCGACGGTGGTGTCTTCGATGCTCGCGGCCTTCGCGATGCCGGCGTTGGCGACAAGCACATCCAGACGCGCGCCGACGATCTCGCGCACTTGCCTGGCAAGCGTCTGCGGACCGTCAGCCGCGCGCAGATCGGCGCCGACTTTCTGGGCCTTGCCGCCTGCCGCGCGGATTTCGGCGACCACCGCATCCGCTTCCTTTTCTCCACTGCTGTAGTGCACCAGTACTTCGGCGCCCTGTTTGGCGAGGGCTAGGGCGCTGGCGCGGCCAATGCCGCGGGAAGCGCCGGTGACGAGGGCGGTCTTGCCGTTCAGATTAGTCATGATCAAGCTCCTGTGAGGTTGAAAGCTGGTGTGCCTGCGGAGTGGGGATGCACGCCGCGTGACCTGCGAATCGGAGCAGCGGTGCGTGGCGTCATGTCCGTTTGCGTCGCTGCCTTGGAAGCTAATTTAGTGGCGCGCGCGGCAAAGGAAAAAGACTTTGTGGGCTGGTGGCCATGCTTCGGGGGCATGCCTCAGTGGTGTCGCGCGCAATTGTTCGCGCTGCGCAGCCCAATCGGGCGTGATACGGCGGGATGTCGGAAGAATGAAAGCATGCGGGCGCATGCATGGCTGGGGGTGTGGTGCCGCGCGACGGCAGCGGAGGAGACTAATGGACCATCTACAAGGACGCGGCGGAGGTGTCCGTTAAAGTGCAGCGGCGGGTCAGGATAAGCGCCGCAGAGGGCCTGCGCGCGGCGGCTAGCGGGCCACCGCCCACCGTCCACCGCTCGCACCGAATCGCAGCTATACGCTCTTTCAGGCCGCCCCTTCCAGATACTCGATCGCTTCGGCCAGCACCATTTGCGCGGCATTGGCCGGACGTGCCGCCGTGCGGCCGGCCGGTCCATACACGGCGTCGCCGCGCACGATGCTGTTGCCCGTGAGCGCGCAGACGCCTTGCGAACGCGCGATGCGGCGAATCCACAACTGCTCGCAATAGTTGGCCGCAGTGGAGTCGCGCCAGGTAATCGATACGGACTTCGCGGTGAAACGCTCGACAAAAGTCACGACGGCGCTCTTCGCAAGCGCTGATGGCGCGCGTGCACGATCGGCCGCGGCGCCGCGGCGCACGCGCCCGGTGCATTCGCGCCCGGCGCGTTGCGCGGACTGGCGAAGGTCTTCGGTGGCTTTCCGCGCGGTTGCATTGACTTTCGATTCGCTTTCGCTCGCTTCGTTCGACACCGGCTCGGCGTCGTCCCCCACGTGCTTGGCGTCCTTCAGTCCGGCAATGACGAAAGCCCATGGGTCCGCAAGGCGGGCAGGCGTCAAGGTGGACACCATCGCCGGTCCGGCGGGCGGCGCCAAGGCCTCGCCGCCTGACGGGAAGGCACGTTCGGTGGCGTCGTGATGGTCGGCAGAGTCGGCCTTCAGGCGTCGATTGCGCGGCGCGGTCCGTTGATGCGTGGCCGCGAAGTCTGACCCGGTTCCTGTTCCGTTCACGTCGAATCCTTTGTTTGGCTCTATCCTCGCGGACAGAACGGACTGTAACGATGTGCTGCCTCGATGCACTTCGGCACCCCTGCCGCAGCGCGGCGAGAAGACGCCAATGCCCGTCGTGGCGGCGTGCGGCACAACGGGATATGAAGTGTGGATGCCCTTTACGACACCCTCGACGCATCATATCGACTGCGTTGCAGCGGATAAATACGCGTTCCCTGAAAACTCCGTTTGCGTTCGGCTAACAATCGGCCATGGGTCGCGCGGGCGCCCTATGGCGGTCACACGGTCACGACGATCTTGCCGAACTGGCCGTTTTCCTCCAGATGGCAGTGGACGTCCAGGATATCGTCGAACTTGAAGGTACGATCGATCACCGGTTCGAGTGCGCCGCTCTCCAGGCCTTTGAGGACAAATTCCATTGCCGCTTCGCGGCCGGTCTGATCGCCGCTCGGATGCTTCACGACCGCGTAGTCAGGCGCGGTGATGACTTCGCCGTAGGTCGAGTAGTGCGGTAGGGTTGCTAATTAAGATTGCTAATTAAATTAACTGGCTAGAACTTCGATCTACCGTCGACGTATAACGTCTCGCCGGTGATCCAGCGCGCGTCATCCGAGGCCAGAAAAGTCACGATGCCGCCGATGTCCTCGGGCCGCGCGATCCGCATGAGCGTCTGCATCACGGGCGCGGCCTCGCGACCCCCCCGGTTGCCGCGAGCGCCGGCACGGCCACCGGCTGAGCGGATCTGCGCGACCACTTCGTTCGCCGCCTGGTCTTCGTGACAATAATGCACGAGCACCTGGGCGCCGGCGTGTGCAAGGGCCAGCGCGCTGGCGCGGCCAATGCCGCGCGAGGCGCCCGTGACGAGCGCAGTCTTGCCGCTGAGAGGGCTCATAGTCGGACTTGTCGCGTTTCAATGCTCACCGCTGATCACCACAACCGGTGTGCTCATGTCGGTTCTTCAACGGCATAGATGGAAGGCATGAGGCGCAGCCGCTACCGAACCCGATCGTGCTGATCGTGTTGCCGTCGCTTCTGCGTCTGCTGCTCAATCTAGCCGGGGCTTGCGCAAAGTGAAAAGACTTTGTAGGCTGGCCGGCATGCCTGTCAGGCATGGACCGCCACCGAGGGCCTATGGAGCTTCGCCATTTGCGGTATTTCATCGCCGTTGCCGAGACCGGTAGCTTGACGGTTGCGGCCGAACGCCGGCTGTTCACCTCGCAGCCGTCGCTGAGCCGCCAGATCCGCGATCTGGAAGAGGAGGTCGGTGCCGAACTGTTCAATCGCAGTGCGCGTGGCGTCGAGCTGACAGCGTCGGGCAAGGCTTTTCTCGATCATGCGCGGCTCGCGCTGTCGCAAGTCGATGCCGCCACCGAAGCCGCGCGGCGCGCCTCGCAGCCCACCAGGCAGGTCTTCGCGCTGGGCTTTCTGACGGGCGAGGAGATGACGTGGTTGCCGCGCGCGATGCAGGTGCTGCGCGACGAATTGCCGAAGATCGACGTCACCGTGTCGAGTCACTATTCGCCGGATCTGGCCGACGGGCTGGCGCGCGGCAAGCTCGATCTCGCGTTTCTACGCGCCGAACCGGGCTTCGATCTCGACTATCGCGTGGTGAGCCGCGAGAAACTCATTGTGCTGATGCCGAGCGACCATCCGCTGACCGAGCGCACCAGCATCCGCCCCGAGGATTTCAGGGGCGAGCCCTTCATCATGGCGACGAACAAGGCGACGGTGCTGAATCAGGTGATCCTGCGGTATCTGCGCGAGAATGCGATCAATGTCGCGCCCGAACACGGGGTCGACAATCTCGCGATGGCTATGTCGTTGGTGGCGTCGACGCGTGGGCTCGCGCTATTGCCGGAGTACGCCAACAATCTGCTCCCGTGGTCGGTGGTAAGCCGTCCGCTCGAAGGCGAGGCGCCGACCATCGATCTGGTGATCGGTTATAGCAAGTCGAATACGTCTGCCGTGTTGAAGCTGTTTCTTTCCAGAGCGGACGAGTTGACGGGCGGACTGTATTCGACGACGAGTATCTGACCTGAGTTCGCCCTCAACGACCCGCCATGACACAGCCGGGATGTTGGAGGACGCTCAACCATCAGGCGATGCCGCCCAGCTTCAAGGCATCGAGCGTCATGTGTGCACCGAGCGTGACCAGAACGGCTCCCATCGCCCAGCGTTGCGCCAGCAGAAGTCCCGGCCGTCTCGCGAGGAACGTCGCCATGCTGCCGGAGCAGACGGCTACGAAGCCATTGACCGAAGCGAACGCAACAATCAACGACGAGCCAAGCACGAGCGATTGCCTGAGTACGCTGCCGTCCTGATAGTCGATGAATTGCGGCAGGAGCGACAGGAAGATCATCGCCAGCTTGGGATTCAGCAGACTGGTCGTGGCGCCCATCGCGAGGAGCCGGCGGGGCTGCTCACGAGGCAGTTCGCGAACTTCGAGGGGAGAGCGGCCACCCGGCTTCACCGCCTGCCACGCCAGATAGAACAGATACGCGGCACCCACCGCACCCAACGCGCTGGCTGCATAAGGCACGCTCAGGAACAGCGCCGTGATGCCGAACGCTGCCGCGAACATATAGAAGAGGTATCCGAGCATGACGCCCGCCAGCGATATCAAGCCGGCCGTGCGTCCTTGCGCAATGGAGCGCGACATCACGTAGACCATGTTCGGGCCGGGCGTCACAGCCAGCATGCCACCCACCATCAGAAATCCGTAAATCGACCCTGTACCGTGCATTTCGCGGGCTCCCCCAAGTGCGCATGGGTCGTAGTATCGGTTTGACGCTTAATCTGGTAAAACGAATTAAATTGAATGAATTGATCAGATTTTCTGACGAACATGAAAAAACTCGATCTGGACGTGCTTGAAATGCTGGTCGCGGTTGCCGATACGGGATCGTTTGCTAGAGGTGCGGAGTCCGTGCATCGTTCGCCGTCGGCGGTGAGCATGCAGGTCAAGGCGCTTGAAGAAGCGCTGGGAAAGCCGCTCTTCGTGCGCAGCACGCGTAACGTGGCGATTACCGCAGAGGGCAAGACGCTGCTGGACTATGGCCGGCGAATGCTGGCGATGCGCGAGGAAGCGTGGGCGTCGGTCGTTCGCCCGGAGATGAAGGGCCGCGTCACGATTGGCGTGCCTGACGACTACGTTTCTTCGGTGCTGCCCCAGGTTCTGGGAAAGTTTGCCATGGCTCATCCACGTGTCGAGATTCGGGTCATCGGTCTGCCTAGCAGCGCGCTCGCGCCCTTGCTCAAAGACAACACGCTGGATCTCGCGTGCATGACGAAAACAAAGGGCGTCGCAGGCGACTTCATCCGTTTCGAGCCGATGGTGTGGGCCGGGTCGTCCGCAAGAAAGGTGTGGAAAGAGCGTCCGCTTCCGCTTGCCGTTTTCGCCGACGGCAGCACTGCGCGTGCTTATGCCGTCAGCGCGCTTCAGCGTGCAAATATCAAGTACCGGATGTCCTACGAAAGCCCGAGTTTGCTGGGCCTGATCAGCATGGTCGAAGCCGGGCTCGCGATCGCGCCGCTCGCAAGATGCAGCGTGCCGGACCATCTGGTTCAGTTGTCGCAGAACGAAGGCTTGCCGCCCCTGGACGAGCTCGAAGTCATTCTTGCGCGCAGTGCCCGGTCTGCGCGACCGCCCTGCGATTTTCTCGCTGAGCAGATTCTGGCCGAGTTGAGGACCTGATGCGGTGGTTCTGCTTCGAGGGCGATGTGCGACAGAACGTAGTTAGCCTTCAAAGCCGTTCAATGATCGCCTTCGCCGCGGCCGGATTGCGCTCCTTGAAACCGCTGATCACGTAGAGATAAACATCGCGCCCGCCCTTGGCGGCGGCCTTCGCCTCCACCGGCTGCAGATCGTCAGGGACCGTGCCGGCGGCCAACTGATGGGCCCGCTCGGCCCATGCGTCGAGCGCCTTCTTCGAATAGCCTTGCGCCTGCGCGTCGGACGTCCCCATGATGCGCGCATACACGAACGGCGCGGTGATGTTGGCGATCTGCGGATAGTCGCTGTCGCCGGCGAGTACGATCGCCACGTCGTATTTGCGCGCCAACGTGACGAAGGTTTCAGTGCGGAAACTCTCGTGCCGCACTTCGACAGCATGCCTCAGCGTAAGGCCGTCCAGTTTCTTCGGCAGCAAGGCCAGAAATGCTTCGAAATCCTCTGCATCGAATTGCTTGGTGGTGGCGAACTGCCAGTTGATCGGGCCGAGTTTCTGTTTCAGATGCTCGAGGCCGCTGCCGAAGAAGCGCTCGATACTGTCGCCGGCTTCGGCCAGCACGCGCCGGTTCGTCGCGTAGCGCGGCGCCTTTAAGGCGAACGCGAAGTCGTCGGGCGTTTCGTCGTGCCACTTCATATAGCTCTCGGGCTTTTGCAAGCCGTAGAACGTGCCGTTGATTTCGATGGTGGTCAACTGGCGGCTCGCGTACTCGAGCTCGCGCTTTTGCGTGAGGTCATCGGGATAAAACACGCCGCGCCATGGGGCATAGGTCCAGCCTCCAATGCCGACCCGAATGTGCGGTTTCGTGCGCGTTGCCATATGCGGTTTTCCTCGTTGTTCCGGTTTGCCTTCGGCGAGCGCCCAGCTTAACGCAGCCGCCGTGCCGTTGTCTCAGATCTGCCGCAAACACCTTCTCCTGCTGCCCGCAGGCCCTCATTGGCTATCTCAAAACGGGATAGTTGTTATCTGTTATATCGCGTTGCGCGATATGCCGGGTAGTCGGCACACTGGGGCCACAAATCAATCGCCGCAGCAAGGAGACAATCATGCGCACTCAAGTCGGCATCATCGGCGCTGGGCCGGCAGGCCTGCTTCTTTCCCATTTGCTTCATCTGAGTGGCATCGAGTCGGTCGTGCTCGAATCGCGTACGCGTGAGCAGATCGAATCCACCATTCGTGCAGGCGTACTCGAACAGGGCACCATGGACTTGCTGAGCGAATCCGGCGTCGGCGCGCGCATGAAGGCGGAGGGGGCGCTGCATCACGGTTTCGAACTGGCCTACGAGGGCAAGCGCCGGCGTATCGATCTGACCGGACTGACGGGCCATGCCATCACCGTCTATGCGCAGCACGAGGTTATCAAGGACCTGGTCGCCGCGCGCGTGGAGGCGGGCGGCGCCTTGCTGTTCGGCGTCTCCGAGACGTCGATACACGGCATCGATACCGCCGCCCCGTCGATCCGCTTCACACATCAAGGCGAGCCGTGCGAACTCCAGTGCGACTTCGTGATCGGCTGCGACGGCTCGCAAGGGGTGTCGCGTGCGTCGATCCCCGCGGCGTTGCGCAAGGACTATGAACGGGTCTATCCGTTCGGCTGGTTCGGGATTCTCTGCGAAGGACCGCCGTCGTCCGACGAACTGATCTATGCGCGCCATGAACGCGGTTTTGCACTCGTCAGCACCCGTTCGGCGAACGTGCAGCGGATGTATTTCCAGTGCGATCCGAAGGAGTCGGTGAACAACTGGTCCGACGATCGCATCTGGGCCGAACTGCATGCACGGGTCGATTCCGCGGACGGTCAGAAGGTGGTGGACGGCAAGATATTCCAGAAGAATATTGTCGGCATGCGCAGTTTTGTTTCGACCACCATGCAGCATGGCCGGCTCTTTCTGGCCGGCGATGCGGCGCATATCGTGCCGCCTACCGGGGCGAAAGGCCTGAACCTTGCCGTGGCGGACGTGCGCGTGCTAACCGCTGCCTTGCGGGCGTTCTATGAAGAGAACCGCACGGATCTGCTCGATGGCTACAGCGCTACCGCGCTCAAACGCATCTGGCGTGCCGAGCATTTCTCGTACTGGATGACGCGCATGATGCACCGGCTCGACGATGCTTCGCCGTTCGAGCAGCAGCTTCAGGTCGCGGAACTGGAGCATGTCACGACCTCGCGTGCCGCGGCCACCGCGATGGCGGAGAACTACGTGGGTGTGGCGCCGGTATAGCCCAACGCGCTGGCCGGAAGAACGGATGCGCGAAGCGACGCGTTACGCACCATCGGCACCACCGACCTTCCGGCCGCGCCGCCCAGCCGGCGCGGCTGCGCTTGCCGCCCGCTGCGCCGCTTCGGCCGTCTCGGCCGCTTCCAGGCGCCGGCTTGCTTCGCCCACCTCATGCCTGAATTGCACCAACGCGGCCAGCGCCGCATCGGGCGGCTGCAGGGCCGCCCATAACACTTCGATCAGACTGTCCGCGGTGGCTTCGATATCCGTGCGACGATTGGCGAGCGTCGCGTCCCACAAGACGTGCTCCATCGGCCCGAACACCATGGAACGCAAGAGCCGCAACGGCACATCCGCGCGCACCTGGCCGGTTTCCTGGCCGTGCGCCAGCACGCGCATCAGCGGGGCCGTATAGCGCCGCTGCATATCGGTCAGCGTTTCGCTGAGTTCGTGATGCCGCGCACGCCCCTCCGACAGCACCAGCGCGCACAGGTCCGTGCCGTTCACCAGCATCAATCGCAGATGCATCCGCACAATGAAGGCGAATTGTTGCCGCACGCTGCCGTCGCGCGGCAGGCCAGTTTCGATTGCCTCGATGATTTCGTCATACCAGTCGCCGATCACCCGCGCGCACAACTCGCGCTTGCCGCGAAAGTAGCTGAATACCGTTGCCTCGGAGATACCCAGGCGCTGCGCGATCTCCGCCGTGGTGGCGCGCTCGTAGCCCTTCTCGGAGAACACGTCGCGCCCGGCCTGAAGAATTTCCTTCACGCGCTGCTGCGATTTGCGGCCGGCCGGCTGGCGGCGCGATGCCGGCGCTTCGGCCCTGGTTACGGCCTTCGGTGCGGCCATCATATGAGTCCAGTTCAAGTTTCGATTCCGGACAATCCCGGTGCCGCCGAGTTTAGCACGCTGGAACATGGCTAAAACGTGCTTCCGGCATATCTGAGTATCACTCAAAAATACCTATTGACGTATACGTAAATCTAGCGTGAAATTCGGCTTGGGCGAGCGCGTGTGGCCGCCGCGTCCGCAAGCGCGGCTGAGCGCGCACGAATGCCGATGAATTCCTGGAGACACTGCAATGAGTAACCTGCCCGGTTTGCAATTCCCGCTTGGTGAAGAGATCGAAATGCTGCGCGACAGCCTCGCCGGCTTTGCAGCGAAGGAAATCGCGCCGCGCGCCGCGGAGATCGATCGCACCGACCAGTTCCCGATGGACCTGTGGAAGAAGTTCGGCGATCTGGGCGTGCTGGGTATGACCGTGTCGGAGGAATATGGCGGCGCCAACATGGGCTACACGGCGCACATGATCGCCATGGAGGAGATCTCGCGGGCGTCGGCTTCGGTCGGCCTGTCGTATGGCGCGCATTCGAACCTGTGCGTGAACCAGATCCACCGCAACGGCACCGAGGCGCAAAAGCAGAAGTACTTGCCGAAGCTGGTGTCGGGCGAACACGTCGGCGCGCTCGCCATGAGCGAGCCGAACGCCGGCTCGGACGTGGTCAGCATGAAGCTGCGCGCGGACAAGAAGGGCGGCCACTACGTGCTGAACGGCACCAAGATGTGGATCACCAACGGCCCCGATTGCGACACGCTGGTGGTCTACGCAAAGACGGATCTCGAAGCCGGCCCGCGCGGCATCACGGCGTTTATCGTCGAAAAGGGCATGAAGGGTTTTTCGGTTGCGCAGAAACTCGACAAGCTCGGCATGCGCGGCTCGCATACGGGCGAACTGGTGTTCGAGAACGTCGAAGTGCCGGAAGAAAACATCCTCGGCCAGTTGAACGGCGGCGTGAAGGTACTCATGAGCGGGCTCGATTACGAGCGCGCGGTGCTCGCGGGCGGCCCCACCGGCATCATGGTCGCGGTGATGGACGCGGTGGTCCCGTACATTCACGACCGCAAGCAGTTCGGTCAGTCGATCGGCGAATTCCAGCTCATTCAAGGCAAGGTGGCCGATCTGTACACCACGCTGCAGGCATGCCGCGCGTATCTGTACGCGGTGGGCCGTCAGCTCGACACCATGGGCGCCGAGCACGTGCGCCAGATGCGCAAGGACTGCGCGGGCGTGATTCTCTATACCGCTGAAAAAGCCACGTGGATGGCCGGCGAAGCGATCCAGATTCTCGGCGGTAACGGTTACATCAACGAATATCCGGTGGGACGTCTGTGGCGCGATGCGAAGCTCTATGAGATCGGCGCGGGCACCAGCGAGATCCGCCGCATGCTGATTGGCCGCGAACTGTTTGCGGAAACGGCTTGATCCCTGAGCAGGGCCACCCGGCCGCCCCGGTTTAACGGAGCGGCGAAGAGAACCACGGCGCACAGGAGAGCCACGCAATGCCGATCATCGAAACAAAGCTGAATCCGCGCTCGGACGATTTCCGCAACAACGCGGCCGCGCTCGAGGCACTGGTTGCCGATCTGCGCGCCAAGGTCGACAAGCTCGCGCTGGGCGGCGGCCAGGCCGCGCGCGACAAGCACGTGGGACGCGGCAAGCTGCTGCCGCGCGACCGGATCGCGCAACTGCTCGATCCGGGCACGCCGTTCCTCGAACTGTCGCAACTGGCCGCGTTCGGCATGTATCACGACGACGCGCCGGGTGCCGGCGTGATCACCGGCATTGGCCGCATTGCCGGGCAGGAATGCGTGATCGTTTGCAACGACGCCACGGTGAAGGGCGGCACGTACTACCCGGTGACGGTGAAGAAGCACGTGCGTGCCCAGGAGATCGCAGCGGAGAACCACTTGCCGTGCGTGTATCTGGTGGATTCCGGCGGCGCGAACCTGCCGAATCAGGACGACGTGTTTCCGGATCGCGATCACTTTGGGCGCATCTTCTTCAATCAGGCCAACCTGTCCGCGGCCGGCATTCCGCAGATCGCGGTGGTGATGGGCTCGTGCACGGCAGGCGGCGCGTATGTGCCGGCGATGAGCGACGAGTCGATCATCGTCAAGAATCAAGGGACGATTTTTCTGGGCGGCCCGCCTCTGGTGAAGGCCGCCACTGGCGAAGTGGTCAGCGCCGAAGATCTCGGCGGTGGCGACGTGCATACGCGTCTGTCCGGCGTGGTCGATCATCTCGCGCAGAACGACGCGCATGCGTTGGGGATTGCACGCAGCATCGTCGGTAATCTGAATCGCACGAAGCAGGTGCCGGTGGCACTGCAGGAGCCGAAGCCGCCGCGCTACGACCCGAAGAGCCTGTACGGCGTGATTCCGGTCGATACGCGCAAGCCGTTCGATATTCGCGAGGTGATCGCGCGCATCGTCGACGATTCCGCCTTCGATGAATTCAAGGCCCGCTACGGCACCACGCTCGTCACCGGCTTCGCGCATATCTGGGGGCATCCGGTCGGCATCATCGCCAACAACGGCATCCTGTTTTCGGAGTCGGCGTTAAAGGGCGCGCACTTTATCGAACTGTGCTGCCAGCGCAAGATTCCGCTCGTGTTCCTGCAGAACATCACGGGCTTCATGGTAGGCCGCAAGTACGAAAACGAAGGTATTGCGCGCAACGGCGCCAAGATGGTGACGGCAGTGGCCACGGCCAAGGTGCCGAAGTTCACGGTGATCATCGGCGGCTCGTTCGGCGCGGGCAACTACGGCATGTGCGGTCGCGCCTATTCGCCGCGCTTCCTGTGGATGTGGCCGAACGCGCGCATCTCGGTGATGGGCGGCGAGCAGGCCGCTTCAGTGCTGGCGACCGTCAAACGCGACGGCATCGAAGGCAAGGGTGGCACGTGGACGGCCGAGCAGGAAGAGGCGTTCAAGCAGCCGATTCGTGAGCAATATGAACACCAGGGGCATCCGTATTACGCCAGCGCCCGCCTGTGGGACGACGGCGTGATCGACCCGGCGCAAACCCGCGATGTGCTCGGCCTCGGACTGTCCGCATCGATGAACGCACCGATCGAAGATACGCGCTTCGGCGTGTTCAGAATGTAAGGCCGGGCCTCGAGCGAAGGAGTCGATCGATATGCAATACGAAACTTTAAGCCTGACTGTCGCCGGCCAGGTGGCGACGGTCACGCTGAACCGCCCGGACGTTCGCAACGCGTTCAACGAAACGATGATCGCGGAACTGACCGCGGCGTTTGTCGCATTGAACGCGCGCGACGACATCAGGGCGGTCGTGCTGGCCGCCAACGGCAAGGCCTTTTGCGCGGGCGCGGATCTGAACTGGATGAAGAAGATGGCCGGTTACTCCGACGAGGAGAACCGCGCCGACGCCCTGCGTCTCGCGGCGATGCTCTCGGCAATCTACCGCTGCAACAAGCCGGTGATCGCGCGCGTCAATGGCGACGCTTACGCGGGCGGCATGGGTTTGATCTGCGCCTGCGACATCGTGGTGGCGCTGGACACGGCGCGCTTCTGTCTCTCCGAAGCGCGCCTCGGCCTGATCCCTGCGACGATCGCGCCATATGTGATTCGCGCCCTGGGCGAGCAGGCTTCGCGGCGTTACTTTACGACCGCCGAGCTGTTCGACTGCGCGACGGCGCTGCGTCTGGGCCTCGTCAGCGAAGCCGTGAGCGAAGACCGGCTCGACGCGACCGTGCAGCAACTGGCCGACACGCTCTGCGCCAACGGCCCGCACGCGGTGCGTGCCTGCAAGCAGCTCGTGCAGGACATCGCTGGACGTGAACTGAACGAAGCGCTGATCGAAGACACGGCCTCGCGCATCGCCCGTGTGCGCGCCGGCGCGGAAGGCCGCGAAGGGGTGGCGTCATTCCTCGAAAAGCGCGCGCCGGCATGGCGCAACTGACGCCTGCGCATGCCACGACAAACCGCAGAACTCCAGTCCTGAACGGGACACCTGAGCGAGACATCTCATGTTCAACAAGATTCTGATCGCCAACCGCGGCGAGATTGCCTGCCGGGTTGCCGCGACCTGCAAGCGTCTCGGCATCGCGAGCGTGGCGGTGTATTCCGATGCGGATGCCAACGCGAAGCACGTCGCGGCGTGCGACGAAGCGGTGCATATCGGCGGTTCGACCGCGGCTGAGAGTTATCTGCGCTACGAGCGCATCATCGCGGCGGCGCTCGCTACCGGCGCGCAGGCGGTACATCCGGGCTACGGATTTCTGTCGGAGAACGAAGCTTTTGCGCAGGCTTGCGAAGCGGCGGGCATTGTTTTTATCGGGCCGCCGGTCGAGGCGATCGCGGCAATGGGTTCGAAAGCGGCCGCCAAGGCGTTGATGCATGCAGCGGCCGTGCCGCTGGTGCCCGGCTATCACGGCGACGATCAGGACGCGCAATTGCTGCAGCGTGAAGCGGATGCGATGGGCTATCCGGTGCTGCTTAAGGCGAGCGCGGGTGGTGGTGGTAAAGGCATGCGGGTGGTCGAGCGCAGCGAAGACTTCGCGGCGGCGCTTGCTTCGTGCAAACGCGAGGCGGCCAGCAGCTTCGGCAACGACCGGGTGCTGATCGAGAAGTATCTGACGCGGCCGCGTCACGTTGAAGTGCAGGTATTTGCCGATCAGCATGGCGGCGCCGTGTATCTGTTCGATCGCGATTGCTCGGTGCAGCGCCGCCATCAGAAGGTACTGGAAGAAGCGCCGGCGCCGGGTCTGTCCGCCGAACTGCGCCGCGAGATGGGCGAGGCGGCGGTGGCGGCGGCACGCGCGGTGAACTACGTCGGCGCGGGCACGGTCGAGTTCATCATGACCGGCGCGAGCGATTTCTACTTCATGGAAATGAACACGCGCCTGCAGGTCGAGCATCCGGTGACCGAGATGGTGACGGGCCTCGATCTGGTCGAATGGCAATTGCGTGTCGCGTCCGGCGAGCCGTTGCCGCTCACGCAGGCGCAACTGAAACTCGACGGTCATGCCATCGAGGCGCGCATCTATGCAGAGCATCCGGCGCGCGGCTTCCTGCCGTCGACGGGCACGCTCAAGCATCTGCGTATGCCGGAAGGCGTGGAGTTCACGATCAGTCCGGCGGGTGCGCCCGGCTCACGCGCGGCCGTGCGGATCGACAGCGGCGTGCGCGAAGGCGATACGATCACGCCGTTCTACGATCCGATGATCGCCAAGCTGATCGTGCACGGCGCCACGCGCGCCGAAGCGCTCGCGCGGATGAGCCGCGCATTGCGGGCTTGCGAGGTGGTGGGCCCGCATACCAATGTCGAGTTCCTGCAGCGTATCGTTGCGAGCGAGCCGTTCTCTGGCGGCGATCTCGATACCGGCCTGATCGAGCGGCATCACGAGGCCCTGTTCGCGCCGGTGAAAAAGCCCTTCCGGGAAGCGCTGGCGCTGGCCTGTGCGGCGTTGCTCACGCGTGAGGGCGGTACCGCGCATGGCGCGTCGCCCTGGGATGCCTTGTCGCACTGGCGCCTGAACGGCGGCTATACGCAGACCTTCGCGTGGCGCGATATCGAAAGCGAAACCGCCTTTGCCGCGACTTTCGCGCGCGACAGCCGGGATAGCCACGACAGCGGCGGGCAGACGCTGGAATACGCGGGGCAGCGCGACAGCTTTACATGGTGGAGCGGCACGGGTGCGCACGAGTTCGGCGCGACGCTCGGCGACTCGCATGTCACGGGGCGCGTGTTTGTCGACGGCGACGTGTTTCATGTGTTCTGCCTCGGCGAGGCGCAGGCCTTCGAATGGCAGAACCTGCTTGCGCATGCCGCGGATGCCGAACACGGCGAAGGGCGTCTTACCGCGCCGATGCCAGGCAAGGTGATCGCGGTGTTAGTTGAACCGGGTACGGTGGTCGAGAAAGGCACACCGCTGATCGTGATGGAAGCCATGAAGATGGAGCATACGATCGGGGCGCCGGCGGCCGGCACGGTGTCGGAAGTGCTGTATGCGGTGGGCGATCAGGTGGCCGATGGGGCGCAGTTGCTGGTGCTTGAGGTGGGTTTATCCGGCGCGGCGTGATGTGACGTGCCGCAAGCGGCATTCGTGCTGCGGTAGTTACCGCAGCGGCAGTGGCAATGGCCGTCGCAGTGGCCGTCGTAGTTGAAGTCACACCGCCCGTTCAGGCGAGGCGCGCGTAGCCCAAAGCTTGCGCCTCGTTTTCCAGTTGCGTAATGCGGGCATAGTCGCTCAGCGGCAAGCTCGCAAATCCCTTCAGTCGCAGTCGTGCAGCACGTTCGGGCTGCGCCGCCACGGCTTCGTTCAGCGCCGCACGCAACGCCTCGATCACAGCCAACGGCACCGTGTTGGCGGCAATCAACGGCAAACCCGGCGATGCAGCGGTCCAGCCGATTTCCCGCACCTGTCGTGCGAGTTCCGGCATGTCGTCGCGCACGAACGCAAAGGTCACGCAGTCGATGGCGGCGATATCCGCGCGGTCTTCCGCCACCGCTCGCAGCGAGCCGAGGTGAGACCCGGTGCGGTTCACCTCGCTAAAAAATTTCCCGCCTCGTGCCAGCGGCGCGACCGCGTGCCGCAACACATTCATGCCGCTATTCGAATCGTCCTGGTTGTACGCGGCGCGTGCACCACGGCATGCCTCAAGCGTGTCGAACGGTGCGTCGGAGCGTGTGATCAGGACACTTGAATAATCCGCATCCGTGCAACCCGGTGCATCGAATAGCGGCGTCGCGATCAACTGGACGTGCTCATGCAGGCCGCTCATCAGCGGATAGCCGCAGGTCTGCGAAACCAGCAGGTCGGGGCGGCACCACAGGGCGTGCAGATCGTCGCCGGGGTCCACGATGCGGGCGTGCGGGTCGACGGCTTGCAGGACGTCACCGAGCAAGGCGCGCCACTCGGCGGCGAGGGCGGGCGTGACGTTGTACATGGGGAGGGCGGCGATCCGGTTCATGGATGCGATTCTGGCATATCGCTCGCCCGATGGGGTACCGCCTGGCGTCTTACCTCGAGGCAGGAGCGGTGGCGGCGAGGGCATCCTGCGCGGCTTTGGGAAACAGCGATTGCGCCATGAAGTCGATCAGCACGCGGTTTTTCGGCGGCAGATGGCGGCTCGACGGCCACAGGACCCAGAAGGTACCGGTCACGCTGTAGTCGGTGAGGATCGCGCGCAGCGCGCCGCTGGCGAACGCTTCGCGAGCGACGAAATCGGGCAGGTAAGCGATGCCCGTGCCGCTGACGCAGGCCGACAACACGGCTTCGATGTTGTTCATCACGGCGGCCGGGGAGATTCTTGCTTGAACGACGCGATTCCCCGACTTTAATGTCCAGCTCTGCAATTTACCGTTTGACGGGAATTTGAAATAAATGCCGTCGAAAGCGGATAGCGCATCAAGCGAATCGGGTTCGCCATAGCGATTCAGAAAATCGGGCGAAGCATACAGATTAACGCGGTATTGGCCGAGCGGTTTCGACATCAGGCTGGAATCGGGCAGATCGCCGCTGCGGACCACGGCGTCGAAGCCTTCTTCGACCAGATCGACCATCCGGTCGCTGAAATCGAGTTCGAGTTCGATGTGCGGATAGAGGCGCCGGAAGGCGGGCAGGACAGGGGCGATCAGGCGGTAGCCGACCGCCGGAAAGCTGACCCGCACGCGGCCGCGCGGCTCGCCGACGTTCAGGCTCAGTTCGGCCTCGGCGTCCTCAAGGTCGCGCACGATGTCGCGGCAGCGGGCGAAGAATTGCGCCCCTTCCTGAGTCAGGCTGATCTGGCGGGTGTTGCGATGGAACAGACGGACGCCGAGTCGTTCTTCGAGGCGCGTAATGCTTTTACCGACTGCCGACGACGAAATGCCGAGGTTGCGGCCGGCAATCGTAAAGCTTTCGTGTTGAGCGGCCTGGACGAATACGGTGAGGCTGTTCAGATTATCCACGCGCCTCCCACTTTGGCCTATTTGTCCGATCAGCGCGGAGTTTATCACCTCAATTTGATTACGTTGCCGAACATATGATCGAGAGCAGCTACCACGGGTCATGCCATTAGTCGTTGCGTCGATGGCGCGTGGTTTTTAATTGAGGCGATTCAATTTCTATGCAAACAACATCATGAAGACTGATCAGATCGACATCCGGGCGGGACGACGTTCCGGCGCCCAGAAGCTGCTGGGGCTGTGCGCGGTGTGTCTGGCCGCGCTGTGCATGCCGCTTAGTTTCACCGGGCCGGCGGTCGCGCTGCCGGATATCGCCCGCGAGCTCGGTGGCAGCCCGCTCGCGCTGAGCTGGATCACCAATGCCTTCATGCTCTGCTTCGGCGGCTTCCTGCTGGTGGCCGGCGCGTTGGCGGACCGCGTCGGCCGCAAGAAAGTGTTCCTCGCCGGCGTGGTGGTGTTCATCGCCGCCTCGTTCAGCTTGTCGCACGCATCGAGCATCGTTGCGCTCGACCTGCTGCGCGCGTTGCAGGGTCTGGCGGCCGCGGTCGCCCTGTCCGGTGGCGGCGCCGCACTTGCGCAGGACTTCGAAGGCGCGGCCATGACGCGGGCCTTCAGTTGCCTCGGCAGCTCGTTCGGGGTCGGCCTGGCATTCGGCCCGATCCTTGCCGGTTTCCTGATCCAGCACAGCGGGTGGCGCAGGGTGTTTGCCGGCACCACGGCGATCGGCATTGTTGCGCTCGTGCTGGCGACGCTCTGCATGCGCGATTCCCGCGACCGCGCCGCAACAGGTCTCGACTGGCCCGGCGCGGCGAGCTTTACGGCCGCGCTCGCACTGCTGACCTACGCCGTGCTGCGCGCTCCCGATAGCGGTTGGAGCAGCCCGTCGGTGCTCGGCCTGCTGGCGTGCGCCGTTGTGTTGTTCGGAGCGTTCGTGGCGATCGAGAACACGGTGCATCGCCCGCTGCTGGATCTGTCGCTGTTCCGCTACCGCCGCTTCATCGGCGTGCAGTTTCTTGCCGCCGCGCCGGCCTATTCGTACGTTGTACTACTGGTGTTGCTGCCGGTGCGGCTGATCAGTATCGAAGGCTACGGTTCGCTCGAAGCCGGTCAGATCATGTTCGCGATTTCCGCGCCGCTGCTCGTGCTGCCGATGGTGGCCGGGCTCCTGACGCGCTGGTTCAGTGCGGGTTCGATCTGCGGCGTCGGCCTGGTGGTGGCCGCGGCTGGTTTGCTGTGGCTCGCGCAATGTCCGCCGGCTCACTCGGCGGTGGCGATCGTGCCGGCCATGTTCATCATCGGCGTGGGTGTGTCGTTGCCGTGGGGTTTGATGGACGGCCTCGCGGTCAGCGTGGTGCCGAAGGAGCGTGCTGGTATGGCGACCGGCGTGTTCAACACCACCCGGGTCGCCGGCGAAAGCATTGCGCTGGCCGTCGTCGCCGCCGTGCTGGCGGCGTTCGCCGAAACCGGCTTGCGCGACGCGACGGCCGGCGCGAGTCTGCCGCCGGCGTCGCAAGCGCTGTCGGAAGCCGCGCATTGGCTGTCGCTCGGGAGCGTCGGAGAAGTCTCGCGGCTGCTGCCGGGCCTCGATCATGCCGCGCTGCTGGCGAGCTACGGGCGTGCGTTCAGCGACCTCGTCTATGTGCTTGCCGCCATCACGCTGCTCTCCGCCGTGATGATCTTCAGCTTCCTGACGCGGGCTCGCCCGGCCGTTTCGACACACCTTGGCGGCGCCGATTCGGTCGCTGAGTAATCCGGGCGACGCGCGGCGTCCTGGCTCAGGTGAATGCGTTGCTCGAAGCGGCTGAGCCGGTTGCTTCGCCAGGCGCGAATGCGTAGCGTCGCAACCATTCGCTATAACCCTGGATCGTCGACGATCGGTTCGCGGCGATAATGACAATTGCCTTCGCGGAACGCTCGTCTGGCTTTTCCATCAGCTTCGCATAGCTCGGACAGTTGAAGGCTCTTCCTGCCCTGAAGCATTTCCGCCAAACTGTGCGGAATCGATTTGTCAGCGTGGAATTACGGAGCCTCACATGCCCAAGATTAACATCGCCGACGTACCGGAACGTCAAGGTACAGGTTATCCGCGACCGTTCGATGCCCCCTGCGCCGACCGTATACGCCAGCGACTGGGCAACGCCGGCGGACTCAGTGACTTTGGGGTCAATCTTATGCGCTTGCCGCCGGGCAATTGGTCAAGCCAACGCCATTGGCACTCTGCCGAAGACGAATTTGTCTACGTGCTTGAAGGCGAGCTTACCTTGATCGAGGACGGCGGCGAAACGGTGCTCCAGGCCGGCGACTGTGCTGCCTTTCCAAAAAACACCGGAAACGGACATCACATGATTAACAGGTCGAACGTGATGGCCGTTTACCTCGAAGTCGGTTCGCGGTCGCCTGTGGATGTCATTACCTGCTCCGACGTCGACATGATGAGCCCGAGTGTCGACGGCCGGTTCTTGCATAAAGACGGTACCCCGTATTCCGATACTTGACGACCATGCAATATCCTGGATGACGACCTGAAGCCACGTTCTTATGGGGACGCCGCGTCCGTAAAGTAGTGGAACGCGGACCGTTATGCACCAATTATTTCCATCCAACCATGCCTGTCGACACTGAACGCAACCTGACGGAGCCGTGGAATGCGGCCACGATCCTGATGATGCTCATGGGTTGCGTTGTCCTTACCTACATCGCATGGCATACCTTTCAGACCGCTGCGTTCCTGCACCATGCGACCCGCGTCGCGGGGGTGGTCGTCGATCCTGCAGGACACCCCAGGATACGGTTCAGTACTGCCGATGGTGTGCCGGTTGAATTCGTACAAAACGGTTTCATTTCGCGCCCGCGCGGCGCGGCGGTGCCGGTAGCTTACGACCCGCACAATCCCGCCATGACGGCGCAAGCGGCAACCTTCTGGGCAAACTGGGGCGAATCATTGTGGTTGCTGCCGATGGGACTGGGCTTTACTCTGCTGCCGCTGTTCGGCGCACGGGCGCGGTTTCGTCCGGGACGATATTGATCACGGCCCTTGAGGTTCTGTGTCATGTTCGATGCGCGAGAGGCGCTGGGACAGAACTTGCCGAAGGCACAGTTGGCGCCCTAAGAGGTCAAGAAGGCGATGTTGGTGATTGGGGGCCGAACTGGATCGGGAATATCCAATAGGGACGCTGCTACGCACGCGGTATCGCAACGCGGCGTTGCACCCGGATCAGGCGAGTGCTGCCGATACTTGCCTTGTTGGGCAGGTTGACTTGCATCTCATGCTGACGCCCGACCCGACGTCAAGAGATGTGATGCTACTGACGGGCGAGGTTGGGGGTTACGCCTGATGCGCCACGCGTCCCTCCAGCTTGCCTGAAGGGAAAGCCTCGACTATAGGTCTCACTCATGTCTGGAATGGACCGACCTGTTTTCTATTCTCGGTCGGGGCTCGTATTGCCTGGGCCGACCGAGTAGTTCCGGGTTCGGCCAACTCCAGCCGTTCGGCCGCGCGCCAGGAAGGGCACTCGAACTCGGTTTTTGTGTTTCATTGCCTACCAACCAAATATGCGTTTTGCTATTGCCCAATTGTTAAATATCTCAATGTTTCGACTTCAATTGGTTTTAGTAGACAAATGAAAAATCCTATGCGAAAGTTTCATTGAGCGCTTACAAGAACTTACTTGCCTTGAGCTGCGACACAAAAAGTCGAATTCGACGCGAATGTTTTCCGGTCGTCAGATTGCGTAGTGCGCAAAATTTTTGCCGAAATAGAAATGTGACGCTTGCAGCGCGGGATGAGCGTTTGCCCTGTCGCGCCGAGAACACGATGCAGTACCTCATTTGGGGGGGGCGGAAATTATGAGTATTCCGGACAAGACAATGCAAGGCAAACGTTTGGCAAGCCAACGATTGCGTTTAGACATGCAATTAGCTCCCCGTCACACAGTTGACATCGATATGCCGTTGCCCTTCGGACCTTCATAAGCCAACGGTCCGCACCGCCGAGGTGCAAGAAAAATAGAAGTATTTTAACTGCGTCTTATCTATACCCTCCTCACGTGGATTATCCGGGAAGGAGGATGGCGCACGTTTGTACTTAGGAAATCTAAGTATTTATGCCGGGTCCATAAAAATAAAGTTCCACAATAATCCAATGAAACGCCAACATTTTACTTTCATATTGATTGCGTAGTTATCCTTATGAAAGATTATAGGATAGTGTCAATAATATTAAAGAGGGAAAATGTGAACAAGATATATCGGTCGATCTGGAATAACGCGCTCGGCGCGTTTGTGGCTGTATCGGAGCTCGGAAATTCGCGGGGTAAAGGGAAATCGGGCGCATCTGGTGTCGTATGTGACAGTCGCCATGAGGAGCAGGACGCGATCACCGCGCGGCATCGAACATCCAGGATTCTCCTCGGCCTTGCAATACCGTTGTGTCTTGGCCTGTCAGGCCAGAACGCCCACGCCCAGTACGACGCAGGCGGTGGCACGGCGACAGGCGGTAATTCAATTTCCATCGGCACTACCAGTACTGCGAGCGGACAGTATGCGACCGCCTTCGGAATTAGCTCGACAGCCTCTGGGACGAGCACCATTGCGATTGGTCCAGATTCAACGGCCTCCGTCTTGTACGGCGTGGCAATTGGCAATCTCGCACAGGCGACCAACGCGGGAGCGATAGCACTGGCCGCGGGCGCTGTCGCATCGGGAAATGAAGCGGTGGCCCTTGGCTTTAATGCAGCATCGAGCGGATCATCCAGCGTTGCGCTGGGATCTACAGCTGCCGCCAGCAGCACTAACGCCACGGCGCTCGGTGCCGGCGCTGTTGCCTCGGGGGATCATTCGACTGCGTTGAGCACGCAGTCGACCGCAGCAGGCGAATATTCAGTTGCTATTGGCTATGCGGCGATTACGACCACTACCGCCGCTGCCGGGGTAGCGCTGGGTTCAGGCGCCTCAGCCAGTGGCGCATCCGCCGTTTCGATAGGCGTCAACAGCGGCGCGTCCGGTACCGGTGCGGTAGCCATCGGGGTGGGCGGCACCGCCGGTGTCCCTGGCTCGGGTACGCAGGCAACTGGCGAAGAGGCGACCGCCATTGGCTTTAACAGTCTCGCCAGCGGGACATCCGCACAGGCATTCGGGACTACGTCGACGGCCAGCGGAACCAGTTCTATTGCCATGGGCGTGTCCGCCGTATCGTCCAGCCTGTTTGGCATCGCCCTGGGCGATCTGGCGACGGCAAGCGGCACGTCCGCGGTCGCACTGGGTCCTGGGACCCACGCAACTGCCAATAACTCCACGGCTTTGGGCATCAACGCGACCGCGTCCGGCGCACAAAGCGCGGCACTGGGAGGATCGGCGACGGCCAGCAGCACCGGTACAACCGCCGTCGGCGGTCAGGCAATCGCCTCGGCGGCGGAGGCGACGGCGATAGGTGCAGATTCGCAGGCACTTGCCGCCTCGACCGTCGCTCTGGGCTACAGCAACACGGTGGCCGCGGCAGCGGGCACGGGCTCGATTGCGGGCGGCTACAACTCGCAGGTCACGAGCGGCACAGGAGCGGTGGCGCTCGGCGAAGGCCAGACAGCAAGCGGCAACGGTGCAGTGGCCATTGGCGATCCGAACACGGCCGCGGGCAACGGCGCGGTCGCGATGGGTGCCGACAACACGGCCAACGGGCAGGGTGCGATTGCGTTGGGTAATCTCAATGCCGCGACGGGCCAGGGCTCGGTGGCACTGGGCAACAGTTCCACCGCCGCGGCCGCCGGCGGTGTTGCACTGGGCGACACGGCTCGCGCGCTGGCCGGCGACGGCGTGGCGTTAGGCTCAAACGCTGTGGCGACCAATGCAAACGACGTGGCGCTGGGAGCAGGCTCGAGCACGGCGGCTGCCGACACGGGTACCACTGCACTGTATGGCGGTACCGCAGCGGGCGTGGCGAAGACCGCCTCCGGAGTCGTCTCGGTAGGTAGCGCGGGCAACGAGCGCCAGATTCAGAACGTGGCGGCAGGCGTGATCTCGTCGAGCAGCACCGACGCGATCAACGGATCGCAACTGTTCTCCGTTGCAACCGGTGTCAACAACCTGGGCAGCGCGACGGCAAGCGCACTGGGCGGCGGAGCGACCTACAACAGTTCGACCGGAGCGATCAGTGCGCCAAGCTATACGATCGACGGCAATACCTACACCAACGTGGGCAGTGCGCTGGAAAGCATCAATAACTCACTGACTGGCGGTGGGATCGAGTACTTCCATGCGAACTCGACGCTTGCGGATTCGACGGCGACCGGTACCAATAGCGTCGCAGTCGGTCCGGTTGCGGTCTCTACCGGAGCGTCTTCAGTGGCAATCGGCAATGGGGCGCAAGCCAGCAATGCGAACGATGTTGCTCTGGGCGCTGGGTCTACAACCGCGGCACCGCATACCGGGACGTTCGACATGACGGGCGGTACGGCCGAGGCAACCGCGCCCACTTCTGTCGTGTCGATCGGCGCGGCCGGATCGGAACGGCAGCTCCAGAACGTCGCAGCGGGTGTCTTGTCAGCGACGTCGACCGACGCGGTCAACGGCTCGCAACTGTTTTCTGTGGCAAGCGCGGGCAACGCGACCGGGACCACGGTCGCTTCGGCATTGGGCGGAGGTTCGACATACACGCCGGGCAGCGGCGTCTCGGCACCGAGCTACACCGTGCAAGGCAACACCTACAACAACGTCGGTGCTGCGCTTGGCGGGTTGAACACTGGCCTTACTAACGTCGAGAACTCCCTCACTAACATTAACAACGGTGCGGGCATCGAGTACTTCCATGCTGACTCCACAGAAGCGGATAGTCAGGCAACGGGTACTAACAGCATCGCGGTTGGGCCTGAGGCGGTGGCAAGTGGCACAGCCAGCTTTGCGGCAGGCAACGGTGCGCAGGCGACGGCTGACAATGCGATGGCACTGGGAGCGCAGGCTACGGCTTCCGTCGCGGGCGCGATTGCCATAGGTTCAGGGTCCGTGTCTAGCCGCGCGATTGTTCCCGCGTCAGGTTCGCTTGCGACGGGTAGTAGTTACGTGATCCCCTATAACACCACCGATGAGACGCTGCTGGGCGCGGTGTCGTTTGGAACCACAAACGCGTATCGCCAGTTGACCAATGTCGCGGACGGGACGCAGCAGCAGGACGCGGTCACTGTCCGGCAACTTGCCGGCGCGTTGTCCTCGTTCGCAGTCACGTCCACCGAGTACTTTCACGCCAACTCAACCGCAGCAGACTCGCTGGCCGTAGGCAGCCAGTCGATTGCCGTTGGACCGACCACGGTGGTCAATGGCGACAGTGGCGTGGGTATTGGCAATGGCGCCATTGTCAATTCGAACGCGCCAGGTGGTGTCGCGATCGGCGAGGCGGCGAGTTCGAATCAGGCCGATGCGATCGCGCTGGGCAGCGGTGCTAACGCAAGTGGCGCCCAGTCTGTCGCGCAGGGCGCGAATGCCAGCGTCACGGCGGTGGGCGGTGTCGCGCTGGGTTCTGGTGCGCAAAGCAGTGCCACCGGCGCAGTAGCGCTAGGCGCCGGCGCTTCCGCGACCTATGCGAACAGTGTCGCGCTGGGAGCCGGGTCGGTGACGACGGTCGGGGCATTGTCGAACTACATTGCTTATGGTCTGAGCAGCCCGCAGTCCTCAGCAGGGGAGGTCAATATCGGCAACCGGCAGATCACAGGGGTTGCGGCGGGGAGTGTCGGGACCGACGCAGTCAACGTGAGTCAGCTCCAGGCAGTCCAGCAGCAGTTGACCACGCTGATCAACAACGAGAACGGCGGCGGTGGTGGTTTTCCGTCCACCTCGGGGACAACGACGCCGCCTGCGTCAACGGGATCCAATTCGGCGGCGGGCGGACAGGGGGCCGTTGCTTCGGGAACCAGTAGCACGGCTGTAGGCAACAACTCGCAGGCAACCGCCAACGGCTCGACGGCCCTCGGTCAGGGCGCGACGTCGACAGGATCCAGTTCCGTGGCCATCGGCGCCGGTAGTAACGACGAGGGTCGCAGTAACGTGGTGTCGGTAGGGTCAGCCGATTCGCCGCGGCAGGTCACCAATGTCGCCGCCGGTACTGCGCCCACCGATGCCGTCAACGTGCAGCAGTTAGGGGGCGCCGTCGCGCAGGCAAACGCATATACGGATAATCAGATTCAACAGTTGAAGCGTGACGCGGACGGGGGAATCGCGACTGCGATGGCGGTCGCAGGGTTGCCGCAACCCTCGGGGCCGGGAAGAAGCATGGTATCGGTCGCCGGCAGCGTCTATCGAGGCCAATCAGGGCAGGCGGTCGGAATTTCTACAATCTCGGATAACAATCACTGGATCTATAAGGCTGCGGTCTCGACCAATACGCAAGGCTACTATGGCGCGGTCGTGGGTGCAGGCTACCAGTGGTAGCCGGTGGAACGAAACTCCCGATGGGCGTCGTTCCGATAACCATGGGTGACGCCATTCCGCTTCTTGCTGCGGCCCGTCTCGCGCGCGGCTGCCTGTTCGATGAGAGATGCAAACATGAAAATGCAATGGAATCTTGCGCTGTCTATCACGTTACTTTCACTGATCGCGGGCTGCGTTGCCGATGGTCCGCCGAAGTTTCCGGATCCTCAATCCGCGACGCAGGCGGGTGGTACCTTCGTCAACCTGAATAGCCTGCGCAACGTGGGGCCAGGACTCACGAAGGACCAGATGTTCGATCTGCTCGGACCGCCTCATTTTCACGAATGGTTCGTGGGCGGGCACGTCTGGAACTACCTGTTCGATTTTCGCCGGGATGGGAAGATCGTTGCTTGCCAGTATCAGGTGCGATTCGACAAGCAGATGAAAGTGAGCGACACGTACTGGCGTGACCCTTCATGCGCAGCGTTTCTTTTGACAGCAGGGGGAACGCCGAAGCCGGTTGAGCCTTGATCCGCGAAGGCTTATGTCGGGTCCCGCCTGCTGGGTCCCGACCGCCTATACGGAGCCTCACATGCCTAAGATTAACGTCGCCGAAGTACCGGAACGTCAAGGTACGGGTTATCCGCCACCGTTCGATGCGCGAAAGGCGCTGGGACAGAGCCTGCCGAAGGCACAGTTGACGCCCCAAGAGGTCAAGAAAGCTATGTTGGTGATGGGGCCGAACTGGAGCGGGAATATCCAATAGGGACGCCGCTGCGCACGCGGTATTGCAACGCGGCGTTGCGCCCGGATCAGGCGAGTGCTGCCGATTAGCGCGGCGGCGAGCTTCGGCGAGGAGCCGCCTTTCGACGATCTTGCGTGGTTCGTCGACAATCCAGAGACCGGTTTGCGCGGTGCAAGGTCACTTTGCTACTCTTCGCTCTCCGGGTATCGCACCAATCAATCATGAAAATCGAAGTTACCGACGTGCAGAATGAAGACGATGATGCTTTCGTCGTATCGCAACTCCGCGCCTACAATGCCGCGTTTGCCGTAAAAGACTTCAAGTTGTTGCGCGTGTTTGCACGCGACGCGGACGGTACTATCATCGGCGGCTTGCTAGCTGATACCTACTGGCAATATCTCGAAGTCCACGTCGTATGGGTCAGCGAGGCGCATCGTAACGCGGGACATGCATCGCGACTACTGAATTCCGCAGAGAGCGAGGCCCGTCAGCGTGGCTGCAAGCACGCCTTTCTCGATACGTTCAGTTTTCAGGCGCTCGGTTTTTATCAAAAGCTCGGCTATAGCGAGTTTGGCCGACTTGATGAGTTCAGCGGCAAACATGAGCGGCACTACCTGCATAAAAGGCTCGATGACAGGCATCAATAGGACGTACCCTCGGCGCGGTTCTCAAGCTCTGCGTGCAACGTCCTGAACGGCGGTCCGAAGGTCCAGCTTTGCGCCAGGTCGAACGGCAAACGGGGCGATCTGAGCTGTCCGTTGTAGGACTCGGTGCACCGCTTTCGGGCGTCGCTTTACCCTTCCCAAGTTGCTGCCCAGGCCGATGCAGCGCGATCTGAAGGGTCGAATTTTTAGCGTGTTGCATTCAGCGCGCGTTTTCACACAACGTCGGCTAACAGCGGACCGTCGACACGGTAGCCCAGATCGCCGAAAATCAATGGCGTCCCGCAATTGAGAGAGAACAATGGACCACAAAGAACTCCTTCAGCTTTCTCGGCAGCTTTCACCAGCGGATGTATGTGCACAGCTGCTCGCCCTATGCGTTGTCGAATATAGCTATACGCCGAATTTAAGCATTGCTCTCGAACTCAATGACGCTGAAGGAAAGCTCACCGACACGGGCCGGGGAATGAGATTGACGCCGGATAAGGGCGACACGCTCGCACATGCCGAACGGGCACTTACCGGCTTCTATCCATGTCTTCCTTCAAGTCCGGCATTTGACGCGATTCTTCGCGAGTTAGTTTGGGGCGAACACGGTTCCCTAGGCCCGGCGGTCGCCAACTTTGCGTGCCGATCATTGAAGTTCACCAGCATGAGAGATGGCGAGGTTTGGTCGCAGAGTTATAGCTATGGAGCACCTTCCGGCCCTGCGGTGATGATCGGCTCGACGGGAAAAACCGGTACTGTCATTGATTTCAAAACCACCGCGCCAATTAATCATGCCGTTGTCGCGACGCTCGTAGAGGCGCTGCGTTCTCGCGTCCAAGGGCTTTCCATAGTTCTTCGATCTCATGGCAGGAGTCAGTAGCCGGCCATTTTGAGGCACTCGAGGCCATCGCTTAGACTGTTGACAATCATTGCTCATGACACGAACAAAATGATGACCGAAATTGAACTCTTGAGGCCTACGACTGCATTGCTACCAAGCTACGTTTCTGCCCTTGAGGCGGGATGGTCCCCTGACAATGTTCGGAAGAAGGTCGCTGCGCGCGAACAGTTGCACGCTATCGAATTAAACGCGGAGGCATTTGTCAACAGCCTGGATGATCCGACCGCATCGGGCGGCCCGATTCCTTTGCCAGACGGATCGACCGTCGCCCGTCTGCCGAGCATTGTTCGATGGATTTGGGACGGCGATGTTAGCGGTGCAATCGGATTTCGTTGGCAGGCTGGAACTGCCGAATTACCTCCGTATGTACTCGGGCATATCGGCTTCTCAGTCGTGCCGTGGAAGAGAGGCAACGGCTACGCCAAGCAGGCGCTCAATTTGATGCTGGGCGAAGCGAGGCTACAAGGCTTGTCCTACGTCGAGCTAACGGTTGATCCTGAAAATATAGCCTCACAGCGGGTAATCGCAGCATGCAGTGGTGTCCTGGTCGAACGGTTCAAAAAAACGGCCGCCTATGGATTCGCTGAAACTCTTCGCTATCGCATTGTGCTAGACGACTGAAAAGACTGTCGGACCCAGTTCGGCCACTTTCTGTCGGTCATATTGGACCGCTAGATCATCGATAACCGCTGCTTTGGCAACTGTCAATTCACGAGTTCTTTCGCTCGTTCCTGTAAAAGGTCGAGACGTGTGTGTAAGCGGTCGTCAAGCCAACTCGGCAAGCAGTGGACGAAACGATTCGGCAGACTCATTCACAAGCTGCGCAGCCGACTGCCCCAGTTGGTCGATTCCTCGCCCGACAATGCTGTAACCGATGCTATAGCCGGCGAAAAGCGGAAGCAGATTTGCGTCCTTGCCAAAAAACCAAAGACCTTGATCATGGGGCGTTTCGCCCCAACGATCCGCTGCGAGACGAGCCACTCGCGCCAGTTCAGTTGCTGCCAACGCCCGAGCGTAAAACGGCGCCGCTCCGCCCCGGAAATGGGACTCGAAATGACACGCCAATCCTTCAGAGACCAAGGCTTCACCAACCGCGCTGCCATATCCCACACCTTGCATGCGAACCGCATGATGACACTCGTGAGCAAACGCCGAGACAAATTCAATCGCCAAATTGCGGTGAAATGCTGGGTTCTCAGGGTCAAGCGCAAGCGAGATACGAAATGGGCTTTCCGTGTATGCGCCGATCCCGACCTCCGGAATGGTGGCCTCCGGGTCATAGTAAACGGAGCAATCCACCCTATCGATAGGCAGATAAGATTCGACTTCGGCTACGGCGAGCCGAAACAGTTCGCCAAGCTGGTCATGCAACGCAGGGAGTCGACCTTGAGCGTCCAGGATATGCAATTCGCAAGCCATAGTATTGTGTTTTCTCTCTCTGTGGAGTTGCGGGATATTCTAGCGATTGCCAAATATCTTTGGCGAGTGAGCGCTATGGGGAAAGCCGAAGGTCCCTTGTGGGTCGAGTACGGATGTTCAGCGTCGGACCGGGTTCGGCCAGGAGGCGACATTCGACGCCACCGTCTACATCGTCAACAATCGACCTGCGGCACGGGCTGGTCACAGTCGCAGCGAACCGAGTCCGGTTCATCTATTGCGGGTCGCCGTCCTACCACGGCTCTACGTGAAGATGCGGCCACTCGCGCTTCCAGCGCCCAGTTTTTTCGGCGTACACACCCGCTATAGGAAGTACCCGATTAGGCTTGAGATCACCTTCGAACAGGGCCTTCAGGCCAAACGGTTAATAGACTTCAAAGTTCTCATTCAGGCGCTTGACACCGATCGCAACAGTGGCACATGGAAATCGATCTATGCCATCCGAAGCTCGGGTCACGAGGCCAAACGGGATTCCAAACTTCTGCTCGTACCACAATGGGACACGGGCTTGGTTGCGGACCTGTACTTCGACAGGGACGTCAGAAAATATTTGCCTCGCTTTGCAAATGACGTCGTTTTCCGCATCCCAAGACGTATCCGGATCGTAGTAGAACAGGTCGTAATCCCGAATGCCGGAGTGAAATCCCGTTCGCAAGCGAAATTCCAGACGGACTGCGCAATGCAGCCGGCGGTTAGCCACCAATCCTCAAGGCCAAGTTGTGCTGCTCGACTCAGAATTAGCTGGTTCCACCGATTCTTTTGTATAACTTGGATGAGATGATGCTCCAAGGCAGCACTCATACTTTCCTCGCACAAGGGCCACCCCGTTGCTGCGGGCGCGGTTCCGTCGAAGCCGAGATCACGGAGATCAAGCTCATCGACAAAGACGTCGACTACGCGCACCGGATTGTCATCGGAGACATAGTCTTCGAGATACTCGGGCAGCAGGACAGCCTGCGTACGGTCTTCTCCTTCAACGAATCGCTTCATGTGGCCGCCCGATCTGAATGCGTTACTTCAGTTTAGACGATCAGCGTGCGTTTTCACACAAGCTGGGTCGAACTGAGCCGGCCGCGTCAGGCAGAGGTCGGCCATAAACGGCCCTTCGACATACCGTCGCGAATCGTCGACAATCACGAGTCCATCGATGCAATTCCAACAGAATCGGGAGTCTCCATGTATTCCTCTGGACCAGAAGAACTACCGGCCCGCGCACGCGACAGTCATGATCTGGAAGTAGTGCGACGACTTCTCGATGAGAGATATAGTTGTCGGGCATTTCGGTCGGAGCCAGTGTCCCGAGATGTCATTGAGAAAATTCTCGCTTCAGCTCAACGGACGGCCTCGTGGTGCAACAGTCAGTCATGGCATGTCACGATCACGGAGGGTAAGGGTACTGAGCGACTCAAGCGCATACTATACGAACATGCGTCAAGCGAAGAGCCGCAGGAACCCGACTTTGTATTTCCGCGCGAATACCGCGGTGTCTATCTAGACCGACGACGCGAGAGCGGATTTCAACTCTACAGTGCGTTGGGAATTGAGCGAGGTGATAAGGCCGCCTACACTCGACAGACACTGGAGAACTTTCGATTGTTTGGCGCTCCGCATGTCGCAATTGTCACCACGGACGAGGCTTTAGGGGTCTACGGCGCAATCGACTGTGGATGTTACGTCAGCAATTTTCTGCTTGCCGCGCATGCCAGCGGTGTAGCGACAATTCCCCAGGCTGCACTGTCGTCGTATGCGACGGTCGTCCGACGAGAATTGAGCTTGGGTGAGGACCGAAAGATGGTGTGTGCAATTTCCTTCGGGTATGCCGATGAAGCGCATCCTGCCAATTCATATCGAACGAATCGCGCGCCGCTCGAGGATTCTGTCAGATGGATCTCCGTGTAGACAACGACTCCCTCAAGCGACCCGGCATCTGGCCGGTTAGAGCGAAGGCAGGTGGAAATGCCCCCTTAACGCCGAGATACCTTCGAGACGTCATTTGAGTGTCCGGTCTCGATATGTGCAGTCGTAGCTTCAGGGTCGAACTGTGCCGGCCACCATCGGGCTCAGTTCGGCCAGTTTCGGCCGTTCGCAAGAGGGGCCGGGATCGTCGACATATCTTCAAGGCAATTTGTACTCAGTCGCATGAGACGATGCCTAACCGTGAGACCTCCCGTATCAACATGCGCCCGATCCATACCACTATTCTTGATCATCGAAATCCTCACGTTGCTGAGGCGATTCTTGCGGTACAGCATGCAGCCTATCGACAAGAAGCCGCGTTGCTTGGCGTCGAGCGTTTTCCGCCACTAGATCGGAACGTGGCAGATATCCTCCGCTCGGAGGATCGTTTCTTCGGAGCATGGATTGACGATGCCATGGTGGGCGTTGCGAGCATAGCGGCGACCAATGATCAGGCTCCGGCCTGCATCTCGTCTATGACGGTGAGCCCGAGCTATCAGCGAAGAGGCGTTGCGAGCGCCTTAATGTCGACTCTTCTGGCGGAAGTCGGTGCGGAACCACTCACGGTTTCGACCGGGGCACGAAATAGTCCTGCTATCGCACTCTATGTGGCGTTCGGATTTGTCGTTGTTAGATCTTGGAGGTTGGAGGAATTCAATCTTGAGCTTGTTGAGCTAGGACGTGCTGCCGACCCCCTTGACTGAGCAACTATAAAATCCGGTCTATGGGCGCAGGAGCATGTCAGACCGCGTTCGGCCACAAGCAGCCGTTCGGCCCCGTGACCTGGATCGTCAACAATCGCTTCCTGCCGGTCGTGAACGTGCGCGTCACGACAGCCGCAGTCGCCTCACGTCTTGCTGCGGAGGCGCGCCGAACAGACGGCTGTACTCGCGACTGAACTGCGAGGCGCTCTCGTAGCCCACCTGGATCGCGGCACTACCCGCGTCGATGCCAAGGTTGAGCATCATCTGCCGCGCCTCCCGCAGGCGCAGCTGCTTCTGGTATTGCAGAGGACTTGTTCCGGTGATGTTGCGGAAATGCTGACGGAACGTCGAAGGACTCATGTGCGCGTGCGCGGCCAGGTCATCCACCTGGAGTCCCTTCGAGAAATTCTGCTTGAGCCATGTCACGGCCCTGGCGATCTGTTGGCTCGGCGATCCGTTGGCTGCAAGGTGCTGTAACTGCGGACTGTGGGGGCCAGCGAGAAGCCGCACGATGATTTCCTGCTGAAAGAGCGGCGCCAATTGCGGAGCCAATGCCGGTTGGTCCAGCAATTCGATCAGCCGGATCAGGACGCCGATCAGGGCATCGTCAAGAGTTTCGATCGTGATGGGCGTGAAAGCTGGCGTTCGAGGCGGAGCCGGCAACTGCATTTCCGTAGCTGTCTTCACGATATCACGGCTGTCTAGTGTCAGCATCAGACCCAGCATCGGTTCCTCAATACCCGCGCGGGTGACGTGCGAAATCACAGGCAGGTCGACGCTTGCCAGCATCGACTGGCCGGGCCCGTAGTTCACCACCTCTTTTCCTACCAATGCCTGCTTATGGCCCTAGGCAACGACGCCCAGCCCGAGGCTAAAGATGCAGTGCAACGGCTCGGTTGGCCCCTTCCGGCGGTGAAGGGAAAGGGTTGGTATGGCTGTGGCGTAGTCGCCGTCAGACTGGGCAAAGCGGGCGATGGCTCGCGCGAGGCCGTGCGTGCGTGTGGTAGTCGTACTCATTTGCTCGGAACCTCGGTATTTCATGCGCAATCTCTAATGCCAGGACGACGGAAACACTTTACTCCGGTAGAAGACCATTCGCGTGGCTTTAAGCGCGCTTCATCAGTTTAGGCAAGATGTTCGGCGCTTTCGGCAACCTCCCCGGTGCCAATCGCGCGACACTGAAGCCAGTTAGTTCATATCCGATGCTCGAATTTTGGGGCATCAAGAACAGAGAGGACCCACGTATGAATAGCAAGAAAGTGTGGCTGATTACCGGCGCCGGCCGCGGCATGGGCGTGGATATCGCCAAGGCAGCATTGGCGGCCGGCCACAATGTTGTGGCGACCGGCCGCAATCCTGAAAAGGTCAGGAACGCCGTCGGCGATCACGATAATCTTCTGGTCGTCCAGCTGGACGTGACCAGCCCCGCGGATGCCGAGGCCGCCGTCGCAACTACCGTCCAGAGGTTTGGTCGCATTGACGTGCTGGTCAACAACGCGGGCAACTTCTATGGGGGTTTCTTCGAGGAGCTTAGCCCCGCCCAAGTGCGTAGTCAGCTCGAAACGCTTCTGTTCGGCCCGATGAATGTTGCCCGGGCTGTATTGCCGGTGATGCGCAGGCAGCACTCGGGCCTGTTAGTCACAATCTCATCGACGGCTGGCATTACTGCTGGCGTGTTTTGCAGTGCATATGCCGCTGCAAAGTTTGGCATAGAAGGATGGACAGAGTCGCTTGCCCAGGAAATTGCTCCCTTTGGCATTCGCACCATGCTGGTGGAACCTGGTTTCTTCCGAACAGATCTCCTCAGCGCAGACTCAACGACCTACGCCGAACTCTCCATTGATGACTATGCGGCCCGCACTCAGGAGACCGTGACTGCATGGAAAGGCATGAACGGCAAGCAGGGTGGCGATCCGGGCAAACTTGCCGCCGCGCTAGTGGAGTTGACCGCACAGGAAGAGCCGCCCGCTCGCTTCGCCGCTGGCGCGGATGCAGTTGAGGCTTTTGAATCCAAGGCGAACACCTTGCTCGCTCAGGCGAATGCCCACCGCGAGCTGTCTTCATCTCTTTCACACGACACAGAATAAAGACGGGCGCCGCCGGACAAGGGTTCGGCACCCTGGCCTTTGATGCATCCGACCAGGGGCGAGCGGCAGGCGCGACTATCTTCCGCTCAGGCTGGAACCGCGCCGATTTGCTGCAAGAGGGCCAACAGGTCAGGTTGCCCGCGTTCTTCGACAATTTTTCCGTTGAAAAAGCGATAGAAGTTCACCGCCTGAACCTCGATCTTCTTTCCGCTTGCGGGCACGCCAAAGAAGGTGGATTGGTGAGCACCGCGCATGATAAAACGTGCAGCAACCGTATCGTTTTCCGCGATCATTTCTTCGAGCGTCCATTGAATGTCGGGGAAACCAGAGCGCATCATGCCGAGGATTTCCATGTACCCGCGCGGTCCAATGAAAGGATCCGGGCTGACGGGGGCGTGGAAGATTGCATCGGCATCAACAAGCTCTTCGGCAAGCGCCTCGCTGGCTGTATTGATGAATTCAACAAAGCGGGACATCAACAGTTTGTTCGATTCGGCGGACATGGTTTGAACCTTGTAAGTGAGCGTGGCCGCCGGCAACGGCGTCGTTTGCGCGCGCCGCCAAACGAGAGGCGGAGCAAGTTGCGGTAGGTCGCGTACGTGCCGGGTTCAGCCCGCTTACGACAACTGCAACAAGTCTAGACTGCAAATCCATTGAGATAAATGCGTGATATATTTGGACATTCACAACAGGACGTTTCGAATGGACCGCCTCACAGGTATCAGCGTTTTCACGAAAGCAGTGGAATTGGGTTCGTTCTCGGCGGCTGGGGATGCGCTTCAGATGTCGCCACAACTGGTCGGAAAACACGTCCAGGTGTTGGAACAGAGTCTTGGCGTGCGTTTGCTGAACAGAACGACGCGCAGGCAAAGCCCGACGGATATCGGCCGGGCTTATTACGAACGCGCCAAGATCATCCTCGCGGAAGTCGAGGCGGCCGAAAGCCTCGTGGCCGAGACCCGTTCAGTGCCGACGGGCCGTCTGAAGATAAATGCGCCCGTGAGCTTCGGCATGCACACCTTGGCGCCTAAGTTGCCGGAGTACATTAAGGCGTTTCAGCAGGTCGCAGTTGACGTGACTCTGTCGAATCGAGCTGTCGATCTGATTGACGAGGGTTATGACGCCGTGTTCAGGATTGGCGAACTGGGGGATAGCGGCCTGATTGCTCAGCCACTGGCTCCATACCGGTTAGTGCTCTGCGCCTCGCCGTCGTATCTTGCTGCAAACCCGCGCATAACAGTTCCCGCTGATCTCGAGCACCATGAGTGTCTTGGCTTTACGCATACGGAACTACGATCGGAGTGGACGTTTGATGGCCCTGACGGCCGCGTCGCTGTGCAGGTCTCGGGGCGGTTCATGGGAGACCATGGTGAGGTGCTGCTGGCGGCCGCCGTGGCGGGCGTCGGGGTCATGCTTCAACCCGTGGAACTGGTGAAGGGCGAACTCGATCGGCGCAGTCTGGTTGTGGTGCTTCCGGACTATCAGGCGCCTTCGCGGCCATTACATGTTCTATATGCGCGTGATCGCCGCGTGACGCCCAAGTTGAGGAGCTTTCTGGATTTTGCGCGGGAGCACTTCGGAGCTTAGCGAAGTGATAGTTCCTCAGGGTTGTCCAAATGCCATCGGCGCCACACCCTGTCGAGCGAGCGATGGTGGCAATGACCGCTTTCGGGAAAACTGAAGGTCTCTGATGGGTCGAACTGAGACGGTCGTCATCGGGCTCAGTTCGACCACGCACGGCCCGTCGACTGCTCCATCAAAATCAACGACAATCCGGAAGAGTCGTCAATCTCAGCATATTCGGGGAGAGTCCAATGCCGGTTTCCATGTCCAGGTTGATACTTTACGTCCGTGATGTCGAGTTGCTGAAGTCGTTCTATCAGACCCATTTCGGGTTTCCGGTCACCGAAGAAATCGAAAGCGAATGGGCTGTGCTGAAAGCCGGTGAGATTGAGATTGCTTTCCACAGAGTTGGCGAGCCCTATCGCGAACGACCACATCACCCCAACACTTCGAACGCAAAAATTGTCTTTTCGGTGGAGTCAGGGCTATCGGAGTTGCGCGAGAAACTGTTGAGTAGGGGTGTCCGGATGCGTGACTTGAAACGCTACGATGGCTTCGCGCAATTGATGTGCGACGGAGAAGACCCCGAGGGAAACGTCTTTCAACTTTCCCAAGCTGATTAGATGACGCACTGGTCTCAAGTGACTCGTCCGTCCCGCGCGGTAGCAGCCTCTACAAGGGAAGGTATATGACTGGAAAAGCTGATGTATCGCAGGCTGCTAGCTTAATGCCGGTCGCAGCGGGTCTCATGGTGATATCCGCCGCGATCGTGGCGATCCACGGCGATGGATTCGAAAGAGTCTGCGGCGCGGCAATCGCGATAGGGGCCGCCCTGATCCTCGGTGGTTACCTGATGTCTCGGTTCGGAAGCGATAAAACGTAAGCGAGACTGAAACGGAGATCGTTGAAGGACAGAAGCTCTATCTGGATGAGTGTCGGCCGAAAGCGCGGCGACGGTTGTCGTAGACAACTCAGACCTCGCAGCTCCTATCATTCGACTGCGACCGTGAAGCCGTTGGAACTAGATCTGGAATTGCATGAGACGGTGTTCGGCCATGAAGAGTCCTTCGATGAGATCTTGGAGGAGGGGTCTAATCGCTATCGTCGTCGCCCGGCCAGATTCGATCGATGTTTTCCGCATAAAATGCGATCGCTCTCTTGTAAGCGACCACTTCTGCGTCGCCGCTGGTATCCGCGATAAGCAGCAGGAGAAGTCTCATTGCCTCCGTGTGCTCGCCCACATTGTGCAGCGTCATTGCGAGGAAGACGTCGAAGGATCGATGTGACGGAAATTTGCCACGACCGCACATCAGCACCCGTCTCGCATTTTCGTAGTCCCCAAGTGTGCGATACGTGCTACCGAGCCCCAGATAGGCGTTGGCTTCGTCCTCCGGGTCGCTCAAGCCGAGTGCCAGGGCTTTTTCGTAGTAAGGCACTGCTGCCTTTTCGAGCCCTAATCGATCGTGAATGGCGGCTGCTTGATACTGCACAAAGGCGCTCTCGGGTCTTTCGCCGGCCAATTCAATCATGAGGGCGAGGACCGCCTCATATTCACCAGATGCACGAAGGTTCATCGCTCGCGTCAGGCGTTCTTCGAAGGTGTCTTTCAATCCTGATCTCTCATTGGTTCGCACTGTAGCGTATTTGGCGACTGTATCTTATATCTCCGTGGCGTGAAAAAATAGCTGCGATGCCGCTGCTAGTGATTGTTGCGCTAGTGTGGCGGCCACTACTTCGATTCCCGGGGCGGCGCAGTTTCGCGGATCGACGTGAGGGCGGGGCGGTCGAAGCAAACCCGTCTGGAACTGAAGCGGGCACAACCCTCTGCCATGCAGGGTTGTGCCCGGTCTGGTAAGCACTACTGTGCACGGATCTCCAGTGCATTCTTCACGGACGTCACGCCCGCTACTCCTTGAGCGGTTTGCGTAGCTATGTCGCTTTGCGCTTGCTCACTCACCCGACCTTCCAACGTCACTGCACCGTCGCGTGCACGGACTGTGATGTTGTCAGCGGTCAAGCCCTTCGCCCTGGCCAGTGCCTTAAGCACCTTGCGTTGCAGAGCGCGGTTGGCCGCCCTGGTTGCCTTGGCGCTCGGGGCAGCTGTCGTGGCGGGTGCAGCCGTCGCATCGCTGCTTTGCGCATACGCGTTGAGCGAAGCCATTACGATGAGCGCGCCACTGATGGCCTTGATTGCCTGGGATGCTTTCATTTATGTCTCTCCTATTATCATGGTTCGTCGTGGTTCCTCTCGGGTCTTAAATTGACACTGTTCGATTAGAACGAGTGTTCGATACCTGCGTACACGCCAGTCTGGCTGTGGCCCGGAAGCGGGTTGTCCGCTTGCGGGTTTCCCGGAGTGCTCGGCAGGTTGGCCTCGAGGCTGAAGGTAGCATTGCTGCTGTTACGCACGCTAGCGACCTGGATGTCAAGCAAAGTGCGCTTGGAGAGGTTGTACGAACCGCCAATCGTGTACATGGTTGCGTTCCCTGCGCCATTGTTCGCATTGACGTGGTACACGGCGGCAATCAACTGCGCGGCCGGCGTAGCATGCCAGGTCACACCGCCGTATTCCTGGTTTGCTGTCGTCGCAACGCCAGTCGCGGCGCCGTTCACCCCCGAGCTACGCAAGCCGTCATACATGGCGTTCAGCGTGAATGGCCCTAGGATCAGGTTGCCGCCAGCCATATATTCGCGTGAGGAAGCCCATACACCGTCCGTTGCGTCGCCAAGGCCGCCGTTCACATTGCGGACTTCGTCATAGACAGCGCGAAGCTGGACAAGACTGTTGTTGTACTTGAGTTCCACAGCGTCTGAACGGCCTTCATTGTTAAATTGACCGCCGTTGCCCGTAGCGCCATTGTTAAAGTTCGTGGTGTTACCCAGTGAGTACTGGACGCGCGCTGCGAAGCCGCCGAAGGTTTGCGAGTCGTAATTGATGTTGTTGCTCGAGGCCTGCCAGTTGCGGCCACGTACCAGCGATGCTGACGACCACGAGGACTGGGCGAACGGGTCATATGCCCAAAGGTCCTCGCCATCAAGGGTCAGCTCGCGACCCAAGGTCAGGGTACCGTACGTGGTGTCCGAGAGCCCAACCAATGCATAACGATTGAAGAGTTCGCCGCCGCCGGGTAGGGCACCCGTCGCTGTGCTGAAAGAACCTTCCAGGTGGAACACGGTGGACAAGCCACCGCCCAGGTCTTCCACGCCCTTCATACCCCAGAGGCTGGTACCCCAGTCACCGCTTTCCAGTTTTACGCGAGACGTGGAGCCCGACCCAGTCGTGCTAGGTATTCCACTCATGTATTCAACACCCGCATCCAGGCGGCCGAACAGCGTCACGCTGCTTTGAGCGTGCGCAATGACGCCAGCTGACATCAGCGCAGCGGCGAGTAAAGCTTTTTTCATCGTCTCCTCCATATCCTGTTAAAAAGAAAAACCAGAAGTACTACTAATGGTGTTCGGGCACCACGGGCGCCTGAACAGACATCTCATACCAGGGAGGCAGTTAGACCGACCGGGATGTGTTGTCGTGACCATGTGGCCTGAGGCTATCTTTGCGTCACGTGGATCGCTCGTCGGCCGCCATCGCCCCTGTTTGCGTAGTCAAACTACTTTCAAATAACTTTCTTTTCGTACTTTGCCTACTGACTGGTTGAGAGAATACCCGAGAGTCGGACAAAAAAATCGATATCAGATGGACTGGTGTGGCGAAATTGCAATATTGATCCGTGTAAGCGGATCGTCGTGAAGTTCTAGAGCCTCGTATAACAAGGGAATTAAAGTTACCTGGGTGTAGAGCCAAGGATTGTCACTATTGACACTCAAAATCGATGAGAGTAGCGCGTGGCGCGATAGACATTTACCAGGAGATTTATGCGGCTGATGGATTGTCAGTGAAGGTATTTATGCGGATGACGGCGATAGTGCATGGTCATGTAAATTTCAGTAATAAACTGGAAATATAAATAATGTTTTAATTTTCTGATGCTCATATTTAGGCGTCGCTATACCGTTAACCACATTTCGGGCCGCAGTTCGATGCAACTCAGCGTCTACCGTCCGGCGGCAAGCGGCGTGGAAGCCTATGTACAAAGGGGTTAGGGTTTCCTGGGAAAAGGGGCACGGTTCGCCAGGCGTGCCGCCAAAGATTGTTATTGTTGTTGGCAAAAATAGATTAAAAAATCACGCATCTTTATATGTTTTATGCAAGAGTTCGCGCGACCAGGGACGATTGCATGCGAACAAGTAAAATCATGCGACAGGCCGGTAATATAAGTGGTGGTCGATTTGCTGTAGCATGCGCGTAGATGCGTCGCGATGCACATTTCGAGTTGCGTTTCATGATTGTGCGCGGTTGGTTAACAACCAGGCCGAAAGCGACATTACATGCGAAAATTGAAATTGAGAATTTCAGTTAAACCGCAACCCGATAATCCTGGAGGCTGATTGGTGTAAGACAATACCCGTGCAGCAGAGATATTGCTGCGTTGCTGGTATTAGTGTTTGCTCCAGTTTCCGCGGGCGGCATAAAGCCGAGCGGTTGCATCGGCCGGCGAGCGGAACGGGCCTGTTCAGTAGCGTCCACAACACAACGAAGCCCCTGGTCATCGAAGGGCCGGCACGCCAGCCGACGATGGGTCGGGCAAACGCGTTGATCACGAACGCCACACAGAGGCTGCCCTCCCACGTCTAGAGGTACGTGAAATCCGCAACTCACAACTGGTTCGGCCCGTCAGCCGTGAACTGACGGTTGACTCGGTCCAGCGGACGTGGGGCCGGAACTTCGGGGATGGTTGTGCTTACTCGGTTGCCGTGAATCACGCCGCGCAAACCCTGTTGGGGAAATCTTCAATACCTTGCAGATCGGCTTCTTGAGTCGATCGCGTTCCGACGTGGTTACGCCCTCGCACTCGACGCTATCGACTTCGTCTCGTTTGACCACCCCAGCAATGTCCGGCTCGCCCCGGGTGGAAAAAATGCCATCTCAACGCTGGCAAATGACAACGGAGTGAGACTCGATGTCTACTGGTGTGAAAAGTAACGCTGTGCCGAGTGCAGGCCAGCACGTCGACGGACCGAGGCTGCTAGGCGAGATCGGCGACACCAACGCGCGCTTTGCGCTGGAGACAGGACCGGGGGAGATTGTTCAGGTGCAGGAATATCCCTGCGCCGACTATCCGGGGATCGCCGAAGTCATCAGGAAGTACCTGAAAGACATGCAGATTGGCCGCGTGAATCACGGGGCGATTGCAATTGCAAACCCGGTCGACGGCGACCGGATCAGCATGACCAACCCCGACTGGACCTTTTCGATCGAGGCGACGCGCCGCGCGCTGGGCTTCGGCACGTTGCTGGTCGTCAACGACTTCACGGCGCTGGCGATGGCATTGCCGGGCCTGACGGATTCGCAACGCGTGCAGGTGGGCGGCGGCGCACGGCGGCCTAACAGCGTGATCGGGCTGCTGAACCCTGGCACGGGTCTCGGCGTCGGCGGCCTGATCCCCGCCGCCGACCGCTGGATTGCCCTGGACAGTGAAGGCGGCCACACCACCTTCGCACCGGCCGACGAGCGCGAAGATCTGGTGCTGCAATATGCGCGCAACAAGTGGTCGCATGTATCGTTTGAGCGCGTGTCAGCAGGCTCAGGCATCGAAGTCATTTATCGGGCGCTGGCAGCGCGCGACAAAAAATGCGTAACCTTCGACACGTCCGACGTGGTCAAGCGCGCGCTCGATGGCGAGCCGCTGGCGGCGGAATCGGTTGAGGTGTTCTGCAGCATCCTCGGCACCTTCGCCGGCAACATTGCGGTGACGCTGGGGTCGCTGGGCGGCATCTACATTGGCGGCGGCGTGGTGCCGCGGCTGGGCGAGTTCCTTGAGCGTTCGTCGTTCCGCGAGCGCTTCGAAGCGAAAGGCCGCTTCGAGTCGTATCTGAAGAACGTGCCGACCTACGTGATCACCGCCGAGTATCCCGCGTTGCTTGGCGTCTCGGCGATTCTGGCGGAGCAGTTGTCGAATCGCGCGGGCGGGAATTCGACGGCGGTGTTCGAACGCATCCGTCAGATGCGTGACGCGTTGACGTCGGCAGAGCGGCGCGTGGCGGATCTGGCGTTGAATCATCCGCGATCGATCATCAACGATCCGATCATCGACATTGCACGCAAGGCCGAAGTAGGCACGTCGACGGTGATCCGTTTTTGCCGCTCGCTGGGCTGGCCGAGATTGTCCGATTTCAAGCTGAAGCTGGCGACCGGGTTGACCGGGACGATTCCGGTGAGTCACAGCCAGGTGCACCCGGGCGACATGGCGACGGACTTTGGCGCGAAGGTGCTCGACAACACGATCTCGGCGATTCTGCAATTGCGTGAGCATTTGAACTTCGAGCATGTCGAGCGGGCGATCGAACTGTTGAACGACGCTCGCCGGATTGAATTCTACGGGCTCGGCAATTCGAATGTCATCGTGCAGGATGCGCACTACAAGTTCTTCCGCTTTGGGATCCCTACGATTGCTTATGGCGACCCCTACATGCAGGCTGCGTCGGCCGCGCTGCTTGGGGTGGGCGATGTGATTGTTGCCGTGTCGAGGTCAGGGTGTGCGCCGGAGTTGCTGCGTGTGCTGGACGTGGCGATGCAGGCTGGAGCGCAGGTGATTGCTATTACGTCTAGCAATACTCCGTTGGCTAAACGCGCTACGGTGGCGCTGGGGAAGGATCATATTGAGATTCGTGAGTCCCAGCTTTCCATGATTTCGCGGATCCTGCATCTGGTCATGATTGATATTCTTGCCGTTGGCGTGGCTATTCGGCGCGCTGTGCCCGGCGAAGATGTGGCTGAGGCTATCGCCAGGTTGCGCGGTAGTGCGGATGATGATGTCACTGCTGCGCTCGATTGGCTTAGTCATGGGGGGGCTGGTGCCGCGACGGGTTCCCGTAAGAAGTCGGTCTTGCAGAATGGCGTGAAACAAGACGTGGGGCTGGAACGGGCATGGCCCACCCATCGCGCGCCTTAGGAGCCGATTGCGCCCCAGTGAGTCCCCCGTCCGGAGGGGTTTCCCAAGATTGTTGTTGTTCGAATAATTGTATATTCAAATTATCAACATAAAAATCCAATAGTAAGGGTATACACTGACTGCCATGTTGCTGTAACGCGAAGTTGTGGTTCCTTCTGCAGCCTCTTGGCAAAGCCGAAACTCTCTATTGGAGGTACGTCATGAATACCAAATTCATCGCCGCTGTCCTGATCGCGGCTTCGACCGCCATCGCGGCCCCTGCTTTCGCAGCGGGCGGGAGCGGTGGCGGCGGAACCGGTCCCGCTGGACCGGTCGGGTATGACTGGGGCGCTACGCCACAAGGTCAGCAGGTACAAAAAGTCTGGGCTGAACGGGCTGAACGTCAAGGCGCCGACCGCAATGCGAACACGGCTTACGGCGGCAGCGACAGCACGGGGTCGCAATCGGGCGCACCGTCGTCCGTCGGCGCAAGTCACTGACCGCGAGGGGGTACCCGCGTTGCTCGTTCTGGCCAAATTCGGCTGGTGCGTGTGACCGTTCCGGAGAATCCTGAGTACCCCCTATGGGGCGGCTTTTGCCGCTCTCGAACACCGTGCGCCACGCAATTCCCTCGTTCGCGAGCGCGCCGAGCACCACCGGACGGAACGCGCAACGTTCGTCTACCATCGACAGTGGCAGCGGCCGCTTCTGCCACGCATCGCTGCCGCGTCCCTTCACCCACACCAGCGGTTCGACGCGAATAACTTCGCCTTCGGCTTCGCTCCCGACGTATTCGACCAGCGACACGTCCACGCGACCGCTATTCACCGCCTCGTTCAATTCAGGCGACGCTGCGCACACCAATGAAATCTCCACGTGCGGATAGGCTTCGGCGAATGCTTTCATCGCGGGCGCAAGCGGCGTTACGAGATCGTAGGGCACGCCGACGCGCAGGCGGCCGCGCAGCGGCTGGCCGGTCATATCGGCCCAGATTTCGTCGTTCAGCCGCAGCAGTTGGCGCGCCTTGACGAGAAACTGCTCGCCTTGATGCGACAGTTCCAGCTTGCGCGTCTTGCGCACGAATAGAAGACAGTCCAGCACGTCTTCGAGGCGTTTCACCTGCTGGCTGACGGCGCCCTGCGTCATGTGCAGAAGATTTGCGGCGACAGTCATGCTGCCGCTATCGACTACGGCGACGAAGGTGCGGATCAGATCGAGATCGAGGTTTCGTGTCATCGACACATTATGTCTCGTAATGGATTGCATCAACATTATTGCCTTTGACGATGCGTCGGCGATCCGTACAGTGCTAGTCTCGTTCACCCGGATGCGAAACGATCCCCCCGATTCTGCTGCTTGTTCTGTTCGCGGCCGCCCCGGGGCTTCGTAGCATGCTGCTCGCCGCACCCGTCATTCCGACCTGGAGATAATCATGGCTGTTTACCCCTTCGCCGAATCATTCGACCTCGAATCCGCGTTTGGCGACGTGTCCGACTATTGGTCGCCCAAAGTCGTCGCGCAGGTCAACGATCAATACGTGAAGATCGCAAAAGTGCGCGGCCAACTCGTGTGGCACGACCACGCGCATGAGGACGAATTGTTCTTTGTCGTGCGCGGGCATCTGAAGATCGAATACGAAGGCGGCCGCGTTGTCGATTTGCCTGCAGGTTCGATGCATGTTGTGCCGCGCGGTACGCGGCACAACCCGGTCGCCGATGAGGAATGCTGGATCGTGCTGATCGAGCCCATGCAGACGAAACACACGGGCGACGTGGAATCGCCGCTGACGAGGACAATTGACGAACAATTGCGTTGATCACGCTGAGTTCATCTCTTCACACGGCGGCTAACCTTCCAGGTTCGGACATTGAGCGACATTGCTCGGACTGGCCGTTGAGGGTCGGCATGTGCCGTAGCCAGCGACACTCAATTTTCGAAATGAATCGGCGGTGTGCGAAGCGGGACATGCAGCGCGTTGACGCGCCGGTGCGTGTGCTCCCCAGCGTAGGGGGTAATGTGGGCGGCCTCGAGCACGGCCGTTGCGTCGCATTGGGTGATGGCGCAACGACCGGCGTAGGCGTCCAGCAAGGCCTCGCGAAACTCTTTCTGGCCCCGTGCAGTGCCTCCACCCACTCTGAGAAGCCGGTATATTGCGATGCGAGACATCCCTCTCAGAGATAGATAAAGGCTTGTATGCTCGACGGCGTATCCCTCGACCAGCTTAGAACATTCATCGCCGCGGTGGACGAAGGAAGCTTCTCCGCGGCGGCTCGACGCTTGAACCGCGTGCAGTCCGCAGTCAGCGGCTGGGTGAGTGCTTTGGAGGAGCAGATCGGCATCACACTATTCGACAGGTCAGGGCGTTTCCCAAAACTAACGCCTGAAGGCGTGCTCCTTCTTGCGGATGCGCGGGCCATCGTGTCGGGTGTTGACACTCTCAAAGCTCGGGCAAAGCTCATGGCCTCGGGGGTCGAGGCCGAGCTCTCCGTGGTGTTCGATGTCTTCTTTCCCACTGCCGCCATCAGCGAGGCAGCCAGAGCGTTCACCAAGCGCTTCCCGTTGACGCCGTTACGGATCTTCGTGGAGGGTTTGGGTGCTGGGTATCAGCCGGTACTGGAGGGGCGCTGCACGTTGGGAATCCTCGCCTCACTCCCAATCGACTTCCCGTCGCTGGCTGTCGACCGCCTCGGCACCGTCCCGTTGGTGATGGTTGCTGCGCGTGGCCACCCGCTTGCAAACTTCGAGGGCCATATCCCCAAGAAGGAACTCTCTAAGCACGTGCAACTGGTCTTGACCGATCGTTCACAGCTGCTCGCTGGCCGCGACTACGGGGTCCTATCGTCTACGACCTGGCGCCTGGCCGATCTGTCCACGAAATATGCGTTGCTCAAGGACTGTGTCGGCTGGGGAGGGATGCCTCTTCACATGGTGGAGAAAGACATTGCCTCCGGTGACCTGGTCGCCCTTGACGTCGATGGTGTCCCGCGCGCCGGCGCCATGCTGACCATTTCTGCCGTCTACCCAGCCGCAGCGCCTCCTGGTCCAGCTGGCCGCTGGCTCGTTGAGCATCTGAAAGACTGGTCGAGCGCAAGAGAGTCGCCTGCACCCGCAAAACTCTAGCGCTAGGCCGCGGCCTTAACCGAAAGTCATTCGACCTCGCGAGCCAGAAGGTAGACCGCAAAGCCCGTCTTGGCCATTCAACGCCCCGACGATGCAAGTGACGTCCGTACGACCTGTCCTACTCACGAATTCGGCGCGTGGAACCTGCGGATCGCATCAAGTTGTTTGCACCCAGTGGCGAGCTCGACATTAAGTGGGCGGCTGGACTCGTTAGGGCTTCACAAACCGATAGGCGAAGCGATCGGTCTTACCCTTGATCGAGGGGTCAAACACCTTGCCCGAGTGCGGATCGTTCTTGTTGGCGAGAACGGTGCTTTCCGCGTCCAGTACGAAGCCTGCCGCTTCCACTTCCTCGCGCACGGACGCAGGGTCAATCCGATGCAGCGACTGGGCGTTGCTCATGCCCACCCCGGCGGCGGTGGCGTGATCGACGATGACATAGTACCCACCGGACTTCAGTCGCTCGTAGACGGCTCGATTGAACTCCGCCGCCGTCGCGCCTTTGGCCTGCATAAGCGCAGTGTGGAGGTCGTGGTAGAACAGGTGCAGCCACAGGACATCAGCCGGTCGAGTGGCCTGCGGCATCGCTAAGAGGTCCGCGGAAACGACTTCGACGTTCTCTCGGCCCGGCTCCTTCGCAAGCGTCCGCATGAGGCCGACCGGATCGTTCTTGAAGTGGGCGACTTCGGCCGGCACGAAGCTGTAGACCCGTCCTTCGGGTCCCACGACGTCTGAAAAGAGACGGGTCCAGTCGCCGTCGCCCGGGTAAACGTCGATGACGGTGGCGCCCGCATCGACGCGTGAGAAACGGATCAACTCCGCCAGCTTGGATTGGTCGTACATGGGATGTCCTTCACGGTAGAGAATTCGACGAGCGTATGACGTGCAAGGCATCGGCCCACGGCTCATTCGCCATAGACCGCGAAGAATGCCGCTAAGGCCAGCGCCTGCGTGTCAATGTACTCCGGGTCAGCCCTGCGCCATGCCCCCATCGACGGGAAGATCGATACCGGTGATGTAAGAACTTTCATCAGAGGCGAGGAACGTGACTGCTGCAGCGATTTCCTCGGGCATGCCCCTGCGGCCCATCGGGATCTGCGTGGTGAACTGTGCGACTGCTTGCTCGGCCTGTTCAGCGGTAAGGCCCGTCGTAGTCGCCAAGGCCGGGGTGTCGATTGCTCCGGGGCTCATACAATTCACGCGGATCTTGCGGTCTTTCAATTCCAAGGCCCAGCCGCGCGCGAAGTTGCGCACAGCGGCCTTACTCGCGGCGTAAGCAGTAAATCCTGGAAGCCCGAGCACGTTCGAGACCGAAGAGTTCAGGATAATCGAACCGCCGTCTTTGAAGAGGGGAAGGGCCTTCTGCACCGTAAAGAACATTCCCTTCACGTTCACGTCGAAGGTCTGGTCAAAATGGGCCTCACTAGCTACCGCGAGCGGTGCGATTGTCCCCGCGCCCGCGTTCGCGAAGAGAATGTCGATGTGACCATGTTTCTCTTTCACGACAGCAAAGAGGCGATCCAGATCGTCTAGGCGCGACACATCGCCCACGACCGTCGTAATGTTTCTCTCGATGGCGGCGGCGGCCTCTTTCAGCTCTTTCTCTCGGCGCCCAGTGATTACGACATGCGCACCTTCATCCACGAAGCGCTTGGCTGTGGCCAAGCCAATCCCACTGCTTCCGCCCGTGACGACTGCAATCTTGCCTTCTAGGTTTCTCATGATCTTTCATCCTTTCGTAACTGAAAAGCGGGGTTCCGCGACTGGCGGAGCCGAAGTCCAGCAACGGGACGACGACCCAAGCTCCTCGCTACAAGCGCGAGAGCTTGCAGATCGGCCCGCTGGCCGAACACGAATGGTAGGAGCGCACCGGCCTCCTGAGAAGACGACATATTGAGATGCAATCCATCTCTTCCGTAGATGGACGCCACTTACGGGCTCGATAAACTTCATGCGCTGACTATGACGGCGGCTCTGCGGACGAGACCGCAACGAACGGCAAGTGATCTCTCTCGCGTTGTCGACGGCAAGGATATCTGCCGAGCGGGCAATTTGCGTTCGCACCGACGATCCTTTGGTAACCGATGACATTGTCGAGAAGGTGTTGCGACGCATGGTCGGACGGACATATGATTGATGAGCTTATCGAACGGTCTCTGGGCCCTTACACCGATCGCAGGGGTAACAACCGGCCATCAAGCGACGGTCGACTGAGGCTTCAGAATGGGCGACAATTCCCAGTCTCGTAGGCGCGCCGCGTATCCGGTAGAAAAATCCAACCAGTTCGAAACGAATTTGAGAGTCGCATGTGCCCTTATCGAAAACTGGCGTTATATAGTGATCAAGACTTTCCAGCTAATGAAGAAATGGATGCGCGTCTTCTACGGTTGATCGGACGACCGCAGCCGAAGATTGGATATATCCCCGCGACAAGCGATCCAGAGCGCATTTACTTCCGGCGTAAAGCTGACTACTACGCTGGGATTGGCGCGAATTTGGTAGTGTATGTAGACCCTAGTCAAGACACATCGGAAGCGGAATGGTCGACTCTGCTGTCGTGCGATGCGATCCACCTATCTGGCGGGAATACGTTTTCGTTCTTGTCGTGGCTGCAGCGACGCAGCGTACTGCCGCTCCTGACTCGGTACGTATCCGAAGGAGGGGTGCTGATCGGTGTAAGCGCGGGCGCTATCTTGATGACACCCAGCGTGGATTCAGCATTACTGTGCGGCGATGTTCGGGACGAACAGTTGATGGATGACGCAGGACTCGGCCTTGTAGATTTCCACTTTTGGCCACACTTCAATTCTGAAAGCGTTACCGGAGATCAGTCGAAATTGTCCTCTACTATCCCGGACCTCTACGCGTGTCCCGACGGTTCGGGGATTGTCATTGACGGCAAGGAAGTCGAGTTATTCGGACGGGTTCATCGATACGCTTCAGAAGCGATTCGTCCTACTCCTCTTGAGGATTGAAGTCGTCCCGTTCTTTGGCAGCAACTGTGCTGATGGTCCATCTTCGGTTCGTGAACGTCCGCTTCGTAGAAAGCCGAACGTTACATGCGAGTCGATCTGGGTCAGCATTCGTCCGGCCCAATGCGGCCAGGAACGGACCTTCGACAAGTGGACGTAGATCGCCGACAATCGGACCTGCAACAACGGACCGTTCACACAGCAGGAGCGCGGAATCTAAGCGGCATATTCTTGAGAAGCTGCTTGTCTGTGCACAAATTGGCGAACTCAGACTAGGGCACCGAGATGGAAGACGGTCGATACGCGGTATCCATTAAGGGAGTGGTTTTCAATGAACCAGATAGAGTGATTCTGCTGCTCAACGAGCGACAGGAGTGGGAACTGCCCGGTGGCCGTATTGAACGCGGAGAGAGCCCGGCCGAATGCGTAGTGCGCGAATTCAAAGAAGAACTGGACATCGCCATCAGTCCCGCTGTTCTTCTCGACACCTATCTATTCGAAGTGATTCCGCGAAAGCACGTATTTATCGTTACATACGGTTGCCAGCTGGCCGGAGTGTTCTGCCCGAAGATCAGCGAAGAACATCTACAAGCCTGCACCTTCGACGTCAATGTGCTTCCTGTGAACCTACCGGAGGGATATCGCAATTCAATCCTGACCTGGCACAGTCAACGCACCCGGGCTTAACGCAGTCAGCTTCGCTGCGAAGGCGGCAGGAGGTCCGCTAGATGATTTTCAATCGAACGGCACAATGCATCAGGGGACACTGCGCTATTACCATGGAAGCTGCAGTCAAACTCCCCTTGACCGTTCATCTCGCCACGGCTGGACAGCACAGACCATGAATCAACAGATCAACTTACGCGCTGCATCTCAGGACGACGAGCCATTTCTCCTGCAACTCCGCAAGCTAACGATGACGGAACATCTGGAACGAGTCGCTATACCCGTCGACGATGAAGCGCACTACCAGCGCATCAGATCAAACTTCGAAGACGCGCAGATTATTTGCGAGGGAAATCGAAGCATAGGGCTAATCAAGTTGAGCCGCATGACCGACGAATGGCACGTACATCAAATCCAGGTGACACCGTCCCACCAGGGAAGAGGTGTCGGCAAAACCGTTTTGACTGCCGTGTTGAACGAAGCGAAGCGCGTAGGTGTACCAGTCACTCTGAGCGTGCTGCATGGCAACCCGGCACGTCGTCTGTATGATCAGCTCGGTTTCCAATTCGTCGCAGAACTACCCAAGAGCACGAAGCTCATTTGGCATCCATAGTCTCAAGTGTCCCAACGGCATCTTACGTAAAGATCAGTCACGCTTCCGACCAGCGTCGTTCATTGATCGCTTACGGTCAATCAGTCCACCCCATGAGCGGCAGCAATGCGGATGGAAACGGCCGTACCGGGTCGGCGCACGCCTTTCGTATATCTGCTGCGATTAGCGATCGATTGAGGTCTGTGTCGGACCGCGTTCGGCCGAGGCTGTGTCAAAACTCGAAACTACCCGGTTTTCGGGTGTCGCTTTACCCTTCCCGACGTGCCGCGAAGCCGATACAGAGCGTTTTGATAGGTCGACTTTCTCGCTCGATGTCGAAGTCGCACGTTTTGACACAGCCTCGGCCATGAGCGGACCATCGACCCTAAGGCGAGGATCGTCGTCAATCGTGTCACCATGGACCAACCGGTCGGCGCGATTAAGGCAACTCTGGGCGGCTATTTTTGAGTGGAAATACTCGTACGAATGCAGGCACATTCAACTTGGGCTGTCGTCTACTCCGGGAAGGAACCGATGGTTTGGCCCTTCCCTGGGCCGCGTTGAGCGAGTGAAAAAGCGGGCGCCCTATGCAATTGTCCGAACGACACCGCCGTCGACACGCAAGGAAGTGCCTGTTGTCGCCGACGCCTGCTCCGAGCAGACATAGACGACCAGGTTTGCGACTTCTTCGGTTGTCGCGAAGCGATTGAGGAGCGTGGTCGGGCGATTCGTTTTCAGGAACTGCTGCTCGGCTTCCTCACGCGTAATGCCTTGCGCATCTGCGTTCGCCTGCGCCCAACCACCCATGATCTCCGAATTCGTCGGACCAGGGAGAACCGAATTAACGGTGACGCCCGTTCCGCCGACCACCTCTGCCAAGCCCCTCGCAATGGCGAGCTGAGCGGTCTTGGTCGTGGCGTAGTCGATCATGTCTTTAGGGATGGCAAGCGCGGACTCGCTACTGATGAAGACGACGCGCCCCCAGCCGCGCTTCGTCATGTTTGGCACATAGTGGCGGGAGGCGCGAATACCGCTCATGACGTTAAGTTCGAAGAGATCGATCCACTCGCTGTCCTCAATTTCGAAGAAGGACTTCGGACGCCCAGTACCCACATTGTTGACGAGAATGTCCGCATCCGGCGCCTGCGCGAACAAGTCCGCCGCGCCTTTCGGAGTCGCAAGATCTGCGATGACGCCGGTAAACTCCGCCTTTGGCAAGAGTTCGCGAAGCTCCCGAAGCGCCGTGGAGACGCGCTTCTCTGTGCGGCCGTTGATCACGACCGCGGCGCCTGCGCGCCCCAGCCCTTCTGCAATGGCTCGGCCGATACCCGCTGTGGACCCAGTAACGACGGCCTTGCGGCCAGTGAGATCAATATTCATGACACCATTCCTTCAGCTGTGAAGAGAGCTGCATTGTGAGTGATGTCGGAACCAATGATAATAGCTTGATTTGCCATAACATTAATTCCCGGGAGGAATGGAAGTGGATCGATTCCACGAATTAAACGCCTTCATAGCCGTGGTTGAAGCCGGCGGTTTTACAACCGCCGCGCATCGAACCGGCGATTCACAGTCGGCAATCAGTAAGGCTAGTGCTGGGCCATTCGAACGACTTCCCCGGTTTACTTAACGGTCGTTGACTGACCGGCAGTGCATCGGTGCACCTGCAATCCCCGTGACAGGTTCGACAAGAATTCAGACACTTCTAGCATCTTGAAAGGGAGAACCTCAGACTCCCTATTCAGGGCTTTAATTCTCGGCTAAGCTCTGGAAGCCTTGCGCATATTGGGTTCTATTTCGGCTTAAGGCGGCCCCACTGAAATTTGGAGGTTGGATATGAAAGATATTGACACCACACCGTCAGGCAACTTTCTAAATTTTTCTATGCATTGGGACCATGACCAATCTCGAATCCGATTGTTTAAAGAAACTAGGCTTTAACGAACACTTTTCTTTACAGGTCGCGCCTTACGGTATCGGCCAACCCTATCGCGTTACCGAGGATTTCGGTTTGCGCTTTGTGGTGTCGGGTGACGCCCAAGGGCGGCTTCAACAATTCAATTTGACCTTTGCGAGAAAGAGCGAACAAGTACCGATCATCGGCGACTGGGTACTTGGCATCTTGAACGCAACGGGTGAAGTGGAATTTATCGACATCCTTCAACGCGCCAATTGTTTCCAGCGCAGTACCGACGATGGCCGCGTGCAAGCTTTGGCGGCCAACATAGACAAACTGTTTATCGTTACCTCCTGTACCGAAGAATTTAATTTGTCGCGGCTCGAACGCTATCTGCTGCTAGCACGCGCTAACCGCATCGCGCCCACCGTGGTTCTCAACAAGGCGGATCTAGTCGACGACAAAAGTGCTTATCTTGAGCAGCTTGCCGAACTCGGATCGGATATTCCGGTGTGTATGCTGAGTACCGTCAACGAACCTAGCGTCACGCGACTCAAAGACTTGATTGCAAAGGATGAAACCTGCGTGTTCGTCGGCTCATCGGGGGTTGGAAAGAGTTCGATTGTGAACGCGTTAACCGGTTCGCATCAGCAGCTAACGCTGGGCGTCAGCACAAAGGGGGCACGTGGCTCGCACACCACTACCAGCCGATCGTTATTTGTACTGCCAGAGCGTGGCGTCATTATCGATACGCCCGGCATTCGTAGTGTCGGCGTAACAGCCAGTGCCGACAGTTTAAGCGACACCTTCGAAGATGTGACACTACTGATGAGTCAGTGCGCATTTCGAAATTGCGGGCATAACGGGGAGCGTGGATGCGCGGTTGCACAAGCACTTGACGATGGACGCCTGACGCTCAGACGGCTAAATTCGTTTAGAAAATTGCAGCGAGAAGCCAAATTCTTTGACGACAAGAATACTGCACTACGGCAGCAGCGCAACGAAGCAAAGCAGCGGGCCGCGCGGCGCGGAAGCCGCGAAAGGTTTGAGCGGGAGCCAAGATGACAAACTAGGTTATCGAAGGTATGGATAGGGCACGCGGCTCGTCGGCTTGATTCGATGGGCTGCATGGCTAGTGACTGATGTACGTTCAGTACTCGGGCGCTCAGGCGTCGGCTCTGCACTCGGAAGCGGCCATTCATATTGTGTCTGGTCGAATGGCCGAGTTGGGTGGCAAGGGAAATTCGCGCCGAGGTTGGGTAGGTCTCTGAAGCGCGGTAGACGAACTTCCGCGTTCGGCCGAGGCTGTGTCAAAACTCGAAACTACCCGGTTTTCGGGTGTCGCTTTACCCTTCCCGACGTGCCGCGAAGCCGATACAGAGCGTTTTGATAGGTCGACTTTCTCGCTCGATGTCGAAGTCGCACGTTTTGACACAGCCTCGGCCAGGGGCGGACGGTCGGCACGGGGGTAGATTGATCACAAGACAGGTCTACATCGCGAACAATTTGAGTACGTACGATAGCCGATGCGACACTCGTTCAGCGCCTACTCTGCGAGTAGAGTCAGGTCTTCCCGGACATCCTCGTAGTCGGCCACGACCACTTGAGCGCAATGCTCGAAAAATTCGTTCGCGGGATTTCGGTAGACTGGTTTCATACTACGCTTTGTACACGAGGTATCAATGATGTTGCTCTCAATCACTTCCATCAATAGGCTGCGTAATCTCGGGTTGCAGTTGGCCGACGAACCGTTCTTTTCGCACGATCACACAGCGTACCCTTCGGGTTACCTGGTTATGAAGCCCACCAGTGTCCAGGGGAACTCGCTTCCCAGCCTTCGTAAAGGCTACGAAGATGGTCATACACTCAATGACACGGACGCTCCAGTCCCAGTAATCTGGAATGCCTCTGGTCGTTGGCACGTGTCTGTTTGGGATTGGGCGCCTGGCCCTGGACCGGGCGACTTCGTGAAGGAGTTCGTTGACGAGGCAACTGCGATTCACTTCATCATCCAATATTTTTTCGACGAGACCCCCGAATTTTCAGCGCGCCGCGCTCACGAGCGTCAACGTCGGTCGATATAGAACTGGATTCAACGTGCGGTTTGGGCGCGATTCTGCACCACGATCCAGCAACTGTGCTATCGATGAACCCGCCACGGTAACTTATCGATGGGTGTGGTTCAGCAATTCGGCATACGAGGCGCTTACATCGCCTCTGACGATGGATACACATGAACGACCGCTGTCGGGCGAATCGAAGGTCGCTTCAGGGTCGAGTGCGGAAGTTCACCGTAGAGCAGCGGGGCGGCCAGTTACAGTCATTCGATCCGTGAACGTGAATCGTCGACAAACCGCCCGGCGCGTGGCGAATGAATGCTATCGTCAAGGCACACGCCGATTGACGAGGCGGGTGTGAAGCGAAGGACAGTTGTCAAGACGGCTTGTAGACGTCCGGTCGCAAAACCTCCATGAAACGCCTTGCGTTCCCGAGTTCGGTGAAGCCGAACTGCGCATAGAGCGAATGCGCGTCCGATGTCAGCAGCAGGAGACGACGAAGACCCGAAAGATCCGGGTGTTGCGTCACTTCGTGCATCAGCCATTTCGACAAACCTTTGCCCCGGTGCGCCTCTAGAATGAACACATCGGCGACGAGTGCAAACGTTGCCCTGTCGGTGACGACGCGAGCCAAACCGACCTGCGCCGCCGCATCATAGACGCCGAAGCACAGCGAATTTGCAATCGACTTTTCGACGACCGATCGAGGTATACCAGCGGCCCAATACGAATCTTCCGACAGAAACCTGAAAATCATTTCGTGGTCGAGACGCGTTGTATCGGTCGAAATTTCGTATCCAGCGATAGTCATAGTCACGGTGTCGTTCTCGTGCAGTTGGCGATGGGTGGCGAGTTTCGTCAGGTAAGGATCAAGCCGCATCGATAGGTGCGCCATCGCCTGTTAGTGACGCCTCCACCCTGAGTCAACCTGACTCCAGGCTCAATGGGTCTATCGAACATTCTGAAGGCGAACTCCTTCGCCGCTTCGAGCCACATCGCCCAGTTGCGCTTGAGAACCTGATAGCGCGCCGCGGCGAGCCGCGCGTTTGCAATTGGACGTACCACGCTATGGCGACTTATGAAGACGTGGGCGTCTCCAGGTTCGCACGTTGGATCGCGTCCTGCAGGTAATGACGCATAAGGCCATCCAGTTCGTCCATGACAGCTTTACGACTGGCTATGGAGGTATCGCCATTAACCGCGACGGCCGCCTTCATGATCTGCTGGATCACGGCGGCACGGACGGCGATCTCTGCCGGTGCCAGATGCGGCGCCACTTCAGCCAGCACGGATTCGATCTCTCTACGCAGACTTTCGCGGATGTTCATGGTGCGCGGCAGAGCGTAACTGTAGGTCTCGACCAGGACCGCAAACGCCGGATGGCTCGCGCGGAACTTCACGAACGTTCTCGTCAACCGACTCGCAAGCAGCGATACGTCCAGAGACGGCGCAGTCTCGCGCAGCTTTTGGAACGTCTCTGCGAGTATGTCCAGATAGCTTTCGAGCAACGCACCCGCGATCCGGTCCTTGGTGGGAAAAAATTGATACAGCGAGCCAATCGACGCGCCCGCGCGGGAGGCGATCGCCGTCATGGTTGCTGCGTCGTATCCCTTGTCTGCGAATTCGGTACCTGCTGCCTCCAGCAGCGCTGCGACCCGTGCGTGACCGCGTGCGCGCTGTGGGGCTTTCGCTTGTCCGCTTTCGGCACGCAATGTTGTGGTTGACTTTTGTGAGGGCATGCTCATAAAATAGAAATGTGAGACGAGCCTCACAATACACCTTTGGCTCACTAACTTCAACGGAAGGCAAAAGATGTTGCAGAAACTTGACTCCAAGACTACGGCACTCGTTCTTATCGACCTCCAGCAGGGCATCCTTGGTTTTGGGAAGGCCCCTCGCAGCGCCGAGTCCGTGCTGACGGCCTCAGCGAAGCTCGCGAAGCGCTTTCGGGAACTCAGTGCGCCAGTCGTGCTGGTGCGCGTAGGCTGGAGCGACGATTTCGGCGACGCGCTGAAGCAACCCGTCGACCAACCCATGGCGCTTCCTGCCGGCGGACTTCCGTCGACGTGGTGGGACTTCCCCGAAGCGCTCGAAGCCGCCGAGCATGATCTCAAGATCACGAAGCGGCAGTGGAACGCATTTCACGGCACGGAACTCGATCTGCAATTGCGCCGCCGCGGCATCAAGACCATTGTGCTCGGCGGAATTTCGACGAATATCGGTGTGGAGTCGACGGCACGAGCTGCCTATGAACTTGGCTACACACTCGTGCTCGCCGAGGATACGATGAGTTGCGCCACGGCTGAGCATCATCACGCGTCGGTTAATTACATTTTTCCGAGACTCGGCCTCGTGCGTCAGTCCGAGGACGTGATCCAGGCACTCGCGGACTAACAACGGTCCACGAAGGGGCACGAGGGCCAGAATGCGCAGCCGCTGACAGGCCGGAAAGTGCGTCGGTCGGTACGCCGACCGATCGGATCGAGTTGACTCGCGGATTTGTACATCAACCTGTCCGCACACGCGAGAGGGCAGCAGCAGAGTACGAAGATTCAGTGCAGGAGTTCCGGGATGTCGAAATCAAGTTCCGACGAACAATCAGTTGTCCGTATAACCGACGCTTCGCCGACGCAAAAAAGTCGTTACGGGGTTGTCGGATCGGCCGTGTCGCGTATCGAGGCTGCTATCGATAGCAAGGCGCTTGTTCGCACGTTGACGGCCCTTTTCCCGCTAGTCGTCCTCGCGCTGGTTTCCGGTCAGACAAAGTGGTTGCTCGTTTCGCTGGTGACGGTGTCGACCGCTATCGCAGTGGATCGCTCGCATCTCGCTCCGCTCGGGGTCATTTCCCACGGGATAGCCATCGGAGCGGGCTTCCTGGTATTGATGGCCTCGCTTGCGTATCCACCACTGTTTGTCGTAGCCACCGCCTTAATGGCAATGGGGTCGATTTTGGTGACCGCACGGGGAAGCGAGTTGCGCTCACTCGGCAGCTTTACGTTCATTCCGGTGCTTTACCTCGCCTGCGAGAGCGCCGAAGGAGTGAGGCAATCGGCACTCATTCATCGCGGGTTCGAGCTTCTTCCCTTCGTCTTGGCGGCTTTCTTGCCGGTTCTGCTGATTTCCTCGATCAATCATTACCACGAACGCCGTCCAGAGGTTTCATATTTCGCGCACTATGCGAAATGGTCGAAGCGTTCTGAGCGTGGCGATCGTGTTCCGTACGTCGAAGCGATGATCGCAATAGCACTCGCCGTAGGCCTCGCAGCAGCGCTTGTGGAGTGGAGGCATATCGAGCGCGGACAATGGATGATCTGGTCTGCGGCGAGCGTGGTGACGGGCAGTGCGGCGAGCGCCCGAGTCAAGTTCCGGAATCGTATCGCGGGTGCCATCGTAGGCGTGCCGGCCGGTATCTTCGTCGGGTTGTTGGTCCCCCACGACTATTTCGTGCGAGACCTGGTTATCCTCGCTGCGTTGCTGACACTCGTCTGCATTCGGCCCTACGTTATGGCATTCGGCACGCGTTGCGCCTGCGCCGCGATGGCATTCGTGGTTGCCGGGCAGTCGTGGACTTTCGCTAGCGAGCGTCTGATCAACGTAGCGGCCGGCAGTGCGACGGGTCTCTTGATTACGCTGGCTGTGCACGTTATCGCGAGGCGCATCGAATGCTCGCGCAAACCGGCCTCATTTCGATGATCGGCAAGATTCCGGTCGCGCCTGTTGACGGGGCCGATGCTGTGTCGCGCGCCTCAAAACGCCGAAACCTTCAGCGCTGCAAGCGGAGCCTATACGACTCGCCGCGTGGTTTGGCGTTCAGCCGTAGCGGGTAGATGAGCTTCACGGAGTTCCCGTTGGCGGATAACTACCATGCGTTTTACCCGCAATTTACCCACAAAACTGTCGGAAGCAGAGGGATTCCCGTGGAGGTTGCCGGACAGATCGTCATGCGCCGGATGCGCAACTGGAGCGAACGCGTAAAGCTTCAACCATTCGCTATAACCCTGCACGAGAAAGCCGCCTGAGCGCGCCACGTACTCCTGGCGCGACGCCTTATAGACACCCCGCAGCGCAAACCAGGGGACATGAGGCAAATCATGGTGTACTAAATGATAGTTATTGTTCAAAAACAGCAGACGCCAGAACCACGCCGCTTCATTGAGCACCGTACGGTGTTCGACGGCGTCGGCCAAGCGATGCTCGTGAAACGAGCGGACCGAGCTGATCGACAGCGCACCGTAGCCGATGCCCAGCACATACAGCCACGTGGGTATCCCGCAGGCGGTATGCAGCCACCACGCAAGCGCGCTCACGGCGACGCCCTGAGCGATCCACAGCGGCACGTCGCGCCAGTCGCCGCGCGCGGCCTTGCGAACGGCGTCGATCGCGGTCGCGGCAATCGCGAAAGCCGGCCCAACCAGCAGCCGTCCCACGAAGGTATTGCGCAGCGTCAGCAGCGCATGCGAAACGGCGCCGGCGCCGTGCCATGTCTGACCCGAGACGAAGTAGCTTTCCGGATCGTGTTCGGGGCGGGTCAGGTTGGTATCGTCGTGATGCCGCAGATGCGACTCGCGATAGATGCCATACGGGAACCAGACGGCGAGCGGCGCGAAGCCGAGTAGCGCGTTGATCAACGGCGAGCGGGTGGGGTGGCCATGCAGCAATTCGTGCTGCAGGGACATATACCAGGCGCTCAACAATGCGAGTAGGCCGGTGGTGAGCGGCAGTCCAAGATTGCGCGCATGGGTCGCGACGCCGAACCAGCTCCCGTAGATCGTGACGATCAGTACCCATGTCGGCCACTCCGTGCGCCAGGTCCAGCTCGCGCTCAGGCGGGCCAGGGCTTTGCGTTGCGTGTCGTCGAGATAGATCGCCATCGGCAGGACAGGTAGGGCCGGATAAGGGTGTCGTAAAGCGTCAGCAGACGCGTTAAGGCTGATCCTACTGAGGGTCCTGTTCGCGACGAACCATTTTGTTGCGCAAAGCATCTGCGAAAAAGCGCTTAGGGCGTGCCGGCGCGCTATCCCGCCATGTCGTTAGCGGTTAATATCAGAGCACGAACGTTAATCTTCGAATGCTGATATCCATGCGCAAACCACCCACGACACCAGACCCGCAAGATGTGCCCCGCGTCGGCGAGGGCAAACGTGGCGAGGAAGGCCATATCGGCTATCTGCTGCGCCAGGCGGGCGCGGCAAACCGCTTGCGCATGGAGCGCGCGCTGGCCGACCTCAACGTGACGCCGCCGCAATTCATGGTGCTGACCATGCTGGTGGCGTATCCGGGTCTCTCCAATGCGGACGTCGCCCGTCTCGCGATGCTCACGCCGCAGACGGTCAGCGTGATCGTCGCCAACCTCTTGCGTAGCGGCACCATCGCCCGGCGGCCGCATGCGGTGCACGGCCGCATCCAGCATATCGACGTCACCGACGAGGGCAAGGCGCTCCTCAAGCAATGCCGCGCACGCGTGAAGACCATCGAGCAGCAGATGCTCGCGGGCTTCGACACGCAGGAGGAAAGCGTGATTCGCCGCTGGCTCGTGAGTCTAGCCGTCGAGGGCGGAGGCGGCGTGAGCGAGGCCGAATAGGCGCGACGGGACGCTACCCGACGTTACTGGGTGTCGGCCAGCTTGCAGGCATGATCGAGCAGGCCTTCTGCGGTGCCCGTGCCGTTGTCGACGTCGAGGCCGCTGTTGAGCACGAGCCAGCCGTCCTGATCGACGGAAGGACCGGCGCCGGTCACGAGGATGGTCTGCGTCGCCATGGCTTGCGGGTCCCGATGATCGCGCGCGACGATCCGGAATGGATCGTTGTCCTGCGTCAGGCTGGTGACGCGCATGATCCGGTAACGCACCCCGCCGAGCGTCTCCCAGCGCCATTGACCCGGTTGATCGTGGCGGTAGGCGGCGAGGGCGTCGATGACGTCCGTGCGCATGCAGTCCATATGAATATGCAGTTGCTGCTGCGAGCGGCGGAATTCAGAATTGATTTCGAGTCCGAACTGATTGGCGGCGAGCGGCGCCTTCAGCGTCGCCTCCACCACCTTGAGCGAGCTCCAGCCATCCGCCCAGTAGTCCGGCGCGTCGGCGTCGAGAATGCTCGGGCTTTCGATGCCGGTGACGCGCTCGGTCGGAATCAGCAGGTGCTGCGTGCGTCCGAAGATGTCTTTCAGAATCGCGTAGTGCCCGGCGAGATCCACGCTCGTGCATTGGCCTGGCCGGCCGCTGGCCTGTGCTTCGGGCACGCATTGTCCGCCGACGATTTTCCACAGCGCGTCGGGATCCGCGGCTGCGATTTCCGCGCAACTGCTGGTCACGACGGCGACGGCGACAAGGGCGGTCACGCGAGTCATCATGCGACGCGCGCGGCGGTGAATGTGCATGTCAGTCATCCTATGCATTGCAGGCTATGCGGTGTGGTGTGCGATCAGCAAGCGCAGGGCGCGCAGTGAACGCCATGAGCGGCGGCCGGCCTCTGCCGGTAAAACCTTGTGGGTTTTCATCAAAGGGTAGGCGCAGGCAACGCGCCGAGCACCTGTTCAAAGGCTACGCCGATGGCAAGAAGCCGCCGGTCGCTGCCGAGCGGGCCGTCCAGTTCGAGCCCCACCGGCAAGCCTTCCGAGGTCAGGCCGGCGGGTAGCGACAGGCCCGGAATGCCGGCATTGCTGGCCGGATCGGTGTTGCGCAGATAGGCGCTCAGTTCGTCGATGGGCGCGCTGCCGTTGATCGTCACCGCCGACGAGCCGGCCAGATCGTCGATCGGCACGGCGGCCAGGCGCGTCGTGGGGAACAGCAGCGCGTCGAGCCGGTGCGCGGCAAAGGTCTGCGCATACAGTTCCTGAAGCTGCGGCCGCCATACGGTCAGTGCAGTCTGATACTGCTGGGCGAGCGGGTCCGCGAGGATCGCGTCGTAGATGCTGCGCACATCCGGGCTGGCAATGCGCGCGGCTACCTCGGCGAGCGTCTTGACCGGCGCATCGTTGGCGACCAGCCACGCGGGCACGTCGTCGTGCGCCTCATGGATGGCGACAGGCGAGGCGACCTTGTCGTTCAGCTCCAGCAACGCATCCATCTCAACGGGCACGAAGATGACGCCTGCGGCCTCCAGCAGGGGCAGCGCAGCGCGTACGACGTCTTCCAGCGCGTACTCCAGGTCCTCCCACAGCGGCTCAGGCAGGCCGATGCGCAAGCCGTTCAGCGTGATCGCGGGCAACGGCCCGGCGCCCGTCACGACCTCGTCCAGCAGCGCGAGATCGGCGACGTTGCGCGCCATCGGGCCAACGGTGTCGCGCGTATGGCTGATCGGCACCACGGCGTTGGGATCGTGATAGCGGCGCTCGGCGCCGCCGTTGCCGACCGACGGACGGAACCCGGCCGTGCCGGTCAGGGCGGCTGGGATGCGGGTGGACCCGCCGGTGTCGGTGCCGAGACCGGCCGGCACGATACGCGCGGCGATCGCGACCGCGGTGCCGCCCGACGAGCCGCCCGGAATCAGCCCCGGGTCGTACGGATTGCGCACGGGCCCGGCGTGGGCGGCGAGGTTGGTGCTGGTTATGCCGAAGGCCAGCTCATGCATGTTGGCCTTGCCGAGCACGATTGCGCCGGCGTCGAGCAGACGCTGCACCGTGGGCGCGTTCTCGCGCGGCACGAAGCTCTCCAGCGCGGGCGTGCCCGCCGAGGTCATGAGCCCCTGGGTGTTGATGTTGTCTTTCACGACGATGGGCAAGCCCGCCAGCGGCAAGGCTGCGCGTGCTTCGGGCGTCAGCGCGTCGAGCCGTTGCGCGGCGGCCAGCGCCCCTTCCATGTTGAGCGCGGTCAGGGCGTTGAGCGTCGACAACGCGGCGGCGCGAGCGAGCAGCGTGGCGATGTATTCGGTGGTTTTCAGCCGGCCGCTCTGGATTGCAGCCACGGCTTGCGTGGCCGTCAGGGCCAACTGTTCGTCGACGGTCCATGTCATGCGTGAGATCTCCAGGTGTGCCCGGGACGATCTTCGGCGGCATCTGCATCGATCAACGTATCGGACATGGCGAGTGCAACAGGGCGGGACGTGCCGCCTATTCTGTCACAGCCATTTAAACCGCGTCGTCAGGTGAGCAGGGCGCCCGCCTATTGATGGCTGTCGACCCACATGCGTCCCCAGCGGAACGCATACGCCACCGCGTGCTCTTCATCGAAGAAATAATCGAGCGCGTCGAACGAGTAAGCACGGTTATGCTCCGGTGTGGCTTTCCCGATGGTCAGATTCGCCGCGAACAGGCCGTTGGGCAGTCGCTGCGCGACGGGGGCAACCTCGTAACCTTTGTATTGGATAGCTTGTCGATTCATATGGATGGCGATGGTTCTGCCCGCGTGCGTTGCAAAGGAAGCTCAACGCACTGTGCCGACCGGATGGTGGGCGGGCAGGAACAAGCGTAGGCCGGGCGGCCTCGCGAGTGAACCAATGATTCGTCGCAAGCAAATCACGGTGGACCTGGAACGGTCTTCGTGGATTCGACTGAGGCGGCCCCGGATGCGTTGATGCCACTATCCGGCGCGCCGTACCGCCTGTCTGTTACTTGGCACACGCATTGTGCCGCGCGAGTGCGGCAAACACGGCGCGCTGCGTGCGCCGCTGCACGTTGGATGCGCGGCGCCGCGGCCGCGCCAGGCTCAGTTGGCGAGCGTCAGTACCTTGGCCGTGCGAGCTTCGGTCGCGCCGAGATGTGCCGGCGCGTGGTGCGCGCTGAACGCGAGCGCGAACTGCGCGGCCTGCTGGCCGACTGTGGCGAGCTGGTCGACCACTTTCGGGTCGGAGCAGCTATCCACGGATTCGAAACGCGTCTCGAGCGTGTTGATGCCGGCGCCAAACGGCGTGGGCCAGCCGCGCAAGGCGTGGACGATCGAGCGCAGCGAGGTGAGCACGGAACCGGCGGCCTGCCAGCCGTAGGCGGTGACGATACAACCCACCGCGCGGCCATCGAGGTAGGGACGTTCGTCGGCACGCAATTCTTCCAGCGTGTCGAGCGCGTTCTTCACGAGACCGGACACACCGCCGTGATAGCCGGGTGTGGCAATGATCAGCGCGTCGGCCTGGCGCACGGCTTCGATCAGCTCGAGCTGGGCGTCGGTACGTTGCGGGTCTTCGGGTGCGTAGTGCGGCAGGCTATGCAGGAAGGTGCCGCCGAACAGGCGGGTGCGGGCGCCGGCGGCTTCCGCGCCGCGCAGTGCGAAACCGAGGGCACGCTCGGTCGACGACGCCGCACGCGTCGTGCCGCCGATGCCGATGACGAGCGGCCGGCGATTTTGATCGAAACTGGTCAACGAAATGCTCCTTCGGTAGCGGCTGTCGGGGCCTCGCACGGGGCTGCGTGCGGACTTGCCGAGGCAAACTGGACTTAAACCGCCATGTTAGTGACCGATGGTAGCAGCACGAAGCGACTTTTCGTTCTAACGATATACGCTGGGAGGGTTATCCACGTAGGGCTGCGGTGAAATGCACCTGAAGCGGGCGCCGATAAGCAAAGCGCAAACGCTTGGTTGGAGACGCCCCTTGCCTGCGGCTACGATCGGCTTGTCTCCTCCATGACTACTCCTTGACATGGGACTAGGCCCTGCCGTCGCAAGATGGTGGGGCCATTTTTTTGCCTTGCGCCGGCGTTGCGCTGGTTTGTTTTGTGTCGACTTGCCTTTGCCTTTGCCTTTGCTCAGGCTTATCCAGGCTCATTCACTCGCTCGCCGAGGCTGGACCACGGCGTCGGGCGGCTGCTTTGCGCAAAACGCACGAGACGCTTGTGCACCTCGTGCATGGCGTTGACCGACGCCTGTTGCAACTGCTCGTCGTGCAGCGTCAGCAGTTGTTCCAGCACGAGAGCTTCCGCGTCGTCGAGCCGCCAGATGTTTTCCGCCGTGGCGCGGGCCGCGCTGCGCTCGAGCGCCTGCTCTGCCTGCGCATAGAGCGCGGCGCCGGCCACGCCGAAACCCGCTTCCTGCAGATACCAGGCAACGTACAGGACGTGAATCAGTTCGCTCAGCAGATGGCCGTTGCCGGAGCCCACGCGCAACGCTTCGAGTGCGAGATGGCCGCGCAGCGACTGGGCGCGGATCGACTGGGCCGTGGGCGGCAGCAGCCTGGCTTTTGCCGCTGATTTTCCGCCGGAACTTCGCCTGACGGCATGTTTCCTCTTATTCATTTTGGGTAAAACTCGCAAGACCTGCCGGATTTTGAGTCGCGATTTTATATGCGCTTACCGGTCAGACGATTTAATTTTTCGATTTTTAAAAAATGACGGGACAATGACTTCTGGATTTCATGGTATTTAAAGCAGGGAGATGCGCGCTGGGTTGATGCGGCGCGATTATCTATCACGCCGAAACGGCTCAACACGTCCGGCTGGGCGGCGGTTTGAGCGATTGGCAGATAATCGTCACATGCGCCATGCATTTACTGGGATTGTGCATTGCGAACGCTTCCCGGAGTGGGCGCGCAGACTGAAACATCTGGCGTATCGGCGGCTTGTCATAAAATCGACCAGGCAATATGCATCGCTTTTGGAACCGGAAGATTCGCTGAAGGCGGGTTAAACACCGCTCGAATCCGGCGGCATGGCCTGCGCGCCGAGCGCCGTGGACGCATCCTGCCGCAACGGTCCGGCCGTGCGCGAGGCCGCCAGAATTCCTGCGAGGCATTCGACGCGTTGTCACATCCATCTGATACATGGAGAGGGACACCCTGCACAGGAGAGCAATGTGAGCAACCGAGTCCCCGATTTGCGCCCCGCGATTGCAGCGAAACACCCGTTTGAGAGTTGCTTCGTGGACCTGGGCAACCACTCGGCCGACAAGGCGCTCAACGCGTTGACGCACGCCGTGCACGCCGAGCAGCGCGATATGAACGCCTACGACTGGATCACCCAGGCGCTGCCCGGTGCGACGCTCAAGCCGGCACTGGCATTCGGCACCGTCGGCGAACTGTACCGGTCCTATACCCGGCCTGCCGAGTTCGGCAGATTGAAGCAGATCTGGCGTCTATGAGGAGACATTGTCGCGGCGTTGCGCCCGCTCAGCGGCTCGACTTCGAGAGCCGATGGCCGAGGCCCAGATTGGTCGCGATCTGCCACGTGTAGACCCGCGAGTACTGGACGCCGAAGCGCGCCTCGATCAATTCGCGCAGGCGCGCGTTGGTCCATGCATCGCTGGGGAAGCCGTGCGCTTGCGCGGAGCCTTGCAGCGCGGCCGCGATCCAGTCCAGCGCCGCGGCGTCGAGCGCGGACGAACGGCCGCCGACACTCATTTTCTTCAGCGCATCGAGGCCGCCGTCGTCGAGGATGGTCTTATAGCGTTTGACCGTGGCCATGGACAGATGCAGGGCCTTGGCGACCGCGCTCACCGAGGAGCCTGCCAGCAGCATCTGCGCCGCGCTCATGCGCCGGGTAACGGTGGGAAGCTCTTCGGTTCGGGAGCGCATAGGATTGACCGTCCATCAAGGTCCGGGGCAAACAACTGGGGCGCCGCTCGTCTCTGCAATCATTCTTCTCCTGGACGCGGGGCCCGTACCTCAGGTCTCGGCCGGATGGATGTCCGGCGCCGCGGCGGATACCACTACTAATAAATGATTTTTTATTGAATGTGTTGAAATGAAATGAAAATAACTGGACTTGCGGTTTAATCCATTCTTGCTATGGATTCTCGATATACTGCTTTCCGGCATCTTTTATTGAAACAATCGCGCTCATCGTTACAGATTCCAGCATCACCGTATTGGTGCTTGATGTTCATTAAAACGTTTGCTAGCATCCAGTAATATTCTTTTACCTCTGACGATTTGCGCAGACACCGGTTTCGCGCACAGTTCACGGTGCGCCTGCTGCGTCTCGGCGAGGAGCCTTGTATGGCCCGTCCCGGCTGCATTACGCATTGTTTTAATGTGTGAAATGGCTTCAGCCTGCGCAGTCTTATTTTAAAATAATTCCGCCCTGTCACATTCGTCAGTTGTTATCCCCGGTGAAACGGGGAGGTTTGATTTTCCGCGCAAACCGTTATACGTGCGGCATAACGATTGCCGCTAAATCCGCATCGGCTGGGCCGGACCGGATGTCAGCGGCTTTTTGAATGCCAGTACGGTTGAATGCTCGGTGAATGCAACGTTTCAGTGATTTAGGAGAGCATAGTGAATCTGTTCATTTCACGTCAGGGCGGCGAGAGCGCCTTGCAGGTCAGGCGCTTCGTCCTGATAGGCTCCGCGCTGGCCGCCATGGCCGGCGCATCGGTCGCGCTGGCCCAGGCGCCGGCGTCCGGAAGCGACGAACCGGCGCAGGCGCAAGCGGAAATGCAACCGCAGGCCGTCGATGCCCTGAACAAGCTCGGCAACTATCTGCGCAGCCTGAAGAGCTTCCGTATCCAGGCGGACAGCGTGACCGACGCCGTCCTGACCACCGGGCAGAACGTCGGCTTTCTGCATCGCACGGAGATGTCGGTGCAGCGTCCGAACAAGGTCCGGGTCGTGGTCACGGGCAGTCGTGCGCCGAAGGGCCTGATCTACGACGGCCGCACCTTCGTGCTGTTCAACGACACGCATCACTTCTACAGCAAGGTGCCGGCGCCGCCCACCATCCGCCAGTTGATTACCGACGCCGATGAGAAGTACGGCGTCCAGCTTCCGCTCGTCGACCTGTTTTACTGGGGCGAGCAATCGGACGACGAAAAGTCGCTGACAAGCGCGCTGTTTATCGGGCTCGACAAGGTCGACGGCAAGTGGTGCAACCACTACGCGTATCAACAGCCGGGGCTCGACTGGGAACTGTGGATCCAGAGCGGTTCGCGGCCTCTGCCATGCCGGTTTGTCGTCACCGATACCACTCAGCCGTCGCGGCCGCAGCATGCCGTCAATTATCAATGGACGCTGAATCCCACGTTCGAGGCGGGCACCTTCATGTTCCGTCCTGGCCCGGACGCGCGGCAGATTCCGATGCGGCCGCCTGCAATATCGGACGACCAACAGGGAGACGCGCAATGAAGCCACTGACGCGACTGACCGCTATTGCGCTCGCCCTTGCGTTTTCGGCGACATCGGCCACCACCTTCGCCTTTGGGATCCGCGGCGGGGCGCGCACCAGCATCCATGGAGGAGGCGGTGGGGGCTTTCACGGCGGTGGAGGCGGTGGCTTCCAGGGCGCTGGAGGGGGAGGCGGCTTTCAGGGAGGCGGGGGCGGTTCTCACGGCGGCGGCAATTTCGCCGGCGCGCCTGGCGGTGGACCGTCCCATGGCGGCGGTCAGCCGTCGCACGGCGTGGGCCAGTCGTCCAATGGCGGCGGCGGTGGCTCGAACTCGCATGGCGGAGGCGGCGGGAGCGGTGGCGGAGGAGGCGGGCAAAACAACTCGCACGGCGGCAGTAATGGTGGCGGCGGAGGCGGCAACCAGAACTCGTACGGCGGCGGCAGCAATGGCGGCGGCAGCGACCACCATGACAATGGCGGCAGCGATCACCACGACAACGGCGGCAGCGACCACCATGACAGCGGCGGCAGCGACCATCACGACAATGGCGGTAGCGACCACCATGACGACGGTCACCACGACGACGATCACGACCACCATGACGATGACCACCATCACCACGACGACGGCTGGTATGTCGATCCGGTGGCAGTGGGCGTAGCCGTGGGCGTGACGACGGCAATCGTGGTGGGGACGACGGTGGCAGCCCTGCCGCCGAGTTGCAACAACGTCATGATCGCGGGCGTGGTGTACGAGCAGTGCGGCCCGAACTGGTACCAGCCCCAGTACGTGGGCGCAACGGTGAAGTACGTGGTCGTGACGCCGCCGAGGTAAGCGCGGCGTCAGGCGCCGGGTGCCGGCTTGCGAAACCGCTAGCGGAGTGTCGCGCCGGCACGCAGGTGCAACGTATGAAGTCACGAGCATCGAAGGCTCAAACGGGTGCGGGGAAGCCGCGCGTCGGCTAGGTCCTGGCTGCGCGCCGCAGGGGTTCCTGTTCGCGCGCGCGGCAATGACAAGGACGGATATGGATATCGAACTCGAGGCGCGAATCGCCCAGTTGCTTCTAAGGGCAGCGCGGCGCAGGAAGCTCGTTCCGTACGGTAGCTTCCACGCAATCTTTCCCCCGGATTTACCGCTGAACCGTCGCTATAAGGTGCTGGAGAAGGCGACGTCGTCCATCTGCGACCTGCAGCTTGCGGATTATGGCGCGCTTCTCAGTACCGACTCCGGTCTGCCGGGACCGGACTTCTATGCGCGCTTCAAGCGCATGCATGCCGAGCGCTATTACGCGGTGCTCGGTGCGGACCGCTTCCGCAAGCTCAGACTCGTCGAAAAGCAGCGCTTCGCGCTCGAGGCGCGCGAAGCGGTGTATCGGCATGCCCGTGCCGTCAACGCAGCGTCGTCCGCGGACGCACCTGCAGACGCACCAGGGCCGGCCGAGGCCGGCGTGGCAGGCTTCTCAGCGCGCCCGGTTTGCAGCGCCGTGCTGGGCGTCGTGCTGGTGGCGGGTGGATTGCTCGGCTCACCGGGCGCCGAGGCTCAGGAGTTTTCGCTATTCGGCGGAGGGTCGAGGGCAGCCAACACCAACACCTACAGTTGGGCTTTCAACTATCAGGAAGGACTCGGACAGTACTTCGCGGGCAGCTTCTCGTGGCTGAACGAAGGACACATTCCCGACCACCATCGCGACGGCCAATTGCTGCAGCTATGGGGGCGCATTCCGGTCGGTAATCCTAAGTTTATCCTGCAGGCGGGTATCGGTCCTTATCGCTACTTCGACACGACCACGGCCGACCAGGGCGGAAGCTACTCCGATACCCACGGCTGGGGCGTGGTCTACAGCGTGCGTGCTGCGTATTACGCGTCGAACCGCTGGATTACCCAATTGCAACTGAATCGCGTGCACGTGCAGCGCGGACCGGATGCGACCAGCGTGATATTCGGCGTGGGCTATCAGCTCGATGCGCCGGACACGCCTGGGCCGCGTGACTGGGCGGCCAGCAGTGCGACAAAGGTGACGAACAACGAAGTGGCCGTGTATCTGGGCAAAACCATCGTCAATTCCACGAGCTCGCCGTCGGCGCTGGGCGGCGCCGTCGAATACCGGCGTGGCCTTGCAAAGTATCTCGACGTGACGCTCGGTTATCTGCACGAAGGCAGCAGCAAGGTGGCGCGCCGGGACGGCATCACCAGCCAGCTATGGGCCACCCGTGCGTTTCTCAACGACAAGGTGACGCTCGCGGTGGGCGCCGGGGCGTACTACGCGATCAATGAAAACGAGAACAGCGAATCGCCGGGGCCAGGGGCCGGCAAAGTCTCCGGTCTCGTCACGATTGCAGGTTCATACCGGTTGACCCAGCACTGGGATGCGCGGCTCGAATGGAACCGGGTGGTGACGCGCTACGACCGCGATACCGATGTGATCTTTGCAGGGGCGGGCTACCGGTTCTGAGAGCGCGATATCAAGGAGGTCCCCATGACCACCACAAGTCGCGGCATCGCCGCGCTGTGCCTGGCGACATGCTGCATGTGTACGGCGAATGCGTATGAAGATGCCGGTGCGGTCGCGGAGCGGATTCAGTCGGCCGGGCGTGGCGCGCACCTTGGGCACGAGCTGTGCGGTTATACGTCCGCGCAGGTCGCGCAGTACAAGGAGAGACTGCGGCGCTCGCTGTCGGGGCCGGCCGGCTTCGATACGGAATGGGACTATGGCTGGAAACGGGCCGAGCCGATGCTGCTGCAGTATCAGTCGCTGCGCACGGGCGATCCGCAGGACTACGAAGCGCGCGTTCGCCGCGTCTGCGCAACGCTGCGAGGCCTTGCGAAGCGCCTGCCCACGCCCGCTAGCCAGGCCGTTCCGCCGTCGCAATAGACGCGTGACCGGTTGCGTTGGCGGATATCGTGCCGAGCGCTTCGAGGTCGACCGTAATGCGCAGCGCGAGACGCCGGGCGTCCTGCTGGCGGGCGCGTTGCAGCGCTTCGTCGAGCAGCGGCCGGACAGCGTGCGTGGACTCGCCGTTGGCGAGCTGCACCATGGCCGACAGGCGCAGCAGTTCCGGCACATACCAGAGCTCGCCGGTGCGCTCGCTGCGCGTCACCGCGCCGAGCAGCGTGGCCGCCAGCGACGCCGTGAGTTCCGGCTCGTCCTGCAAGGCAATGCGCGGCAGCAGCGTGGCAATGAAGGCGACGTCGAGCAGGTAGATGTGTTCGCGGCCGATCCGCTTGAGCGCGTTGCCGATCACGCGCTTTGCGGCCTGCTGATCGCCGCGGCGGGCGTCGAGCCAGAGCCGGAAATCGAGCCCGGCGCGCAACCAGCGCCGCACGCCGGCCACGCGGGCGCGAGTGACGAGCGCGGCGGCACACGATTCGGCCAGCGCGATATCGTCGTCGAGCGCGGCGAGCGCGCAGGCAAGGCCGAGCGCGATGCAGCACGCCACTGGTTCGCTTTCGTCAATGGGGTCGCGAAACGTACTCCGCAACGGCGCCGCCACATTGGGCTCGCCGGCGAGCCACTGGGTGACGGCCAGCACGGCGCGCGCAACCAGATGCAGCGAGAGGCCATAGCCCGTCGCCATTGCATTGGCTTCGTGGCAGGCGTCGTCGTCGAACGTGTCGTCGGTTGCATCGTCGCTTAGACTGGCTACCGGCGACAGCAGGCGAATCGCTTCCTCGTACTCGCCCGCATAGGCCCTCATGACCCCTTCGATACGCCGCGCGTTGATGCTGACCGCCGGCCACCGCGTGGCCGCGGCGATTTCGCCGAACGCCTGGCTTAGCTCGCGGCAGCGCAGCACTTCGCCGGCTTCGAGCGCGCCCATCGCCAGGCTGAACAGCGCGCGCAAGCGGTACGGCGTGTCGGCGCAAATATTCGCCAGTTCATAGGTACGCTGCCAGCTCGCGACGATCTCCCCCGAAGCGCTGCGCTGTAGCGTCAGGGCACGCGCCAGTACCGCGCGCAGGCGCATCTCGTCGCGGATGCGCCGCATCGAGCCGCTATCCACGCGGGCCAGCGCAGCGCGTGCCCAGCCGACGTATTCGTCGACGAGCGACAGCGTGGTCCACACGGGCGCAGTGTTGTCGAGCAGATCCGCGCACAGTTCGGCCTTGTCGGCCGAGACCGCCCATTCGAGGGCGGCGCGCAAGGCGTCGATGTCGTGGCGGCTGTGCAGCGCGCCGCTCGTGAGACCGGCGCCGAAGCGGCGCGCCATGTCGCGCGCCACGAAATGCGCGTGATGGGCGGCCGCATCGGTGCTTTCGCGGGTCCGCTCGAGCGCGTCCAGCGCAAAGCGGCGCACCGCCTGCGGCAGGCGCAGGCGCAGCGCGCCGTCGCAATCCACTTCGTTGATGAGGCCCGCGTCCACCAGCGAGCGCAACTGGATTTCGAGCGCGCCGGCTTCGGGCGGTCCCGATTCGTAGTCGGGATCGAACGCGCCCAGCACGGCGAGCGCGGCTTCCTGGGCAAACGCGTTGGCGAACACGCCGAGGCGGCGCAAGGTGGTGCGGGTGGGCGCGTCGAGCGCCGCATACGAGAGATCGAGCATGGCCTGGACCATCATCGCGCGCGGCAGCACGATGCGGCGTGCGCCGGTGCGGCGGGTCATCACCGCGTCGAGTTCCGCGGCAAAGGTGGCGAGCGCGGTCTCGACCGGCGCACCCGCACGCACCTGGGCGGCGACCGTCGCGGCGGCGAGTTCCACCGCGTAGGGCACACCGTCGATGCGCCGGCACAGCAGCGATGCGGCGGCGAGCGCGTCCGGCGCGAGCTGTTGCGGGTCGAGCGACGCCGCGCCGCCGCCGGCGGTTTTCAGACCATGTGCGAGCCGCATGAGCAGCAACTGCAGCGCGTCGTAGTCGAGCATCGACGCGGCATGCGGTGCGCCGTTGAGCGGCTCGGGCGGTACACGTAAAGGTGCGACCGCCACCGTCGACTCGCCCGCGATAAAGAGCGGCGTCTCGCAGGTGGCGATCACATGCAGTCCACGCGTGGCGGCGACGAGGGCTTCGATCGTCGCGCCCGCGGCTTCGCTCAGAGGGTCGCAATGATCGACGATCAGCAGCATGCGCCGGGCGCCGATCAGCGCGGCGAGGCGGGCCGGTTCCGCGAGTCCTTCCGCTTCGGCGGGGCGCGCGTTCGGCTCCTGACCGACCGCCGCGGCAATCGCATTGATCACCCGGTCGGGCTGTGCCAGCGACGCCAGTGCCGCGCACACCGCGCCGTCCGGGAAGTGCGAGGCGAGCCGGCTGGCGGCCTCGGTGGCAAGCCGCGTTTTGCCGATGCCGGAGGCGCCGGTCAGCGTGACGATGCGGCGTGTGGGCACAAGCGCGAGCAACTCGGACAGCTCTGCATGACGACCGACGAACGGCGACGGGTCGATCGAATGCGAGCGCAGCGAGGCGACGGCACTGGTTGGCACCGGTGCCGTCGGGACCGACGCGGCGAGTTCGCTGCCGGGCCGCGCGCCGCGCAGAAAGGTGGAGCGCACCGTGCCGAACGGCGGCGCCGATGCGAGGCTGACCGCCGGCCCGAACGCGGCGGCAGCAGGCAAGCCGGCGGTGGCGCCGCCCGGAGCGCCGGCGGGCATGAACGAGGTGGCGAGCGATGCCGCGATGCTGCCGGCCCCTACGGTACCCGGTTCGAGTCCGGTATCCGGCGATTCGACGAGGCGTATCTCGCCGGCGAAGCGGTAGCCGCGCCCGGGTACGGTGACGATCAGATCGCGCTCGTCGTTGAGCGCGCGGCGGATCGCCGAGATCTGCGCCTGCACCGTATTCGCGTCGATATGCGTGCCGGGCCAGACGATCTCGCGCAGCTCCGCCGTCGACAGCACGCGGCCGCGCGCATCGAGCAAGGCGGCCAGTACGGCGAACGGGCGCGTGCCCAACTCGATCACGGCGCCGTCGGCGATCAGAAGGCCGACCTCGCGCGCGAGCCAGAAGCGCGAAAAAGCGATCATCTGTCCCGTTAGCCGCGGTAACGACATCAAGGGATCTCCGGCGTTGTTTGTTGTGTGGTCGGTCAGCCGGCGAGGGTGGCCGCCGGGGAAGCATCGTGACGCGCCGCGCTGCGGCTTTCGTCAGACCTTTGCATTATCGCCTGAGAGTTGAACAATTGCTTGAATCTGGAACACTTCTTCATCTATCGGGACAGCAGGGCGTTTGCTGCGGTGCGGGGTTTATGCGTTTTCGAGGCTCCATTGAAGTGTCGTGCGCAACCAGGCGACGCCCTCGTTGGGCGGCTCGGGCAAGGTGGGCACCGGGCGCGTGCGGGCGTACAGGTAGCTGTTGTCGGCCAGCAGGCCGCGGTTGGGGCGCGGTTCGTGATTCATCAGGAGTGCTTCCTGAACGAAGCCGAGCCGCCCCATGCTGCTGTGCGCGGCGCCGTCGACGGCGCAGCATGCGAACAGCCGGTAGACGCCCGGCTGTTCGATCAGCCAGTCGAGCAGATCCTGCAGCGCGAGCACGCCCGCGCGCCGCCGCCGCGCGCCGCCGAGCCGGCTGATGACGACGCCCACCTCGATACGCGGCAACGCCGGTTTCAGTTCGATCAGCGCGGTGAGGCGGCCGGTCTCCTTGCACTCGAGCGCATAGCGGATCAGCGTGCCGTCCTGCCAGCCGCGCAGCGCTTCGTCGATAAATGCAGCGGTTTGTTCGACGTTGCGATGGCGGGGCACCGGCAAATCGCGCATCGTGCCGATGTCGCCGAGCATCTCGTCGAAGAGGGCGGGCGCATCGGCCGGCGCGAGTGGGCGCAACACCAGATACGGCGTTTCCATTCTGTCGAGCGGGACGAAGCGCATGATTCAGGTCCGGTTAACGAGGCTGCCCCGTAGTGTGCCGCGATGCCGTGTCCGCCGGATGGCGCTTTGCGAAACGGCGAGCGGGGGTGCGAAGCGGACGCGCGAAGCGGGGCCTTCGACGTGTGGCTTCGTTCCGGATGACGCGGTTTCGCGCCGCGCCAGGCGTGTGCGGATGCGCCGCAGTATGGTCGGACGGGATGCGTGTCGTATTGTCCTCGCGCGCGGCCGGTTGCACTTCGGTCATACGCGGTCCAACCAGGAGCCTGCACCATGACGAGATCTCCGTCGATCGGCGGTCACAGCGGCGTTGCGCCGCTTGCGGATGTTGCCACGCCGTCTTCCGCACCGGTGGGGGGCGGCAAAACCGCCGAGGCCGGCGCGCAGGCCGGCCCGCAAGGCGGCGCCGTTCTGAATGGCCTGAACGCGCTGAAGAGCGGCGGTGCGGCTCCGGGTGGCGGCGCGCGGGCGTCGTTCGCGGCGAAGCCCTCGACCGCCGAGCGCGGCGGCACGCCCTATACGCCCGGTGGTCCCGGCGCGAAAGTGAGCGTGGGCGGGCGTATCGGCAACCTGCTGCATGACGCGTCGGCGCGGCTCAACACGGCGGGCGGTGGACGTCTCGGCGGCTTGCTGCAGGATGCCTCGGCGTTGACGGGGGGCGTCGGCGGCCTGGCGCAGGCGGGTGCCGGACTTGTGTCGGCTGGCATGAGCGTGGTCGGTTCGATCATGCAAGTCGAGGAAGCGGAGGCCAGCGAGATTGCCAAGATCGCGGAGCAGGGCGCACAGAATGTCGAAAACGCCGCCAAGGGCGGTTGAGCGTTCAACCGCGGTTAGGCGCTCAAGCTCTCAAGCTCTAATCAAGCCCTCAGCCAGAAGAACTCGCCGGACGCGACCCCTTCGAACATTTCGTCGCTCGATTCCACGATGTTTTGCCGCCAGTAGCGGCCGTGTTCGGCGTAGTGCGCGAGCAGATCGGCGAGCGCCTCGCCGTTGAGCTCGTCCGCGAACGGCAGGCGCAGGACCAGCACGACGCCGCCAGTGTCGGTGTCGAGTCCCAGTTGCGCCTGATCCTGCGCATAGATCAGCAGATTGGCTTCGAGCATCAGGCGGAACACGACGAGCGTGCGCCCGGCCGTCACCGTGCCGAAGTGGAAATTCGCGTACATCGCGTCGATGTCGCGCTCGAAGTAATCGAGCCGCACGTCGAAGCCTTCGACTTCGATCGAACGCGTGCGCAGCACGTGGTCGGCGTCGCCGAGACCGACGGTCGCGCACAGATCGACAATCAGGTTGGTATAGCGCTCACTGCTCATGCCTCGACCTCAATAACGCAGTGACAGGCAGCCGATGCGTGCACGGGACACGCACCGGCCGCGACGGCGGCGCGCCACCGTGCGCAAGCGCGCGGCGACGGCCGGCCGGGCTAAGGCCGCTTAGCTGCCTTGCGCGGCGCTCTTGACGTTGCTGGCACCGCTCTTCGCGATGTCGGATACCGATGCATACATGCTCTGCTCGACTTGCATCTGAGCCGACATCTCGGTCATCTGATCCATCTCGCTGGTGAGACCTTGCATCATCGAGCCTGCGCTTCCTACGGACATGAGAACCTCCAGTGGGTGTGGAACGAAAGGAGTGGCCTACATCGAGACCTGCTGCTGCGCCGGCTGCTTTGATGGCATACCGGCGCGGCTAGCGCGTTGACCGGGCGAGGCACGAACGGTCGGTGCCCCGCGCCGGCAGGGCGCGGCGTCAAGCCAGCGCGGCGCCCTGTTTTTCCTGAAGCCGCGCGAGCACGCGCGACGCGGCCAGAAAGCCGCGATACAGCTTCGCGAGATTGTTGCGGTCGAGGTCGTTGGCGCCCTGCGTTTCGCTGATCTGCTGCGCCGTCTTGTCGAGCGCATGGCGGATTGCTTCGATGCGCGGGGCGCCCGCGGGGTCGGCCAGGGTCTTCGGCAAATCGTTGAAGTCGCTGCCGTAAGGTTCGAGTTGCTCGTACATGTCGATCTCCTGAGTTGAGGATGGCGCGCTGGAAGGTTCGGTCAAAGGCTCGCCGGGTTGCCTGCGTCAGCCGGCGGGACCGCGCTGCCGCTGGGGCGGCGGTGCGGCGGCCGGCAAGGTGGCGGGGTCGGGCAGCGGCACGCCGGCGTCGGCGCTGCGGCTGATGGTGTCGTTGTCGACGGGGCTGGTTGTGCTGGCGGCGTGCGTCACGCCGGTGGCGGCAGCGCTGCCGTTGGCATTCGCGCTGCCGCTCGGGGTGGCGTTCGGGCCGGTCGCGCTGGTGGCGGTGATGGCATTGGCCGCCTCGCTATCCGAGGCGCCGGCGGGCGGATCGACCGCGTAGATATGTTTGACCCCGTCAGGCGTTTCGGCGTATTTGACGTCGTCCGAGGAAATCATTTCGGAGTACGACGCTTCATTGGGTGCATCCACGGTGCCGGCGCTTTCGGACGCCTGCACCACGATGCCCTTGACATTGCCATCCAGGTCGGCCCGCACGCGCGCCAATGCGGCGTCGAGATCGGTGCGGCTGCCGACCTTGCCGGTCACGGCAAAGGTGCCGTCGCCCTGATATTCGACGTGCGCGCCCGCAATCCCCAGCGAGTCCTCGATACTGCGCGCGTCGTTTTGCGCGACGTCGTAGTTGCGCGAGATGCCGTTCTCCGAAATGCGGTCGAGCAGGGTCCGCACGGCCTGGTCGTCGGCGGGCGTCGCCACCATGCCCGTCACCACCACGGTGTTGCCGAGCGCATGCGCGTGCAGGCCGCTCACATGGGCAGCAGCGAGCGCTTCGCCGACCCGTTGCGCGCGGTCGTCGGCATTGTGCGGCAGGGCCGCACGGCTCATCTGCGTGGTGGTCAGGAGCGACACGGCGACAATCACCGCCCCGAGCGCGAAGCAGGCTGCGACCGCGCCCACATAGCGGTGGCGCTTCTTGCGCTCGGCCGCGAAACGGGCCTCGGCGGGGCGGGTGAGGAGCGTCGACAGCAGGTCGAGGTCGGAGGGCCATGCCGCATCGTCGGCGCCGACGCACAGGATCGTGTCGTCGAACTGCATGGGCACGAAATCGACCAGCAACACCACTTCTTCCTGAGCGGCCGGACTGCGAGGCGCGCCGGATGCCTGCTGTGCACGTTCTGCGTGTTGAGTCTCCTGCGCGGTGCCGTGGCCCGGCGCGAGGCGCTGCGCGCTCACCACGCCGCTCGCATCGACATGCAGCAGCGTATCCGCACCGCGCCAGTCGGCGAGGCGGATGTCGGCATCGTCGTCCGCGCCGATGCGGTGCGTCCCCGGCGTGAGCTGCAATTGCGCTCCCGCGTGGACGCCCGTCAGTATCCGCAGCAGTTTCATCGTGCTCGCACAGGGTGATGGGAAGGGTTCCGGACTCGCCGGCTCGATCGTCCCTAATGTAGGCGTTTGAAAGCAGGCGTTCGCGCAGGGATGCGAAGGCGGCGCGTGCGATGCGAAGCCGCGCGGTTCCCCCGCAGCACGGCATGGCGCGCCATTCGAGCTAGTGTTCTACGGATTTGCCCCCATCTATCGGTCCCGGATCGCATCGTCGCGGCTACCATGCACGTTTGCGCGCCGCTTGCGGTGCGTCTCCATCACTGGGTTTTCTTGCGCATGAGTCTGCTACTTCGTTTGTTGTGTCTGGTTTTGACCAGTCCCCGCCGCAGCCGGCTGCACGTGCTCGATACCTGCGTCACGCCGTTTCGCGTCTGGTTGAACGACCTCGACGTGTTGTTGCATATGAACAACGGCCGTTACCTGACGATCCTCGATCTGGCGCGCGTCGATCTGATGATGCGCAGCGGCCTGTGGAAGCACCTGAAGGCACAACGCTGGTATCCCGTCGTCACGCTGGAAACGATCCGCTTTCACCGCTCGCTTGAGCTCGGCAATCGTTATAACGTCGAAACCCGTGTTATCGGATGGGACGAAAAGCACATCTTCATCGAACAAGGTTTCGTGCGCGGCGAGACGCAAGTCGCGTTGGCTGTGGTCCGCGCCCGCTTTCTGAAGCGAAGTGGCGGCGTTGTGACGACCGCCGAGTTGATCGGGCTGGCCGGAATCGAGCAGCCGTCGCCAGCGTTGCCCGAATGGGTCGCACGCTGGAGCGAGGCGGAAGGCGGTATGGCGTTTCCGTCGTCGTCTTCTTCGGATAGAGAGAAGGAGACTGTCGTAGAGCAGTAAGTGCGGGGCCGCTGGCCGGCGCATGGCACTGTCATGCGCCGGCCGCGATTTCTTCAGGCCGTCGCAGCAGTTTGCGGCACCGTCAGAAGACGCTCCACGGCCTCGCCATTGTCGCGGAAAAGATGCACGTGACGCAGCGCGAAGCCGGCATCCACCGCTTGCCCGTCGGTTGTGGTCGACTCTCCTGAGCCCTTCACCTGAATCACGGCGCCGCCTTCGAGGCTCACGTGCAGCAAGGTCTCGCCGCCGAGATGCTCGACCACCATCACCGTGCCCGATAGCGTCCCCTGCATGTCGTTCACCACCGTTTCGGACAGATGCTCCGGGCGAATGCCGAGGGTCAGCGCGTCGCCCGCCGTCACGCCCGCTGCGCTGAACGGCAACGTAATCGGAGCGCCGCCAGGCAAGCCGATGGTCAGGCCTTCCGCGTCGGCGCGCTGCACCTTCACGGGCAGAAAATTCATCTTTGGCGAACCGATGAATCCCGCCACGAAACGGTTCATGGGTGTCCGGTATAACTCGAGCGGCGAGCCGATCTGCTCGACCTTGCCGTTGTTCAACACGACGATGCGATCCGCCATGGTCATGGCTTCCGTCTGATCGTGCGTGACGTAGATCATGGTTGCATTAAGCTGCTTGTGCAGCTTGATCAACTCGAGCCGCATCTGCACACGCAATGCGGCGTCGAGATTGGACAGGGGTTCGTCGAACAGAAACACCTTGGGTTCGCGCACGATGGAACGCCCGATTGCAACGCGCTGGCGTTGCCCGCCGGATAGCGCCCGGGGTTTGCGCTCGAGCAGTTGCTCGATCTGCAGGATCTGCGCTGCACGCTGCACGCGCTCCTTGATCTGCGCTTCAGGCAGCTTGATCATTCGCAGTCCGAATGCAATGTTCTCGTAGACCGACATATGCGGATACAGCGCATAAGACTGGAATACCATCGCCACGCCGCGTTGCGACGGTTCGAGTTCGGTGACGTCTTCGTCGCCGATCAGGACTTGCCCTGAATCGCTGCGTTCCAGTCCGGCAATGGTGCGAAGCAGCGTGGATTTGCCGCAGCCCGACGGGCCGACGAACACCATGAATTCACGATCGGTCACCGAGATGTCGACGCTCTTCAACACCTCCGTTCCGGCAAACGTCTTGCGGATCTGCTGCAACTGAACTGCACTCATGCTTGTCTCCAGCTGAGGCTCGTGCCTTCGCTCGACGCGAGCCAGGTAACGGGTTTTGTGCGCAACTTCGCCTTGCAACGCAGCATGCACCCTTTATCGAATTTGTTCTTGACAACCAGTTCGGGTCCAAATATACAATTGTAATTGCCGAATTACAAGTGAAACGAAGCTGGTCGGTGCGGGTGAAATACGAAGCAGGGGTGTGCAAGGAGCCGGCAGCCGGTCGGGTCCGTCTGCACGCTTGAACGGCTCAGCCGGCCGCGTCCGCTGTGAGCCCCTTTAAGAAGAAATGCTTAGGAGACAGGCATGAAGAAGCACTACGCGCAGGCCGCGGCGTTCGCGCTGCTGGGCGTCACCGCATCATTCCTTTCGGTGTCCAATGCGTCCGCCTGGACGCTCAAGGAGGCCGCCGCGCCGTATTCGGGCACCACCATCAGCGCCATCTTTCTCGACCGGCCAGGCTACAAGGCTGCGTCGGCGCTCATCCCGCAGTTCGAGAAAGAGACCGGCATCAAGGTGCACACGGAAGTGGTCCCCTACGAGAACACCCGTGAAAAGGAGGTACTCAACTTCGTAGGCGGCGGCGCCCAGGACATCGTGCTGGTAGACGTGGTGTGGATTGGCGAGTTTGCGAGCAACAAGTGGCTCGTTCCCATCAAGACCTTTACCGACAACCCGAAACTGGCCGACCCCAATCTCAATCTGGGGGACTTTTTCCCGATCCTGCTCGATTCGTTCGGCACGTGGGACAAGACTACCTACGGTCTGCCGTTCGATAACTACTCGGGCCTGATGTTCTACAACAAGTGCATGTTGAAGGACGCAGGTTTCGACCAGCCGCCGAAGACCTGGGACGAGTTGCTCAACGTCTACGCACCGAAGCTCACCAAGCCCGACAAGAACCAGTTCGCGTTCGCGCTGCAGTCGCGCCGTGGCGAAACGCAATCGGCTGACAGCTTCATGCGCATGCTGTGGCCCAACGGCGGCTCCTTGCTCGATGCGAAGTTCAAGTCGAACCTGATGTCGCCGCAATCGCAGGCCGGGCTCGAATATCGGCAGAAGCTGATGAAGTACATGCCGCCGGGCATCGTCGATTACGACCACGCCGAGGCCGTGAATGCGCTGGCGCAGGGGCAGGTCGCGATGATCACCGAGTGGTCCGCGTTCTATCCGACGCTGACCGATCCGAGCAAGTCGAAGATCGGCAACTGTCTCGCCATCTCCACCGAACCGAAGGGTCCCGCCGGACTCAAGCCCGCGCTGGGTGGTTTCTCGCTGGCGGTGAATGCCAAGTCGGACGCGAAGAAGCAGGCGGCGTCGTGGCTCTTTATTCAGTGGATCACCTCGCAAGCCATGGCAAAGCCGTATCTGGAGGCAGGTGGCGTGAGCGGGCGCATGTCGGTCTACAAGGACCCGGCGATTCAGAGCAAGTATCCGTTCGTGAAGCCGATGGTGGAGTCGTGGCAGGGCGGTGTGCCCGACTATCGGCCGCGTTTCCCGGAATGGCCGGCAGTGTCTGAAGTGATCGGCGAGTGGGGTAGCAAGATCATGCTCGGTCAGGTCTCCGTGAAGGACGGTGCGCAGACCATCGGCACCAAGACGGAAGAAATCCTGCAGAAAGCGGGCTATTACGATGGCAAGAAACCTTTGCTGAAGTAAACCCGCGTGGGCGAGGCAGCCTGTGTGCTGCCTCGCTCGTTGAAGTTGAAGTCGAAGTTGGAGTTGACGTCGAAGTTGAAGTAAGCCCCCCCGCGGAGACGATTCATGCTGAACACCACGGTACCACCGGCGAGCGGCGCAATGCGCCCGCGGCGGCCCAAGCGCTCTCGCTTCGTGCCGCGCTCGCCCGCGTTCTGGTTCCTGTTTCCCGCTGTCGCGGCGCTGGCGATCATCGGCATCTACCCGTTGCTGCTCGCGCTTTATAACTCGTTCCATCTGTACAAGCTCGCGGACGTCGCAGCGGGTACGCCGTTTGTCGGCTTCGACAACTACATCGCCACGCTGTCCGATCCGTCGTTCTGGGGGGCGCTCGGTCGTACCGTGTGCTTCCTCTGCCTGACCTTGCCGATTGAAATTGCGTTGGGGCTGTTTGCCGCCTTGATGTTGCATCGTACGGCGCTGCCTTGGCTGCGTGTCGCGGCGCGCGTCGGTCTCGTGATTCCGATGGCGACCACCTACGCCGTGGTCGGCTTGATCGGACGCCTGATCTTCAACCGCCAGTTCGGTGTGGTCAACTATCTGCTGGGCCTGTTCGGCATTCCGCCGCTCGACTGGCTCGCCGACCCCACGCTCGCGTTCGTGTCCGTGATGATCATGGACATCTGGCAATGGACGCCGTTCTGCGCGCTGATCCTGCTCGCGGGTCTGGCGATGGTGCCGAAGGAAGCGGAAGAAGCCGCTCGGCTCGAAACGCCGAAGTGGAGCAAGATTCTCTGGCATCTGCAGCGTCCCTACCTGCTGCCGGGGCTTACCGCGATCCTGATTCTGCGTTCGGCCGACATGCTCAAGATGTTCGACGCCGTATTCACCATGACACGCGGCGGACCCGGCACGGCGACCGAGTTCATCAGCATCTACATCCAGCGCATCGCGTTCCGCCTGTTCGATCAGGGCATGGCGTCGGCCCAGGCGGTCTTGCTGCTGATCCTGACCATTGTGCTGTCGCGGCTCTATATTCGTTTTGTCTATCGGGAGGCCGTGTGAGCACGACAACGGACACCAGCATGCAAGCTTTGCCGCTATCGCCGCGCGCTCGCCGCGCGAAGAACGCGCGGCGCCGCGCGACGGTGTGGCATGCGATCGGCTTGCTGATCGTATTTCTTTCTTCGGTGTTTCCGTTCTACTGGATGGTGACGACGAGCCTGAAGAGCCAGGCCGACGCGCTCGCCATGCCGCCGGTCTGGTTCTTCACACCGACGCTCGCGCACTACACCGACGCGCTGTTCCAGCACGACGTGGCGCAAAGCCTGTTGAACTCACTGATCGTGGCAAGTAGCACGACGTTTCTGGCGATCCTGCTCGGCACACCGGCAGCCTATGCGCTCGCGCGTTTCGAGTTTCGCGGCAAGGAAGACCTGTGGTTCTGGTTCATCTCAAACCGCATGGTCAGCCCCGTCGTGCTGGCCGTGCCGTTCTTCCTGATCGCAACGAAGCTCGACATCGTGGATACGCATACCGTGCTGATCCTGCTGTACCTGACGTTTTCGCTGCCCATTGTCGTCTGGATCTGCACCGATCAGTTCCGCAACATTCCGGTCGAACTCGACGAGGCCGCGCGTCTGGACGGCGCCTCCGCGTGGCGTGTGTTCTGGCGCATCAACCTGCCGCTGGCGATGCCGGGAATCGTTGTGTCCGCAATCTTTGCATTTATCTTTTCGTGGAACGACCTGCTGTACGCGCTGGTGCTGACCCGCACCGACGCCATTACGTCACCGGTCGCCGCAACCAGTTACATGAGCGGCTATGAGTTACCCTGGGGCGAAATCATGGCCACCGGCACGCTGATTGTGTTGCCGATGGTGGTGTTCGCGCTGGCTGTCTCGGGCCGGCTGGTCCAGGGGCTCACGATGGGCGCAGTGAAATGAAAGGTGGAGCACGGGGTGGTGAACTACTATCGGGTTGTGCACATTCAAACCCATCATACATATGAATAAATCCATGCCATCCGCTGCCACGTCGCTTGCCGAATCCTCGGTCGACACCGAAGAGGAGTTGCAGGCGCGCGTCGCATGGCATTACTACATAGGCAATCTGACGCAACAGGAAATCGCGCAGCTGATCGGCAGCAATCGGGTGCGGGTCAACCGGCTGCTCGCCGCGAGTCGCGAATCGGGGATGGTGCAGATCACCATCAATAGCCGTCTCACGCCCTGTGTCGCATTGGAAGAGACACTGGTCAAACGTTTTGGGCTCGAGGCCGCGGTTGTGGTGCCGTCGGGCGCGGACACGGACGCCAACATGGCCGCGATCGGCATTGGCGCGGCAAATTACCTGGCAGGACAGATCGAAACGGGACAGACCATCGGACTCGGTTGGGGGCGTACGATCCGCGCCGTGCTGCGCGCCTTGCCGCAACGATCGTATGGCTCGCTTTCGGCGGTGTCGTTGCAAGGCGGCCTCTCGCATTGCCCGAGCATCAACACGTTCGACATTGTGTCCGACTTTGCCAACCTGTGTCAGGCGGACGGTTTCCTGTTTCCCGCACCGATCTATGTGAGCAGTCAGGCGGTGCGCGACGTCCTGCTGCAGGAAGACGCCGTGCGCGAGACCTATGAGCGGGCGCGTCAATCGGACCTGGTTCTGCTGACCTGCGGCGACCTGACCGAGTCGCTGGTGGTGACTTATGGCATCAACGATCCGGAACAGGTGAAAGCATTGCAGAAGGCGGGGGCGGTAGGCGACATGCTCGGTCACTTCATGGACGCGGACGGCGAGGCGATCGACCATCCCCTGAATCGCCGCACGGTTGCGATTTCGCTCGAAGATCTGCGCACGATTCAGCGGGTGATTCTGGTGAGCGGCGGCGCCAAAAAGTTTGCAGTGACGCGAGCGGCATTGCGCGGACGTTATCCGTCGGTACTCGTGACCGACGAAGACACCGCTCGCCGTCTCTGCGAAGAACCTTGATGAAACGATGATCCCTGGAGTGGAATCGCGACGACTCGAACTTCTCTAACGGTGTAAGCCTTGCAGCATACGGCGGTTTTCAGGCCGACCGATTTCATTCCGTTTATCCCCTAGCAGAGGGCTTCAATCATGGAAGCACTGGTTCTCGAAGAAGCGCGCCGTATCAGCTTGCGCCCGTTCACCTTGCCGCAGGTGGTGGGTGCGCGCGACGTGCGCATTCGCATCAACACGGTCGGTATTTGCGGCAGCGACATTCATTATTATCAGCATGGCCGCATTGGGCCGTTCGTCGTCAATGAGCCGATGGTGCTCGGACACGAAGCGGCCGGCACGGTGATCCAGGTCGGCGAGGAAGTGACGCACCTGAAGGTGGGCGATCGTGTCTGCATGGAGCCGGGCGTACCGGACATGGCGTCGCGGGCGTCGCGCGAGGGCATGTATAACCTGGACCCGAGCGTGCGCTTCTGGGCGACGCCGCCGGTGCACGGATGCCTCACGCCGTTCGTCGTGCATCCCGCTGCGTTCACTTTCAAGCTGCCGGACAACGTCAGCTTCGCGGAGGGCGCGATTGTCGAGCCTTTGGCGATCGGCATGCAGGCCGCAACGAAGGCGAAGATAAAACCGGGGGACGTAGCCGTCATTCTGGGCGCGGGGACGATTGGCATGATGTGCGCGCTTGCGGCGCTCGCCGGTGGGTGCAGCCGCGCGATCGTTTGTGACATGGTGCCGGAGAAGCTTGAACTGATCGGCAACGTGCAGGGCGTGACGGCGGTCAATATCCGTGATCGGAAACCGAAGGAGGTGGTTGCCGAGCTGACGGAAGGGTGGGGCGCGAACGTTGTCTTCGAAGCCAGTGGCAACGAAAAAGCATTCGAGGGCATCGTCGATCTGCTGTGTCCGGGTGGCTGCCTCGTGCTGGTGGGCATGCCGCAACACGCGGTGCCGATCGATATTGTTGCGGTTCAGATCAAGGAAGTGCGGATCGAGTCGGTGTTCCGCTATGCCAACATGTTCCCGCGTGCGATCCAGTTGATCGCGTCGGGACGGCTCGATATCAAGCCGTTCATTTCACGCTCGTTCGCGTTCGCGGATGGGATCAAGGCTTTCGAGGAAGCGGCCAGCGGCAAGCCTACGGACGTGAAGGTGCAGATTATTATGGAGTGAGTGAGGGGCGTGCGCGTGCCGTGGGGTTCGTGTTGGAGGGCGGTTGAACACCGAGGCACGCGTCGGTGATGCGGCTTAAATTACGCAAACTGGCTAGGTCGCCTTTTTCACTCGCGCTGGCTTCGCCTTCGCCTTCGCCTTCGCCTTCGCCTTCGCCTTCGCCTTTGACTTCGCCGCGACAGCGGATGCATTCAGATCAATCGCCGCGCGGACAAGCGTCTTGAAAGCCCTCGCATCGACTTCTTCGCCTTCATGAATGTCGATCGCACGCCGTGTGTTCCCGTCGAGGCTCGAGTTGAATAGCTTCGACGGGTCCTTCAGCGAAGCGCCTTTGGCGAAAGTCAGCTTTACCACTGCTTTATACGACTCACCGGTGCAGATGATCCCATCGTGCGACCACACGGGCGTGCCCATCCATTTCCACTCTTCCACGACGTCGGGGTCCGCGTCCTTGATGAGCTCGCGCATCCGGCTCAAGGTTGCGCCGCGCCAGTCGGCGAGATCGGCGATGCGTTGATCGATCAGTTCGGATGCCGACCGATTCTCGTTCGAAGCGGACTTGTTCATGTTCTCCTCCTGAAACTTCCCGACGTTTTTTTAGATTTCGCAACGAGCCTTTCATGCTGCCCGCGCGCGGGCAACTTGCTTCGCCGCGCGCCGAAACTCAAAGCCCAAACTGCTTCGTATACTCGTCGTTCAACCGCGGCCAGCCGAATTTCATGGCTTCACCACCGACGATACGCCCGATTGGCTCGTCTGCCACGAACCGCTCGAGCACATCGAGGCAGATGTGCCAGCCGGCGGCGCCCATGGCAATGAAACCGCGATCGATGTTGTGCCACAGCGTGAGCCGCGTGCCGTCACCGAGCGGCTCAAGTTGCCAGCGCATATCGTTGTCACCCCAACGATATTCGAGCAGCTTCGGCGCCTCGGCGCGCGTGACCTGGGTAGCCGAAATCTGTGGCGCCGGCGTGCCGACCGTTGAAAGCCTCACGGGGCCAACCGAAGCGAGGCTGCGGTCGGCATCGAACGGTGCCCATTCGCGCAAGCTGGCCGGATCGGTCAACGCTTGCCACACCTTCTCCGGCGGATGGCGCAACTCGCGCGCGATCACGAGTGTCCACCTTTCGCCGGCCTTTTGGACTTCGGCGCCGGCGGCCGGGCCCGGCAGGTATTCGTCGCGCTTGCTCATCGCTTTCTTCCCTTTCGTTGCGGTACAGGATCTATCTGATCGAGGTGGCGTTCGAGAGCATCGAGGTGCACCGACCAGAACTGGCGGAACGGAGCGAGCCACGCGTCGATTTCCATCAACGGCTCCGGCCTGATCCGGTAGAGACGTCGCTGTGCATCGACGCGCGACTCCACGAATCCGGCCTCCCGAAGGACCCGAAGATGTTTCGAAACCGAGGGCTGCGAAAGGCTTAACTGCTCCTCGATATCACCCACGGACCGCTCGGCAGAGGCGAGCAGGCTCAGGATGGCGCGGCGGTTCGGCTCGGCGATGATCGCGAATGTCGATTCCATTGTTTTTATATACCTGATGAGGCATATACGTGTCAAGCGAAGGGCATGCACACGGTGCCGCTGCGCGTGCGGTTTTCACGGCTCGTGGATCACGGCTCGTCAATCTTGCGGGAGGGTAGGCGCCTGATTACGGCACGAACATAAGAAGCGATGCTTTAACGCCGGCCGCCGGGAAACGCCTGGCGGGGCGCGAGCGCGGCTTGCGGCGCGGCTCCATCCGCCGCGTTTGGCCGCGCGGCGGATCCATGCGACGAGGACATGGCCGCCGTCGCGGTTCCGTCGGCGCCGGCCGCAGTACCAGCCAAGGCCCGGCTCACCACGCCGCTACGTACCGAACCCAGCGTATCGAGCGCACGCGCTCGTTGCGATCCCGTGTACGGCATATCCGCATGCAGCCACAACAAGGGAAACAGCAGATTGAAGCGTTGCACCCGCTCAGGCGGCGGCAGCCGTGTCACGCCGGCGCCGGCAGCGCTGGAACTGCGATCGCGCAACGAGGCGAGCCCAAGCGCCGGCAGGCGGCCGAAGCGCTGTTGCGCGCCGAGCAGATCCATGGAATGTTCAAGCACGTTCGCGGCAAAGTGCATGTGCGGATTGGCGGCCAACTGATCGCGCAGATCCAGCATCGCGCCGCACCACGCGTCGCGCAGCGCCGCATTGCGCGCGGCTTCCTGGCCTGGTTGCGCGTACTGTGCGGCGATCGCGTCGAGCTGGCCGGCAGGCGGCGGCACCACGGCGCTGTCCTTGCGCACCTTCATGGCGGGCGCGGCGGACGAATCGTGCTCGTCCGCATGGTCGTCGTGCGATTGCCCACCACCACCGCGTCCGCGGCCGTCGCGGTTCACGCTATGGCTGTCGGCGTGGTGAGCGTCGGCGTCGTCGGGACCGTCGTCATCGGATCCTACGCCGCCGCCACGTTGCTTCTTGGCCGCGCGGCGCTTGCGTGCGAGTTGATCCGCCATTTTTTTTGCGCGCACCGAACTGACCGACGGGCCGCGCTGCGCGTCCTGCCCGTAAGTGAAGTTGGTCGCGCCGCGATACAACGCGGCAAATTGCGCACCGTTGCGGGCGCCCTGCGCATTGGCGCTTTTCTGCTGGGCGTCGGCGGTGTGCTGCGCATTGGCTGCAGCGGTTTCGTTGCCGTTCGAGTGGGAGACGCGGTTCATGACGATGGCCTCGCTAGGTTCCGGTGGCTCACGCGTCGCGTCACAGCGGGACCGCTGCCTGCAGGATTTCGTTGGCGAAGTGCAGGACCGCCGCGCAAGACAGCGGCGCGGCAATCACGATGGCGACCGTGACCGCAATCAGTTTGACGGCATGCGAGAGCGTCTGGTCCTGCATCGAGGTGATCGCCTGCAGGAACGACACACCAAGGCCGACCACCGCCGCGACGATCACTGGCGGCAGCGAGACGGTCAGACATAGCAGCATGCCCTCGGTGGTGTAGCGGATCAGCGAATCGATATCCATGGTGCGCGCCTCGCTATTTGTAGGTCATGACGAGGCCGTGAATCAACGTCGACCAGCCGTCCATCACGACGAACAGCAGCAGCTTGAACGGAATCGCCACGTTGGTGGGCGTGACCTGGTTCAGGCCCATCGCAAGCAGCACGTTAGCGATGATCAGATCGACCACGATAAACGCGATGTACAGCAGAAAGCCGATCTTGAACGCGTCGGTCATCTCGGTCAGCGTGAAGGCGGGCGCGAGCACGATCAGGTCGTCTTCCTTCAGTTCCGCAGCCTGCTCCTTCGGCCATACCACGCCGGCCGAGCGCAGGAAGAAGCGCTTTTCGCGCTCCTGCGTATGCTTGACGAGGAACGCACGAAACGGCTCGCGCGCGGCGCCGAATGCCTGGATCAGCGTCTGCGATGGCTGCGAGGCGAGTTGCTGGCCTTCGAGCGACTTCGCCGCCAGCATGCCGATCGGCGCCATGACGTACACCGAAACGAGGATCGCGATGCCGTTGAGCACCATGTTGGGCGGCACCTGCTGCACGCCGAGCGCATTGCGCAGCAGACCGAGCACGACGACGATCTTGGCGTACGAGGTCACCACCATGGCGACGAAGGGCAGCAGGCTGATCGCAACGACGACGAGCAGCAGCCCGGTGATATCACTGAACTGGACCATGCCTGTGCGCCATGCGAATGATGCGAATGCCAAGATGCTCGCCGACTGTCACAAGCTCGCCGTAGCCGATTGTTTGTCCGTGTGCGACGAGGCGCAGTTGCGCGTCCGCGACCGGCACCGGCAGTTCGACCACGTATCCCGGCCCCAACGCCGACAACTGGGCGAGCGGCAGGGCGACCGTGTCGATTTCGAACTGCACGGGCAGCTCGAGTTCGCCGATACGGATCGGGTCCTCGGGCTGGTCGATGGCGAGCCCGGCGTCGGCGTTCGCCGGGTCCAGCTCTTCTGACATGTTCGGCTCCTTGACGATGACGAGCGATTGCCCGTCGAGTTCCACAGCGGCGCACAGACGCGTGAGCCCAGGGGTGCCCCACGCGGCGACGGCGCGTAGCCGTGACCGGGGCAGGGAGGGGTCATCGTCCGTTGCGAACAGCGTCGCGTCGAACGACGGAAACAGGGCGCGCAGCAGCACATCGCCGGTATCGAGCGCGTTGAGCGTCTCGACGGGCAGCGGTTTCATGCCGATGACCAGGCGGCCCGGAATCACGAGGTCGGGCTGCGGCAGCGGCGCGGGAATGACGCTGGTCTCCGTGCCCGTCTGCGCATGCAGCAGCGTGTCGAGCAGGTCGTAGCAGCGCGAGTCGGCACGGATGGCCAGGTCGAAGCGTCGGGTCTCATGCATGAACGACAACGCTACAACGGGCGTTTGGGTAGGCGAATCGCGATGCAGTGCTTGCGTGGGTTCGTGACGGGACTCGCGTGGCATGCTGCGTGGCCCTTCGCTCAAACGCCGCCGCCGCACAGCTATCACGCGTGGGTCCTTGACGCCGAAGCGAAGCAGTTGCGCGAGCAACGGTTCCAGCACCACGCCAGCCACCGCATTGCGGAGTGCGACATCCGCCGAGCTGCTTGTCATCATGGGCGCCGCCGGGGCGCCTGCAGATTGCCCATTGCCTTGCGGCGGCACATCGCGTTCGGGCCACGCGGCGATGGCGAGCGCCGGATACGCCTGCAGATCCAGCGCCACTTGTAACGCCGCACTCGCTGTGCCGACCGGCAGCGCAACCGAGAGTTCGACCACGGCCGGGTCGGCGTAGGCTGAATCCACTGACTGCGCGTCCGTTACCTCAACGCGTAACGCTGTGACCGCGCACAGTGCGGCGGCGCGCATCGCAAGCCGTGTATCGCAGACACTGCGCGTGATGCGGGCGGCCGCGCGTTCGATGGCACGCGGCCGCAGCGGCGCGATGTCTTGCTCAATCGCAGACGGCCCAGACGGCCCCGGCCGGGCCGCTTGATTCGACGCTTCGCTGTGCCGCTGCAAACCGTCGTCCTGCACACGCTTTGCACTAGCGGCTGCGAGCCGTCCACCGATCGGATTCACAGCGTGACCCGTGCCAGCATCCGTCCCCTCCGGCACGCCATGCGCAGCGCGTCCCTGCGCATCGGTGCGCACGGCGTCAGCGGTCCTCGGTTCGGCTAGCGGATGGGCCATGCGTTGGGAGTCAGTCACCAGACAGTGAGTTCGATTTCGCGGGCTTCGCCCCACGCGCGCAGCATCGTGTCGAGCTCTCTCTCGAGCAAGCTGCTATGGTCCAAGAGTAATTGCCGCGCCGCCGTATCCGGTGCGTCGAACCGAAGCTGGAGCCTGAAACGCGAAAGCGACAGATACAAGGTGGTCTGCGGCAGCAGCTTCTGATCGAGCGGTAACTGCACTTCCCAGTTGCCTGCGTCGGCAATCGCACGCTCGCTGCAGAACGCGCCAATCTCGCGCGCAAGCGAACCCAGCAACTGGATGCAGCGTTGCTGCTGCTGGTAGACCGCCGACACGACCGGCATCGCCGCACCGGCGACGCGTGCGCGCAGTGCCTGACGCTCGGCGGATTCGCCGGCGTCGTCGGCTGCATGGGCGGACGTGCGGGCCGAAGCGTGGCTATTCCCGTTGTCCCATGGCGTGTCGTGATCCGCGCCGGGTTCCCGTTCGAACGGGCGGGGTGCCTGGGGTGTCCCTGTGCCTGCGTCATCCTGAGAGGGTTTGTCACCGTCAGCGCCAGCGCCAGCGCCGGCGTCGCCATCGGCTTGCGCATGCGCGCCGGCATGGGTGTTGGCGCCACTGCTCAGACGATGCGGCGCACGGCGTCGTCCCAGCAGCGACGCGTAGTCAAACTGACGTCCACGGCCGCTGCCCGCCGGTGCCGCTGTGTCATCGGACGCGTCCTCATAGCCCTCGCCTTGGCCTGGAATGATGCGGAGATGGCGTGCCTCGATATGCGTCATGGTCGCCTCGGCCTTAGATCGACACGCGGCCGAGCGGCTGCAGTTCGACGTGCTCGCCGAGTTCCTGGTACGAATAGACAGCGAGCCAGCCCAGCCGTGCTTCGATCATCCGGCGCACATAGCGGCGGATATCCATCGAGGTCACCAGCGCTACGCCGTCGCGCGGCGCCATGCCGACGAACGACTGGATCTTGTCGATCAGCAGCGTCGCTTCGTCCGGCGGCAGCGCGAGAAAATTGCCGGTGGGCGTTTGCTTGATGGCCTGGCGAATATGCTGTTCGACCGGCATGTCGAACAGGACCGCGGAAAGCGTGCGCTCGCCGCGCGCGGCGCGATGCGCCAGAAAGCGCGACAGGTCGCCGCGCACGTACTCGGTTAGCATCAGCATGTCCTTTTCTTTAGGACCCCACGTAATCAGGCTTTCCATGATGGTGCGGACGTTGCGAATCGAGATCTGTTCTTCGAGCAGACGGCGCAGCACGTCGGCAATCCGTTGCGGCGGCAGTACCTTCTGTACCTCGGCGACGAGGCCGGGGTAGTCGCTCGCGAGCTGGTCGAGAATCCACTGCACTTCCTGGATGCCCAGAAAGAGCGGCGCGTGCCGGCGCATCAGCGCAACAGACGCATGCGCAATCACCTGTTCGGCACGCCATACCGGCGTTTTCGCGGGTACGGCGCGTTCTTCGAGCCAATGTGTGGGCGCCCCGCTGGCGTCGATGGGCGCGCGTTCCTCGCTTTGTGCGAGCAGCGTCGCGAGCGCGGTGTTGTCCTCGCTCGTGACGGCGGCTGCCGCCGCGCTTGATTGCCCCATCCGCGCCGCCTCGGGCAGCATCACCTTGCCGACGGGCAACTCAATAGCAAGCTGCGGCACGTCATGCACGAGGATCTCGCAGGTTGCAGCCGGCAAGGCGGCATAGCTCCACATCGTGATGCCGGGGAACGGCAGTCCGAGCTCTTCCTGCAGGCGCGCCCGTTCGGTTTCGAACGACTTGTCGAGCGCGGGCATGGTGAGCCGCGCCACCAGGTCCGGTGCAATGCGCACGCCAAGCGGGCAGGTGAACTGCGGCGCGCGGGCGAGGATGGCGGGCACGTCGATCTTCGAGCCCGAGCGCTGCATGGCGTGCAGCGACTCGCGTTCGTGGCTTTGCTGCTGCGGTTTTTTGGCGTTCAACCGGTAGGCGGTAAAGGCGAGGGTGCCGGACAGCAGCACGAACAGCGCGGCCGGAAAGCCCGGTACCGCAGCGAAGCCCAGCAGCAACACCGCCGCGAAATAGAGCGCGCGCGAACTGGAACCGAGCTGCCGGCCGATTTCGTCGCCGAGCGAGCCTTGTTTGGTCTGGCGCTCGTCCGCGACACGGGTGATCATCACGCCGGCCGCCACCGACAGCAGCAGCGAGGGAATCTGCGACACCATCGCGTCGCCGACCGAGAGGATCGAGAAGCGGTTGGCCGCGTCGCCCGCGCTCATGCCGTGATAGGCGACGCCCACGGCGATGCCCGCCACGATATTGATCATCGTGATGATGAGACCCGCGACCGCGTCGCCCTTGACGAACTTCATCGCACCGTCCATGCCGCCGTGCAACTGGCTTTCCACCGCGAGCGTGGCGCGCTTGCGGCGCGCTTCTTCGGCGGTCAGCAGATTGGCGCGCAGATCGGCGTCGATACTCATCTGCTTGCCGGGCAACGCGTCGAGCGTAAAGCGTGCGCCGACTTCGGCCACCCGCTCCGAGCCCTTCGCAATCACGATGAACTGCACCGTCGTGATGATCACGAACACCACAAGGCCCACCACGAGATTGCCGCCCACCACCAGTTCGCCGAAGCTTTCGATGATATGACCGGCCTCGGCATGCAGCAGAATCGACTTGGTGGAGGCGATGTTCAGCGACAGCCGGTACAGCGTCGTGAACAGCAGCAGCGAGGGGAAAGCGGAGAGCGAGACCACGTCGGGTACATACATGGTCACCATCAGCAAGGTCACGCTGATAGTGATGTTCACGCCGAGCAGAATATCGATCAGCGCGGGCGGCAGCGGCAGGATCATCAGCGAGATGATCGCGACGATCAGCGCCACGATCCCGACTTCACCGCCTGCGGGGAGTTTCAGCGTCTTGAGCATGGATCGGTTCTCATGTCGGAATGCCTGGTTAAACGGGTCAATGCGCGAAACAACGCGCGAATCAATGCGAGTCAAAAGACCACGCTAATGGAGCATCTGCGGCGGGTCGTACGGTTGCTCAGAAGCGACGCCGTCATCGCGCCGCGCGCCAATCGCCTCCACCCAGCGCAGAATCGCGGCGACCGTCTCGAACAGTTCCTCGGGAATCGGCTGATCGACGCCGACCTTATAAAGCGCGCGAGCCACCGGCGGATTGCCGATGATCGGCACACCGGCGTCGCGCGCCGCGTGCCGCAAATGCGCCGCCTGCTCGTCCATGCCCTTGGCGATCACGCGAGGCAGCGGATGCTCGTCGGGCGCATAGCGCACGGCGACCGCATAGTGCGTCGGGTTGACCACCATCATGTTCGCCATGCCCACCTTCGCCTGCGGCGGTGCGGTGGCGAGTTCGCGGGCGAGCCGGCGCCGTTCGCCCTTGATGCGCGGGTCGCCCTCCTGGTTCTTGTGCTCGCGTTTGACTTCGTCCTTGCTCATCTTCATCTTCTTGAGGAACATGAAGCTCTGCAGCTTGACGTCGGCCGCGCCGACCAGCACGAACACCGCTGCCGCCACCATGAACAGCTTGAGCAGGATGTCCCAGAACATCCGCACGAGACCCGGCAAGGGCTGGTAAAGCGAGCCGACGATCAGCGGGAACAGCCATTTGATCGACTCCCACATCACGCAAAAAATGATCGCCGCCTTGACGACCATCTTGGCGCACTCGATCAAGGTGCGCACCGAGAAGATGCGCTTCAGGCCCGCCGCCGGACTGACGGCCTTCGGATCGGGCGTGACCGGCTTGGTGGCGATCTGGATGCCCACCTGGCCCAGCGAACCTGCGACCGCGGCCAGTGCGGCCACGCAAACGCACGGCACGATGGCGGAGAGCGCCACGCCGCCGAGCCGGTAGAGCTGCGTATTCATGTTGGTGAGCGAATGGTCGCCGTCGACAAAACCCATGGCCGTGTTCACGACGGCACGCATCGCATCGCTGAAGCGGCTGGCGCCGCCCACCAGCAGGACGACTACCGCCAGCATCGAGATCGAGTCGGTCAGGTCGCTACTGCGCGAGACCTGGCCTTCCTTGCGCGCGTCCTTGAGCTTTTTGTCTGTGGGTTCTTCGGTCTTTTCGTCGCTCATGCGTCGGCTCGGCTGGAAGGGGCGGCAGGGGGCGGGGACATCTGCACTGAGGCATTGAAGCACTGAGGCACTGCGCAAACGCAACGCTCGCCCGACGATAGCGCTCACGCTCAAGCCGCATGAGGCTCGAAGCGAAGCTGTCGCATGCCTTGCGAAGCCCGCGAGGCAGGCAGACGCCTGGAGACGCTTACCGTTGGTGGCGCTATGGGCCCGCTGTGCAAGCGCCGCTGCGGCTTCGCTTGCGGTGCGCTTGCTTCGCATCGCACAGCGTATGCCGCGGCGCCTGTTGCTATGTTTGACGCATCCTTCGTGACCGGCCGCGCGTGGCGTGGCCGTTTTCAACGTCTCTCCCCAGGAGTGAGTCGCCATGACCGTCAGCACGCCGGAATACATGAATTGCAGCCCCAATGTCATCGGCGGGCTGATCGAAACCGTCTCGACTGCCTTGCTCAGCAACTTCCCGAAAGTCTCGGCCGATCCCTACGACATCGAACTGGTGCTCGACGCGCTGCGCGTGCTGCGTCCGCGCGTGACCGAGATCGATACGCTCGACGGCATCCTGCATATGGTGCGCGGCCATTGGGACGACGCCATTCACGTGCTGCGCCAGGTGGGCGAGAATGCGCCGCGCTTCGGTTACGCCAAGGCGCTGCTGGCGTTCTGCCTCTCCGCGAAGGGCGATCCGGACTGGAAGCAGTGCGCTACCGAAGCCATGGAAATCAATCCCAGCCGCGATACCCAGGCCCTTGTGCGTGCACTCGAAGCGCGTGAAGACCTGCTCAACGCCATGCGCGTCAAGCGTAACGGTGGCCAGTTCGTGACGCCGGCTTCATGCGAGGCGCTGGCCGAATTCAACGCGGAAACCGAGAGCGCCGAGCCAGCAGTGGCAATCGCGTCGGCGCCGGTGGCTGCGCCGATTCCGCACGCGTCGTTTCTGCGCGCCTGAGGCGCTGCACGTTTTTCCACTCGTCACGGAGTCGCACATGACCGTCAACGTCAACGCGTCGGCGCTACAAGCCTCGCTCGAACAGATGTCGCAAGGGGCGGCGGCGCCTGGCGCACAAGCGCCCACGCAACTGGCCGACAAGTTCCAGTCGCTGATGCAGAAGGCGCCGATGAGCGCGCCCGCGGCGCCGCAGGACGACGGCACGGCGGTCGCCTCGAAGCTGGTTGCTTCGCAGGACGCGGAATTGCAGCAGACGGTGAACGATGCGCTCGACCTCGCACAGCGCGCGCCGACGCTGACGATGAACGAGATGAGCGCGGGCACCATCCGCATGACGCTTGAGCTCGCCAGCACGCAGCTCGATCTGGAAGCGAAGATGGGCGTGGTCGATTCGTCGAAGTCGGCCATCGAAACGCTGATGAAGAACCAATAAGGTTGTCGTTACCCAACGACCGTTGTCAGGGACGCCGCGCCGGTGTCCTTCATGCGATGAATCGCGAGGCTTAGCCATGTCAGACCGAACGCCGATTCGCCGCCGCAGCGCACCTTTGCTGTGCGTGCTGGCGCTATGCGTGCTGCTCGCCGGCTGCAAGAAAGAGCTATACGGCAATCTGTCCGAACAGGACGTCAACGAAATGGTGGTGGCGCTGCTCGAACGCGGCGTCGACGCGACCAAAGACACGTCGGACGCCGGCAAGACCTGGTCGCTCGATGTGGACGACAGCCAGCTTGTGCGCGCCATGGAAGTGCTGCGCGCGCGTGGCCTGCCGCATAACAAGTTCGATGATCTCGGCGACCTGTTCAAGAAGGACGGCCTCGTCTCGACGCCGACCGAGGAGCGCGTGCGCTTCATCTACGGGATGTCGCAGGAGCTTTCGTCGACCCTGTCGAAGATCGACGGCGTGCTGGTGGCGCGTGTACAGATCGTACTGCCGAATAACGACCCGCTGGCGCAGACCATCAAGCCTTCGTCGGCGGCTGTGTTTATCAAGTACCGTCCGGACTCCGATATCGGCGCGCTGGTGCCGCAGATCAAGACGCTGGTCATGCATAGCGTCGAAGGGCTCACCTACGACGAGGTCAGTGTGACTGCGGTCGCCGCGGATCCGGTGGAATTGTCGCAACTGCCGCAGTCGAACGGCATGCCGGGATGGCTGTTGGGTGTACTGGCCGGCGCCACAGTGCTGGTGGCTACCGCGCTGCTGGTGTTGGCGAAGCGCGGTGTGTTGGCGGGACGGGTGCAAAGCGGCGCGACGAGCGGTGCGGATGGTGAGGCCGAGACGGGCCGCTTCGGTGGGCTGCTCGCGCGCTTGCGACGCTTGCGTCCGGCCAGTTGAGTCTTCATGCACTGCCGATGAACGCCCCCGTCGATTTACCGTTTATGCGTGCGGCCGCTGCGCTCGACGCGTATCGCCGCAATCTCGCTCAAGCAGTTCACTGGGCCGATCCGTCGTGGAGTGCGGCGCTGCTTGGCGCCGACGACGCGCAGCTCGCCGGTTGGCGTGCGGCGCTTGCACGGGCGAGTGCATCAGCGCTGGAAGCCGGCTCGCGAGCGCTCGTGCTTGCGGCTGGCGTGCGCATGCCGGGGCTGGATATCTTGACGCAATCAGCCATGTTCGGTGCTTCAGCGTCACCGGCTTCGTCAATCGCATCAGCGGCATCCACTGCGTCCGCCCCAACGCTGCAGCCGAACGCCGCCCTGCTTGACGTGCTGCCGGCACAAACGGGCTTGCAAGTGCTGCGCATGCGCGCGCTGTCGTTCCGGCGCGCCGAAGCGCGGCGCCTGATCGACAAGCGTAGCCGCTCGCAGCTTTCCGAATGGGCGGGCGTCGGCATCGACCGTCTGACCCAGGACGCGCATCTGGCCGACGCGCCCGACACGGCACGTCTCGCCGCGCGTGCCGCGATGCCGCCGCTGGCGGCGCTCGACGCCGAAGCGCTCGCCATCGAAGGCTGCGTGTTGCTCCTGCGCGATCTTGCGACGTATGGACACAGCGGCTCGCGCATGCCGTTTCCGTTGCTCAGGCTCGCTTTGCCGCGCGTGCTGCCGACGCCGCCCTGGCTGGCCGCCGCGCCGCCGCAGCTCGACGCGCTGGGCACGGCGCGGCTCTTCGTGCGGCTGTCCGAACTGCTACCGGAGTGGGCATGGCTATTTGGTTGAAAAGCGCCCGGTCGGCGCCCGGCGAGATGGACATCAACGGTCTGGTGGCGCGCGTCGGCGCGGCGCGCGATGTGATCCCGCGCGAGACCTTCGGCACGCTGGTCTCGATCGACGCGGCCTACACGGCACTCGCGGCGGACCGCGAAGCGCTGCTCGCCGCCGCGCGCGAGGAAGCGGCCGAGATCGTGGCGGCAGGCCAGGCACAGGCGGGGCAGATTATCGAAGAGGCGCAACGCGAATACGACACGGCTGCCGAGCAGGGCTATCGCGATGGTTGCGACCGCGCGCTCGCCGACTGGATGGAGCGCCTTGCCGATGTCGCCGACGCCCAGAGCCAGTTGCAGATTCGCATGCGCGAGCGGCTGGCGGGGATTGTTGCGTCGGCGGTGGAGCAGATCGTGCGCGTCGAGCGTCATGAGGCGCTGTTCGAGCGAGCCTTGGCGACGGTCGACCGGATCGTTGACGGCGCAACCTATCTGCGGGTCGCCGTTCATCCCGACGACTACGACGAAGCGAAGGCGACGTTCGACCGGCTCGCCGCGCGCTGGCTCGAACTGGGACGGCCGATTCCGCTGTCGGTCGTCGCCGACAAGCGCCTCGGCCCCGGCAGTTGCGTGTGCGAATCGGACTTCGGCACGGTGGACGCGAGCCTCGACACGCAGCTTCGCGCGATGCGCAGTGCGGTGTCGCGCGCGTTGAAACGGTCGGTAGAGGAGGCTGAGGCGGACGAGGCCGTGCAAGCTGAAGCAGAAGGCGACGAAGCAGAAGCGACGGCAGCGGACCTCGGCTATGGCGCGGATGAAGGTCACTCCCCCCATCTGGACTACCCGCAATCAGCCACTGAAGGAACCGCATGAGCACGCCATGGCTGACCCGCACGCTCGATTTCGAGCGGCTGACCGACGCCATCGAGCGCGAGATTCTCGCTGTGCCGGGTGTCGCGCGCACCGGCAAGGTCCTCGAAGTGATCGGCACGCTGATCAAGGTGGCCGGTCTCGACGTGTCGCTCGGCGAACTGTGCGAATTGCGCGCGCCGAACGGCACGCTGCTGCAGCATGCCGAGGTAATTGGTTTTACCCGCGACGTCGCGCTGCTGTCGCCGTTCTCGCGGCTGGAAAACATCTCGCGTTCCACTCAGGTGATCGGACTGGGCCGGCCGCTCGCGGTCAAGGTGGGCGACATGTTGCTCGGCCGCGTGATCGACAGTCTCGGCGAACCTGTAGACGGTGGCCCGCCCATCGAGTCCGACACCATGCGGCCGATCTTCGCCTCGCCGCCCGACCCCATGAATCGCCGCATGATCGACGCGCCGCTTGCCACCGGCGTACGCGTCGTGGACGCCATGATGACGCTCGCCGAAGGCCAGCGGATGGGCATTTTCGCGCCGGCCGGCGTCGGCAAGAGCACCTTGCTCGGCATGTTCGCACGCGGCGCCTCATGCGACGTCAACGTGATCGCGTTGATCGGCGAGCGCGGCCGCGAAGTGCGCGAGTTCGTCGAACTGATACTTGGCCCGGAAGGGATGGCGCGTTCGGTGGTGGTGTGCGCCACCTCGGACCGCTCGTCGATGGAACGCGCCAAGGCCGCCTATGTGGCGACCGCGATCGCCGAATACTTCCGCGATCGCGGCCAGCGCGTGCTGCTGATGATGGACTCGCTCACGCGTTTCGCGCGGGCTGGCCGTGAGATTGGTCTCGCGGCGGGCGAGCCGCCGGCGCGGCGCGGTTTCCCGCCGTCGATCTTCGCCGAGTTGCCGCGCCTGCTCGAACGCGCCGGCATGGGCGCGACCGGTTCGATCACCGCGTTGTACACGGTGCTCGCGGAAGACGACAGCGGCAGCGATCCGATTGCCGAAGAAGTGCGCGGGATTCTCGACGGCCATATGATTCTGTCGCGCGAGATCGCGGCGAAAAACCAGTACCCCGCTATCGATGTGCTGGCGAGCCTGTCGCGCGTCATGCCGCAGGTGGTGCCGGAGCAATATGTGCAGGCGGCGGCGAGGATTCGCGAACTGATGGCCAAGCATCGCGAGGTGGAGATGTTGTTGCAGATCGGCGAATATCAGCCCGGCACCAATGTGCTTGCCGACGAGGCCATCGCCAAGCTCGATTCGATCAAGGCGTTTCTTTCGCAGCGGACCGCCGATTACGCGGCGCCGGCCGACACGGAAGCGCAGTTGTACGCCCTGAGCGGACTCGGCTGATGGCGGCGGCAAAGGGAGCGAGCGGTTCGCGGGACCGCCGGATTATCGCGCTCGACCGTTCGTGCACACGGCGGCGGCGTCTCGACGACACGCTGCGCGCCACGCTCGCAGCGCAGCGCAACGCGCATGCGTCGCTCGAGGCCGCGCGTGATGCCAAGGCCGCCCAGGTCGAGCATGAGGCCGGCATCCAGCGCTTCTATCAGCATCGCATCGATGCGATGATGACCGGCACGGAAGCCTTCTCGCTCGAGGACATGAACGGCTGCCGCCGCTATCTGGAGATCGTCGGCGAACGGCTGCGCGCGCACGAAGGCGAACTCGTTCACGCCGAAGCGGCGGTGCAAAACAGCCTGGCGGCGCAGGACAAGACCCGGCGCGATATCGCCCTGAACCAGGGGCGCATCGATCTGTGCGGCGAGCGGATTCAGCAGATTCGCCGCCAGCACGACGAGGCGGCAGACAACGCGAGCGACGAGGAAGCGGAAGAGACCGCGCTCGCGCGCCGCTTCCAGCAGCAGAGGACGCGCGCGTGAACGATATTTTCTCGGCGCTGCCGCAGCTTGGCGAACTGCTCGTCGGCTATATCACCTTGATCGGGGTCTGCTCGCTGCGCCTCTTTATCGTGATGTTCATCTTTCCGCCCACGGCCGATGGTCTGCTGCAGGGCGTGGTGCGCAATGCCATCGTGCTGCTGTTCAGCTCGTATGTCGCGTATGGGCAGCCTGCGTCGTTTATCGAGTCGCTGCATGGCGTCGCGCTGCTCGAAATCGGCCTGCGTGAAGGGATGATCGGTCTGGTGATCGGCTTTGCGGCATCGATCGTGTTCTGGGTCGCCGAGAGCGCCGGCACCTATATCGACGACCTGACCGGCTACAACAACGTGCAGATCACCAACCCGACGCGCCAGGAGCAATCCACGCCCACCGCGACCCTGCTCGGCCAGGTGGCCACGGTGGCGTTCTGGGCGCTGGGCGGCATGACGTTTCTGCTCGGCACGTTGTACGAGTCGTATAGCTGGTGGCCGATCACCTCCGCAGGACCGAACGTTTCGAACATGCTCGAATCGTTTGTCCTGCAGCAGACCGATACGCTGATGCAGACCGTCGCCAAGCTCGCCGCGCCGATGATGCTGATTCTGTTGCTGGTCGACTTCGCCTTTGGTTTTGCATCGAAGTCGGCATCGAAGCTCGATCTGATGACCTTGAGCCAGCCGGTGAAGGGCGCAGTCACGGTGCTGATGCTGGCGCTCTTCGTGGGCATCTTCGTGGACCAGGTGCGCGAGCAGGTGACGGTCGCCGGTCTCGCCGCGGAATTTCGTGAGCTATCGCATACCGCCGGCAAGCCTTGAGTTTTGCTTGAGAAACTGAGGTCTCGGCACGCGTACGGGGCGTGCCGGCGTGCAACACTCAACACTTCTCAAATACGCGGAAAAGGTCAGATTTATTGAAAGTTCAGCGCGAGCGTTTGGCTACATTGACTCCATCCGATGACGTGCGCGCTCAGCGTGCGACGCGGTCCGCAATCAGAGGAGTCGAATCATGTTCTCGATGCTGTACTTCCCCGTTGTCGCCGCTCTCGCCACACCTACGCCCACTGCCGAGCCGGCGCTTGCCAACCGTTACCTCGATGCCCTGCTCAACGGCAAGCTGAGCGCTGCGCGCCAGCAGGTGAGCCGTTGGGCCGAAGAGGCCGGCGCTGCGGAACACGCGCCGCATGGCCTGCAATTGCATGCGGATATGCAACTGATGCTGGGTATCGAAGTGGAGGCTGAAGAAAACTATCGCCGCTCGCAAAAGCTGATTCGTTCATCGAAGCATGCCATCCGCATTGCTTCGTGCAGGAACGCCGCGTGGCAGGCCTTTTTCCGTCACCGGCTCGGCACCGCGCTGGCGTGTTTCTCGCGCGTCGCGGACGAACCCGAGATCGAGCCGGCGCGCGCGGCCGAAGCGCACTTCGGCATGGTCTGCGTGTTGCAGGAACTCGGCCGCACGGGCGAGGCGAGCGAGGCGCTCGAGAGCCTGACGGCGCTGGTGGAGCGCGATATCGACGACCGCCACGGTCATTGGCACGACGTGCTGGCTACCTTGCGCTTCGATCTCGCGGTGCAGAGCGAGGTGCGTAGCGCGAGCGCGCTAGGCGATCACGTGTACTGGCAGTCGGCGTTGTCGAGCGACCGCGTGCTGCGCCTGGCACACGCCGCCGATACGACCGTCGACAGCTTGCGCGAGGCCGTGTCGGGCGTGCGCACGCCGCTGCTGCGCGGCCGCATCGACTATCTGAAGCGCCTGCGCCTTGCGGCCTGTGCGGACCGCGATGCGATGGGCGGCCTGCACGACTATCTGAACTGGGCGCGCGAGCAAGGCCTCACCGATTATCAGCGCACGCTGAGGCTGGAGATCGCGCTGGCCACGCTGGCCGGCGCGGCGCCTCATCTCGCGAATGCCGTGCTCGAACCGCTGCATCAGATAGGCCGTAACGGCACCACTGGTCACCGCCAGCTCGAGTATCTGTATTGCACGGCCAAGACGCGTCAGGCGCAAGGACGCGCGCAGGAGTCGCTGCAACTCTATAGCCGCTATGCGCTGGTCGCGATGCAGTGTCTGCGCGAGGACTCGCATGTGCGTGCACCGTCGCTCAATCGCGCGGCCAAGCCGTCGCCGCAACTCGATGACGTCAGCGCCCGATTGCCGGCCAAGTATCGCCGTGCCTACGGCTATGTGCTCGACAACCTGGACCGGCGCGATCTCTCGGTGCGCGAAGTCGCTGCGGAAATCGGCGTGACGGAGCGTGCTTTGCAGAGCGCGTTCAAGAACTTCCTGGGACTCTCGCCGACCGAGCTGATCCGGCGTCAACGTATGGAACGCATTCGCGCGGAACTGACGGAAGGCTCGTATGCGAGCGAGCGCGGTGTGCTGAGCGCGGCGAGCAAATGGGGCGTGCAGAACCGCTCGACGCTCGTCAACGGTTACCGCAAGCAATTCCATGAAGCGCCCTCCGAGACGCTCGAACGATAAGACGTTGCAGCATGGCGGCCCGCAGCGCGTTGCCATTTTTATTCACCTCACCCACACGACTCCATGAAATCGAAGAGGCTACTTTGCGCCGCGTGGATCGCGGCGTCCCTCGCATGCGCTGCGGTCGATCCGGCCGATGCCGCGCCAGTGCGCTGGCGCAGTTCGACGGTGCATATCGCTGTAGAGGGCAAGGATCTGAAAGACGTATTGCGCGATTTCACGGCGAGCCAGGGGGTGGCCGCTTCGATCGCGGGCAACGTGCAGGGCTCGGTGACGGGGCACTTCGATACGTCGCCGCAACGCTTCCTCGACACGCTTGCGTCGACCTTCGGCTTCGTCTGGTTCTATGACGGCAGCGTGCTGTCGATCAGCAGCGCCAACGACATCACGCATCAGGTGATCAAGCTCGATCATGCCTCGCCCGCGGATCTGCGCGCGGCGCTGCAAACCATGAGCATCGACGATACGCGTTTTCCGATTGCCTATGACGAGGCAGCCGGCACCGCGCTCGTCAACGGACCGCCGCAGTATGTGCAACTGGTGATGGAAGTGGCGCAGCGTCTGGACGACAACGCAAGCCGTCGCGGCGGTTCGGTGATCCGCGTCTTCAAGCTGAAAAACGCCTGGGCCGCGGATCACAAGGTAAAGATCGACGACAACACGATCACGGTGCCGGGTGTCGCCACCGTGCTGTCGAATATGTACCACGCGAAGCAGGAGCAGGGCGGCGGCAGCGGCGGCAATGCACAGAACTCGGTCTCGCCTAACATGCAGCGCCTGCAACCGATGAACGACGTGGGCGGCAACGGTTCCGGCGGCGGCTTGCAGACGTTGTTGCCGCCGCTGCCGTCCAACATGCCGCAGGGGCAGGATGCTTCGCTCGGCGGTCTGGTGGGCAACTCGGCGCCGCCGAACTTTGCGAACGGCGGCAACGTCGGCTACGGCAGCGTGCCGGGCCGCTCGCAGGGCGGCGGAATCGCCAGCGGCGGCGATCTGAGCTTGCCGATCATGCAGGCCGATCCCACCACCAACTCGGTGCTGATCCGCGACACGCCGCAACGCATCGACCAGTACGCGTCGCTGATCGACAAGCTCGATACGCGGCCGAAGCTGATTGAGATCGAGGCGCATATCATCGAAATCGATGACGACGTCCTGGCGCAAATCGGCGTCGACTGGCGCGCGCATAACAGCCATGTGGATTTGCAGACCGGCAACGGCGCGCAGCCGCAGAACAGCTTCTCCAACGGTCAGGTCAACCCGACCTTCGGCACCACGACGCTCTCGGACGGCACGACGGTGGTCGATTCGACGCCGCTCGGCGGCTCGATTACCGCGGTGATCGGCGGTGCGGGGCGTTATCTGATGGCGCGCATCAATGCGCTGCAGAGCGACTCGAAGGCGAAGATCGATGCATCGCCGAAGGTCGCGACGCTCGATAACGTCGAAGCGGTGATGGACAACACCACGAAGTTCTTTGTGCGCGTTTCGGGGTACACGTCGGCGGATCTGTATAGCGTGTCGACTGGCGTGTCGCTGCGCGTGCTGCCGATGGTCGTGACGGACAACGGCCAGACCCGCATCAAGCTCGACGTGCATATCGAGGACGGCCAGTTGACGGGACAGCAGGTGGACAGCATTCCGGTGATCACGAGTAGCGAGATCAACACCCAGGCGTTTGTCGGCGAGGGCGACAGCCTGCTGATCGCCGGCTATAGCACCGACAATAACTCCAATGGTGTGACCGGCGTGCCGGGGCTCTCGAAGATACCGCTGATCGGTGCGCTGTTTCGCTACAACAACGACCAGCATACGCATATGGAGCGGGTCTTCCTGTTGACGCCGCGAGTGCTGAGCTTGTGATGGAGGATGAGGGCGCCCTGGCCTGATAGGCGCCCTCATGTCGACGACCTGTCTAGCCGGGGTTCTCGTTCTGGCTTTAGCCGCGCCGTGGCATGCACACGCAAGCTAGCGTTTCGGACACGGAGTAGAGCGGCAGCACCGCGCCCTGCCATGACGACGCGATGGCCCAGGGCAGGCGAGCGCCGACGGCCTGTGCTTCATCAATCGTATCAGCCGTATCAGCAGCCGCTTCGGCGTCCCCATCCCCGTCCGCATCTGCGCTTGAAGACGCGTTCGGTTGCGCGTCGCCATCGCCGGCACTGCCGGTCAGCTCGATGCGGTAACCATGCCCATAGCGCGTACGCAGATGCACACCGGCGGCTCCGTTCAGATCCAGCTTCTTGCGCAGCTTGTAGATATGCTGCTCGAGCGTGCGGCCGACAATATCCTCGGTGCCGCCCCAGATCGCAGCGGCCATCTGTCTGCGGCTCACGTACTCGCCGGCCCGCGAAAACAGCAGCCACGCAATCGCGAACTCGCGCACGGTGAGGCGCACGCTGTGCGCGTCGATATGCACGGCGCTGGCGCGCCGGTCGAGCCGATAGCGGCCGAAGCTCAAGAAGTCGTCCGCGTGCGGCGGCGTGGCCGACTGGATGCGGCGTAACGCAAGACGAGTTCGCGCGGCCAGTTCGCCGGGATTGAACGGCGCGAGGACGACGTCGTCCGCCCCTTCGCTGAACGCACGTTCGATGCTGCTTCGATCGGCAAACTCGCCGACGACAATCAGCACGGCGCGACGGTCGTCATAACAGGCGCGATGCGCGACTACCGCATGGGTCGAGTCGATACCGTTCGACGCATCGACGAAAATCGCGTCGTAGTTGTCGCGGGTAATCGCTCGCGACAACGCAATATCGTCGCGAAAGCGCCGGTATTCGATGGCGTTGTCGCTGAAGTCGCTAAAGGACTGGCAAATCCGATTGAACAGATTGCCGTCGGTGGTCAACACGGCGAATTTCAACATGTTCTCCGGAGGTCGTGCGAGGGGCACGCTACGCCGCGGCTGTTGCGAGTGGGCGTAGGGATCGCGCCGTGCAACCGGCCGGCGGATCGACCGGTTGCACGGCAGAGGGAGCGGGCCGCGAGGCGCTTACTTGACCTGTTCGACCTGGCCGCGAATTTCGCCGCCCGGGTTCTTCGCGGTATGCACGTTGAAATACCAGTTGCCGGCGAGCAGGTCGCTTTCCTGCGCGGGGGTGAGTGTGGCCTGGCCTTCGATTGGGCTGGGCAGCTTGTCCATCGGAATCGGAATCACGACAGGCGCGTTCTTGCCTGCGGGTGCCGGGCCATGAAAGTGCGCCATGCTGGCCGGGCCGGTGAGGTCCGCGTAGGTGACCTTCCACTGCAGCACTTTCGTCGACGTGTCGTAGGTGGCCGTCAGGTCGCCATGTCCGTCGCTGGCTTTGGGCGGCACTTCGGTCGAGGCGAGCAGGTTGGCTTTCAGGTTCAGCGTGTCGGCAACCGCGAGCGCAGGTGCCGCGAGACTCAGCGACAAGACCATAGCCGTGAGCATTCGATTGATTTTCATAGACGTCTCGTGGAATGGAAAGAGGATAACCTGCGACGCACGCGCGCCTTCGGGCGATGTGTGGCGACGCTGGTTACTCTATTGAACGCCTGGTGTCGGCGGCTTATTCCGTGACGCGACGGTCTTTTTTTGCACCCATGCACGGGATGAAACGGGCATGGTCGCGCGCCTGCGACGCGCGCCGGCAGCGGCAGAGGACGGGCGCGGGACGCCCGCTTCGGAGGGAGCGTGTGCGGCGTCTAGCGGCGCTGTCGTATGCCGTTGCGCAGCAAGGCGGCGGGGATGGAGAGCGAGGCGTACGTGCTGCTGTCGCTGCCCGCATGGGCGGTTTCCGTGGCGACGAAGTTCGCCACCAGGCTCGCGGAACCCGGAGCGCCGAGGTTCCAGAACGCCGCATATTGCCCCCACGGCTGGGCGGTGCGGGCGGCTTCGCTGTCGCGCGGATGAACGTCCAGAGCGCGGCAGGCGCGAGCGGCGAGCGTTGCTTCGGCGTCGATCTCCACCGTCGAATCGCAGAGCTCGATCCGGTAGCCGTGCGCATACATGGTCCGCAATTGCACGCCCGAACTGCCGTTCAATTCCAGCTTCTTGCGCAGCTTGTAGATATGCTGTTCGAGCGTGCGGCCGACGATGTCCTCCGTGCTGCTCCAGATTGCGCCGGCAATCTGCCGCCGGCTCACATACTCGCCCGCTCGCGAGAACAGCAGCCACGCAATCGCAAACTCGCGCACCGTGAGACGCACGATGCGGTCGTTGACGAGCACCACGCCCGCACGCCGGTCGAGCTTGTAGGGACCCAGTGCGGCCGATTCTTCGGTGGGCGCGGCGGGCGTCGACTGGAAGCGGCGCAGTGCGAGAAAGGTACGCACGGCCAGTTCGCTGCGATCCACCGGCGACAGCACCACATCGTCGGCGCCCGCCTCGAAGGCGCGCTCGATGCTGTCGCGATCGGCGAAGGAGCCCACCACGATCAAGGGTGCTCGCCGGTCGCCATAACAGGCACGGCGGGCGAACACGGCGCGGGTCGAATCGATGCCGGTGGCCGCGTCGACGAGGATCGCGTGATAGTCCTCGCGATAGATCGCTCGCGACAACGCCACGTCGTCATGAAAACGGCAGCACTCGATCGTGTCGTCTCCAAAGCACTGGCATATCAGATTGAACAGATTGCTGTTGGTGGTCATCACGGCGAATTTCAACATGCCCTCCAGGACGGATACCAACGGTTGTGCTCCGAATGACGAACTGCACGACCCGAAAATTAAGACCCTTAAAATATCAGGGCTGTAACGAATTGTTTCCCCTTGAGGGTTGGCGGTTTACAGGTAAACATCGGTGTTTGAAGTCGCCTGAATTGTTACGACGAATAACGACGCAGATGCCGGAAAGATGTCGTAAGTTATGTGCCTAAGCAGGCGCCCGGTATCAATTGCTGGCTTTCGCTCAAGGCCAGGTAAAAAGGCCGGAAATGGCCGTCAACACTAGGCGATGTATAGGTTCGCGCCACCTTTCAATGTCGCAAGGCGGATTAAGCTTTGTTGAGGATCGACTAAACAAATCGCAAGGCGCGGCTTCGCGTTTGCATGAGCTTTGTTGAATCTATGCGTGAAGGGCCTCTTTAAACTCGCTTTAAATCCCGCTTGATTCCCTTCACGCCTGACGATCCTGCTCTGAGCTGCCCATGTCCTTCCTGTTGAATGCGTGGTATGTCGCTGCCTTTGCGCACGAGGTGCGCGCCGATGCGCCGTTTGCGCGCACGCTGCTCGGGCGGCCGGTGGTGTTGTATCGCGATGCCGCGCAACGCGCGATCGCGCTCGACGATCGTTGCGCGCATCGCTTCGCGCCGCTTTCCAAAGGGCGCGTCGTCGACGGTGCGCTCGAATGTCCGTATCACGGTCTGCGCTTCGGCGCGTCCGGACAGTGCGTGCACAATCCGCACGGCGATGGGCGCGTGCCGGCCGGCGCACATGTGCGGACCTATCCGGCTATCGAGCGTTACGGCGCGGTCTGGTTCTGGCCGGGCGATCCGCAACGTGCCGATGCGTCGCTGCTGCCGTCGTTTCCATTTGTGGATCCCGACACGGCGTTTATGCAGGATGGCTATCTGCTCACGCGTGCTCACTACCAGTTGAGTGCCGACAACCTGCTCGATCTGAGTCATTTCCAGTTTCTGCATCCCGATACGTTGGGCAGCGAAGCGATTGCGCGCGGCGAGGTGCAGTCCGGCAGTCTTGGCGATACGGTCTGGGTGCGCCGGCTTGCGCACGACGAAGAGTTGCCTCCGTTCGTCGCGAATGGCTTTGGCATTCCGCCCGGCACCCGGGTCGACCGCTGGATGGATGTGCGCTGGACCCCACCTGGTCTGCTGTCGATCATGGTGGGCGTCACGCCGGCGGGCATGCCTCGCGAGGCGGGGCTGATCGCGCCGTCGGCGCATTGGCTCACGCCCGAGACCGAGCGGACCACGCACTATTTCTTTGCCTTCGGCTTGCCCAAGGAGATGGGCGAGGCGGGCCGCGAGCTGGTGCGGTATGCGGTGGATGGCTTGATGAAACCGTTCGAGCAGGAAGACCTGCCGATGCTCGAAGCGCAGCAACGCAATCTGGGCGACAACGATTTCTGGGCGCTGCAACCGGCCTTGCTGCCGCTCGATGCGGGCGCGATTCGCGCTCGCCGGGTGATGGAGCGATTGCTGGCGGAGGAGCGTGCGGCTGGTGTAGCCGGTGTGGCGCAGGGGCCGGTTAGTCAAATGCCTGGGCAGACGCCCGGGAGTGAGACAGCGGCGACGCAGACGGTGCCGGTGGAATCGCTACGCCGTTCTTCCTGCGCGGCGGCGTAGTGGCGGCCGTCCTCGAGTCGCGCGTCGCGGCCGGATCGCTGAACGCGGTATGGGTGGAGGGTATTGCCGATGCGCTCAGCGCGGCGGGCGTGCGCCATGCCGTGCTGTGTCCAGGCGGACGGGCGAGCGCGATGTGCCTTGCTCTCGACGCGCATGCCGGCATCGCGGTCGAGCTGATCAGCACCGACGAGCGCAGCGGCGCCTTCGCGGCGCTCGGCATGGCGAAGGCCACCGGCACGCCGGTGGCGATCGTCACGACTTCCGGTTCAGCGGTGGCGAATGTTTTGCCGGCGCTGATCGAAGCCGATGCATGCGATATTCCGCTCGTCGTGCTGACCTGCGACCGGCCGCGTACTTTGCGCGGCGCAGGCTTCGGACAGATGGCCGATCATCTCGGCGCAACGCGTGCCTTCGTACGGGCGCAGGCCGATCTCGACGATCCCTTTGATTCTGCGGCTGCGTTTGAGGCTGCACGTACGCTGTTAAACCGCGCGCTGGCTGCAATGCATGGCGTGTGCCGAAGCGACGTGGCGGTGCTGGCCTTACGCCCTTTGCACGTCGACGAGCATCCGTCCCCTGTGCGTGCGGCGCCTGGCCCGGTGCATGTGAATGTGCCGCTTGCCGGGGTCTACGACGCCACCGAAACTCATCCCGTCTCCGTCGATACGGTGATAGCCGCGCGCGAGCAGCGCGCGTTCGGGATTCCCGCAGCAGCGCTGCGCGAAGCTCAGGCGACGCCTGCTTCGATCGTCGGGCGTGTGATGGCGAGCGTGCGGGGCAGGCGGCGCGAGCGATCGATTGACGCTGGACTCGACGGTCTGATCGTCGTGGGACCGGAGCCGGGCGTATCGCTCGAGGCGATCTTTGGGTTCGCTGCGGCGACGGGATTTCCGGTCCTCGCGGATGCCGGCAGCGGCCTGCGCGCGGGACCCGCGGCGCTGGCGCCGGCGCAGGCCGCTCGTGGTGCGCCGGGGGCGTTGATCGTCAATGCATTCGACGTGCTGGGCGGCAGTGCGCGTATGGCCGATGCGCGGCCGGACCTGATCGTACGCTTCGGATTGGCGCCGGTGCTGCCTCTGCTGCATACGTATCTCGAAGCGCTGGCCGATGTGCCCGCGATCAAGATCGCGCCGCATCGCGTGGCGCATGATTATCTGCATCAGGCGCTCGATCCGCGCGATGTGCTGGTTGCGCCCACAACGGTCGAGTTGGGCAAGATGGCGCGTGCGCTGGGTGACGCGGTGCGCGGGCATTTGACCGGTGCAGCAGCGGCGTCCGCTGCGGTAGATGCATCGTGCCCGGTCGCTTTCGCGTGGCGCGACCGCTGGGCCAGTGTCGCCAGCTATGGTGCACGCGAGCGGCGCGCCTGTGTCGCAAAGCTCGGCTGGGGCGAAGTAGCGGCGGCTCATCAACTCTTCGCTGCAACGGGCTTTGGGTTTGTGCATATCGGCAACTCGATGTCGATGCGGCACGCCGATATCGGCTATGACGTCCGCGCTGAACCGCAGGACGTCTATGTCAATCGCGGCGTGAGCGGCATCGACGGCACGCTGTCCACGTTTATCGGCGAAGCGCTCGTGCGGCGCGATGCAGGTTTGCTTGTGCTTGGCGATCAGGCGTTGATTCACGATCTGTCGGCGTTAGCCAGTGCGCAACGGGTGACGACGCCCGCCTGCGTATGCGTGGTCGATAACGGTGGCGGGGCGATTTTCGACTTTTTGCCGATTGCGCAGTCGCCGGCGTATGGACGGACGATTCGCAATCCTTACCGGATCGATATTGCTGCGTTGGCGCAGGGTTTTGGATTGACGCATCGGCGTGTTGCAAGTCGCGAGGCGCTGCACGACGCACTCGAAGCATCACGCCAACACGCGGGCGTGACGATTGTCGAAATCGCCGTGGGCGCTTTTTCCGGCATGGAGCAAATGCAGTTGCTCGCGCAAGCATTGGGAGCGGACTGATGTGGGATATGGCTGAGGACCACGATCCGCTGCGCCGTTCGCTTGCCGCGCTGCAACGCTACGCTAGCGCGGCGGCGCCGGATGAAGTCTTCCTCGACGATATGCAGCAGCGGATCGATGCTTCGGCCAATTCGCAAGGGCACGGGCCCGTCCCAACCCACGCGCCACGCCTGCGCATTCTCCTGCTCGGCTACAGCGGCGCGGGCAACACTGGCGCCGATCTGCGCACCATCGAAACGATCGCACAACTGCAGCGCCTGCTGGCGCCGCGCGAGCCCAGCATCACGCTATTTGCGTTAGGCGACTGCTTCGACCATCCCGTACTGGCGACCACGCCGAAGCTCACGCCGGCGTTGCCCTACTTGCCGGATGCGCTCGACGCCGCGATTCGCGACGCCGACCTCGTCCTGAACGTCGAAGGCTCGACGTACACATCGAAGTTTTCCGATTCGCTTGCCGGCATCCTGATTGGCGGCGTGGCGCTGGCCGACGCGCATGGCCGGCCGGCCATCGCCTACGGCGTCGATAGCGGGACGATGAGCGCGGCGCTCACGCGCTTCGTCACGCGCAACGCGGCGCGCGGCCAGATCATCTGCCGCAATGAGACCGCGCGCGCGCACCTCGCACCCCTTGGCGTGCAGGCGCAGCCCGGCGCAGACACCGCATGGACCTATCGTGCGCCCCACAGCGCGCGTGCAGCCGCACGCGGTTCGCGCATCGCTGCGCTATGCCCTAACAACCCGTTCTGGTGGCCGGTCGTCGCGGATGCGGCGCGCGCGCGCCTGCTCGATGCGCGGCGCGAGGTCTCGCCGTTTCGCTACGGGCCGTTGCATTTCCACAGTTGGGATGACACGCGCGCCGCAGCGTACGACGCCTACCTCGCGCGTTTCGCCGACATCGCCGAAGGGCTGCGGCAGCAGGGTTACACCCCTGTGCTGGTCGGCATGGAACAGCTCGATCGTGCAGCGTGCGCCGATCTGGCGGCACGTTTGCCGTTCGCGGTAGAGATTGTCGCGCGGGGCGCCGAGCGGCTTGACGAAGTTGCGGCTACGGTCGCCCAGGCGGCCTGCGTCGTGACGACGCGATATCATGCCGCCGTGCTGGCGATGTCGCATGGTGTGCCGGTGTTCGGCCTGTCGATGGATCCGCGGATCGACCGCCTGTTAGCCGAGGCGGGATGTGCGCAATGGCGCGCGGCCTGCGATGCGGAAGACAGCACGCAAGCGGCGCTGGCGCAACTTGGCATGCTTGAGGCGCCGCACGTTCGGGCTGAGCTGATCGCATGTTACGACCGCTATGCCGACGCGCAGCGGTCGCGTTTCGAGGAGATGGGCCGACAGGTTTTGGCGGCGCTGGGGCTTTGAGCGTTGCCGCCGTGGCTCCGTTTCGGTCGTAGGGCGCCGTCCCGATGTGAAATCAATGCAACTCGGGCACGACTCAAACCCGTCCTCACCACGCCAGCATCGTTTCCCGCTGTGCTTCGGCTTTGCGCGCCTGCGCAGCCGCCTCGCCAGCAAACACCGGCATCACCTTCTTCGCAAACCTGCGCATCGACGCCATCACCTGTTCATGCGGCAACGCGCCGAACCAGAAGCTCGCGCTGAAATAATCGCAGCCCAGGCCGTTCTGAATGCGTCGCAACTGGTGGATGCATTCATCTGCCGTACCGACCACCAGAAAATCGTCCCGTAGCGCCTGTTCCGACGGTTCATCGGCAAACGGTTGAGCCGGCACCACGCCGTCGACGACATCACCCATGTCATGCCGCAAGCGCAGCGTGGCGCGGCCGTTCCAGCGCGCCTGCTCCACCGCTTCACTGGCCTCGGCCTCGCTTTGCGCGACATACACCGGCCGCTGCGTGCCGATGCGCACCGAGGTCAGCGCCTGCGCCAGATCCGGATACTGACGGCGCACATTAGTCAGCTTCGAGATCGGTTCGAGCACGCCCGTAAACAGATTCGCACGCCGCTGCACGGCCTTCTCAACCGAGGCGCGGCGGCTCGAATTGACCACCAGCCAGAGCGGCATAGCGGCCTGCAGCGGCTGCGGCACGAGCGCAGTGCGTGCAATCCTGAAGTGTGCGCCGCTGTACGAGAACACCGGTTCGCGCAGCGCCTGCAGCAGCACGTCGATGGCTTCGTCGTCACGCGTGGGCGTTTTGCCCTTGACGAGCTGAAAGCGCTCGTACTGATAAGCCTGATAGCCGCTGCCGAGACCGACTTCGACGCGCCCGCCGCTCAGCACGTCGAGTGTCGCGAGTTCTTCGGCGACCACGAGCGGGTGATGCAGCGGCACCGGAATGATCGCCGGCCCAAGCCGCAGATGCTGCGTGCGCGCGGCAATGTGCGTCAACAGCAGTAGCGGCCGCGACGAGTGCGAATAGTTGGTGAAGTGATGTTCGGCGAGCCACAGGTGGCTGTAGCCGAGGCGGTCGGCGGCTTCGGCCATCTCGAGCGCGCGCCGGTACGACTCGGCAGCGGGTCGTGGTTCGGGTGCGGGCATGGTGAGGAACAGGCCGAACTGCATCGGTTGCATCGTCGACTCCTGTGGGGAAGGCCTGATCAAAGCCCGGTCGAATCCGTCGACGAAGCGATCGGCGCCACGCCCTTGGGACGGTAGAACATATAGGTGGCCGCATACGGCACCAGCAGCCGCGAACCCTCGAGTTCGCAGCCCGGTTGCGGCGGCAGGCCGCCCGACGTGTCGATGCGTTGAATCGAACTGATGTCCGCGAAACGGCCCGAGCCGGGACGCGGCGCGGCGTCGTAGCCCGCCGTGTAGCGCGCCCAGGTCAGCGCATTGGCGCCCACCTGGCTCTCGGCCGAGGTGGCGGCCTTCACATAGCTGCCGTCATAGGAGAGAAAGTAGTGCCCCGGCGCGACCGTGCCGACGCTTTCGCCGCCGGCATCCACGAGGATCGCTTCGGAGCCGAAGGGCGCCCAGAGCAACTGGGTCGGATCGCTACGCACGCCGGATGACTTCGGGCCGGTGGTTTTCGCCGCGCTCAGCGCACCGAGCGGGTCCGCCGGGATGGGCGTCCTGCGGCAGATGTAGGTCTCGTCGCCGTGGGTGGTCATGACTTCCTGCAGCACCTCGTCCTGGCTCGCGCGCAACGCGACGGGCAGCGCTTCGTTGGCGGTCGGCGGCGGTTTGGGCGGCGTGGCGCAGCCGCCGAGCATCAGCAGAGCGCCAATGCCCACCACGGCGGTGAGCTCGCAAAGCAATCGGATGGGGCGCAGCGGAAGAGCTGTCATCGGCGTATCGAAGGTAGCAAAAGTGAAGCGGGGACGGACGATGTTGCAATCACACCCGATCTTCGACTGCGCGCCTCCGCACAACCCGAAAGGCTGCACGGGAAAACGCACGAACCGGCCATGGTTCGCGTTCGCATGCCTGCGTTCGCAGATGGGTGGGCGAGGGCAGCCGCGCAGCGGATACTGTCCGTGGTCCGCTGGCGATACATCCGTCACCGCCCACCTTCGATGTGCATTACGCGCTCGGTTTGCAGGCGGCAAGCGTCTGCGACGTAGCGCGCCACTTCCTTACCATGGCCTCGCGGCTCTGCAACCGTCGATGGAACCGAACCTGACCGACTCTGCATCCCTGATCGATCCTGAGCGGCGTGACATAGCGCCCTTGGGTCGCACCGATCTCTCGTCCACATGGCTCGCGCTGATCCGCAAGTACATTCGCGGCGAGCCTGACGACGGCGCATTCATCGGGGCTCACACGCCCAGCGTCACTCCGGTTACGGCAGCGGAATGCGCGGTCCGTCTGGCCGATGCAGACCGCGTGTTTGCCCAGTGGCTCGCGCCGTTGGGGCGCTCGGCGGCGCAGGTGGCGGGCATCGAGCCGGCGCGGATTGCGGTAGCGCTCAATCACATGCATCACGAGTCGCGCCGGCTGACGATGTGCGACGACGCCTTGCTCGACAACGTGGTTACGCTGGCGCGCGAGGTGGTCGAGCGCCGCGTGCCGGGCGACTTTATCGAAGCGGGCGCGTGGCGCGGCGGCGTGACGATCCTCATGCGCGCCGCCTTGACGGCTTTCGGCGACCTGCATCGCACGGTATGGGTGGCCGATTCGTTTGCCGGCTTGCCCGCGCCGGATCCGGCCAGCGATTTGCGCGATGCGATCTGGCATCACGTGATGCGCGCGGTCGGGTTGCTGCAGAGCGATCTCGATGGGGTACGCAGCGCATTTGCCCGCGCGGGCCTGCTCGACCGGCGCGTGCGTTTCCTGCCCGGCTGGTTCGCGGATACCTTGCCGGCTGCGCCGATCGAACGGCTCGCGCTGATGCGGCTCGACGGCGACTGGTACGACTCGACGCGCGATGCGCTGGAGGCGCTGTATCCGCGCTTGTCGCCGGGCGGCTTTGTGATTGTCGACGACTATGGCCTGCCCACCGGATGCGCGCGAGCCGTCGACGAATACCGCGAGCAACACGGCATCGACGCGCCGCTGGAGTGGGCCAATCAGCAGGCCGTGTATTGGCGTAAGCCGTTGTGAACGCGCCATCGCTGTCTCAGCTTGCCGCGCGGCTCGCCGAGCATTACGTGGCGCCGCCGCGAGCCGCGGTGCTCGACCTGATCGTCAGCGACGATGCTCAGGCCAGCCGCCGCTTTGTGCTTGGGCCATCTATAGACATGAGCGCGTTGCCGGAGGACGGCGGCAAAAGCGCAGCGGCGGCGCGCATCACAGTCAGCGCCGCCATGCTTGCCGCGATCCTCTCGGATCCAACGGGTTTCGACATCCGTAGTGCCGCGTCGCTCGCGCTGGGCGGTGTGCGGATCGAAGGCGCGCCGCAACTCGCGGCGTACTGGCTGCAATTGCTCAAGCGTCCGTCGCAGGAGGGGCGCGCCGCGCTGGCGCGTGCCCGTGAACGTGCGCCGCAGTGGCTCGACGCGGTGCCGGCGTTGGACGCGCGGCATGGTCACGATCGCTCGCTCGCTCGACTCATCGCCAGTGTCCTCGACAGCAGCATCCCGCTGCATTTGCGCCGCGTGCTGCGCTGGCCCGAGACCGCCTGGACGCTCGCCGATTGGCGTCAGCGTGAAGCGTCGACGGTGTTGCGCACGAATCCGGCGAACGGACGCCCGCAATGCATCGGCGAGTTTATCGACGCGCTCGACTCGCCCGCATCCCACGCCGTTACCGATTCGCCCTATACCGAAGGCTGCTTGCTGCCCGCCGGCTGGGAGGCGCGCTTTACGATGCCGGTGTTGCCCGCGTCCATGTTCGGTGCGGCGCAACTCTGGTTCGGCCGCCGTCGCGATCACGCGCTGGTCACGCGCCTGCATTGCGATCTGGCGAACTCGTTCCTCGCCCAGGTGCATGGCCGCAAGCGCGTCCGTCTATACAGCCCGTCGCAGGATGAAGCCGTCTATGCGCTCGATGCGTTCAATACGTACCGTCCGTGCCGCGTCGATGCAGCCGCGCCGGATCTCGCGCGTTTTCCGCTGTTTGCCGGGGCGCGTGGCGTCGATGTGACTCTTGAACCCGGCGATCTGCTGGTGATCCCCACCGGCTGGTTCCACTGTGTCTGGGCGCTCGATCACGTGCTGTCGATCAGCCGCTTCGTCAGCGACGCGCACGCGGCCGCGCTCGCTTCGCATGCGCACAACGCTGGCTTTCATCAGGCGAATCCGGGTAAGCTCGCGGATGTCTCGATCGTCCACCCGAACGACGTGAAAGGGTTGACCCGGTTCGGAGCGGCGATACAACAGGGCGGCCCACCGTCCGGCGGAGACGGCGTGCTGGAATGACACGCGCGGGGTCTGGTCCAGTCCATCTCATGCAAAGGATTGAATGAACGAGTCACGCACCCGCGGCGCTTATCCGCGCCCATTTCTGTTCCGCCCGGCGGCCGCGCTTGCCGTCCTGAGCTCGTTGACGTGCGCGACGCTCCCTGCGATAGCGCATGCCCAGGCGCCGGCTTCCGTGGCCAGCATCTGCGCCTCGCGCGCGAACAATGCGAAGCTGATTGCGCAGGACCGCGACGCCGGTGTCAGCGAAGCGCAGGAACGGCGCAAGACACAGGCCGTGGTCGAGGCGCTGCCGCCTGGGCGACAGGCTTATGCGCTGGCGGAGACGTCGTCGTTTATCGACGGCCTGTATGGCCGCTATGCGAAGCTTCCGCCGCAGGAGGTGTATACGAAGTATCTGGCTTACTGCGAAGGACAATCTTCGAATGGCGGGGCGGCTAAAACGCCGTGAGGCGGTGGCTTGATCTGGAGTCGGGACGAAGCAGCCATGCATGCCGTGTGCGTGCGATCCAACCTTCGCGCCCACACGGCCCGTCACGTCACATTCAGTTAGCCGCCAGCATCGAGATACCGGCGTCACCGTACAGCGTCTGCACGTTGTCGCCGGAAATATGTTTGGCCAGCGCCGACAGATCGGTTCCTTCGGGTTTGCCGATCAGCGCATAGCTGAGCTCGGCGTGCCGCCAGGTCACGACATTCATGCTGTCGATGTGCTGCTCGGCCACCGCGGCGTCGGGCTTGGCGTCCTTCATCACACATAGCGCGATCGGGGCGCCTTGCTCGGGCAGATAGACGATCTGCACCAGTGGCTTGTCGTTAAAGCGCAACCGTTGCACGCGCTTGAAGGTCAACCCCGCCGCACTCAGATCGGGAATCCGCACATCCAGGCCGTCCTGATGCTGGATGGCGTCGACCGTTTGCGACGTGACCTCGGCATTGACCGGCACCTGCGCGATGGTATCGCGCGAATAGAGCTGCTGATAACCGGCTGCCGCCGCGACCCAGCTCGACGCATGAGGGTCGGCCGCCGCCAGCGTCGCTGTGGGCGTGGCGTTCGAACCCGCGCTCTGGCCCGGCAGGAACCGCATGCCGACGCCGTAGCAGAACACGCCCGCCACGAACGCCACCGCGAGCCACTGCGGGGCAATCCGCAGACGTGAGCGCACGGGAGCGGAGGGTGGGGCAAAGGCGCCGTGCGCGATGCTGGCGTCGTTGGCGCCTGGCGTGGCCGTGCGCTGCACATGGGCGCGCGCCATCGCCGCGACGGCCTCGGTCAGGCTGTCCGGCACCGGCGGCAATTTTTGTTGCGCGAAGGCTTCCGCGTAGGGCAAGCGCGCAGTCTGCAACTGCGCGACGAATTCTGCGGCATCGGGCGACACGGCGATCTCCTTTTCGACCTCGAGGCATTCCTCGGCGGATAGTTCGCCGTCCACGTATGCCATGAGCAGGATAGAGTCCATCTTCATGAGACCGGGTCCTTACTAGCAACTGCTACTTTCGTTCTCTGCGTGTCGCGCACCCCGAACAGCGCGCCGATGGTCTGGCGTGCGCGCGACAGGCGGCTCATCACGGTGCCGATCGGCACCTCGAGCACTTCGGCGGCTTCGATATAGCTGAGTCCCTCGACGGCCACCAGCAGCATCACCAGACGCTGCGCTTCCGGCAGCCGGCCGACCGCGCTGACAATCTGGTTATTGATCGCATTCTCTTCCGGCGTGCGCATGGCCGGGTCGGCGACGGTTTCGAGCATGTCGTCGTCCCACTCCGTGCTCGAACGGTTGCGCCGGCTGCGGGCGCGCAACTCGTTGATCCAGGTGGAATGCACGATGGCAAACATCCAGCTCAATGCCGAGGTGTCGGGCTGCAGCTGATGCGCGCGTTCGAGTGCGCGCACGCAGGCCCGCTGCACCAGGTCTTCGGCATCGTGCCGGTCGCCCGAAATGCGCAAGGCGAACGCCCACAATCGCGGCAGCATGGCCGGGAGCAGGCTGGGTAAATCCGAACCGGTCATCGACATGGTTCCTTGCTGGGTGTCCGGTGTCTTTGGGGCGCCGCACGCAGCGCGGCTGGCGCTCTGGCGTGCGGTCCGCCGGATGGTGGCCGGCGTGGTGGCCCGGGTTAGCCTGGGCGGAGACCGGCAGATTCAGGCCGGCCCGCTTGCCTCACCGCGGGCTAAATGGAATGCTCGCGCCAGGGCAATCTGCAGATTTTAGCGGCAAACCGCGGCTTGCGCTCCAACCCGCCGGAACCCGGGCACTTGCGGATTTCCCGTCGCCGGTCGAAGCGGTTAAAGTCCCGATGACGACTTCGCTATTCACGACGGGGGGACGGGTGACGCATCGAGTGCTTTCCTTGCGTCGGCGCTGGCGCAAAACCCGGCGCAAGTACGGCGCGGCGATTACGCAAATGGTCGGCAGCCATCCGATCCTCGCCGGCATGGCGGGGACCGCGGTGGCGGTGGCCATGGCAAGCCTGACCTTTGTGACGCTCTACGATGGCCGGGCCGACGCGCTCAGGCACGCGCACGAGACCTCGGAGAACCTGGTGTCGCTGATCTCCAGCGACCTGGCGCGCAACGTCGAGATCTACGACCTGTCGCTGCAGTCGATGGTCGACAGCGCGCAAAATCCGGCCACCTGGCGCCTGCCGGGCGACCTGCGCCAATCGGTCCTGTTCGACCGGGCGACCACCGCCGCCTTTCTGGGCGGCGCCTATGTGCTGGACGTCCACGGCCAGGTGCTGGCGTCCCAGAACGGCGAACTCAATCCCGCGGTGCGGCTCGACGACCGCGACTATTTCGTCGTGCAACAGCGCAATCCTTCCGTCGGCCTGTTCGTGTCGCATCCGTTTCGCTCGCGGCTGCGCGAGGGCAACGTCTCGATCGGTCTGACCCGGCGCATCAATACGCCGGCCGGCGACTTCGCAGGCGTCGCGCTGCTGGCGATCCGGATGGAGTATTTTCAGCGCCTGCTCGACAGGATCAATATCGGCAACGGGGGGGCCGTTTTCATTGCCCTCGACGACGGCACGTTGCTCGCCCGCAAGCCGTTCTCGCCCGAGGCGATCGGCACGAGCATCGCGAAGTCGCCAACCTTCATGATCATGGCGTCGCATGCCGAAGGGGCGTATACGGCGAACTCCGCCGTCGACGGCGTGCCGCGCATCTTCACCTATGCCCACGTGCCGTCCACGCCGTTGATCGCCGTGGTGGCGCCGGCGGTCAGCGATGTGTTCGCCGAATGGCGGCGGCGCAGCCTTGTGGCCGGCGGCCTGACGCTGGCGTTGGGCACCGTGTTTGTCGTGGTGGCGTGGCTGCTTGCCTTCACGCTGCAGGACAAGGTGGCGGCCCAGGCGGAACTGGTCCGGCTCGCCGCGACGGACCCGCTGACCGGCCTGAGCAATCGCCGCATTCTGGACAGCCGGCTCGACGAAGAGTGGCTGCGCGCGCGGCGCAACGGCAGCCCGATGTCGGTGCTGTTCGTGGACGTCGATTACTTCAAGGGCTTTAACGACACCTACGGCCACGCCGCCGGCGACGAAGTACTGGCGGCGGTTGCCGAATGTATCGACTCGGTGGTGAGGCGGCCGGTGGATCTGGTAGCGCGCTACGGCGGCGAGGAGTTCGCCGTGGTGTTGCCCGATACTGCGGCGGACGGGGCTGCGGCGGTCGCCGAAAAGATCCGCAGAAAGGTGCAGGGCATGAGCCTGTTTTATGGCGAGAGCGAACACGGCAGCGTGACGGTCAGCGTGGGCTGTGCCACCTGCTTGCCGGTGCAGGGCGGCAGTGCGTCGGAGTTGATGGCGGCGGCGGATGCGCAGCTCTATGCGGCGAAATCGGCGGGGCGGAACCGGGTGAAGTCGGCGGTGTGAGGGGGATGGGGCGGATGCCGTTTGTTTGCGCACGGGAGACCCATGGGATCGGCAGGCGGCACTGCCAGATCGAGTTGCGTCCGCCTTTCTCAAGTCCTTCGGGTATCCGGCCGATAAACGGCAAAGAGACGAACGACCGTCACGCCGCAACGCGCATATGCATGCTGTATGCGTATTGACTGACCACCCACACTCATCGACCCCAATCCATGCGCTTTCTGGACCGCTTTCGCAAACCATCCGAGCAGAAATTTGCCGAGCTGTTCATCACAGGCTTACGCGCGTCAGGCGATACGCGCTCGTGGGAGTACGACAAGAGCCAGAACCGGCTCGTGCCGACGACGTCCGGCAACGGCGAAGGCTTCAACTTCATCAATCTGCCCAACATGTACCGGGAGTATCTGCAGGCGAGGCCGGCAGAGCGCAAGGACGTCCTCAAGCGTCAAACCGGCGGCATGATCCGGCATGCCATGCCCGCGCTGTTTGCCGACGCACGAGCTCGCCTGCGGCCGGTGATCCGCAGCGCCACCGAGCGCGGCGTGACCTACCTGCAGACCCAGGGCAGTTCATCGCGGTTCGATATTGCGTTCCGGCCGCTCTGCGAGAACCTGGAAATCGGTGTGGCCTACGACGGCGATTTGAACATCATGAGGCTCACGCAAGCCAAACTGAGGGAGTGGAACACGACGTTCGACGAGGCTTACGACATCGCGCTCGACAATCTCCGGGGCGAATCGTCGAAGCCGTTCGTGGCATTGAGAGACGGTGTCCTCGCTTCCCAATTCGGCGATCACTACGACGCCGCGCGTCTGTTGCTGCCCGATCTGCTGCACAGACAGAATATTTCCGGGGCGCCGGTGGTGATGGCGCCGAACCGCACCGTCCTGCTTTTGACCGGCGACCGGAACACCGCGGGCCTCGCCACGATGGTGCAGATCGCGGAGGAGGCGCTTGCCCAGCCTCGCGCCCTGCCACCGTTGATGCTGCGATGGGACGGAGCCGTATGGCAACGCTTCGTGCCCGCGGAGCTCGAGCCGAAACTCAGCGAGCTTCGATTCAACGAGCTGGCCGGTGACTACCACGATCAGCAGAAGCTCCTGAACGACATGCATAGCCGGACGGGCCTCGATATTTTTGTCGCCCAGTACACCGTGGTTAAACGGCACGCCGGCGGGATATTCAGTCTCTGCGTATGGACCCAGGGTGTGCACGCGTTGCTGCCGGCGACGGACACGGTCGTGCTGTTCCGCCAGGAGCCGAAGCAGACCGCCTACGTGCCATGGTCCGAACTGGTCAAGGAGTGTGGGCATCTGCTGAAGCCCACTGACGATCTGCCCGTGCGCTATGAGGTCACGGCATTTCCCGACGAGCGTCTGTTCCGGTCGTGGTGTACGCGGTTCAGTCAGGCTTAGGCTGCCACACGGCATCCAGGGATTCCCCTGACGCGCGGCGCTGTTCGCTTCGTTCGATCCGCATTTGTTATCGCACCTTCCAATACTCGAATTGTTCAGGTATCGGCCACGCCGTATATTGGCTGACACCAACACAACCATTACCGTGACGCGGCGCGAGCCCAGTCATGGAAGCGAGACAAGCGATGAACCGAATCGATCTGGAGGGGCGTGCCGTTGTCATTACCGGCGGCGCGCGCGGCATTGGCTATGCAGTGGCGCAACGCGCGCTGAACTCGGGCGCCTCGGTCGCGCTCTGGGATGTCGACGCAGAGCGCCTCGAGCGCAGCCAGCGCGAGCTGGCGGAACTGGGCAAGGTGTCGTCGGCGATCGTCGAACTGACGGATGAAACTTCGGTGGCTGATGCGGTCGCGCAAACCCTCGCCGCGCACGGCACGATCGACGTGCTGATCAACTGCGCCGGCATCACCGGCGGCAACGGCACCACGTGGGAACTGGAGCCGGACGTGTGGCGGCGCGTGATCGACGTGAATCTGATCGGGCCGTATCTGACCTGCCGCGCGGTCGTGCCGCAGATGCTCAAGCAGGGCTATGGCCGGATCGTCAATATCGCTTCGGTGGCCGGCAAGGAGGGCAATCCGAATGCGTCGCACTACAGCGCGTCGAAGGCCGGCCTGATTGGGCTCACCAAATCGCTCGGCAAAGAACTCGCCACCAAAAACATCCTCGTCAATGCGGTGACGCCTGCGGCGGCTAAAACCGAGATCTTCGATTCGATGTCGCAGCAGCATATCGACTACATGCTCTCGAAGATTCCCATGAACCGTTTCCTGTTGCCCGAAGAGGCGGCCTCGCTGATCTTGTGGCTGGCGTCGGAAGACTGTGCGTTCAGCACGGGGTCGGTGTTCGATCTGTCCGGTGGGCGCGCGACTTACTGAGGCGGACATCAGCACAGACGGTCGACAAAGGAGACGCCATGAATCCGGATTCGCCCGCTTCCCTCGAGGCGATCAACAGCAAGGTGATGCGGCGGCTATTGCCGTTTCTCCTGCTGATGTACGTGCTGGCCTTTCTCGATCGCGCCAATATCGGCTTCGCGCAAAAAGCGCTGCAGCACGATACCGGCTTGTCGAATGCCGCGTTTGCTTTCGGCGCCGGCGTGTTTTTCATCGGCTATGCATTGTTCGAAGTGCCAAGCAATCTGCTGCTGCATCGGGTCGGCGCCCGTGCGTGGATGTGCCGGATCATGGTGACGTGGGGGCTGGTGTCGGCTTCCCTGTGCTTTGCCCACACGCCCACGGCATTTTACGCAGTGCGCTTTCTGCTCGGCGTCGCGGAAGCCGGTTTTTTTCCGGGCGTGATCTATTACCTCACCCACTGGTTTCCGCAGTCGGCCCGCGCGCGTGCGGTCGGCGTGTTCTATTTCGGCGCGCCGCTCGCGTTTATCTTCGGCAGTCCGCTCTCGGGTCTGCTGCTCGAATTGCACGGAACGGCGGGTCTGGCCGGCTGGCAGTGGCTGTTCCTGATCGAAGGCGGCATGGCGACCGCGGTCGGCGTGTGGGCCTTCTGGTATCTGGACAACCGTCCCGAAGACGCGCGCTGGCTCGATGACGCGCAACGCACCACCTTGCGCGCGGCACTCGACGCCAACGCCCGCGATGCCTCCGCCCATGGACCCCGCAACACGCTGGCTGCGCTGCTCGATCGCCGCGTGCTGGGTCTGTCGGCGATCTATCTGCTGATCCAGATGAGCGTGTACGGCGTGATCTTCTATCTGCCGCAACAGGTCGCCGCGTTGCTGGGCACCGCCGTGGGCCTGCGCGTCGGACTCGTCGCGGCCTTGCCGTGGCTGTGCGCGCTCGTGGTGACCTGGATCGTGCCGCGCCGCGCGGATCGTACCGGCGGGCATCGTCGCTCGGCCGTCGCGCTGCTGGTGCTCGCCGGACTCGGCATCGGCGTTTCCGGTCTCGCCCACAGTCCATTGCTGGGGCTCGCTGCGCTTTGTTGTGCCGCGAGCGGATTTATCGCCGCACAGCCGCTGTTCTGGACGTTTCCCACCCGCTATCTGACGGGCGCAGCGGCTGCGGGCGGCATTGCGCTGATCAACTCGCTCGGCGGCCTGGGCGGCTTTATCGCGCCGTCGCTGCGTACCGCGGCCGACCACACGTTTGCTTCGACCTCGGCGGGTCTGCTGGTGCTCGGCGCAGCGAGCCTGCTGGCGGCGCTGCTGATCGGCACGCTGTTTCGCCACGAGCGCGTCATCGCGGCGGACGCGCTGACGCCGCTCATCCATCACTGAGACACCGCGCCCGCCACGCATCGACGGCCGCGCTTTACTGCACTAAAAACGGAGCCTTTCTTATGGCCATGCCTACTATCAAGCACGTGCGTGCCTTTATCGTCCGTGGCGGCGGCGCGGATTATCACGACCAGCCCGACGGTCACTGGATCGACGATCACATCTCGACGCCGATGGCGCGCTACCCGGAATACCGGCAAAGCCGCCAGTCGTTCGGCATCAATGTGCTGGGCACACTGGTGGTCGAGATCGAAGCGAGCGACGGCACCGTCGGCTTCGCGGTGACGACCGGCGGCGAGATCGGCGCGTTTATCGTCGAGAAGCATCTGGCGCGTTTCCTCGAAGGCCAGCTCGTCACCGACATCGAGAAGATGTGGGATCAGATGTATTTCTCCACGCTTTACTATGGCCGCAAGGGCGTGGTGCTGAATACGATCTCCGGGGTCGATCTCGCCCTGTGGGATCTGCTCGCCAAGGTCCGCAAGGAGCCCGTGTATCAACTGCTGGGCGGTCCGGTGCGCGACGAGCTGGTGTTCTATGCGACCGGCGCGCGGCCCGATCTGGCCAGGGAAATGGGCTTTATCGGCGGCAAGCTGCCTTTGCAACACGGCCCGGCTGAAGGAGAGGCGGGGCTCAAGAAGAACCTCGAGCGTCTCGCCGAGATGCGCAGCCGCGTCGGCGACGACTTCTGGCTGATGTACGACTGCTGGATGAGTCTCGACGTGCCGTATGCGACGCGTCTCGCGCAAGCGGCGCACGAGTACGGCCTGAAATGGATCGAAGAGGCGCTGCCGCCGGACGACTACTGGGGTTACGCCGAACTGCGCCGCAACGTGCCGCGCGGCATGATGGTCTCGACGGGCGAACACGAAGCGACGCGCTGGGGCTTTCGCATGCTGCTGGAAATGAACTGCTGCGATCTGATCCAGCCGGACGTTGGCTGGTGCGGCGGCATCACCGAACTGATCAAGATTTCCGCGCTGGCCGATGCGCACAATGTGATGGTGGTGCCGCACGGCTCGTCGGTGTACAGCTATCACTTCGTCGTCACGCGTCACAACTCGCCGTTCGCGGAGTTTCTGATGATGGCGCCGAAGGCCGACGAAGTGGTGCCGATGTTCACGCCTTTGCTGCTCGACGAACCGGTGCCCGTCAACGGCCGGATGAAGGTGCCGGACACACCGGGCTTCGGCGTGCGGCTCAATCCGGAATGTGCGCTGGTGCGGCCGTATCCGCGTTAAGCGGTGAACTGAAGGGCGCGATGGCTCAATCGATCAAGGAGAAACAAGTGCTGCTCAAGGACAAGGTCGTGATCGTGACAGGCGGCTCGCGCGGCATTGGCCGGGCCATCGCCGTGGCTTGCGCACGCGACGGCGCCGACGTGGCGATCAACTACTGGGGCGATAACGACGCATCGTACGGACGCCGCTCGGCCGTCGAAGAAGTGCTGGCTGAAATCGAAGGGCTCGGGCGGCGGGCGATAGCGGTGGAAGGCAACGTCGCGGCGCGCGAGACCGGTGCGGAACTGGTGAAGCGTACGGTGGAGGCCTTCGGCAAGGTCGACGTGCTGGCGAGCAATGCAGGCATCTGTCCGTTCCATGCGTTTCTCGACATGCCACCCGAGGTGCTGGAGACGACTGTCGCGGTGAACCTGAACGGCGCCTTCTTCGTGACCCAGGCCGCGGCGCAGCAGATGAAAGCGCAAGGAACAGGCGGGGCGATTGTCGCGACCAGTTCGATTAGCGCGCTGGTGGGCGGCGGCATGCAGACGCATTACACGCCCACCAAGGCCGGTGTGCATTCGCTGATGCAATCGTGCGCGGTGGCGTTGGGGCCGTACGGGATTCGCTGCAACTCGGTGATGCCGGGCACCATCGCGACGGATCTGAACGCCGAGGATCTCGCCGACGAAGCGAAGAAAGCCTACTTCGAAAAACGCATTCCGTTAGGACGCCTGGGACGTCCCGAGGATGTCGCGGACTGCGTAGTATTCCTCGCCTCGGACCGGGCCCGCTATGTGACGGGCGCGGCGTTGCTGGTGGACGGCGGCCTGTTCGTCAACCTGCAGTGAACACGCGCGGCGCGGTGCGTGGATCGATGCGCGGCTCAATAAGCGGCTTAATGAGCCGAAAGTGGCACGGCATCGCCGGTGGCCGCGGCATGCGGTTGGACGGTGGCATCGCGGGCAAGCTGGTGCGAGACGCTGCGCAGCAGGTCGATGAAATGCAGCGCCGGTTCGGCGAGCGGTTCTTCCTTGCGCGTGAGGATGCCGAAACCCGCGAGGCTCTTGCCGATTTCGACCGGCAGCGCCACCAGCAGTTTGCCGCGCACATGATCGCGCACCACGGACTCGGGCAGCATCGCCACGGCATCGTAGTTTTCAAGCAATTGCAGGGTCGCGAAGATCGACGCGCATTCGGTCAGGTTGACCGGCGTCGCGAGTCCCGCGCGGGCCAGTTCTTCTTCGAACAGCACGCGCGCCGGACTGGTGAGCGGTTGCGCGACCCACGGCCAGTCGATCAGTTCGCGCAACGTGATGGAGGTGCGCTGCGCCAGCGGATGAGCGGTGCGCACCACCAGCAGCAGGGTCTCGCGCGCCAGCGGCTCGAAGCTGAAATCGTTGTGCTGGAGAGGATGGGTGAGCCGGCCGAGCGCCAGATCCACTTCGCGGCGGTGCAGCAACTGGACGACCTGATCGCTGGTTTCGCCGAGGATGCGCACATTCAGCAGCGGCCGCTCGGTCTTCAACGTCGCAACCGCCATGGCCAGCAGGTCGGGCGCGGCGCCCATGATGGCGCCGACGGTCAACTGGCCGTGTCCGCCCTTGCGCTTGACGTCGAGGTCTTCGGCGAAGCGGGTCAGTTCCGCCAGCGCGCGCCGCGCATAGGCGAGGGTGACGACACCGAGCGGCGTGGGCGTCATGCCGCGCGCGTTGCGCTCGAAGAGCAGGAAGCCGAACGCTTCTTCGATATCTCCCAGCATGCGGGATGCGCTGGGCTGGGCGACGTTGACGGCGTCGGCGGCTTGATGAAGGTTGCGTGCATCGTCGAGCGCGACCAGCAGCGCCAGGTGCTTGAATTTGAGCCGGTTGACGAGGGCGACGGTAGCGGCGTTCTGGCTCATGGGGCTGATGCGGTGGGAAGGGCGGGTTGGCACGTGCGGTGGCCGATGCGAAGGCGGTCGTGCGATTCGGTTTCTGGATCGCCCAATCCCAACAACGGATTGAGATGCTATCGATCCAGGAATTATAGTCCGATCAGGCGCTTCACCCAGAAAGCGCTCCGACATACGAATCACAAGGACTGGAGACAGGCCGCCATGGAGACAATCGCTTTCCGGATGGTGCTCAACCCCGGCATGCGCGAGGAATACGAGCGCCGGCATCAGCAGATCTGGCCTGAGCTGGTTGATGCGCTGCATCAGGCCGGCGTGCGCGATTACCGCATCTTCTTCGATGCCGGGACCCATCACCTGTTCGCCATCCTGACGCGCACCGGCGATCATCACATGGACCGTTTGCCCGAGCTCGACGTCATGCGCAAATGGTGGGATTACATGGCCGACATCATGCAGACCGCCCCGGATCACACGCCTTTGCAGGAGGCGCTGGAGCCGGTGTTTCGTTTGCACGCGCCGGCTTGATCCGATCGACGCGAGGCTCATTGAAGCTGCACTGTGGTTGATTGAGGCTGATGCAAGGAGACATGCCCCATGCAAGTTATCGACCCGCACATTCATCTGTGGGATCTGAAGACACATCACTACCCTTGGCTCGCGAATCCGGGCGTGTCGTTCGTCGGTGACGCGCGCGAGTTGAAGCACGACTATCTGCTGGCCGATCTGCTGGGCGAAGCCGGCGCGATCGAGATTCTGAAGGTGGTGCATGTCGAGGCGAATCACGATCCGGTCGATCCGGTCGAAGAGACGCGCTGGTTGCAGCAGCTTGCGAGCGAAGCGGGTTCGCGCGGCATGCCGAACGGCATCGTCGCGGCGGCGGATCTCGCGGCGCCCAATGCCGCACAGGTGCTCGAAGCGCACGCGGCCTTTGCGAATACGCGCGGCATTCGCCAGATTCTGAATGTGCATGAGAAGAAGCTGTTCGATTACATCGGGCGCCATCTGATGCGCGATTCCGTGTGGCGCGAGAATTTCGGCTTGCTGCGCCGCTATAACCTGTCGTTCGATCTGCAACTGTATCCGTCGCAGATGGACGAGGCCGTCGCGCTGGCCCGCGCTCATGCCGATACGCAGTTCATCGTCAATCACGCGGGCATGTTCGTGGACCGCAACAGCGTGGTGGGCTATCGCGCGTGGCGCGAGGGCATGCGGCAACTGGCCGGCTGTGCCAACGTGGCCGTGAAAATCAGTGGGTTGGCGATGTTCGATCACAAGTGGTCGGTCGAAAGCCTGCGTCCTTACGTGCTGGAGACGCTCGACACGTTCGGCGTCGAGCGTGCCATGTTTGCGTCGAACTTCCCGGTCGATCGTTTGTTCGGGACGTATGAGGAGTTGTGGCGTGCCTATGCTTCGATTGTCGCGGACGCGAGCGACGCCGAGAAAGACGCGCTGTTTTGCCGGAACGCGGAACGGATCTATCGGATCTGAGAAAGCATCCCCGATAAAACGCGGCGCGCTTGCGACGCCGCACGATGGAGGAGACAGGTAGTGCAGGAACAGACAACCGCTGCGCCCCGACTTGAACTGCGGCATGCGAGCAAATCGTTCGGCAGGGTCCGTGCGTTATCCGATGGCGACCTCACGCTGTGGCCAGGCGAAGTGCATGCGCTGCTCGGCGAGAACGGCGCGGGCAAATCGACGCTCGTGAAGATCCTCGCCGGCGTGCATCAGCCCGACACCGGCGAGATTCTGGTCGACGGTGTGGCGCGCCGTTTTGCGACGCCTGCCGAGGCCCGCGATGCGGGTCTTGCGGTGATCTATCAGGAACCGACGCTGTTCTTCGATCTCTCGATTGCCGAGAACATCTTTATGGGCCGGCAGCCGGTGGACCGCATCGGGCGTATCCAGTACGACGCGATGCGCAGCGAGGTGGATGGCCTGCTGGCATCGCTCGGCGTCGATCTGCAGGCGGATCAACTGGTGCGCGGTCTGTCCATTGCGGATCAGCAGGTGATCGAGATTGCCAAGGCGCTCTCGCTGAACGCGAATGTGCTGATCATGGACGAGCCGACTGCGGCGCTGTCTCTGACCGAGGTGGAGCGGCTCTTTGCCATCGTGCGCAAGCTGCGTGAACGCGATGTGGCGATCCTGTTCATCACCCATCGTCTCGACGAAGTGTTTGCGCTGACGCAGCACGTCACCATCATGCGCGACGGCGCGAAGGTATTCGATGCGCCCACAACCGATCTGACGACCGCCGCGATCGTCGCGAAGATGGTCGGGCGCGATCTGGAGAGCTTCTATCCGAAGGCGGATGTGACGCCGGGTGAAGTGCGTTTGTCGGTGCGCGGCTTGACGCGGCTTGGCGTGTTCAAGGACATTTCGTTCGACGTGCGCGCCGGCGAGATCGTCGCGCTGGCGGGTCTGGTGGGCGCCGGGCGCAGCGAAGTGGCGCGGGCGATCTTCGGCATCGATCCGCTCGATGCGGGCGAAGTCCGGATCGCCGGCAAGCCGCTCGCCACCGGGCGGCCTGCGGCCGCGGTGCGGGCCGGGCTGGCGCTGGTGCCGGAAGATCGCCGCCAGCAGGGCCTCGCGCTCGAGCTGAGCATTGCGCGCAATGCGTCGATGACGGTGCTGGGACGTCTCGTCAAACACGGGCTCATCTCCACGCGTAGCGAAACGCAACTCGCGGCGCAGTGGGGTACGCGGCTGCGGTTGAAGTCGGGCGACCCCAACGCGCCGGTCGGCACGCTGTCCGGCGGCAATCAGCAGAAGGTGGTGCTCGGCAAATGGCTCGCCACCGACCCCAAGGTCTTGATCATCGACGAACCCACGCGCGGTATCGACGTGGGCGCCAAAGCGGAGGTGTATAGCGCGCTGGCGGAACTGGTCACGGGCGGCATGGCGGTGCTGATGATCTCGAGCGAACTGCCGGAAGTGCTCGGCATGGCCGACCGCGTGCTGGTGATGCACGAAGGACGGATCAGCGCCGAGATCGCCCGCGCCGACGCGAACGAAGAACGGATCATGGGCGCCGCGCTCGGCCAGCCTGTGTCCCCACTAGGGCACGCCGCATGATGCGCCACTCTCATACTCATCCCCATCCGGCGCCGGTGCGGCCTCCCGTAGTCGGAAGTTCCGCCGCGAAAACCGGTGGCCTCGTCGCCACGGTTGCGAAGAGCCGCGAGACCACGCTGTTTATCGTGCTGATCCTGCTGATCGTAGGCACGGCACTCGCACGGCCGCAGTTTTTGAATCTGCAGAATCTGCGTGACGTGCTGCTGAATGTGTCGATCATCAGCTTGCTGACGGCCGGCATGACGGTGGTGATCCTGATGCGGCATATCGACCTGTCGGTTGGCTCGACGGTCGGTGTCAGCGCGTATGCGGTCGGCAGCCTGTATGTCGCGTTTCCCCATATGCCGGTGCTCGTGGCGCTCGCGGCGGGACTCGCAATCGGTCTGGTGGCGGGCGGCATCAACGCATTGCTGGTGGCGGTGGGACGGGTGCCGTCGCTGGTTGCCACGTTGTCGACGCTCTACATTTTCCGCGGCGCGGACTACGCCTGGGTGCATGGCGGACAGATCAACGCCACCAGCTTGCCCGATGCGTATTCGCGGCTGGCGACCGGGGTGATCCTCGGCGTACCGACGCTCGCGTTGATCGCGATTGTGGTGCTGATCGGCCTGTCGATCTACCTCAAGCAGTTCCGCGCCGGCCGCGAGCACTATGCGATCGGCTCGAATCCGGAGGCCGCGCGTCTGGCCGGCGTGAATGTGGAGCGGCGCGTGATGTCGGGCTTTCTGCTGTCCGGTGCGATTGCGGGCTTCGCGGGCGCGCTGTGGCTGGCGCGCTTCGGTACCGTCGACGCGAGCACGGCCAAAGGCATCGAATTGCAGGTCGTGGCCGCGGCGGTGGTCGGCAGCGTGGCGATTACCGGCGGCGTCGGCACCATTCTCGGTGCGACGCTCGGTGCGCTGGTGCTCGGCGTCATCAGTATTGCGCTGGTGGTGCTACGCGTCTCGCCGTTCTGGGAACAGGCCATTCAGGGCGCGTTGATCGTCGCGGCGATTGCCGCCGATACCTTGCTGGCCCGCTCCGTCGCCAAACGCATGATGAGGAAACGCGATCATGGCTAAACCCGATTCCGCGCTGTTGACCCGCAAACGCGAGACGCCGCTGCGCTGGGAAATTCTGCTGGTCGTCGTGCTGGCGTTGTCGCTGGTGCTGGGCCGGGTGCTCTCGCCGGTGTTTCTGACCGGCGCCAATATCAGCAACATCCTCGCCGATCTGACCGAGATCGCGCTGATGGCCTTGCCGATGACCTTGATCATCGTGGCCGCCGAAATCGATCTGTCGGTGGCGTCGGTGCTGGGGGCATCGAGTGCGCTGATGGGCGTGCTCTGGCATATGGGCTTGCCGATGCCCGTGGTGATCGTGCTGGTGCTGATTGTCGGCGCCTTGGCCGGGCTGCTGAACGGCCTCGTGATCGTCAAGCTGAACCTGCCTTCGCTCGCCGTTACGATCGGCACGCTCGCGCTGTTTCGCGGGCTCGCCTATGTGCTGCTCGGCGATCAGGCCGTCGCGGATTTTCCGGCGGGCTATACGGCGTTCGGCATGAACAATCTCGGCGCAAGCTTTATTCCGCTGCCGTTTGTGATTGTGATCGTCGGCGCCGTGGTGTTTACGGTGCTGCTGCAGGCCACCGCGTTTGGCCGCAGCCTCTATGCGATCGGCGCGAATCCGACGGCCGCCACCTTCTCCGGCATCGAAGTGGCGAAGATCCGTTTGCGGCTGTTTGTTCTGTCCGGCGCGATGAGCGCTCTCGCCGGTGTGGTCTACACACTGCGCTTTACCAGCGCGCGCGGCGACAACGGTGAAGGCTTCGAGTTGTCGGTGATCGCGGCGGTGCTGTTCGGTGGCGTGAGCATTTTCGGTGGACGCGGCTCGATGATCGGCGTGTTGCTGTCGCTGCTGATCATCGGCGTGCTGAAAAATGCCCTCACGCTCGATGACGTCTCGAGCGAAACGCTCACGATCGTGACCGGCGTGCTGCTGCTCGCGTCCGTGCTGATTCCGAATCTGGTGGCCCGCTGGCGCGCGATGCGCGACCGGCGCTTTATCGCGAAGTCTGCTGCTTCATAGCCGTACGGAGTCCGTACGGTATGCCGTTCCTGATATCAACAACCCGGACGCTTTAACGTCCGATTATTCAGCCAGGAGACACTTCATGTTCAAACCCCTACGTCAGGCCGGAGCGGTCGCGCTCTGCGTGGCCCTATTGGGCATCAGTTGCGCGGCGGGCGCAGCCGATATCAAAAGCGGCCTGAAGATCGCCTTCATCCCGAAGCAGATCAACAACCCGTATGAAGTGATCGCCGATAACGGCGGCCTTGCCGCGATCAAGGAATTCGGCGGCGTCGGCAAGGTGGTGGGTCCGTCGGATGCGGGCGCATCGTCGCAGGTGCAGTACATCAACACGCTGATCACGCAGCGCCAGGATGCGATCGTGATTGCCGCCAACGACGCGAACGCGGTCGTGCCGTACCTGAAAAAGGCCATGTCGCAAGGCATCAAGGTCGTGACCTTCGATTCGGACACGGCGCCCGATGGACGGCAACTGTTCGTCAACCAGGCCAACGCGGAAGGCATTGGACGCGGGCAGGTCCAACTGGTCGCAAAGTTGATGGGCGGCGAGGGCGAGTTTGCGATTCTCTCGGCGACGCCGAATGCGACCAACCAGAACACCTGGATCAAGTGGATGCAGGAGGAGCTGAAGAAGCCTGAATACGCGAAGATCAAGCTGGTGAAAATCGCCTACGGTAACGACGACGACCAGAAGTCGTTTGTCGAGACGCAGGGCCTGTTGCAGGCCTATCCGAATCTGAAGGCGATCGTTGCGCCGACCACGGTGGGGATTGCGGCGGCCGCGCGCTATATCTCGACGTCGTCGAGCAAAGGCAAGGTGGATGTGACGGGTCTGGGCACACCGAACCAGATGCGCGCCTTCGTCAAGAACGGCACCGTGAAGGCGTTCCAGTTGTGGGATCCGAACCAGCTGGGGTATCTGGCAGCTTATGCAGCGGCGGCGCTCGCGTCGGGGACGATTACCGGCAAGGAAGGCGAGTCGTTCGATGCCGGCAAGCTCGGCAAGCGCACGATCGGGCCGCAAGGCGAAATCATCCTTGGACCGCCGACTACGTTCGATTCGAGCAATATCGACAACTTCAATTTCTGAGCGTGAACGCGGCGTGTAGCGCGAGAGAAAATGTTGCTTGCAAAGACGCCCTTCGGGGCGTTTTTGCTATTTGGAGTACCGGTGCGTGCGGCCTGCTCGTACCCGCTTTTTCTTTCTTGAACGCCTGGTTTCGGCGCTATACGCTTGGATGGCTTGCCTCTCTCAAGGAGCCGGTCATGAAAGGCGCTGCGGTGGATGTGCATTTCGATGCACGCTTTATGGTGCTGGATCTGGCCGACGGCCGGGTGGCCCAGTTTCCTCTGACCCAGTTTCCTGCCCTGGCGTCGGCTACGCCGATGGAGCGGGACTGCTTTGCGATTTCGCTCGACAAGCAGCAGCTCTATTGGCCGGCGTTGCAGCAGGACGTGAGCGTGACGGCGTTGCTGTTGCCGCTGGACGAAAACACGCTGCATTGAGTCGTCGGCCTGTCTGGTCTCTGCGCGCGGCTCGCTCGCTTGCTGGCGATGCCGCGATCCCCGGCTGTCTGGATTCTTCCTTCCTGCCGCGCATCGCTGCCAGCGGTGGCGCGCGCTTCCTCGCCTGAGACGTCCGTGTCTTCAACACCGGCAAGTTGTATGGCAAAAGCCTGTTCAGGGTATACGCCTATGACTCTGGTTTTTCGCGTACTGTACGGAAATTCTCGTAAATTCAGCCATATATCACGCAAATCCAACCTCATCTAGTTTTCGCAATTGTCTGTCAATTCAATGTTGCTTGACAACTATTCCTCCGCTTGATTATCTTGGCGCCCATGGTGCGCACCCTACAACACGGCACGTCAGCGCACGGCGGCATATTGGATGGAGGAGCAAATGGGCAAGGTTAGAGGCATGCGCTGGTGGATGATCGGACTCGTCACATCGGGCCTGATCGTCAATTACATTGCGCGCAATTCGCTGGCGGTCGCCGCTCCGGAAATGAACCGGCTGCTGAGCATCTCGACCGCGCAGTACTCCTATATCGTCGCTTCGTTTCAGGCCGCTTATATGGTGATGCAGCCGATCGCGGGCTATGTGCTCGACGTGGTCGGCACCAAGATCGGCTTCGCGATTTTTGCCATTGCATGGTCGGGCGCGTGCATGCTGCACGGCACGGCCAACGGCTGGATTTCGCTCGCGGTGTTCCGCGGCATGCTGGGCCTCACCGAAGCCGCAGGCATTCCCTCCGGCCTGAAGGCCACCTCCGAATGGTTTCCCGCCAAAGAGCGTTCCATTGCCACCGGCTGGTTCAACATCGGTTCGTCGATTGGCGCCGTGATCGCGCCGCCGCTGGTGGTCTGGTGGGTGCTGCATGGCAACTGGCGCATGGCGTTCGTGTCGATCGGCGTGCTTGGGCTTGTCTGGAGCATCCTGTGGCTGCTGTTGTATCGCGCGCCGAAAGACCAGCCGCGCCTGTCCAATACCGAGCGCGACTACATCCTCGCCGGGCAGGAGGCGCAGTACAAAACGGCTGGCGCCGTACGTCCTTCGTGGCGCGCCATCATCAAGCGCCGCGCCTTCTGGGGCATTGCGATTCCGCGCTTTCTGGCCGAGCCGGCATGGCAGACCTTCAACTTCTGGATTCCGCTCTACATGGTGAGCGTGCGTCATATGAACCTGAAGGAAATCGCCATGTTCGCGTGGCTGCCGTTTCTCGCGGCCGACATAGGCTGCGTGCTGGGCGGTTATCTCGCGCCGTGGTATCAGAAGCGCTTCAAGACCTCGCTGATCACCTCGCGCAAGCTGGTGGTGGTCACGGGTTCGCTCTGCATGATCGGACCGGCGTGCATCGGTCTTGCCACCAGCCCGTATATGGCGATTGCGCTGTTCTGCATTGGCGGCTTTGCCCACCAGACGCTCTCGGGTGCGCTCTATACGCTCGCCTCCGATGTGTTCGGCAAGAACGACGTCGCCACCGCGACCGGCCTGACCGGGATGGCAGGCTATGCGGGCGCCACGCTGTTTTCGCTGGCGGTGGGTGTGGTGGTGGCGCTGGTCGGTTACGACCCGTTGTTCGTGGCGCTGGCCTGTTTTGACCTGGTCGGGGCCGTGGTGGTGTGGTTTGTTTTGAAGGAACCGGGTGACCCGCAACAGCGTGCCGCCGATGTCGTCCCGCACGTTGCCGACGCAGCGCGCGCATAACGCAGTCGATGGCTGGTCCGGCCACGCGGCAATGCTCTAAACGCAGCAACGTGGTAACGCGCTGATGACGCGCTGAACGGCAGCAGCAAGAACGGAGAAGCAGCAAGGATGAGCAAGCAGGAATCGATGGGCAAGCCGTTTCGACGGCTGTTGCTGACCGGCGCGGCCGGCAATCTCGGCCGCCAGTTGCGCAGCGCGCTGGCGCAATGGGCGGATGTGGTGCGGCTGTCGGATATCACACCGGTCGGCGACGCGGTCGCGCATGAAGAGCATGTGGTGCTGGATCTCGCCGACCGCGCGGGCGTGGATGCGCTGCTAGAAGGTGTCGACGCCGTGGTGCACCTGGGCGGCATTTCCGTCGATGCGCCGTTCGACGATCTGCTCGAGGCGAATATTCGCGGCGTGTACAACCTGTACGCGGCGGCGCAGAAGCATGGCGTGAAGCGTGTGCTGTTCGCGAGCTCCAATCACGCAATCGGTTTTCATCCGACCACCACGGTGATCGATGCCGATGCGCCTTTGCGTCCCGACAGTCTCTATGGGGTGACGAAGTGCTTCGGCGAATCGTTGTCGCGCTATTACTTCGACCGCTTCGGTCTGGAGACGGTCTGTCTGCGGATTGGTTCGTCGTTCGAAGTACCGAAGACCGCGCGCATGCTGGTGACCTATCTGAGCTATCGCGACTTTGTCGAACTGGTGCGCTGCTCGCTGTTCACGAACCGCGTGGGACATGCGATCGTGTATGGCGTGTCGAACAATCGGGTGGCATGGTGGGACAACACCAAGGCCGCGTTCCTCGGCTATCGGCCGCAGGACAGTTCAGCGCAGTTCGATGGGATGTTTCCGGTTCAGGCGCCGACCGTTGAGTTCGACGACCCGGCCCAGCAGTTTCAGGGTGGCCCCTTCGTGGTGGCGTTGCCGCAGTCCTGAGTCGGCCAGTCGCAGACGAACATCAGCCCTTCGCTCACACCCGCTCCGGCTCAGCGCCTCCCCGCGAGGCGCGCCGGATCACTTGCGGCGGCTGCCCGAACGCGCGCAGAAACGCGCGACGCATCCGCTCGCGATCGCCGAAACCCGTATCGCGCGCCACGACTTCAATCGGATGCAGGCCCGATTCGAGCATCAGACGCGCAGCCTCGATACGCAGATGCTCGATCGCCTTCGCCGGCGATTGGCCGGTCTCCGCCCGGAACGCGCGGCTGAATTGCCGCGGACTCAAATGCGCCGCATCGGCCAACTGCTCGACCGACAGTTCGGTATGAAGATTTTGCTTCGCATAAGCGAGCGCCGTCTGGATGCGATCCGAGCGCGGCTCCAGTTCGAGCAGCGCTGAGAACTGCGACTGTCCGCCGGCCCGCCGGTGATAGACCACCAGCTTCCGCGCCACCAGCCGCGCGACCTCGGCGCCCGCGTCCTTTTCGACCAATGCCAATGCGAGGTCGATGCACGCTGTCATGCCTGCAGAAGTCCACACCGGCCCGTCGATGATAAAGATGCGATCTTCCTCCAGCTTCACCTCCGGGTACTCATGGCGCAGGCGTGCCGCGAAAAACCAGTGAGTGGTGGCGCGCCGGCCATCGAGCAAGCCGGCCTGCGCCAGATTGAACGCCCCAGTGCAAGTGGAACCGATGCGCCGCGAGGTCTGCGCGGCGCGCTGCAAAAAGGCGATCAGGGCCGGGCCGGGTTCGATCACCTCGTTGTCGCCGACTACCAGCACCGTATCGAAACGGCTGTCGTCGAACGCCTGGGTCTCGACCGCGAAGCCGGCCGAGGTCTGCACCGGTCCACCATGCTCCGAGAGCAGAACGACCTCATAGACGGCCTTGCCGGCCGTCATGTTGGCGAATTCGAAGACCGTCGTGATGGCCAGGTTGATGACCTGGAAGCCGCGGTACAGCACGATTCCGATACGTAGCATGGGCGTGTCCTTGGGGTGTCGTCAGGGTGTCGCAGCGGATGTCCTGAAAAGTGGCATCTATGACATTGGAGACATCCGATTATGAGCCTAATCTCCTTTCCATGCAGGCCGACACGGGTCGGCGCTCATGAAACCAAGGAGAAATTCGATGAACGACACAGCACACAAGGGCACGGCTCTCATCACCGGCGCCTCTTCAGGAATCGGCGCCATTTACGCGGATCGCCTGGCTCGCCGCGGCTATGACCTGATTCTGGTCGCGCGCAATCGCGAACGGCTCGACCAGTTGGCCGATCGCCTGACGACGGCGACCGGCCGCTCGATCGAAGTGGTCGCCGCGGATCTCGGCAACAAGGCCGACGTGCGCCGCATCGAAGAGATTCTGCGCACCGATTCGAGCATCACGATGCTGGTGAACAATGCCGGCGTTGGCGGTGCGGGTCCGCTGCTGGTGTCCAATGTGGACACGATGGAAGCGATGATCGATCTGAACGTGACCGCGCTCACGCGGCTGACGTACGCGATCGCGCCGGCCTTCGTGGCGCGCGGCGCCGGCACGATCGTCAATATCGCTTCGATCGTGGCCGTGGCGCCGGAAGTTCTGAATGGCGTGTACGGTGGCACCAAGGCCTTTGTGCTGGCGCTTAGCCAGTCGCTGCATCATGAGCTTGCGTCGAAGGGTATCCGCGTGCAAGCCGTGTTGCCGGGCGCGACGCGCACCGAGTTCTGGGACATTGCCGGACATCCGGTCGAAAACCTGCCGCAAGGCATTGTGATGAGCGCTGACGATCTGGTCGACGCCGCGCTCGCCGGACTGGACCTGGGCGAACTGGCTACGGTGCCGTCGCTGCCGGATGCGGCCGACTGGGCGGCGTTTGAGGCGGCGCGTGCCGCGCTCGGGCCCAATCTGTCGCGCAGTGAGCCGGCGGCGCGTTATGGTGTGCGCCAGTAAGGCTCGGTGAGCCGCTGCCAGGGCGACACCCTGGCGATGCGGTCAGCGCAGGATTTTCGAAAACAGCAGATGCTTGAAGCGCACCACCGGCTGCGGGCTGCGCTGTGCCTTGGCGAGCAGGATGGAGCCTTGCAGCGACGCGACGATAAAACCGGCGACGTCGTTGCAATCGAAATCCGCGGGCAGTTCGCCCGCCTTGGCCGCCGACGCCAGGCAGTATTCGAAGCTCTGCTGCAACTCCGCGAAAATCTCCACCACGCGATGGCGAATGGCGTCGCTATGGTCGCTCGCCTCGAGTGCGAAGTTGCCGAGCAGGCAACCGTTGCGCGTCTGATTCACGCAGAGGCGCGAAATGCTCCAGTCGATATAGTCGCCAAGGCGCTTGAGCGGCGGCAACGCGTCGTTGCGCAACGTGTCGCGCAGGATGTCGCGGGTGTTGGCGAAGTAGAGCTCGAGGACTTCGAGACCGAACGCTTCCTTCGAGGCGAAGTGGTTCGTGAACGACCCTTGCGGCACCCCCGCGGCCTGGACGATGTCGCGCACGCTGGCACCCGCAAAGCCGCGTTCATGAACGACCTTGAGGCCTTCGGCGAGGATCTTTCCGCGATGTGAGGGTCTGGGCATAGTGGCTAAATTGTACGGTCGTCCATATTGGGGCGTCAACGCTGAACGCCGTCCCGGCGCCGGAAACAGTGGCCTTGGTAGGACCAGGGGAATCCTTGACTTCGTGGGACGCTTCCATTTTAATACGGACAGTCGTATTGGTTGGCGGGAAATGAGCGTATTGCGTGCGTCACGCAGGCTGCGCACTGCCGCAGGCCACGCAACAAGCACCGCCCGGGCCGCCGGGCAAACCTGAAACGCTCAAAGGGATGGGTATATGGACCGGCTGCAAGCAATGAAAGTGTTCACGCGGGTGGTGGAGACGAACAGCTTTTCCCGCGCCGCTGATACGCTGGATCTGCCGCGTGCGTCGGTCACGACCATCATCCAGAATCTCGAAGCGCATCTGAAGGTCCGGCTGTTGCAGCGCACGACGCGGCGTCTGAGCCTCACGCCGGATGGCGCGGCTTATTACGAACGCTGCGTGCGCATTCTGGCGGACATCGAGGAGACGGAAAGCTCCTTGTCCCATGCGCGGCGGGCGCCGCGCGGCAGACTGCGCGTCGATATGCCGAGCGCGCTCGGCAAGCTGGTGGTGATGCCCAAGATCGACGAGTTTCACGAGCGCTATCCGGACATCGAGCTGATGGTCGGCTTCGGCGACAAACCCGTCGACCTGATCCAGGAGGGCGTGGACTGCGTTATCCGCATCGGCACGCTGCAGGATTCGAGTCTGGTCGCACGGCGGATTGGGGTCTTCCAGCGTGTGACGGTGGCGAGCCCGCTTTATCTGGAACAACACGGCACGCCGGAGACGATCGAGGCGTTGCAGGATCACGTGGCTGTCAATTACTTCATGAGCCGCACCGGGCGCGTGGTGGATTTGACCTTCGGGGTCGACGATCAGACCGTCGAAGTGAAGATGCGCGGCAACATTGCCGTGAACGACGCCGAGGCCTATGTCGCGAGCGGCCTGAAGGGCGTGGGTTTGCTGCAGGCGCCGCGGTTTATGGCCTTGCCGCATCTGCGTTCCGGCGAACTGGTCGAGGTGCTGTCGCAATGGAAGCCTTCGCCGCTGCCGATCTCGGCGGTGTATCCGCACAACCGGCATCTGTCGCCCACGGTGCGGGTGTTCGTCGACTGGGTGGCGGAACTGTTCGGCCGTTGCCCGCTGTTCTCCGGTCAGGAAGACGCCGAACAGCGTTGCCTGCCGACGATGGCGCCGGCGGCAGTGCCCGCGTCCGCGCCGGCCATCCGGCGCAGTGCGCCTGCGCCGGCTGTGTCGGTGGATAACGCGGCATTGGCGGTCTGAGCAGGCCGTATCCGTAGATATCCTAAGCAGACCGGGCAGGGTGCTGATGCTGTAGCGGATTATTCGGTATCCCGAGATTGTGTTTCGGTTCCACAGGGCTTTATCCCGCGCCTCTTGAGCACCACAATAGCCGTCATCGCAAACAAGGAGGACGGCGCGAGCGCGCCCGACGGTAGACATGGTGTCGACGCTGGATCTTGGACTTTGTATCGAGGATGTTCGCATCACGGGGCATGCGCAGCCCATTACGCTGCGCAGCTACCGGCCGGCATCGAATGGCTTGATTTTGCCGGTGGTCGTGTATTTCCACGGCGGCGCTTTTATCGGCGGCACGCTCGACGATGCGGATACGGCGGCGCGCTACATTGCTCGCGCTACGCCGGCGTGGGTCGTATCGGTCGGCTATTCGCTCGCACCGCAGTTTCCGTTTCCCGCTGCGCCTGAAGACGGCTACCGCGCCTTGCAATGGGCCGTATGCCATGCCCGCGCGCAACGCGCCGATCCGCGCCGGCTTGGCATTGCGGGCCACGATGCGGGCGGCAATCTCGCGACCTGCGTCGCCGCCATTGCGCGCGACCGGGCCGAGGTGATGGTGTCAGCCCAGGCCCTGCTGGCGCCGTTGCTCGATCCGAGCATGACCCGCATCGCCCATCACAGCAAAACCCCAGCGACCCTCGATCTTTATCAGTGCGCGCGCTGCTATCGGGAGTATCTGCCGAATGCGACGCAGCGGCTGCATCCTTATGCGGCGCCGCTCGATTCCTGGCGGCTCGCGGGGCTGCCGCCCGCGCTGATCGCCAGCGCGCAGCACGACTCGTTGCGCGTGGAGGCCGAGACCTATGCGGCCGCGCTGACCCGTGCCGGGGTTCTCACCGAAGTGCTACGCTATACGGAGACGTCACGCGACGATCTGGCCACGCATGCCGAGGCCCTGGCCGACCTCGTCGCATTCCTGCAGAGGCAGTTGCGCGAGCCTCAGCCCGTTTGACCCGGGGCCAAGACGTGCCGCCGCTGCACACGTGCCCATAATTTCAGCGGCGTGTTCGCAACGGACTCCAACCGAAACGAAACGCTTTCCCGGCTTGCCCAGCCCACCCCACTATGCGGTAATCTGCGGACGCTCAGTCTCACATTCGATCATGCGAACGTGCCAGCGTGCGGACGTGCGGCGCCATCCGGCAACCGCTCACTCACTCACGAGCCCACCACAAGGTGCCTTATGGATTATCTGGAGAGTCTGCGGGTCTTCCGCGCGGTCGTCGAAGCGAGGAGCTTTACGCGCGCTGCGGATATGCTCGGCCTGACCACGCCGATCGTGTCGCGCTCCATTTCCGGACTCGAACGCCGTCTCGGCAGCCGGCTGTTCAATCGCACCACGCGGCAGGTCTCGCTCACCGAGGCGGCGGAACATTTCTACGAAGGCTGCGCGCGGATCCTCGACGATCTCGAAGTGCTCGAAGCCGAGGCTTCGGCGCAGACCCGCGAACCGAGCGGCGTGCTGCGTCTCGTCGCGCACACGACGGCCACCGTCAACCGGCTCGTGCCGCTGATCTCCACCTTCAAGCACAAGCATTCCAAAGTCAGTCTCGACGTGACGCTGACGGAGCGGCCGGTCGATCTGGTTGCGGACGGCTATGACCTCGGCATCGTGCTGCCTTTCATGCTGAGTACCGACACCGTGGTGACGCGCCTGCTCGAACGCATGAACTTCGCTATCCTGGCGACGCCGGAGTATCTGAAACAGCATTCGCGACCCACGCATCCATCCGAGCTCGTCGACCATACGTTTGTGGCGCTTTCGCCGGCGTTTCGCAAACCGCAGTTGACGTTCCGGCTCGGGCCGGAGGATCTGCTGATCCCGCTCAGATACGACATTGCTTCGAATAACGCCGTGTTCAATCGCGAGATGGTGCTGCAGGGGTTCGGCATCGGCGTGTTGCCCGCAACGCTGGCCCAGGCCGAACTGGCCAGCGGCAGACTGGTGGCCATTCTCGAAGAATTCGAAGTGATCGACCAGTCGGTCGATCTGCGGATCGCCTACAACACGCGCACGCTGTTGCCGGCCAAGGTGAAAGCCTTCGTCGAGCACGCAGCGGAGTTCTTTGCCGACGTGTCGGCTATCCCGGCGTCATCCGATCTCAAGATCAGGCCATAATTCTGACGATAGGGCCATTGGCCGATGTAGCCGGCGCCACGGCGCCCGGTTAGCGGCCCTCGTCGGCCTGACTCTTGTCGCCGTCACAACAATCAGATGCCCCTGCGAGATTGATCCGCACGAGCGGCATCACTACTCTGTGCACATGCACACCAACTCACCCGAAAACGACGACTGCTTCGCGATTCGTCAGGCCGCCCGGCATATTTCCCAGCTTTACGAGCGGCATTTGTCTGAAGCAGAGGTCACGCCTACTCAATTCAGCATTCTCACCGTGCTGCGCCGCGGCGCGCCGCTGACGATGCTCGAACTGGCGCAGGTGATGGTGATGGATCGAACCACGCTGGTGCGCGCGCTCAGGCCCCTGCTGCGCAACGGACTGATCGCCGGCGAACCGGACGGGCAGGGCACGCGGCGCTTGCAGCTGGTTCTGACGCAAAGCGGCCGCGCGAGGCTCGATCAGGCCATGACGCATTGGCTTGCGGCGCAGGACGAGTTTGAGCGCAAGTTCGGACCGCAACAGGCGGCCCTGCTCCGACGCGAACTGTTCCGCCTGACACGCGACGTTTCGAAAACCTAAAGAAGATTGGGCCGCTGGCCCCGGTAGCAATTGCAGTTTTCCATTCAATGTAGTGCATATACACAGGTGAAATCATGTCGAGTCCTTCAACTCCTGCTTCTGTCGTTCCCAAGCCGTCCGCCGAGGCGGCCAAGGCCGGGCGTATTCCGTGGATGCGGCTTGCCTACGGGGCGGTGGCGCTGGTGCTGGCCGCGGCGGCGGGCTACTGGTTCTTCGTCCTGCGCTTCGAGCAATCTACCGACGACGCCTACGTCGGCGGCAACGTGACGGTGATGGCGCCGAAGGTCAACGGCTTCGTCACCGACATCCTCGTGCAGGACAACCAGCATGTTGCCGCGAACCAGGTGCTGATCCGCCTCGATGCGCGCGACTACGACGCGAAACTCGCGCAGGCCACCGCCGAGGTGGATAGCGCCCGCGCGGCGGTCGCGGAGTTACAGGCGAAGCAGGTTTTGCAGGCCGCGGTGATCAATCAGCATCAGGCGGAAGTTCGGGCCTCGTCGGCTGAATTGACGCGCAGCGCGGAGGACCAGACGCGTTATCGCGAGCTGGTCAAGGACGATGCGGTGTCCAACCAGATCGTCGAGCGCGCCGACGCCGATTTCTCCAAGGCACAGGCCTCGGTGCAGAGCAGCGGCGCAGCGGTGCTTGCCGCGCAGCGCGAACTGGATGTGCTCGGTGCGCAGATCGCCGACGCGCAGGCTCGCGTCAACACGGCGCTGGCGGAGCAGCGGGTGGCGCAACTGAACGTCGACTACACGACGATCCGCTCGCCGGTCGACGGGTATATCGGCAATCGCACGGCGCGGGTCGGCATGCTTGCCAATATCGGCGCGCCGCTTCTGACCGTGGTGCCTTCTACGGACCTCTGGGTCGACGCGAACTTCAAGGAAGACCAGCTCAAGAAGATGCAGATCGGCGACAAGGCCGACGTCGCGCTCGACGCTTCGAGCCTGCCGCTGCACGGCTATGTCGAAAGCCTTGCGCCTGCTACGGGCGCCACCTTCAGCGTGTTGCCGCCTGAAAACGCCACCGGCAACTTCACGAAGATCGTGCAGCGCGTGCCGGTGCGGATTCGCCTGAATGTGCCGCGCGGGATGGAGAGCGTGTTGCGTCCCGGCCTGTCGGCGACCGTCGAAGTGCATCTGGCCGACGGCTCGCAAGCGTCGAGCAGTCACTAAGCGAACCGGACCTCCATCATGACAAGCGCTCCTTCGCTCGATCCCGCATCCCAGCCCATGCGGCAACGCGTATTTGCATTCGCGCTCATGTGCCTGGGATTTTTTATGGCAACCCTGGATATCCAGATCGTCGCATCCTCGCTGAGGGATATCGGCGGCGGACTGTCTGCGAGTCAGGACGAGTTGTCATGGGTGCAGACCGCCTATCTGATTGCGGAAATTCTCGTGATCCCGATGTCGGGCTGGCTCTCCAAAGTGTTCTCGACGCGCTGGCTGTTCGTTGCCTCCGCGGTGGGATTTACCGTTACCAGCATGCTGTGCGGCATCGCCTGGGACATCAACTCGATGATCCTGTTTCGCGGCCTGCAGGGCGCCATGGGCGCCGCGATGATCCCGACGGTGTTCACCACCGCTTTTGTGCTGTTCCCGGGCAAGCAGCGTCTGGTGGCCTCCACCACGATTGGCGCGTTGGCTTCGCTCGCACCGGCGATCGGTCCGGTAATCGGCGGCTGGATCACCGACCAGTGGTCGTGGCACTGGCTGTTCTATCTGAACGTCGTGCCGGGCGTGGCGGTGGCTGCTCTGGTGCCGAAGTATGTGAATATCGACAAGCCCGACCTGCCGCTGCTGAAAAAAGGCGATTACCTGGGAATCCTGCTGATGAGCGGCTTTCTCGGCTGCCTCGAATATGTGCTGGAAGAAGGGCCGCGCAAGAACTGGTTCGGCGATCACATCATCATCGCCTGTACATGGATCTCGGCGATCTGCGGCTTTCTCTTCATCGTCCATGCGTTGACTACCGAGGACCCCATCGTCGATCTGCGCGCGCTGGTGGTGAGAAATTTCGGCATCGGCAGCTTGCTGTCGTTCATCACGGGGATCGGAATTTTTGTGGCGGTGTTTCTCACGCCGGAGTTTCTGGGTCAGGTGCGTGGCTTCAGTTCATTGCAGATCGGTACCGCGTTGCTGTCGGTGGGCGTGTTCCAGTTGTTCGCGCTGGCGGTCTATGCGTGGGTGGCGCGGTTTGTGGATATGCGCCTGTTGTTGCTGTTCGGCCTGATCTGCTTCGGCCTCGGCTGTTACCTGTATGTACCGCTGACGCACGATTGGGGCTGGCAGCAACTGCTGTTGCCGCAGGCGTTGCGCGGTATCGGCCAGCAGTTTGCGATACCGCCGATCGTCACGATGGCACTGGGATCGCTGCCGCAGTCGCGCCTGAAGTCGGCCAGCGGGCTGTTCAATCTGATGCGCAACCTGGGCGGTGCGATCGGCATTGCGGTCAGCGCGACCATGCTCAACGACCGTCTCAACTTCCACTATCTGCGGCTCAACGAAAGCGTCACCGTGGGCCGTCCGGAAGTGGAGTCCACATTCACGGAACAGAGCGCGCATTGGTCGTCCGTGGCCGGCGACGTCCTCAATACGACCCAGTCCGGGCTTGCCGATCTTCATGCGCTGGTGTTGCGCGAAGCGTTGGTGCTGACCTACTCGGACACCTTCTATGTGCTGTCGCTGTGCTTCATTGTCGCGATAGCCAGTCTGGTGTTTTCCAAACCTTTCTCTAACGGTGCGCCGCCGCCGGACGCACATTGAGGCCTATCATGAAGAAGCTCATCGTAGAAATTCTGGCTTGTCTTTCGGTGGCCGCGTGTGCGGTCCAGCCGGCCACTCACGCGGATCTGCCGGCCACCGTCAAAACGACCGCGCCGCTCAACTGGAGCGTCGAGGCGCCGCAGGATGCGGTGGACGCGAAGACCTGGTGGTCGCAATTCGGCGACCCCGTGCTCGACCAACTGGTGGACTCCGTGCTCACCGGCAACCTCGATCTGCAGGCCGCCGTGGAACGCGTCAAACAGGCGCAAGCCATCATCACGCAAAAGCATGCGGTGCTGCTGCCGGAACTCGATGCGACGGCTACCGCCGCGGATAGCCGCATCAACACGCCGCCGCCGCTAGGCTATGTGCGCCAGGGCGGCGTGGGTCTTGCGCTGAACTGGTCGCCGGACGTGTTCGGCGGCGAGCGGCTCGATCTGCTGGCCGCGCAGGCGCAACTCGTTGGGCAACAACATGCGGAGGACGCACTGAGGCTCGCGCTCGCGGCCAATACCGCATCGGCCTATGTGGATCTGCGCTGGGCGCAGTCGGAACTGCAGATTCTTCAGGATAACCAGGTCATCCGTCAGCGCGCTTTGCAACTGACTCAGGAGCGTCTCAAGTATGGCTTGTCGACGCAACTCGATGTCGCCCGCGCGCAGAACCAGCTCGATGAATTGCAGGCGCGGATCCCGCGTGCTCAATCGACGATCGAACACGAACTGAGCCTGATTGCCGTGTATTCGGGCCGCACGCCGGAATCCGTGGACAAGCTGGTGCTGGCCACGCCCAGCCCGATTCCCAACCCGGAAGGCGCGGCGCCGACAACCCTGCCGTCCGAAGCGTTGCTGCGCCGTCCCGATGTGCTGGTTGCCTATGCGGCCGTTGAGCAGCGTGCAGCCGAAGTCGGGGTATCGAAGGCGGAACGTTATCCGAAGTTCAATCTGAATCTGAGCGATGGCTTGCTGGCGGCTTCGTATCTCGGGCTCCCGACATTGACCGACAACCTGTTCAGCGCGGCATTGAATGCCACCAGCCCGATTTTCAACGCTGGACGGATCACGGCGGATATCCAGCAGAGCGAAAGCAAGATGCGCGAATCGCAATTGAATCTGCAGCAGACGATGCTGCAGGCGCTCAGGGAAGTGGAAGACACTCGCAGCGATCTGGTGAGCACGACGGCGTCGACGCAAAAGCTGACCGACGCATTGGGGGCTTCGGATCAATCGCTCAAGCTGGCGAACCAGTTGTACAAGGGTGGTGCAACCGACTTCCTTGATGTGCTGTCGGCGCAGCAGACCTATCTGCAGGACTCCGATTCGCTGAATCAGGCGAGGCGCGAGCATGCGCTGGCTGCGGTCGCGCTGTACCGCTCGCTTGGGGGCGGGTGGAGTCAGGCGGGTGAGCCTGCACTGGCTGCAAACGGCCATGCGACGGGCGGCTGAATGCTTTGCACTTTGCGAGCCGATGAATTAGATTGACCATGGACCGCGTGCCGCACGCCCTGCGTCTGTTTTCGCCGTGGCGAGGCACGCGAACTTGCAGCCAGCAGAGGAGAAGAACGTGAAGACAGTCGGAATCTTGAGCGCGTTATGTCTGACAGTAGCCGTTGCCATGCCGGTGGCCGCTTATGCGCAGGCAAGCGATGCGATGGCCGGAATGGACAACGGTTCCATGCCGAGTGGTAAAAAGGCCGCCTCCAAGGCCGACCGTGCGCTTGCGCGGGCCGTGCGCCGCGCGCTGACGAAAGCCCAGGGCTTTAATGTCTCGAACGTGTATGTGCGAGCGCGCAGCGGGGCGGTGACCCTGTCCGGCACCGTCGATACCGGCGATCAGATCGCGCAGGCAGAGCAGGTTGCGCATACGGTGTCGGGGGTGACGTCGGTTTCGAACAAGCTCACGCTGTTTCATGGTGGGAATGGGTAGGGAGGGGCTGAACACACCCACCTTCCAAAACGCGACATCGGCAAACGAGCCATGGCGCATCGCATCATCTCCTCAAACGCCCGCCCGGCAAGGCGATCCGCCTGCCGCTAACGCCCGTGCTTTTTTCCCCGTGTCGTATTTGCGCAAGCGTCTGTCGCAATTAGTCGGCCTGTCGGGGTTTTTTCTGGCAACTATGTGGGTACACAGTGCGGGCCGGCGCCTGCACCACGAGGAGATGGATTCAATGAATTCCCCAAAGGTCGTGGTCGAAGGTTTATGTAAGGTTTTCGGGGCTAATCCCAAGCTGGCGCTCGATATGCTGGCCAGCGGCTCCACGAAGGACGAAGTGCATGCGAAAACCGGCCACGTGGTCGGGGTTCATAACGTCTCCTTCGACGTTCAGGAAGGCGAGATCTTCGTCTTGATGGGCCTGTCGGGTTCCGGCAAGTCGACGCTGATCCGCTTGATCAACCGCCTCGTCGAGCCGACGGCCGGCAAGGTGCTGGTGGATGGCCGCGACATTGCCGCCGTGCGCCGCTCCGAGTTGACCTCGCTGCGCCGTACCGACATGAGCATGGTGTTCCAGTCGTTTGCGCTGATGCCGCAACGCACGGTGCTCTCGAATGCGGCGTTCGGCCTCGAAGTGGCCGGCGTGGGCCGCAAGGAACGCGAAAAGCGCGCGCTCGGTGTGCTCGAACAGGTTGGCCTCGCAACCTTCGCGCAGAAGCTGCCCGCCGAATTGTCCGGCGGCATGCAGCAACGAGTGGGTCTGGCGCGTGCGCTGGCCGTCAATCCGTCGCTGATGATCATGGACGAAGCGTTCTCCGCGCTCGATCCGCTCAAGCGCAAGGAAATGCAGAACGTGCTGCTGGAACTGCAAAAGAACCAGCGCCGCACGATCATGTTCGTCTCGCACGATCTCGAAGAGGCGCTGCGCATCGGCAACCGCATTGCGATTATGGAAGGCGGACGGGTGGTGCAGATCGGCACGCCGCAGGAAATCATCAGCAACCCGGCGGACGACTACGTTCGCGCGTTTTTCGAAGGCGTGGATACGAGCCGCTATCTGACCGCCGGCGATCTGATGCAGACCAACGATATCCCGCTGGTGCGCAATCTGGATGTATCGAGCGTCGCGGCTTCGTTGAACGGCAGCGCCGAATACGCCTTCGTGCTCGATGCCGAACGCCGCATTCGCGGTTTCGTCACGCGCGATGCGATCGGCAACGCCGCGCCGCATCTGCGCAAGGTCGAATGCATTTCGCGCGGTGCGTCATTGGAGCATGTGGTCTCGCGCGTCTGTGCCAACGCCACCGCGCTGCCGGTTGTCGACGACGAAGACCGCTATTGCGGCTCCGTCAATCAAGCCGCCGTCCTGAAGATTCTTACGCGCAATCGAGGTTCTCATGTCTGAGATCATCCCGCTCGGCCGCTGGGTCGACGATTCCGTTCACTATCTGCTCGACCACGACGCGAATACGTTCGACGCGATCGGCAAGGCCATCGAGAGCTTCGCCGCGCTGATCGAGCATAGCCTGCAGGCGATTCCGATGTGGGCGCTGATGGCGTTCTTTATCGGCATCGGCCTGTGGCGGGTGGGCTGGCGCTTCGCGTTCTTTACCACGCTCGCGCTATTGCTGATCTATGCGACGGGCTTCTGGGACGAAACCGTCATTACGCTCGGACTGACGCTGTCGTCGACCCTGATCAGCTTGCTGTTCGGTATTCCGCTCGGCATCTGGACGGCCAAGAACAAGCATGTGGCGATGGTGGTGCGGCCGATTCTCGACCTGATGCAGACCATGCCGGCCTTCGTCTACCTGATTCCGGCTGCGATGCTGTTCGGCCTTGGCCGCGTGCCGGGGATTCTCTCGACGGTGATCTTCGCCATGCCGCCCGCCGTGCGCCTGACGAGTCTCGGCATCCGCCATGTGAACCGCGAGATCGTCGAAGCGGGTCAGGCCTTCGGTTGCACGCCGTGGCAACTGCTCTACAAGGTGCAATTTCCTAACGCGCTGCCTTCGATCATGCAGGGCGTCAATCAGACCATAATGATGGCCTTGTCGATGGTGATTATCGCTTCGATGGTCGGCGCAGGCGGTCTCGGCAACGACGTGCTGGCGAGTATCCAGCGGCTCGACATTGGACTCGGCTTCGAAAGCGGCCTGTCGGTCGTGCTGCTGGCGATCATTCTGGACCGTATCACCGAGAGCTTCGGCCGCTCGCCGGGCGCGGCGAATGTGCCGCGTTTTGCAGGCTTGCGCCAGGTGATGCGGGTACGCCGCGATCAGCCGGCCGTGCAAAGCTGATTTCGGCAAGCGGCAGTTCAAGGCCGGGCTAAGCCAAACCCAGCCCGGCCAGGTAAAACCAAACTCAACTCAGGCATCGCGAAGGCCTTCGGGCCTTCGCGATGGACAAACTCACCCTGTGCATCATGGAGCGCGACGTGACGTCTGCTACGACTGAATCGGCCCGCCTCAACGCGCCGTTGTCGAGTCTTGCGCATTTCGGTTTTTTGACGCTGCCCAGTTTTTCGATGATCGCCTTTACCAGTGCGATCGAAGTCTTGCGGATGGCTAACTATGTCGGCCGTGCGCAGCATTACCGCTGGTCGGTGCTGACCCCGGACGGCGTCCCCGCGCGGGCCAGCAACGGCATCACCGTGAAGCCGACCCGCACGCTCGAAGAGGCCGGCATGCCCGATGTGCTGATCGTCTGCGGCGGCACGCAGATCCGCAGCGCCGTCGATTCGGACGTCAAGGCGCTGCTGGGCGATGTGGCGGAGCAGGGTGTGCCACTGGGTGGCATTTGCACGGGGGCGTATGCGCTGATGTCGGCGGGCCTGCTCGACGACTATCGTTGCACCGTGCATTGGGAGGATCTGTCCACGCTGCACAAGGAGTTTCCGCGCGTGCATTTCGCCGACGAGCTGTTTGTCATCGACCGCGACCGTCTGACCTGCACCGGCGGCACCGCGCCGCTCGATCTGATGCTGAATCTGGTGGAAAGCCGCCTCGGACAAAGTCTCGCTGCTCAGGTATCCGAACAATTTATTCTCGAACGCATTCGGAGCGCGAGCGACCCGCAGCCGATTCCGGTCGACGCACGGGTGGGTTTTTCCCGTGCCGAACTGATCGAAGTGGTGCGGTTGATGGAAGCGAATATCGAAGAGCCGCTCTCGCTCGAGGAACTGGCGCGTCTCGTGCAGCTTTCGCAGCGCCATCTGCAGCGCATGTTCAAGGTCTATCTGAGCGTATCGCCGACGCATTACTACCTGACGTTGCGTCTGCGCCGCGCCCGCGATCTGTTGCGCACGACCGATGCCTCGATCGCACGCGTCACGACCGTGTGCGGTTTTCACTCACCCTGTCATTTCAGCAAGGCATACCGGGCGCAATTCGGCCATGCGCCGAGCGTCGAGCGTCGCCAACCCAATTAAATCAACAGCAAGCAAGTCAACAACAAGCGTGGAGAGAAAGAAGATGAATAGAAAGCTGATGGCCGCAGCCTGCGTACTGGGGCTGGCAAGTGCAATGGCCCATGCGGCCGATCCGGCCGTATGCCGCGACGTGCGTTTCGCCGACGTGGGCTGGACCGATATCGCGGCGACCACCGGTCTTGCCTCGACGGTATTCGAAGGTCTGGGGTATCACCCGACCAAAACCATCGCCTCGGTGCCGATTACGTTTGCCGGGATCAAGAGCAAGCAGATCGATGTGTTCCTCGGCTATTGGGCGCCCACCATGGACCCGATCATCACGCCGTTCGTCAAGGCGGGCACGATCAAGGTACTGGCGACGCCGAACCTGACCGGCGCGAAATACACGCTGGCAGTGCCGGACTATGTGTATAACGGCGGCCTGAAGAACTTCAACGATATCCAGAAGTACGCCGACAAGCTCAACGGCAAGGTCTACGGGATCGAACCGGGTAACGACGGCAATGCGCTGATCAAGAAGATGATCGACGGCAATCAGTTCGGCCTCGGCAAATTCAAGCTGGTCGAATCGAGCGAAGCGGGCATGCTGGTCGAAGTGAACCGGGCGATTCGCGAGAAGCAATGGATCGTGTTCCTCGGCTGGGAACCGCATCCGATGAATGTGCAGATGAAGATCGATTATCTGGCCGGCGGCGACGATGTGTTCGGGCCGAACTACGGCGAAGCGAAGGTGTTCACGGCGACGCCGCCGGACTACGCCGCGCGCTGCCCGAATGCGGCGAAGCTGGTGTCGAATCTGCAGTTCACCACGGCCATCGAAAACCATGTGATGGTGCCGATCATGAACAAGACCGACGCGAATCAGGCCGCGTTGAGCTGGCTCAAGGCGAATCCGCAGGTGCTGGATCAGTGGCTGGCGGGCGTGACGACAATCGACGGGAAACCGGGCTTGCCGGCCGTGAAGTCGTATATCGCCGCGCACTGAGCTGCAACGAAGTCTCCATGTAGCGGGGCGTGAGTTGGGCCGGCGGGTTCGGCACACGCCCCGTGCTTTTTTGCTGCGTAGTTATCTGCGATCCGTCCTCTATCATGCGGCGCGATTGCCCTGATCATGCGCGGATCTCGAATCCGTTCGCATACTCCCGCGGATCGCTGCCGTCCCACACGCGGCCGTCTATCAGAACCTGCGAGGCGGTCTCAGCCGGAATCGCAATGCCGATACTGTGCGCCGCTTCACGATACAACTGCGTTTGATTGATGGCTGCCGCGATCTCCCGATAGTCGTCGCGGCGCGCGATCATTCCCCAACGCTCGTATTGCGTCAGAAACCAGACGCCGTCGGCCGCGCGCGGATAGTTGACCGTGCCGTCTTCGAAGAAGCGCACGGGCAACCTGTTGGACTCCGGCGACACGCTGTCGCGCGTGAGCCGTCGCGCGATCAACGCTTCATCGATGCCGATAAATTCCGGCCGCACCAGCCAGCGTGCAATTTCGTTGCGATGTCCAGGACCATCCAGCCAGCGGCAGGCTTCAAGCAGTGTTTGGACCAGTGCCCGCGCCGTATTGGGGTGCCGGCTCACAAAATCGCGCCGGCAGGCGAGCACTTTCTCCGGATGATCGGGCCATATTTCGCTGCTGTAGGCAATCGTGCGGCCGACGCCGCGCGCTTCGGCGGCGGCATTCCACGGTTCGCCTACGCAGAGTCCGTCCAGCCGGTCTTCTGCAAGCGCGGGCACCATCTGCGGTGGCGGTATCACCACGCTTTCGATGTCGCGCAACGGATGCACGCCTTGCGAAGCGAGCCAGTAGTACAGCCACATGGCATGCGTGCCGGTCGGGAAGGTCTGCGCGAAGACCGGCTTGCGGCCGAGTGTGGCGAGGGCTTGCGGCAGCGTGCGCTGTTCGGCCAGAGCGTCGGCAAGACGGTTCGATAGCGTGATGGCCTGGCCGTTGCGGTTGAGCACCATCAGGACGGCCATATCCGTTTGCGGACCGCCGAGGCCTAGCTGTACGCCATAGGGCAGGCCGTATAGCGCATGAGCGGCATCCAGTTCGCCGGCTAGCAGTTTGTCGCGCAGCGCGGCCCATGAAGGTTGACGCGAGAGTTCGAGTGTCAGGCCGTGGGCATGCCCGAACTCGAGCAGCTTCGCGGCCACGAGTGGCGCCGCGTCGGCAAGCGACACAAAACCGAGCCGCAGATGCGTCTTCTCGAGCCGCGTGGGCGCGGAGGGTGGGGTAAGGGGAGCAGGTTGGTTCATGAGCCACGCTTCATTTGGGCAGGTCCGCAGCCTCGACGATCTGGCGCGCGATCTCGGCGAGCTTGACGCCCTGGTTCATTGCACGCTTGCGCAGGCTCGCATAAGCGGCGTGTTCGGCCAATTTTTGCTGATCCATCAGGAGACGTTTGGCGCGGTCGATCAGCTTGCGCTCGGCCAGTTCGTTTTCGACTTCGGCGAGCCGCTCGCGCAACTGGCTTTCCTGTGCGAAGCGGGCGAGCGCCACTTCGAGAATTGGTGCGAGCTTCTCGGTGGCCAGGCCTTCGACGAGATAGGCCGTGACACCGGCGCTCACGGCATCGCGAATCAGTTGCTGGTTGGCATCGTTGCTGAACATCAGCACGGGGCGCGGCGCGGTCGCCTTCATGACCGCCAGTTGTTCGAGCGTGTCGCGCGATGGAGATTCCGTGTCGATGATGATCACGTCCGGCCGCTCGCTTTCGACCCGCCGATGCAACGCCTGCGAGGTCGTCGTGCCGGCCAGCATGTCGTAGCCGAGCCGCGCGAGGGCATCGCGCAGATCGCCAATCGGCTTGTCGGTATCGGTTACGAGTAATACACGCAGCATGGTTCGAATCGGGTCAGCGACATCAAGGATTCAGCTTGGGTTTTAGCAGTTTTGCGCGGTTCCGGCTGGCGAGGGCTGCAGCCTGGCGCGGCGCGGCTGCGCTTGTTGGACGACAGCCGTGCGGGACGCCGTGGAGGGGAGTGGCTATGAGGCCTGGTGCTGCGGTTCATGAAGGTTCCGTCGTCGAATCGCCATCCGGTCTGATGGGGACCGGATGCGATGAACGTCGAACGTCATTGCCCGACTTCAAATACGAAGCGGCGTCTTTCTGGCTGGTAAAGAAGGGGCCGGGGAAGACGCTGTTGTGCCTGGTGGAGCCGGTGACGGTGGCCTTGCGCCGTGCGGTTTCCACTCATGCCCTTCCGCGCCTTTGCGGAGGACCGTGAGGTTTAAGCAAGCGGTATGCCATCCGTGGGGATGGGCGGGGAGGATTGCCTGAGCGGAGCGGAGGAGCGGGGCGGCATGCACGATGACGGTGCGAGGTACGTGATGCGCACTGAACTGGCGCGTGTTCGGCATGCGTCGTATCGCGGAGCTGGTCGCGATACGACGCACGGCGTGCGGGTGTCAGGCGGTATTCGACTCCGCTTCCGGCCAGAGTCGTGGGAAAAGATAGCGGAACAGCCCGATCGGCAGCGCGAGTTCGACCGGCCCTTTGGGCGTTCTCGAGCGGACAATGCCCAGCTTGAACAGATCCGCGAGGGCACGATCGGCCGTTCGCGTGGGCAGGCCCATCATCCCTTTGAATCTCGCCCGGTCCATTGACTTCACGGTTCCGAGATAAGCAAGCGGTTGTGCCGCTTCGGTTCTCAGGTATCGGTAGTCTTCTTTGGTTGCTTCGGCCGCGAGCATCTGCGCCAGCCGGGCTTCGAATGCCTGCATCTGCAACATGCCGTCCATAAACCTGATTTGATCGAGGCAGATATTCATGGCAAAGGAGATGAATTTCACCAGACCGCTTTCGCTCAATACACCTCTGCCATCGTAGTCGCCTTTGCGGCGTGCGTCGGCCGCCGCCAGATGTTCATAGTAAGCCGTGTGTTCGCGCGCAAGGCCTCGCATTGGCGACCAGAGTCCTTGCGTCAGACCCAGCGCCGACAGTCCGATATGCGTATGCAACCGTGCAGTACGGCCATTGCCGTCCAAAAACGGGTGAATCCACGCCAGCCTATGGTGTGCCGCCATCAAGGCGATCACGGCGGTTTCTCCCGCCCGGGCATAACGGTATGCCCGATGCCACTCTTCGACAAAGTTCGCCACGGTGGCCGGATCGGGAGGGATATGCGTGCCGACCTTGACGCCTCTGTCTCGCCACACTCCCGGCGTAATTTTCTCCTCATTGCCATCGTCGTCCATCTGCACGAGGTCGTCCGGCGACAGCTGATCATGCAGATGGCGATGAATGGCTTGAGGGACCTTGCCCTCGAAGAGCGTAGTGGAGTCCCAGGCCGGGAATGTTTCCTCTCCCCACCTTTCCGTAGCGATATGAGCCACCGCGATGCGTTGCTTGCGTGCTTCCGCGGGCTTGCTGGAAAAATCCTTCTGGAGTGCCTGCTCGATCAGTAGAGGCTCAGTGTGCTGGCCTTCTATTTTGTTGGTGTAGTACGAATTCATGGGACGTAGCGCTTCACGCAATAAATCGCGCAGATGCGGCATTCCATGAGCGGCCAGATCTTTGGCTTGCCCGATTACCTCGGCGGCCACCGGGCGCAAGCTATTGAGTTTCGGGTCCGAGGGAAGCAGTGGATGCATCTGATGGACCGCGTGGTACGGATATTTTGATTCAATGCTATCCATGGCAACTTTCTTGGCGGATCTCGTGGTGGATCTTACAAAAAAATTATAGCACAAAAAATCCTTTTATTACAAATACATAGACGGTTTGTGGTTGATGTCGTGGTCGATCTTCTGGTAGATATTCAGGCGGTCTTTGCCACGCGCCGGCGGCGACGTATTCATCCCCTACGCCCTTATCCACTCGGGGGTAACCCCTATTCCCACTCCGTGACCACGAGGACTACGATCCGCCTCATCTAATTATAGAACATCATTCTGTCAGATAGAACGACATTCAAAGGACTCAAAAAGGCTCGTCATGATTTCCCTTCCGCTTTCCGGCATCCGCGTGCTGGATCTGTCCAATGTGCTGTCCGGTCCGTTCTGCACCTACCAGCTGGCGCTGCTCGGCGCCGCTGTCCTCAAGATCGAGAACCCCACCGGCGGCGACCTGGCCCGGCGTCTGGGCGCGGACCCGCAAGCCTCGGCGCGCAATATGGGGGCGTCGTTCGTGGCCGTGAACGCGGGCAAGGAGTCGATGACGCTCAACCTCAAGCACGAGGCCGGCAAGGACATCCTGCGCAAGCTCGTGGCCGACGCGGACGTGCTGGTCGAAAACTTCCGCCCGGGCGTCATGGACCGGCTGGGTCTGGGCGCGAAATCGTTGCTCGAACTGAATCCGCGTCTTGTCTACTGCGCCATTTCCGGGTTCGGCAACGACGGTCCGCTGGCGCACCGTCCGGCTTACGATCAGATCATCCAGGGCATGTCGGGCGCGATGAGCGTCACGGGCGACGCCGAAAGTGCACCGCTGCGCGTTGGCTATCCGGTCTCGGATACGGTGGGCGGCATGAACGCCGCGCTGGCGATCTGCGCCGCGGTGCTGGCCGCGCAACGCACCGGCGAGGGCAGGATCATCGATGTCTCGATGCTTGAGGCGACGCTCTCCAGCATGGGCTGGGTCGTGTCCAATTATCTGAACGCCGGCGTGACCCCCACACCAATGGGTAACGAAAACTTCACAGCGGCCCCGTCCGGAACCTTCGTCTGCGGCGACGGCATGCTGAATATCGCCGCCAACGAGACCAAGCAGTTTGTTGCGTTGTGCGAACTGATCGGCCGCCCCGATCTGCCGCACGATGCGCGCTTTAGCGAGCGCAATACACGCAAGCGTTATCGCGCGGAGTTGAAGCAGGAAATCGAAGCCGCGCTCGCCCTCGACACCGCCGGCAACTGGGAGCAGCGCATGACCGCGGCGGGCGTGCCGGCTGGGCTCGTTCTGAGCGTGCCGGAGGCGATCGGCCAGCCGCAACTGGCCGGCCGCGGTTTCGTACATGAACTGCAGGACGGCGACACCGTGCAGCGGGTGACCCGCGCGGGCTTTCGCTTTGCCGATGGTCATGGCGAGTTGTCGAGCGGCGCACCCGTCTCGCGCGCGCCGCATCTGTCCGAACATACGGATGCGCATTTGCAGCGTCTCGGTTTTGATGCCGGCGCGATTGCGCGCTTAAGAGAAGACGGCGCTATCTGACGTCGCACCGCGAAGAGATCTGATTGGAGGAGACCATGAGACAAGCATCGAATGCCGTGGCGCGCGCCGGATTGGCGAACGCGGTAGAGCACAACGCCGATCAGGAGTCCCAGGCGCGCGGCATTGTCGCGCGGCTGGACCGCCTGCCCGCCACGCGGCATATCTGGAAGATCGTGTTTCTGCTGTCGCTGGGCGGCTGTTTCGAGTTCTACGACCTGTTTATGACCGGCTATATCGCGCCGGGGCTGATCGTGAGCGGTCTGTTCGTCAAGACGTCCACCTCGATCTTTGCCATGAACAGTATCGCGGCCTTTGTCGCCGCGACGTTTCTCGGCCTCTTTATCGGCACCATGGGACTCGGCTTTCTCGCCGACCGTTACGGCCGCCGCCGCATCTTCGTGGTGGCCTTGCTGGCCTATACGCTCGCGAGCATTCTGATGGCGTTTCAGCAAAGCGCGCTTGGCGTGAATGTGTTCCGCCTGCTCGCGGGGATCGGACTCGGCGTCGAGATGGTGACCATCAACACCTATGTGGCCGAACTGATGCCGAAGGATCTGCGTGGCCGAGCGTTTGCCATCACGCAGATCGTGCCGTATTGCGCGGTGCCGGTGGTGGCGCTGATGTCATGGTGGCTGGTGCCGCAGCAACCGTTCGGTCTCGACGGCTGGCGCTGGGTGGTACTCGCAAGCGCGGCCGGTGCGGCGATTGTATGGGTGATCCGGCTCGGTATCCCCGAAAGCCCGCGCTGGCTCGTGACGCGTGGGCGCCTCGATGAAGCGGCGCGGGTCACGCAGGACATCGAGCGCGTCGTCGAACGTCAATACGGACAGCCGTTGCCGTCGCCCGTGCCGCATACGCACAGCGCGCCGACCGTCGAGCGGCGCTTTCGCGACATCCTGAGGGCGCCGTATCTGAAGCGCACGATCATGATGTCGGTCTATAACGCGGTTTCGGTGATCGGCTTTTACGGCTTCAGCAACTGGATTCCTTCGCTGCTCACCAGCAAGGGCATCAATCTGGTTCACAGTCTGCAATACTCGTTTCTGATGTCGATTGCGCTGCCGCTCGGGCCGGCGTTGTTTTTCTACTTCGCCGACAAGATCGAACGCAAGTGGAGCCTGGTGGGCGCGTCGGGTGCGATCGCCGTATTCGGGCTGGCCTTTGCGCAGCAAACCGGATCGTTCGGTCTGATCGTGTTCGGCTTCTGCATGAACCTCGCGCTGACCATCATGACGTACTCGTTTCAGACCTATCAGTCGGAGTTGTACCCCACCGAGATCCGCGCACGGGCAATTGGCTTCGTCTACTCATGGAGCCGTCTGAGCGCGATTTTCTCGGGCTTTCTGGTTGCGTTCTTTCTGCGCGATTTCGGCGCGAACGGCGTGTTCGTCATGATCAGCAGTTGCATGGTGTTTGTGATGTTGCTGATCGGCATCATGGGACCGGCCACCAAAGGTCTCGCACTCGAAGATATCAACCGTTGAAATGACCGCCATGAACAGTACACCTATCGATTCCGCCGCCCTCGCCGCCGATTACTGGAGCACGTCGATCATCGACATTCACCCGGGCTCGATCCAGGTGCGCGGCTATCCGATTCAGGAGCTGATCGGCGCGATCAGCTTTCCGCAGATGATCTGGCTGATGCTGCGCGGCGAATTGCCGGGCGCGGGCGAAGCGCGTCTGCTCGAGGCGGCGCTGGTGGCGTCGGTGGATCACGGTCCGCATGCGCCTTCGATTGCGATTTCGCGCATGGCCGTGAGTTGCGGCTTGCCGCTGAACGGCGCGATGGCTTCGGCGTTGAATACGCTCGACGATGTCCACGGCGGCGCCGGGCAGCAGACCGTCGAGCTGTTTCACATCGTCGAACGGGCGCAGGCGGACGGGGCATCGCTGGAAGCAGCGGTCGAGTCGTCCATCGACGCCTTTATCGTCGCGCATGGCAAATATCTGCCGGGCTTCGGACATCGGTTCCATCCCGTGGATCCGCGTGCGGGCCGCCTGCTGGCGATGGTCGACGAAGCCGCCGCCGAAGGCGTGGTCTCCGGCCGATACGCCGCGATTGCACGCGCCATCGAAGCCCTGCTCAAAGGGCGCAAATCGAAGCCGATTCCGATGAACATCGACGGCGCCACCGCCGTGATCTACGCCGAACTCGGCTTCGCGCCGGAACTGGCGCGCGGCGTCTTCTGCCTGTCACGCGCGGTCGGCATTCTGTCGCATGCGTGGGAGCAGCGCGGGCGCGGCGAGCGCAACAAGGGGCCCATGCCCCGGCAGATGCCGTATCGCTATACGGGGCATGCCACGCGGCATGTCGAGGAGGAAGGGCAATGAACTGGAATCCAACTCCACCCGTCGTCGGGACCGCGGTTCATACAGCCATGCCGCAGACGCTGCGCCGTCATGAGGTGACGGAGTGGTCGCGCGCCAACAAGGGCGGGGCGGTGGTGGATTCGTTTATCGAAGGTCCGTGTTTCGACCGCGAGAGCAATCTGTATATCGTCGATATTCCGCACGGACGGATCATGCGGATTTCGCCGGCGCTCGAATGGAGCGTGGTGGCCGAATACGACGGCGAGCCGAACGGACTGGCATGGCATCCCGACGGCCGCGTGCTGATTGCGGACTACAAGAACGGCATTCTCGCGCTCGATCCCGCCAGTGGGGCCATTACGCCGGTGATCGCACGGCGCAACAGCGAACGCTTCAAAGGGCCGAACGATCTGATCGTCGCGAGCAACGGCGATCTCTACTTTACCGATCAAGGCCAGACGGGCTTGCACGATCCCACTGGGCGCGTCTACCGGCTGCGTCCCGATGGCCGCCTCGACTGTCTGATCTCGAATGGCCCAAGCCCGAACGGACTGGTGCTGAGTCCCGACGAAAAGGTCCTGTTTGTCGCCATGACGCGCGATAACTCGGTGTGGCGCCTGCCGCTGCTGGCGGACGGCAGCACCAGCAAGGTGGGCCGCTTTGCGCAGTTCTATGGCGTGAGCGGGCCGGACGGCCTGACGATGGACCGCGACGGCAATCTGTTTGTGGCGCATGCATCGCTCGGCGCGGTGTTCGTGCTCAATCCGCATGGCGAGGGCATCGCCAGGATCGAATCGTGCGCGGGCCGTACGATCACCAACGTGACGTTTGGCGGCGCGCACCACAGCACCTTGTTCATCACGGATTCGAGCAGCGGGTCGGTCTTGACGACGCAGTGGAATACGCCGGGCCTGGGCGGGTAAAATGATGTTCTGTCAGGCATAACACAGCACTAATGGCCTCTTCCCGTTCTTCCAGCGCCTCCAGTCCCGCCTCCGCTGACGATGCGCAAGCCGTCTCGGGGCCGTCGAGCGCCCCCGATGGTGTCGCCGCGCTCGATCGCGCCTTTGCCATCCTGTTCGCCTTTCGCCCGGACGACAAAGGGGTGTCGCTCGCCGAACTGGCCGCCCGTACCGGGCTCTACAAAAGCACGATCCTGCGGTTGATCGCGTCGCTCGCGCATCACCGCATGCTGCTGCGCTCGGACGACGGTCTTTACTTCGTCGGCCCGGCCACGCTGCAACTCGGCGCGCTATACCAGCGCAGCCTGCAACTCGGGGATGTCGTCCTGCCGTTGATGCGCCGTCTGCGCGACGCCAGCGGCGAAAGCGTGTCGTTCTACGTGCGGCAGAAGGACCTGCGGGTCTGCTTGCATCGGGTCGATTCGACGCATGCGATCCGCGATCACGTCCGCGAAGGCGACGTCCTGCCAATGGACAAAGGCTCGGGTGGACGCGTGCTGAGCGCGTTCGGCGACGGGCGGGGAGAGTTGTGCGAACGAATCCGCCACGACGGCTATTACATGTCGGTGGGGGAGCGGGATGCGGAAACGGCGGGCATTTCGGCGCCGGTGTTTTCGGCGGCACAACCGCTTGCCGGCACGTTCACGCTGGCTGGGCCGCGTTCGCGTGTCGACGAAGCATTGATGCTGCGGATGCGTCAGCCGATGCTGGAGACCGCAATTGAAGCCAGCGAACAGCTCGGCGGCGATGCGACCCCGCTGCGCGCCGCTCTGGCATTGCTCAAGCCGGAGAAGGCGCGCGAAAAGCTCCGCTAGCGGTAGGGCCGTAAGCGGGCCGTCAACGCGACGGCAAACGTGCCGCCGCTTTTAACGACGACGGAACTGCGTATTGCGGGCGCCGCCGCCACCGGAGGCGCGTTCGTCCTTGTGACGGAAGTTGATCCGTCCTTTGGTCAGATCGTAGACCGACAGCTCGAGCGTCACGCGGTCGCCCGCGAGAATACGAATGTGATTCTTGCGCATGCGTCCGGACGCATAAGCGCCAACCACGACGCCGTTGTCGAGCGTCACGCGGTAACGGCTATCCGGAAGTACTTCGTCGACAATACCGTCAAGTTCAAGCAGTTCTTCTTTCGCCATGCATAACTCCTGGTCGATGGGGTAAGGGCGCTTTGCTTAACGGCAAAGCTTGTGATGCGGTAGCGCGGGCAGCCGGGTGGCGCACCCGCGAAGAATGGCGCGGCGCAGCGCTCAGGGCGCGCGCGGCGAAGGTGGAGCTGCCGATCAAAGATCGGCGACCGACTGGCCGTCTACGCGGCCGTCGATCAACTGTTCGGCGTGCGCCATGCACGCGATGCGGGCCTTGCCCGTGCCTTCGAACGGCCACAGATACGGCAGACGGAACACCCGGCCGTCGGCTGCCGGATTGGCGCCGACGCGGCAGATGCGCACCGAGGCGTCGTAGCCTGCGTCCGGATTGCGGCTGGTCGTGCCGTCAGCGGGGCGGCGCGGGTACACGAGCGGATGGATTTCGTAGCCCTTGTAGGTCTTGACAACTGAATTCATTAAGTCCTTGTCCTGTAATACGTGGCTGGCGTGTCACGCGTGTTACGCGCGGCACAACAGGCCCGGCAGCGCTGCGCCTTGGGGCGCGCCGCCATGGAAAATGAGTGGCACAGGCCCGATGGCAGGGGGCTTGAGCGCAGCCGCGCAAAATCGCGGATTCGATGGAGAAGAAACGCGCTAATGTCGCGCAGACATCAGGCGCATGAAAAACTGCACAACTCGCGACGGCGAATGCGTGCTGCGCATTGCCGGAGTGACGGGATCGCCGACGGGCGGCGGTCGAACTGTCGGGGGTGGTGCGGAGATGCTAAATGCTGCTGCTGATACTGCAGATGCGGCGGAATACAGCTATTTCAATATGATGCACTAAATGGGCCAGGTTGGATAGCAAAAACTGCCGGGCGGACGCCGGCGGGCGGAAAAACGTTGCCGAAAAGGGCGCCGCCGCCCGTGCCGGGCACAGCGAACGCCTTGTGGGACGGGCCCCAGCGAGAGGCTGGCGGGCCCGGGTGGAGGTTTCGGGTTAGCGGGTCGTTTCCGCGACGCGTTTCTTCAGTTCGCGCGAGGCGGCAAGCGGAATGCGCGCGTCGTCCCAGACCGCGAGCCATTCGACTTCCTTCGAGGTAAAAATCTGGCCGTGATTGCGCAGCGTGTATTGCAGTGAATCGATGATGTGATTGCGGATGATTTCGGGCGTGCCTTCATCGTCAAGCACGGCGCGAAACGCTTCTAGCGTGGCCATCTGTTGCTCCGTGGAATAGGTTCTTCTTTTATCGCACGAAAAAATTCTGCCCGCCAAGCGAACAAAAATGCACGCGTGTCCGCTAGTCCACAGGTGCATGCAAGACCGCCTCTCTCGCGGATGCGGCGCGGCTCGCGTACGATGCGCGTTTTTCCCGCGCTGTATTTCCCTCAACCGCGATCCAAAGGAGCGCGACCGTGCGCTATCAGCATTACAAAGGCGGCATCTACGAACTGATCTGCGAGGCGACGCTCGAGTCGGATCCGAGCGTCACGATGATCGTCTATCGGGCCGCGAATGGTACGATCTGGACACGTCCGGCTTCGGTATTTTTCGAGCTGGTCGAACTTGAAGGCGGCAAGGTACCGCGCTTCGCTCCAATCAACTGATCCCGGCGCCACGCGTGGGCGGGTCAGCCGGATCTCATGAGGACATCTGCATGCGCCTGTTGCTTGCCATCATCCTGCCGTGGCTCCAGTTCTTTACGATCGGCCGTCCGTTCGCGGGGATCATCTGCCTGATTTTGCAGATCACGCTGATTGGCTGGATTCCGGCGGCAATCTGGTCGGTGTACGCGCTGAGCCAGTACAAGACCGATCAGAAAATCGAACGCGCGCTCGGGGCGCGCCGGTAAGTCCCCGGCGGATTTTCCCTGCCGGACCTGAACGCAACCGCTTTTACGTTTTTACTCGCCGCCGGTGATCTGACCGGTGATGGGATGCACGCGGCGCGCGAATCCGATCAGCGCGAGTATGCCGAGCGGTGACAGGATAAAAAATGCGAGCAGCATGATGGCATTCGCGATGATGGAGTGCTGTGAGTGTAGTCCGTTGTCCGGATTAGAAAATCACCCCAAAAGACAACACAGTGTTCAGCTTGTGTGAATGAACTAGTCTGCTTTCTATTGCCCATTCAGTTCGGGCCGGCTTGGCGCGTCTTCCAGAAGGGCTGTTTGAAATTTTCCGTAAAGGATGACTTTTTTTCAGCGACGGAAAATGGAAGCGCAAACGTTAAAGTTGGACCGAAACAGACTGGACGCGATTCCATGAACGCAAACGACGGATTGACGACTGCCGACCTGCCACCGGTTGTCTGGATGACGGGCTTGCCAGGCGCCGGCAAGAGCACCATCGCGCAGGCGCTGCACGCCGCCATGCAGAGCGAGGGCGCGAAAGTGGTGGTGCTCGACGGCGACACCCTGCGCGAGGGGCTGTGTTCGGATCTGGGGTTTTCGGATGCGGACCGCATCGAAAACGTGCGCCGGATCGCTCATGTCGCCAGACTGTTCCAGCAGACCGGACATGTGGTGGTGGTCGCCACGATCTCGCCGCTTGCGATCCAGCGCGAGATGGCCCGCGCGATTGTAGGCGACAGCTTTCTGGAAACCTTTATTTCGGCGTCGGCGGATGTGTGTTCTCAGCGCGATCCGAAGGGCATGTATGCGCAGGCGCGGATCGGCAAGATCGCGCAGTTTACCGGCGTGTCGTCGCCCTACGAGGTGCCGGTCAACCCGGATCTGGTCATCGAGACTTCGCGTTGCCGGGTCGAGAGCGCCGTCGCCACCATCATCCTGCGGCTGGGAAAAAGCGTTCGAACGGGCGGCGTCAAGAGCACCGGCAGGCGGGTGACATCGTGACCCGGATCAAGGTCTGAGGCGAATGCTCAGGAAAGGACTCTTGCAGCGGGGGCGGTTAATCTGAAGAGCAGAAGCCGCTAAATTAGCGTTGCGTGCTGGAAGTCCGCTGCGCGTGAGAGAGTTGCCCCGGTTGCCTGAACAGGCGACTGGGGGTTTTTTGTGTGCGGTGCCTGGGCGAGCGTCTCAGGCGACGGCCGCGTGCTGTTTGATCACGGCGAGCTTTAAGCAGGTGGACCAATCTCCGCCGCATCGGGCACCTCGATCACCAGATCCGACGCGGCCACCGCCACGCAGGGCAGGATAAACCCCTCCGCTTTCTCCTCCCGCGACACGCCTGGCCACTCGATGGTGTAGGACACCGTCCCGCTGACCAACCGGCACAGACATGTGCGGCACGTCCCGTTGCGGCACGAACGCGGCAGACGCAGATTGGCGAAGCCGGCGGCTTCGAGCACGGTCAGCGAGTCGGGGGCTTCGAACGTGCATCCGAGCGGCTCGACGCGCACCGAAAAGGGGGGCTTGGTGTCGGACATGGCTTCAAACGGGAGTCAGCCCGCCACGATACCGCAGACTCGTCGTGCCGGCGCGCGCCGCAGCGGCGGCGTCATGAAATCGACACCCCGAGCAGCCGCCCGACGCCGAACGTAAACGCCGCCGCAATCAGGCCGATCACGATCTGCCGGAATGCCGACAAGAGCGCCCCGCGGCCATTGAATAGCGAGGTGAACACACCCACCGCCGCCAGCCCGGCGCCGCTCAAGGCGACACATTGCAGGATCGCCTGCAGGCCATGGGCCCACAGGAACGGCAGCACCGGAAAAATCGCGCCCAGCGAAAACAGACAGAACGAAACCCCCGCCGCCGACCACGGATTGCCGCCGAGTTCGGCCGGATCGATCCCGAGTTCCTCGCGCGTCAGCGTATCCAGCGCCTTGTCCTTGTCGCGCATGATCTGGCTGGCGATGCGGCGCGCTTCGCCCGCTTCGATCCCCTTCGCCTGATAGATCAGCGCCAGTTCGTGGCGTTCGGCGTCGGGCGTATGTTCGATCTCGTCGGCTTCCTTGGCGATCTGCGTGCGGGCCAGTTCGCGCGCGTTCGTCACCGAGAGCCATTCGCCGAGCGCCATCGAGCACGCCCCCGCAATCAGGCCGGCAAACCCGGTCAGGAGGATCGCCTTGTTGCCGGTGCCCGCGCCGGCGACGCCCATGATCAGGCAGAAGTTCGACACGAGGCCGTCGTTCGCGCCGAGTACCGCCGCGCGCAAGTCGTTGCCGGACCGCACGCCCTTGTGCCACGACTCCGCGTTGGCGATCTGCGCGCCTTTCGATTCGGCGTCGGAGGCGCCGTTTCGGGCCGCGTCGACGACTGCCTGCACCACGTCCGCGTGATGCTGCTCTTCGGCGGAAAGACGCGCGGCGTCCGGCTGGTTCGCGTACTTGTTGCGGTCGGCGTTTTCGATGGCGGCGATCGCCGGCAGTACGAACGATGGGCCGAAGGTATGCACGAGTGCGCGCATCAGATGCGTTTTCACGCTACGCCGCGGCAGCCGTGCTTCGATGCCGTTGGCGTGCAGCTTGTCGAGCCATACCTGAGCGTGTTCGCGCTCCGAATCGGCGAGCTGCTGAAACACGTCGCGGCGCGCCGTATCTTTCTCGACATGCGCGAGCGTTTCGTACAGCGCGGCGCTGTCGAGTTCGTCGGCGAGGTTGGTGCGGTAGCGTTTGAGTTCGTGTTGGGAGGCCATGGATGACAGATGCGCGCGGGGTCAGCGTCGAAGCTTAACCCGGCGCGGCGTATCGGATGGCGAAGTCCCCACGACGCAGTTTGACTGCGAATGCCAATGCTTCTAATTGCGCTAACAGGGCCAACGATGCTATCGATCGCCGCCGGCGCTCGCGTCAATGCGTCTGGCCGCGACGCAGATACCGGTACACGGTATTGCGCGCAAGGCCGAGTTCGCGCGCGGCGGCCGAGACGTTGCCGCCATGGCGCGAGAGCGTCTGCGCGATCAGCGTGGTTTGCCAGTCTTCCATGCGTGCCGGCGAAGCTTGTGTGTGCGGCGCGGTTTCGTGGCCACGCTGGTCGGCCACGCTGTTTCCTTGCGCCGACGAGTGTGCCGGTGAGGCGAGCGTGTCTCCGGGGTCTGCTTGCTGCGAGCGGTTCGCCTGCTGAGTGCCGGTCGCGCCGTCCACGGCGTCGCAGTCGTGCAGGAAATCGTCGGGCAGATGCTCGACTTCGATCTGCTGCGCGCCCTCGGCCATGATGCCGGCCGTGCGCAGGACGTTCGCGAGTTGCCGCAGATTGCCCGGCCAGCGGCAACGCCTGAAACGCTCGAGTACGGTCGCGGAGACGCGCACAGGCACCCGTTCTCCCTCGCGCTGCGATTCGAGGATGTAGGAGACCAGTTCCGGCAGATCCGTGCGCTCGCCGAGCTCAGGCAAGGTCACGACGAGTCCGTTGATACGGTAGTACAGGTCTTCGCGGAATGTGCCGGCTTCGATCATGGCGCGCAGATCGCGGTGGGTCGCGCAGACGATCCGCAGATCGACCGCAATCGCCCGCGTGCTGCCGAGCGGCGTCACCGTGCGCTCCTGCAGCACCCGCATCAGCCGCACCTGCTGGGCCAGCGGCATATCGCCGATTTCGTCGAGAAACAGCGTGCCGCCGTCGGCCTGCACGATCTTGCCGACGCTGCCGCGCTTCTTCGCGCCGGTAAACGCGCCGTCCTCATAGCCGAACAGCTCGGCTTCGATCAGCGTGTCGGGCAGCGATGCGCAGTTGAGCGCGACAAACGGCGCCGTGCGGCGCGGCGAATCGTGATGGATCGCGCGCGCGAGCCACTCCTTGCCGGTGCCGGTCTTGCCCAGCACGAGGATGGGAATGTCGCGGCCGCGGACTTTTTCGACCCGGCGCAGGATGGCGGCCATCTGTGCGTCGCCGGTGTCGAGCGCGGCGAGCGTCATTACCGGTACCGGCACGGCTGCGCGTGTAGCGGGACGTATTGCGACGGCGATGCCTGCGTCTGCGCCGAGGCCGGCGGCCGGCAACAACTGGCGAGGCGCGGCAAATTCGCCGCGGGCGATCACGCGTACTCCGCTTGGCAGCGTCAGCGTCATGCATTCGCCCGGCGCGCAGAGCGCCTGCTGCAACAAGGCGGGAAACGCCATGCCGAACAGTTCGTCGAACGATTGCCGTTGCAGCTCAGCAAGCGGCCGCCCCAACTGGAACAGCGCGCTGCGGTTCGCCGACAGAAACGTACCGTCAGGCGCAAACGCCGCCAGCCCTTCAACCAGGGTGCCGATGAACTCGGCGCGCGCATGGAAATGAATGCGCACGGCGTCGGCAAACTGGTTGGAGAACAGATGATTCTCGATCATCTGCGCGGACATCCGCACCAACGCCAGCGTGTGCTTATGGAAACCGCGCGTGTCGCCGCTTACGTCGAGTGCGCCGATGACGCGGCCGTAGGGATCGGCGATGGGCGCACACGAGCAGGTGAGGATGCGATTCGCGTGCAGGAAGTGTTCGTCGGCGTGCACGACTGTCGGTTGACGCTCGACCAGCGCCGTGCCGATTGCGTTGGTGCCGCGATCCGCCTCGGCCCACGACACGCCCGGACATAACGCGACGCGGTTGGCCTTTTCGATAAAGTCGCTGTCGCCGAGGCTATGCAGGATCACGCCGTGATCGTCGGTGAGCAACACCATGCTTTGCGTATCGACGATCTGCGCGTGCAGCGTCTCCATGACCGGCAGCGCGTGCGTATAGAGCGAATGATTGCGCCCGACCAGATCGCGCAGCGCCGGTTCGCGCAACGGGTGGAAATCGGGCGTCTCTGAGGCGCGCAGTCCCACTTGAAGCGAGCGCGCGTGCGCCTGCGCAATCACGTCGGGCTGGCCCGTCAAGGGGCGGGCAGCCATAGGCGCCGTAGGGGGCGTGCCAGGGCGATGGGTCACTGCTCGTCTCCGGTTGGATTTCGACGCAGGGGGTACGTTGCCCGCCTGTTGCCATCCCGCAGCGCAGCATGCCGCGCGGCCGAAGATTTCATCTTACAGGATTGAGGCGCGCGGCTGCGCCAGATCACCTTATCCAGAAGAAAACTTGCGGCGCGCCGGAACTCGTCTAAAGTGAATGAAATCAACCGTGACTGGCGTGCGTGCACACCTATTTGCGGTTGCTTGTAGCCCGCGCCTCGACCACGGAGGGAGGCAACGAAAAAGGCGTGCGCGGCCCCCGAGCGATCCACCCGTCAAACCAAGGCGAATCCCATGCAGATCATTTTCCCGAACGAAACCCCTGAATATTCGGGGCGCGAACTTACCCTGGCGTTCCCGGCAATGGTCGACGGTGAAAGGGTGGAGTGCATGATCACCGCCGAGGCGCTCGAAGACCACTATGGCGCCGCCTCACCGCGTCTCGAAGACATGGTGGGCGCTTTCGCCGAGCATCGTACCCGCATCGAAGCGGCGACGCGCCGCCTGCTGTCGGAAACCCGCGCGCAATGTCTCGTTCTGCGCAGCGGCTATGTGCGGTTCTACGAAGCGAACTGGCGCAACTAAAGCGCCGTTCGCAGTCGTTAAGGGGAACTAAAGGTGGCGCGGCGCTCGCCGCGTCAGATCATGCGCCGCAGTGTGCGATCCTTCAGCAGCACGTGATGGCCGATTGCGGCCAGCGCGTGCAGGCCGATCACCCAATAAAACGCATTGCCGATCCACACATGCGCAGTCTTGAGCAGCGGCCGTGCGGCCGGGTCGGCGCCGACCAGCGTCAGATTCAGGTTCAGCCCCGCGAGCGTTACCGGATGGCCACCGGTATTCACCATCAGAATTCCGAGCAGCGGCTGCGCAAAGATAAACAGGTAGAGCGCGAGATGCGCCAGCCGCGCGAGAAACGCCAGCAGCCGGTTGGTATCGATCTCGGGCGGCGCCGGTGTCCATAGACGCCAGCCAAGGCGCGCGACAGCCAGCGTCAGCACCAGCGTGCCGGCCCAGAAGTGCACGCTGGTCCAGACGGCGCGGCTCTCGGTGCCTTTCGGGCCGCGCACTTCAATGGCCAGATACGCGAGCGCCACCAGCAGAAAAATCGCCCAATGAAAGAAAATGGCCGGTTGCGAATAGCGATCCGGGCCGCGTTGCAAGGACATGTGGACTCCTGTGGTCGGGTGGGGCTGTTGTTGTAATGGTCGGATGATAATCAACGGCGCCGGAAACGAGAACTGGCCGAACGGCTAATGTTGATCCAGACCGCAAACGGCGATAATTCAATCCTCAGCGCGGGCCGGTTTTGCCGGCGCTGAGGCGAGGCGGCTTACTCCGCGCCGAGATAGAAGTAGCGGAACAGGAAAATCGCCGCGATGATCCACACCACCAGCTTGACCTGGCGCGCGCGGCCGGTCAGCAGCTTCAGTCCGGCGTACGAAATAAAGCCGAACGCCACGCCGTTGGCGATGGAATAGGTGAACGGCATGAGCAGCGCCGTGAGGGCGGCAGGGACGACTTCGGTGGCGTCGTCCCACGGCAGGTCGACCATTTCGCGCAGCATCAGGCACGACACGTAGAGCAGGGCCGGCGCGGTCGCGTAGCCGGGCACTACGCCCGCGAGCGGGGCGAAGAACAGGGCGGCCAGAAACAGCACGGCCACGGTGATGGCGGTGACGCCGGTGCGGCCGCCCGCCTGCACGCCCGAGGCGCTTTCGATGTACGCGGTGGTCGACGAGGTGCCCAGCAGGGAACCCGCGAGGATGGCGGTGCTGTCGGCCAGCAGCGCCTTGTTCAGACGGTGCATCTTGCCTTCCACCAGCAGGCCGGCGCGGTTGGCGACGCCCATCAGGGTGCCGGTCGCATCGAACAGCTCGACGAGGAAGAACACCAGGATGACGTTGAGTACGCCGGTCGAGAGGGCGGCGCGAATGTCGAGGTGAAACAGCGTCGCGTCGATGGACGGCGGCGCCGAGACGATGCCGTGAAACTGGTTGCCGCCGAAGAAAAAGCTCAGTACCGTCACGCCCACAATGCCGATCAGGATCGCGCCGCGCACCCGCAGAAAGTCGAGCGTGACGATGGCGAAGAAGCCGATCACCGCGAGAATCACGTGCGGATCGTGCAGATTGCCGAGGGTCACGAGCGTTGCCGGATTGCCGACCACCACGCCGGCCGTCTTCAGCGAAATGATTGCCAGAAAGAGACCGATGCCAGCCGTAATGGCGATGCGGATGGAATGCGGAATGCCGTTGACGATCACCTCGCGCACCCGGAACAGCGTGACGATCATGAACAGGCAGCCGGAGATGAACACGGCGCCCAGCGCGGCCTGCCACGTGAAGCCCATGCCCTTGACCACGGTGTAGGCGAAGTAGGCGTTCAGGCCCATGCCCGGCGCGCAGGCAATCGGATAGTTGGCGTACAGGCCCATGATCATCGAGCCTAGCGCCGCGACAAGACAGGTCGCCACGAACACGGCGTCTTTGGGGATGCCCGCGTCGCCGAGAATGGCCGGATTGACGAAGATGATGTAAGCCATCGTCAGGAAGGTGGTCAGGCCCGCGAGCAGTTCGGTACGCAGGTTGGTGCCAGCTTCGTCGAAGCCGAAGTATCGTTTTACGAAGTCCATGAGGCGAGTCTCGGGTCGGGGTGACGTGGTGTGTTGTGGTGGTCGAAAGGCGCGGCCGCTTCACAGGGAGGCAGGCGCTCGCAAAGCGCTACGGGCGGATTGTAGTCACGATTGGCGGTGAAGTACCGTACCGGGACGGTAGGCGTGGAGCCGATGCAACAGTTGCGCGCGGTAAACAGGCTTATTCCCGGGGGGCGTTTAGCCGTAGCCGCGCGGATTCCGCGCGTCGGCGTCTACCCGTATCGGTATGGTGTCGGCGTGCGGTATCGAAGGGGCGAGATGATACCTTGCCGGCGCGCGAGGCGGCGCGGCAAGTCCGTTGCCGATAGCGCAGTCAATGGCTGCCGGCGTTATGGCGGTCGCGTTGCCGGGCGGCGCATGAGGCGCATGAGGCGCATGAGGCACGAAAGCCGCCTGAAGCGAGAGGGGGACGAAAGCCGCGCCGGACGCACCACCCACCGCCACCCGCCTACTGCGCGCAGCCGCCCATACTTCCCGTCGCCGCACGCTGTTGCGCGACGATGCGGCCCGCGCGTTGAGCGTTGTCCGGATAGTTGATCCAGTCAAGCGGTTCGTAGCCCGCTGCGCGCCATTGGACGAGATCCGCCTTGACTTCGGCGCGGGTTTTGGCCGCGTACGGATTGCACGACCCTTGAGCGGTCTGGGCAAACGCCGTTGCCGCGCAGCACGCGGCGAGCAGCGTCCCCAGGGTAATACGGGAAAGGGTTTTCATAACAGGCTCCTGTGGAGCAATCAGGACCAACCTACGATGCTGACGGCTTGCCGAACCGGTCCAGCACCGCACTGAGCAAATCGATCGGCAACGGAAATACGATGGTCGAGTTCTTGTCGGCGGCAATCGTCGTGAGGGTCTGCAGGTAGCGCAACTGCATCGCCTGCGGTTGCTGCGCCAGCGTCTGCGCCGCTTCCAGCAGATGCTGCGAGGCCTGCAATTCGCCTTCCGCGTGAATCACCTTGGCGCGCCGCTCGCGTTCGGCTTCCGCCTGGCGGGCAATCGCGCGGATCATCGTTTCGTTGATATCCACGTGCTTGATTTCGACGATCGCCACCTTGATGCCCCACGCATCGGTTTGCGCGTCGAGCACCTTCTGGATATCGGCGTTGAGCTGTTCGCGCTCGGCCAGCAGTTCGTCGAGTTCGTGTTTGCCGAGCACCGCGCGCAGGGTGGTCTGCGACAACTGACTGGTGGCCTCGAAGTATTTCGCCACCTGAATCACCGCCCGCTCCGGATCGACGACGCGGAAATACACCACCGCGTTGACCTTGACCGAGACGTTGTCGCGCGTAATCACGTCCTGCGGCGGCACGTCGAATACGACGGTGCGCAGATCCATCCGCACCACCTGCTGGACGATCGGAATGATCAGCACGAGGCCCGGCCCCTTGACCTTCCAGAAGCGTCCGAGCATGAAGACGACACCGCGCTCGTACTCGCGAAAGATGCGGATCGACGAAGCAATCAGAATGGCGATCAGTACGATCAGAATGCTGCTGAAGCCGAATGTGAATCCAATCATGAGCGTTCCCCTTGTTATGGTTTTTCCGCCGGCACCACCGTGAGCGTGAGCCCACGTCGAGCCGTGACGCGTACCGCGTGGCCGGGCGCGAGCGGCGCCGCGCTGCGCACCTGCCAGCGCTCGCCATGGACCTGGGCCCAGCCTTCGCCGGTGCCTGTGATGCCGTGCGGTACGAGACCCTCGCCAAGCACGACGCCAAGACTGCCGATCAGCGCTTCCGAACCGGTCACGACCGGCCGGCGCCGGGCGCGCAGCGCGACGCTAGACACGGTGAAGACGAACAGCGCGCTGAATGCGGTGACGGCGGCGATTACCGGCAATGGGATGCCGTAACCCGGCACATCCGTATCGATCAGCATCAGCGCGCCGACCACGAACGCAACGATGCCGCCGAAGCCCAGCGCACCGAAGGTCGGCAGAAACGCCTCGGCAATCAGGAAGGCAATGCCCAGAAAGATCAGGCTGAGCCCCACATAGCTGATGGGCAGCATCTGCATCGCAAACAGACCGACCAGCAGGCTGATGGCCCCGACCACGCCGGGCAGCACGAAGCCGGGATTGGCGAACTCGAAGAACAGGCCATACATGCCGATCATCAGGAGAATCAGCGCCACGTTCGGGTCGGTGATCACCGCGAGGAAATGGCTGCGCCAGTCGGGTTCGAGCGTGACGATGGGCGCATTGGCTGTGTTCAGCCGCTGGTCGCCTGCCACGGTATTGACCGTGCGGCCGTCGAGTTTGCGCAGCAGGTCGGGCACGTCGCGCGCGGTCAGGTCGATGACATGCTGCGTGAGCGCTTCGTTGGCCGACAGGCTCACGGCTTCCCGCACCGCGCGTTCGGCCCAGTCGGCGTTGCGGCCGCGCAGTTGCGCGAGGCCGCGGATATAGGCGGCCGCGTCGTGGACCTGCTTGCGCAGTTCGGTCGATTGGCTGTCGAGAGGCACCGCGGTTGCAGGGGCGTTGGCATCGCCGGCAGCCGCGTTCGAGGTTGCCGCTGCGCGGGATGCGCCTGTTGCCACGGACGCGCTTGCAGCAGCAGAGGCTCCGGCGCTGTCCGCCGCCCCTTGTCCGCCTGGACGCAAATCCGGCAAGCCCGGTGCGCCCTGTCCCGGCGGCTCGCCACCCCCGCCCAAGCCGAGCTGTACCGGCGTCGCCGCACCGAGATTGGTGCCGGGCGCCATCGCCGCGATGTGGCTGGCATAGACGATATAGGTGCCGGCGCTCGCGGCCCGCGCGCCGCTCGGACCGACGAAAGCGGCCACCGGCACGGGCGAGCCCAGAATCGCCTTGATGATCTGCCGCATCGACGTGTCGAGCCCGCCGGGCGTATCGAGTTGCAGCACCGCCAGTTGCGCCCGGTCCTGCGCCGCGCGTTGCAGGCTGCGCCCGATGAAGTCGGCGCTCGCAGGGCCGATCGCGCCATTGACGGGAATCACGACGACCCCGCCCGGCGCCGCGGCGGCTTCAATGCCGATGGGGAGGGCGCCGGCGAACGCCAGCACGAATCCCAGCGCGGTGAGGCCGCGCAGGAACCGGACCGCTACACCGCCAGGGATACGCCGGCGGCGCGGGCCGGATTGCCGAAACGGGAGAAACCGGTACGTTCTCATCGCGGACGGCCGAGGGCGCCGCCACGAACATCAAACGGACTCAGGCGGCGCGGGCCGAAAAAAGGGCAGGCCTGCTGCTTACAGCTTAGAGCGTGTTAGGAGCTTTGCCTAATAGGTCCTGCATGAACGAGCCTGGCGGAAACGACGAAGTGAAGGTCTGCGAAGGTTTCGGGCAGGCATTCGTAGTCGCGTGCCACCCGCTTCGATACATCCGGGTCAACTGTCTGATCTGTCAGGTTGATGAATGTAAACTGAAAGTTTATTGTAATGTATTCGTATGGATTCGTCGTTAATCGTATTGAACACCATATTAAATACGCATGAAAGGAGACACCTTCCATTGAACCGATCGAATTGAGGTGGAAAGATGAAAAAGTGCTCTCCTTTTTCGCTGGGCGCGACGCTTTACATGCCCGCAACCAGAACGGATCTGTTAGACGTCGTCCTGAAGAAAAAGGTGACTGACCTGCGCTCCCTGGTCGTCTGTCTTGAGGATTCGGTAGCGGAGTCAGACGTTGAAATCGCTCTGCGCGGCCTTGGAGAATTGCTGGCCGGCATTGACATACAGGGTGGGCGTCCCGAGGGGGGACCGCTGTTGTTCGTTCGACCGCGCAATGCGGAGATGTCGGCGATGCTTAACGATTGGCTGTTGATCCGTCACGTCGACGGTTTCGTCATTCCGAAGCTTCGCCTCGAGAATACGGTGGACTGGGTGTCGTCCGTTGCCAACCCGGATCTGCTGGTGATGCCGACGCTGGAGACCGCGGAGGCGTTCAATCCCAGCACCGCCGCTGAACTTGGGCAGGCGCTCAAGGCGGGTTTCGACGAGCGCATTCTTGCGTTGCGCATCGGCGCGAACGATCTGCTCGGCTGCCTGGGCTTGCGGCGACATCGGATGTTCACGCTGTACGACACGCCGATGGGCTACGTGATCCCGATGCTTGCCGGCATCATGGGCGCGCAGGGTTTCGCGCTGACCGCCCCTGTCTTCGAGCAGATCGCCATGCCCGAGCTGCTCGAGAAGGAGTTGAGGCTGGACATCTCGCATGGACTAGTCGGCAAGACGGCGATTCATCCGGCGCAGATCAAACCGATCAACGATGCGTTCCGGGTCAGCTCGAACGATCTGGACTGTGCCCGGCTGATCGTGGAGCAAGGCGCGCCCGCCGTGTTCAAGTTCAACGACGCGATGTGCGAGCCGGCAACGCACTATCGCTGGGCCTCCAACATCATCGACCGGGCGAAGTGGTACGGCGTACGGGCGCACGCCGTGGCGGCGTGAAGCGCTGACAACCTCAGGATGCGCGCCGGCCATCGCGTCGGACCGCGCTCGCCGGGCGGCCGCGCGACACATGTGCGGCCGTCCCTTGCCGCTTTCTTTTCGAGCCCGGCTTTCCACGATGATGCGAACTTCCTCCCAATCAGGGCTACTGTGGGTCGTAGCCGCCGGCTTCTTCATGCAGGCGCTGGACACCACGATCGTCAACACCGCACTCCCGTCGATCGCGCAGGCGTTCGGCGAAGACGCGCTGGCAATGCGCTCGGTGGTGATTGCCTACACGCTGACGATGGCGATGCTCACGCCGCTCTCGGGTTGGCTGTCGGACCGGTACAGCACGCGCTCGGTGTACTTTGCCGCGATCCTCGTGTTCGCGCTCGGCTCGCTCGCCTGTGCGGCATCGCAGACCTCGTCCCAACTCGTGGTCGCGCGCATCGTGCAGGGCATCGGCGGCTCGATGCTGCTGCCGGTCGGCCGGCTCGCGGTGCTGCGCAGCGTACCGGGGGAGGCGTACGTCACCGCGCTGGCGTTCATCTCCATCGCGAGCCAGGTCGGCCCGCTCGTCGGGCCGACGCTTGGCGGCTGGTTCGCGCAGACGTGGTCGTGGCGCTGGATATTTCTGGTCAACGTGCCGATTTGCGCGGTTGGGTTGCTTGCATCGCTGCGCTATTTGCCGTCGGACCGGCTGGGCGAGCGGCACCCATTCGACTACCGGGGCTGTGCATTGCTGTCGCTCGCCATGCTCGCGAGTTCGCTGGCGATCGATGTGACGGCCGGGACGAATCATCTGACATGGACGCTCATCGCGGGGCTCGGCGCGGCTGCCGCTGTGTCAGCTTACGTCGTGCACGCGCGACGGCATGCGAGGCCGCTGTTCCGCCTGGATCTGTTTGCCGAACGGAACTTCCGCACCGGGCTGATCGGCAACCTGGTCTGCCGGATCGGCACGAGCGCGGTGCCTTTTCTGTTGCCCTTGCAGATGCAACTCGGGTTCGGCTATTCACCGTTGCATGCAGGTCTCGTCATGTTGCCGGCGGCGCTCGCGGGTGTGCTGGCGAAGCGCTGGATTGCACCATTGATCCGCCGTTTCGGCTATGTGTCGTTCCTGAAGATCAACACGCTGGTTGTCGGCGCGACCATCTTCGGATTCGCGGCCATCTCGCCGGATACACCATTGCTCGTCGACCTTGCACTACTGGCGGCATTCGGCGCCGCCAATTCGATGCAGTTCGCGGCAATGAACAGCGTCACGTTAAAAGATCTGTCCAGCCACGATGCCAGCAGCGGCAATAGCCTGTTCTCGATGGTGCAGATGCTGGCTATCGGTCTGGGCATTTCGGTCGGCGGTGGATTCGCGAGCCTGTTCGAGCAGCGGCTCGGCGCCGCGGCGCTCGGGATTCAGTTGAGCTTTTTGATTGTGGGAGCCGTCACGATTGCGTCTGCTTTCGTGTTCGGCAAGCTGGCGGCGACGCGCGTTATCGGGCCGGTGCCTGCGAGAGTGGGCCGGCCGCCGTCGAGCGATGAAAAGTTATCTGAAAAGTGATTGGCCTTGCTCCTATTCCGCGACTCCTCGCGCGAGCCGGTAATCGGTTGGCCGCATGCCGGTCCATTTGCGAAAGGCGCGATGGAACGCGCTCGGTTCGGCGAATCCCACCCGGGTGGCGATCTCCGCGATGCTGCGCCGGCTGTCCTGCAGTTCCGCAATGGCGATGTCGCGCCGCAGATCGTCCTTGATGGACTGGTAGGTATAACCCTCCTGCTTGAGATGCCGCCGCATGGTCGCCTCGGCGACGTGCAGGCGCAGCGCCATCTGATCGGCGGCGGGCCAGCCGGCCATCGGCAGTGTGCGCAGCAGCTTGCGCACCCGTGCGGCGAGCGAGCCGGGATTGCGGTACTTGACGATAAAGTTGCCGGGCGCGTCGCGCAGAAACGGCTTGATCGTCTGGGTCGTCTGGATCACCGGCAACTCGAGAAATTCCGGCGGCAGGTCGACGTACGAGGCCTCCTGGCCGAAGCGCATGTCGTCGCAGAACATCAGCCGGTATTCCTGCGCGGCGGCCGGCTCGGCGCAGCGAAAGCGCGCGGCCAGCAAGGGAATGCGCCGGCCCACGAGCCAGCACACCAGCCCGTACACCAGGATGAAGTAGGTCGCGTAGGCGAACATGGTCGGCTGCGGCGTGCCTTCGCGATGGCTGAAGGTGATCCGCACGCGGTTCGGCTCCGGGCTGAGGTGTGCGCTCAGATCGTCGAGTACGAGGCGCATGAAGCCGAGCGCGCGTGACAGGGCCTGGGTGCCGTTGCGTGCCGTCAAGGCGCACTGGGTCATGGCGATAAAGCTGCCGGAGCGCATCGGATGCGAGTCCTGGCCGAAAAACTCGTCGTCGAGCGCCCGCGCGATGCCGGCCCAGAGCGCGCCGTACTGCGCCGACGACACCCGGCTTTTCGGCGCGGCCAGTATTTGCGGCGCAATGCCGGCCGCTTCGACGAGCGGACGCACATCGAGGCCGCGGGCGCGGGCGAGCGCCAGCGTCTCTTCGACGAGGCTCAGCGAGATCGTCCCTTTGTCGTGTTTCGGCGTCATTGAATCGAATCGGGTTGCATGGTTTGGACCGGGTAACCTGCTTCAAACACGGGGCCGGCGAATACGAGGCGGGCAACTGCGCGGCAGACACGCGGCAAACGCTGGGCTGGCAAACGCGCTCAGCGATCCGCGTGCCGGCTGATGCCGGCCGCATGAATCCGCGCCCGCCGGGCTTGCACGATTATGCCGGTATGGCAAATTCGCTCACGCAGAATGATCGGGCAGAGCATCGAACCTGTCCAGCAGCTTGCCTACACTGGTCTTTACATTGACGCAGAGGCGAGGCCCCATCATGGACGACTTTTACACCGACGATCAACGGATGATCCGCGACGCGGCGCGCGACTTTTCAGTCGAACGCCTCGCGCCGCACGCGGCGCAGTGGGACCGCGACGCGCAACTGCCGGACGAGGTCGTCAAACAGATGGGCGAGCTCGGCTTCCTCGGCATGATCGTGCCGTCCGATTGGGGCGGCTCGTACACCGACTACATCGCCTATGCGCTGGCGCTCGAAGAAATCGCCGCCGGTTGCGCTTCGTGCGCAACCTTGATGAGCGTGCACAACTCGGTCGGCTGCGGTCCGATCCTGAACTTCGGCACCCAGGCGCAGAAAGACGCGTACCTGGAAGATCTCGCCACGGGACGCCGGATCGGCGCTTTCTGCCTGACCGAACCGCAGGCCGGCTCGGAGGCCAACAATCTGCGCACGCGCGCGGAGCTGCGCGACGGCAAGTGGATTCTCAACGGCAACAAGCAGTTCGTGACCAACGGCGCGCGGGCGAACATTGCCATCGTGTTCGCCGTCACCGATCCCGAACTGGGCAAGCGGGGCATCTCCGCCTTTATCGTCCCCACGGATACGCCCGGCTTCAACGTCGGGCCGCCGGAACACAAGATGGGCATTCGCGCCTCGGATACCTGTCCGATCGCGTTCGACGACTGCGCCGTGCCCGAGGCGAATCTGCTTGGCCAGCGCGGCGAGGGGTTGCGCATTGCCTTGTCGAACCTCGAAGGCGGACGGATCGGCATTGCGGCGCAAGCGCTGGGGATCGCGCGGGCGGCTTTCGATGCGGCGCGTCTCTATGCCAGCGAGCGCGTCCAGTTCGGCAAGACCTTGAGGGAGCATCAGAGCGTCGCCAATATGCTGGCGGATATGACCACGCGCCTGAACGCGGCGCGCCTGCTGGTGCATCACGCGGCGCGGTTGCGCAGCGCGGGCAAGCCGTGTCTGTCCGAAGCGTCGCAGGCCAAGCTTTATGCCTCGGAGATGGCCGAGGAAGTCTGTTCGAAGGCGATCCAGATTCACGGCGGGTATGGGTATCTGGAGGACTACGCGGTCGAGCGCCACTATCGCGACGCGCGCATTACGCAGATCTACGAGGGGACTAGCGAAGTACAAAGAATGGTGATTGCGCGGAGCGTTTGAGCGCAGAATAAACCGCCAATTGAGCGCAAGAAAAGAGACTGGAGTAAGCGCTGAAGCGCTTACTCCGATCGATTGCGATAAGACTGCATGGGACCAGAGTAAGCGCTGAAGCGCTAACTCTGGTCGACAGGAGACAACGATGACCGAGCGGACCACTTCAACGCAAAGCTTTCTCGCGGCGCGCGACCTGCTACTGCGCCATCGTACCGACTACGACACCGCCTATCGCGAGTTCGCCTGGCCCGCGCTCGACGAATTCAACTGGGCGCTCGACTATTTCGACGTCATCGCGCAAGGCAACGACCACCCGGCACTGTGGATCGTCGACGAGCCGGCCGGCGCAGGCACGAAGTACTCGTTCGCCCAGATGTCCGAGCGCTCGGCGCGCATGGCGAACTTCCTGCGCGGTGTCGGCGTGGGGCGTGGCGACCGTCTGCTGTTGATGCTGCCGAATCGCGTCGAACTCTGGGACGTGATGCTGGCGGCGATGAAACTCGGTGCGATCGTGTTGCCCGCCACCACCCAGCTTTCCTCTGACGATGTGCGCGACCGCGTGCAGATCGGCGAAGCGACATTCGTCGTGGTGGACAGCGCCGAACTGGCGAAATTCGAAGGCCTCGAGATTCCGCTGACGCGCCTGTCGGTGGGCACGCCGCGCGACGGCTGGATCGATCTTGCCGCGGCTTACGAGGCCGAGCCGCAGTTCAGGCCCGACGGCCCCACGCGCGCCACCGATCCGCTCCTGCTGTACTTCACCTCGGGCACGACCTCGAAGCCCAAGCTCGTCGAGCATACGCATCAGAGCTATCCGGTCGGCCATCTGTCGACGATGTACTGGATCGGCCTGCAACCCGGCGACATCCACTGGAACATCAGTTCACCGGGCTGGGCCAAGCACGCGTGGAGCTGCTTCTACGCGCCGTGGAACGCGCAGGCCTGCGTGTTCGTGTTCAACTACGCGCGCTTCGTGCCGAAGGAAACGCTCGACGTGCTGGTGCGCTGCCGGGTCACCACGCTGTGCGCGCCGCCCACGGTCTGGCGCATGCTGGTGCAGGAGCCGCTCGCGGAATATCCGGTCAAGCTGCGCGAGATCGTCGGCGCGGGCGAGCCGCTGAATCCGGAGGTCATCGAGCGCGTCCGGCACGCCTGGGACGTGACGATCCGCGATGGGTTCGGCCAGACGGAGACCACCTGCCAGGTCGGCAATTCGCCGGGTCAACCGGTGGTGGCGGGTTCAATGGGACGACCCCTGCCGGGCTACCGGATCGAACTGGTCGACGCGGACGATCATCTCGTCAGCGAAGGCGAAATCGCCTTGCCGCTGGCGCAGCGTCCGCTCGGCCTGATGACGGGCTACGCGAACAATCTCAACGCCACCGTGCAGGCAATGCGCAACGGCTACTACCACACGTCCGACGTCGCCCTGCGCCGCGACGATGGCTACTACGTGTATGTGGGCCGCGCCGACGACGTGTTCAAATCGTCCGACTACCGGCTAAGTCCATTCGAACTCGAAAGCGTGCTGATCGAACACGAAGCCATTGCCGAAGCCGCCGTGGTGCCGAGCGCCGACGCTTTGCGCCTGTCCGTGCCCAAAGCGTTTGTGACGGTGCGTCACGGCTACGAAGCCGGTCCCGAACTCGCGCGCAGCGTGTTCCAGTTTTCGCGCGAAAAACTCGCCCCGTACAAGCGGATCCGGCGGCTGCAGTTCAGCGAACTGCCCAAGACCATCTCCGGCAAGATCCGCCGCGTCGAGTTGCGGCGCCGTGAACTGGAGCGCGAGACCGAACCCGCGCGCCTGCCTGGCGAGTACTGGGAAGAGGACTTCCCGGATCTGTCGGGCGCGAACAGTAAATAGACCGAACGGAGAAGCACGATGATCGAACTCGACTACGCCAACGACGGCGCCATTGCACTGCTCACCCTCAAGCGGCCGCCCGCGAATGCCTTTACACCGGATGGCTTGCTGCAACTGCAGCACACCGTCGAGCGCCTGAACGGCGAGGCGCGCGTGCGGGCAATCGTCATCACCGGCGACGGCCCGAAATTCTTCAGCGCCGGCGCCGATCTGAACACCTTCGCCGACGGCAATCGCGACGTGGCGCGCACGGCGGCCACGCGCTTCGGCGCGGCCTTCGAGACGCTGCAAAACGCGCGTGCCGTGGTGATTGCCGCCATCAACGGCTATGCGATGGGCGGCGGACTCGAATGCGCGCTGTCGTGCGATATCCGCATTGCCGAGCGACATGCGCAGCTTGCCTTGCCGGAGACGGCGGTGGGCCTGCTGCCCTGCGGCTGCGGCACGCAGACGCTGCCCTGGCTCGTCGGCGAGGGCTGGGCGAAGCGGATGATTCTGACCGGCGAGCGCGTCGATGCCGCGACGGCCTTGCGCATCGGTCTCGTCGAGGAGGTGGTGGAAAAGGGCGCTGCGCGCGAGGCCGCATTGACGATGGCGACCCGCGTCACCACGCTGAGCCCGCAAGCAGTCTCGTTCAGCAAGAGCCTGATTCATCAGGCACGTCATGGCGTGCCGCGCTCGGCGGCGCTGGCGGTAGAACGCGAGCGCTTCGTGGATCTGTTCGACGGGCCGGATCAGCGCGAAGGCGTCAACGCATTCCTCGAAAAACGTGCGCCGCAATGGCAGGTGACGCAGGGAACGCGCGCAGGGGACCCGTCATGAATGCCGTGGTGAACCCACGTAGCGCTACCGCCGTAATGGCCGATGGCTCGGCGGAGCAGGCAGCCGAACCGGCCATCCTGTTTCGCGTGCTCAACCGCGTCGCGATCATCACGCTGAACCGGCCGGCCGCGCTGAACGCGCTATCGCACCCCATGGTGCGCGAACTCGCGGCGCTGCTCGAGCGTTGCCGGACGGACGACGCCATCCTCGCCGTGGTGCTGCGCGGCGCGGGCGAAAAGGGTTTCTGCGCGGGCGGCGACGTGCGCGAACTGTACCGTATGAAAATGCGCGGCGAGACCGGCTGGCAAGCGTTCTTTGTCGACGAATACCGGCTCGATTACGCGCTGCATACTTTTCCGAAGCCGATCGTGGCGCTGCTGGACGGCATCACGATGGGCGGCGGCATGGGGCTGGGTCAGGCGGCGAAGCTGCGCGTCGTCACCGAGCGCACGAAGATTGCGATGCCCGAGACGCGCATCGGTTTCCTGCCCGATGTCGGCGCCACGCATTTCCTCGCCGTGATGCCGGTAGAAGTCGAGTTGTATGTCGGGTTGACCGGTGTGACGCTGTCCGGCGCGGATGCCGTGCGTCTGCAACTGGCCGATCTGTGCGTTCCCGCCGAATGGCTCGCCAGCTTCGAGGAGCGGCTGCAACGCATGTCCACCGACGGCGAGTTACTGCCCGCGCTGCGCGCGGTGTTCGAACCGCCGTGCAACATCGTGCCGCATGCCGTGCTCGGACCGTTCACGCAACTGATCCTGCGGCATTTCGATCGGCGCTCGAGTGTCGAGCGGACCGTGGCTACGCTACGCCACGATCTGGAGCGCGAGCCGCCGCGCGAAGTGCGCCAATGGCTGCAGGCCACCTTCGATGCGCTAATGAGCCATTCGCCGACCATGCTCCACGTGACCCGCGAGGCGTTACTGCGCGGCCGCCAGATGACGCTGGCCGAATGCTTCAGGATGGAGTTGGGCATCGTTAGCCGCGTGATCGAAGAGGGGGATTTCTGCGAGGGGGTGCGGGCGCATCTGGTCGACAAGGACCGTCAGCCGCGCTGGGCGCCCATGACGTTGGCGGAAGTGCGCAGCGAGCGCGTGCGGCATTTCCTGGCGTCGCCGTGGCGCAGTGAGGCCCATCCGCTGGCTGCGCTTGGCGGGACAGGATTGGTTGATTAGGAATGCTGGGCAGGTGCCCTCGCTTTGTGGCGAGGGCACCTGTCTGCGCGGTTTTGGTTTTGGCTTTGCATAGCGCTATGCAGCGCAGCGCAACGCTACGCAGCGGCAAGGCCTGATCAAACCTCGCCAAGCGGCTCCGGACCGAGTTCCGCGGCGCCGGCCGCCGGCGCCTTATCCGCCGCAGCCTTCACGCGACCGACCCACAGCACCGCGACCAACGTCACCGCCACCGCGACCCAGCCGACCGTGCCGTAACCGGCGATCTGCCCGCTCGGCGTATTGGTCAGCATCAGGCCGCCAAACCATGCGCCACAGCCGGTCCCGAGCGCCTGCAACGCGCTGTTGGCGCTGAGAAACGCGCCGCGCCGCTGCGGTTCGGGAACCGTGGTCAGCAAGGCCTGCATCGGCACCATCCGCCCGGACATCGCCACCATGAAGAACGGGAAGAACAGCACGACCGCCACGAACGGCAGATCGGGCAGGTGGGTCACGAACAGGACGGGCAGCGTCGACAGCAGGGCGGCGATGCGAAACACCCGGTGCTTGCCGTAGCGGTCAGCCAAACGACCGATTGCGCGCGACGTGAAGAACGTCGCGAAGCCGCCGCCCATATAGATCCACGACAGATGCGCGGGCGGCACGCCATGGTTGAGCACCAGCATAGGCGCGATAAACGGAATCACCAGCATATGCGACACCATGATCATGAAGGTGAGCGCAAATGCATTCAGGTGACGCGGATTGCCGAGCAGGCGCATGAGGTCGGGCAACACCTGACGCAACGGCGGCGGCCGGCGGCTCAAATGCTCGGCGAGCGACGGCACGATCAGCGAGCCGCCGAACCAGATCAGCACGGAGAGTACGACCAGCAGCACGAACGGCGCCGCCCAGTTGAAGTGCGCCCCGAGCATCACGCCGGCCGGCACGCCGGCAATCGCGGCCAGCGAGAACGCGGTCATGATGGTGCCGGTGGCCGCACCGCGCCGCTGCACCGGGATCACGTCGCCGACGATCGCCATGATCACCGAGCCCAGTACGCCGCCGGTGATGCCGGCAAACGCGCGTGCCACGAGCAGTAGCGGAAAGCTGCCGGCGAGCGCGCAGCCCAGGTTCGACACCGCGAACAGCGCATAGATGGTCAGCAGAAGCTTGCGCCGGTCGAAGCGGTCGATATAGGTGGCGGCGAACAGGCCCGAGAGTCCCGAACACCACGAATAGGCCGACACCGCTGTCGCGAAGGCGGCCGGCGTGATGCCGAAGTTGTGCATGATCTGCGGGCCCAACGGCATCATGATCATGAAGTCCATGATGATGGTGAACTGCGTCAGCGCGAGCAGCCACAGAAGGCGGCGTTCGTGCCTGGTGCTGATGGAATACATCGGCAGGGTCCTTGACAAGATAAAGCCAGCCGGATGGCTGGCGGTCGGCACTGCGTGGTTTAGTCGTCGAGGTTTTCGTGGACCGCTTCGGCGCCCTGTTTCCAGTAGCTCGCCGCGCGGATGCGCGATTTGTCGACACCGCGTTCAGTGCATAGGTGATAGCGCACCGCGCGCATGGTCGCGGATTCGCCCGCGGCCCAGACATAGCCCTCGCCGTCCGGCAGATAGGTCTCGCGTACCGCTTGCAGCAGCGCGTCGCCGCGATACGGCGATTCGCTGCGATAGCGCCACACGGTATGCAGCTCGGCTTCGGTGTCGAACTCGAGGCGCGCCGACGGGTCGGCGACTTCGAGTACGGCTGCCACGCGCGTGCCGGCAGGCAGTTCCTGCAGACGGCGAGCGATGGCCGGCAGCGCGGTTTCGTCGCCGATCAGCAGATGCCAGTCGAAGCCCGTCGGAATCACCAGCGAGCCGCGCGGGCCGCCGATACCCAGATACTGCCCGACCTTGGCCTGGGCGGCCCAGGTCGCGGCCGGGCCGGCCTCGTGCATGGCGAATTCGATATCCAGCTCGAGCGCCGCGCGGTCGTAGCGGCGCGGCGTGAAATCGCGCGCCACCGGCCGCGGCTGACCTTCCGGGAACACCGGGCCGTTCGGGCCTGCGCTTGGTAGCGCCGGCTTGTCGGCACCCGGCTCCGGGAAGAAAACCTTGACGTGATCGTCGAACGACGCCGATTCGAAGTCGTGCAGATCGTCGCCGGTCAGGGTGACCCGAATCAGGTGAGGCGTCAGCGGTTCGACCCGCTTGACTTGCAGCAGACGGAATTTCAGGGAGTGACGGACGCGGGTAACCGCGAGATCGGACCTGGTCAGCATAAGTGTTCTCTCCAGTGTTGTCGGGTAGCGCTCGGGATGGCGGCCACGCGGGCTCAGAGCGCGTCCGCGCCTGCGTCGGCGCTGGTCGCGGCACCCGGGTTGCCTTCGATTTCGGCCGTGGCGCGCACGAGGATCGCGGCGATGCGGCGCTGTTCGTCGGCCGGTACGTTGTCGCGGCGAATCAACGCATGCTTGAGCGCGCGACGGGCTTCGATCAGCTCCGGCAGCCAACCGCCTTCGTTCGGATCGAGCGCCTCTTCGCCAGCGAAGGCGCGGCGTACCGAATCCATCTTGCGGGCAATGTGGTTCAGCTTGGCGAACATCAGTTCGACACGCTCGCGGTTGTCCGCGAGGTATTGGCGGCCGGGTTCGGCGAGCTCGTAGCGCTTGCGGTTGCCTTCCAGTTGCACGGTCACATGACCGATTTCTTCGAGGTAGGTCAGCGCCGGGTAGACCATGCCGGGGCTTGGGCTATAGAAGCCGTTCGAGCGCGTTTCAAGCGCCTTGATCAGCTCGTAGCCGTGGCTCGGCTGGGCGTCCAGCAAGGCCAGCAACAGCAGTTGCAGGTCGTCCGAGCTGAATTTGCGGCCGCGCGGGAAACCGTCGCCGTCGCCGCCGCCGAAGCCGCCAGGACCGCCGTAGCCGCCTCCAAAACCACCGCCGAAGCGGCCGCTGCGGTCACTGCCACGGTCGCCGCCACGATGATGGCGGCCGATGGCGTGCCACAGGGCATGCAGCGAGAAAGCGTGGGTGGAATGCAGGCCGTCGGTGTCGTGGTGACGGCGCGAATGATGGGAGTGACGCATCTGTGTGCTCCGTTGTGTCTTAAGATGTGTCGTAAGATATATATCTAAAGATAGCTTGTCAAAGAGAAAATGTGGGGCCGGATGGATGTGGGATGAGGAACGCGAGTTCTCGGCTCGTCATTGGATCACCGTGGGTGGGAGGCTTTAAATGACAGAAAATCATTAAAGTTATGACACTGATGCTCTCGCGAAATGGCTGTGACGCGACCAGAATGCCTCTCAGCGCGGCATCGGGCCGTTTTCACCGGAGAGATGAAATGTTTGCAATTACTGGCGTGACGGGAAAGGTCGGGGGCGCCGCGGCGCGTGCATTGCTGGATGCGGGCCACGCAGTGCGGGCTGTGTTGCGCGACAAGGCGAAAGCGGCCGCCTGGGTCGAGCAGGGCGCGGAGGTGGCGATTGCCGACATGGAAGACACGGCGGCGCTGCAAGCCGCGTTCGCGGGCACCGAGGGAGTCTTCGTGATGGTGCCGCCCAACTTTGCGCCGCAGGCGGGTTATCCGGAGGCGCGCGCCGCGGCGGCGTCGTTGGCGCGTGCGCTTGCTGAGGCTGCGCCGCAGCGGGTGGTGGCGTTGTCGTCGATCGGCGGTCAGCGTGAGTCAGGGTTGGGTCTGATTACGCAAGTGCATATTCTCGAGGAGGCGCTTGCTGCGTCGCCCATCCCAAGCGCGATTTTGCGTCCGACATGGTTCATGGAAAACTCGCTGTGGGATGTCGCTCCGGCACGCGAGACCGGGACGATGGCGAGTTTCCTGCAGCCGCTCGATCGGGCGTATTCGATGGTCGCAACGGCGGATATTGGTCGCGTGATCGCCGATACGCTTGTGCAGCAGTGGCAGGGCCGGCGCGTGATCGAAATTGAAGGGCCGCGGCGTTATACGCAGCATGAAATTGCGGCGTTGCTGGGTGCAGCCGTGGGACGTGAGGTTCAGGCGCAGGCCGTGCCGCGTGAGCAGTGGGAGGCGCTGTTTCAGTCGCAAGGGACGGCGAGGCCGATGCCGCGGATCGAGATGATCGACGGGTTCAATAGCGGATGGATCGAGTTTGAAGAGGCAGGCGTCAATGAACGGGTGATCGGCACGACACCTTATGAAGTCGTGTTTGGGGAGCTGGTTAAGCAGGTGGGGTGAGTGTCTCGGGTTTGCCGCGGATGAGCGGGGCGCGTTGGACATGACGCGCCCCGCTCAAATCATTCGTGGCGGCCCGGACGTGCACGTCGGCGTCAACCGCACGTTTCACTGGAACCAGAAAATCGATTCCAGGAGTGAAGCCTCCGTTGCTCAGGAGACCGCGCCGGAACCGTATTTGCCCACCAGCAGCGCGCCGCTGGCGAACCGCTCCAGTGCATAGGGTGCGAGAGAAACGTCGGTGGGCTGACCGAGCGCGTGCTGGGCGAGAATCTTGCCGATGCCCGGCGAGAGTTTGAAGCCGTGCCCGGAGAAGCCGAAGCCGACCACGAGTCCCTCGATATCGGCGACCTTGCCCAACACCGGATTCCAGTCGGGCGTCACGTCGTAGACGCCGGTCCACGACGAAGCGAGCCCCGCCGCTTCATAAGCGGGGAAGCGTTCGGCGACCTGAGCGCCGACTTCGGCGACATAGTCGAGCGAGATCTCTCCCTGTTCCGTTTCCGGCGAGCTCAGCGTTTCGCCGACCACGCCCTCCGACACGAGCATCTGGCTGCCGCCATAGCTGCGGTAATAGAGCATGCCGGCCGAGCCCAGGTCCTTGAACGCCGGCATCCTGAACGAGTAGGCGGCGCCCTCGCATTCGAGGGCGAGCACCGTGTGGCGCTCCGGCTTGACCGGCAACGGCACGCCGATCCAGCCGGCAAGTTCCGGCGTCCAGATGTTCTGCGTGCTGATCAGGGTGCCGCAACCAAAGCGGCCGGCGCTCGTCTCGATACCGGTGATCCGGCGTCCTTCGCGGATGAGGCCCGTCACCGTCACGCCTTCCATGATCTTGACGCCGCGCCGGCGCGCCGAACGGGCGAAGCCGGTGGCGACCAGATAGGCGTCGGCAAAGCCTGCTTCCGGTTCATAGCCGATCAGCGCGGCGTCGTCGAAGCTGGCGATCGGCAGGCGCTCGTGCGCTTGCGCCCTGTCGAGTAACTGCACTTCGATGCCCATGTCCCGCTGCGCGGCGAGCGAGGCGCGCAGCGGCTCAAGCTTGTCGCCCTCGGGCGAGCAGATCAGATAGCCGCATTTGACGAGGCCGCAGGACGCTTCGTCGTCGCCGACGTATTCGGCGAAGTTGTTGAACGCCCACCATGACGAGCGCGCAAGTTCCACATTCTGGCGGACCGAATAATGCGTGCGCAGCAGGCCCGACGACTGGGAGGTGGTGCCCGCGCCGATCGTGCCCTGCTCGATCACCAGCACGCTCTGCGCGCCGTGTGCGGCGAGATGATGGGCGACCGACGCGCCGATGACGCCAGCGCCGATCACGATGAAATCGTAGTGGCTCATGTGGAGTGGACCTCTGTGCGGGCAATGAGGCGAATTCTAGGAAAACGCCGGGTGCGCCAATTTTGTATCAGGCAAACTTATGGCGACCCATTGGAATTTCTCATCCTGAACACCGGCCCTGCGCACAACGGCACCATGCTTTCGTGCCGCGCAGGATGACCGGCCCGTCACCCACGCGAGCGGAACATGCCATGAGACGAACCCCGCCTCCGATCGATCTGCGCGCGCTGCAGGCGTTCGTCGCCGTATGCGAGAGCGGCTCGATGACAGGCGCCGCGAAACAGCTCGGCGTGAGCCAGAGCGCGGTCAGCCAGTCGATTGCCGCGTTGGAGCGCGACCAGGGCCTGACGCTGTTCGACCGCGAGAGCCGGCCGCCGCGGCCCAACGTGGCGGGGCGCGCGCTGCTCGAACTGGCCGATCCGTTGATCGAGCACGCGAAGATGGTCGCCGCCCGCATCGGCGATGCGTCGCATACGGGCAAGATGCCGGTGCGGCTCGGCTGCGTCGACTCGTTCGCGGCGACCGTCGGCCCCGAACTGATCCGCGCGGTGTCGAATTCGGAGCGGCAGATTTCGATGTGGTCCGGTCTGACGCCGGGCCTGAGCAAGCAACTGCACGACCGGGAACTGGATATCGCGATCTGCACGCAGACCACGCTAAGCGATGCGCGGATCGTCGAAGAGCCGCTGTTTTCCGAGGCGTTCGTCATGGTGGTGGCGCGTAGCCATCTGAGCGGACGACGCACGGTCGACTGGCGTACGCTCGCGCTGGAAATGCCGCTGATCCGCTACACGGCGCGCTCGGTGATCGGCCAGCAGATCGAGCGGTTCGCGCGGCATCTGGGTATCGACAGCCCGCGCCGTTACGAGTTCGACGCGACCGATCCGCTGCTGAGTCTGGTGGCCGCACGCGTGGGTTTCGCGATTTCGACGCCCTTGTGTCTGTGGCAGGCACGTCACTACCTCGACGATATCGCGGTGATGCCGTTGCCGCCGAGCCGCCTTGGGCGGCGCGATTTCTTTCTGCTGCACCGGCAGGGCGAATGGGATCAGTTCGCCGGCGACATCGCCATGCTGACGCGCGGCGTGCTGGACAACGCCATTCAGCCGTCACTGGCGCGCGCGTTGCCCGATCTGCCCGAGGATGCGTTGCGCTGAGGCTGAGGGAAATCTCTCGCTTTGTATAAGTATTGCTTTTGACGCTGCGTAACCACGCACCTCGTTCTTGTGCAAAGTCGCACCAGTCGCAACAAGGATGTGCACCGCAGTCGAGCCAGCGCGCGCTTCACCCTGGTTGCCGACACGGCGTCATTGCGCCCAGGGCGTTTATCCAAGGGAATTTTTGATTCACCGAGATAAAAATGGCATAAACGTTGCATTGCTTTGTGCACCGGCGGTGACCGGACACAGCGCGAGATCAGTCGGCGCCCGATTGCGGGTACATAAAGATCGACAGGAATTGAATGGGCGTCTTGATCAGACGTTCAGGACCGTGGGGGACCTCGCCCTGGAAGGTGAGGGTGTCACCGGGATGCAGGATGTAGGTTTGCTGTCCGTGGCGATATTCGATGACGCCCTTGAGCATGTGGATGAATTCGGTGCCCGGATGCTGGAACACGGGAAAGCGCTCGGCTTCGTCCTCCATCGTGATCAGGAAGGGTTCGAAGAGTTTGCGCGGCCCCTGGTCGTAAGCGAGCAGGTGATAGGTGTGGCCGCGTTTGGTGCCTTTGCGGACCACCTCCATGCCGGCGCCTTTTTTGACGAGCTGTGCACCGCCTTGCGGCACGTCGAAATTGCGGAACAGCGTGGAGAGCGAAACACCGAGCGCCTGGGCGATGCGGTTAAGCACATCGAGGCCGGCGGAGGTCTGTGCGTTCTCGATCTTCGAGAGCATGCCGCGGCTGATGCCGGCCTGCGCGGAGACCTGGGCGATGGTCAGGCCGTGGCGCTGGCGTAGCTCGCGAATGGTGATACCCAGGTAGCGTTCGAGCGGCGTGTTGTTGTCTTCACCGGTTTGCATGTAGGCCTCGGGAAAAAGGAAAGCGTAGCAGATCGTCGTACCTGGCTTGCGCGTGGAGAGTTTCACTGAGGGAATCTTAGTTTATCGCCAATAAAGTACCCGTCCGATTGAAGACGGGGTTGCAGCGCAAGGCAACCGGCGTTCGAAAGCGCGCTGCATAGCCTCGCCACATGCATTGCGTGTGGCTTGTCCAACCCACCAACACTGTTGTTGCAAGGAGTGGCGATGAACCTGAACGATGCGACCACGCTGCCGGTCAACGAACTCGGATGCGTGCCCCGGTTCGGCTCGGCGGAAGAGGCGCAGGCTTATCTGACGCAGCAGGGCGTGAAGTACGTGCTGGCGCAGTTTGTCGATATTCACGGGGTGGCCAAGGCGAAGTCGGTGCCGGTCAGTCATCTGAAGAGCGTGTTGACAGCGGGTGCCGGTTTCGCGGGGTTTGCGATCTGGGGCGTCGGCATCGAGCCGAACGGTCCCGACTACATGGCCGTCGGCGATCTGGCAACGCTCACGCCGGTGCCGTGGCAGCCGGGTCTGGCACGGATCGTCTGCGACGGTCACGTGGCCGGCGAGGCGTGGCAATACGATTCGCGCGTGACGCTGAAGAAGGCGGTTGCGAGGATGACCGAGCGCAACTGGACCCTCTTCACCGGTCTGGAGCCGGAATTTTCGCTGCTGCGCCGTTCGGCGTCCGGCACGCTGGAGCCGTGCGATCCGAGCGATACGCTCGCCAAGCCGTGCTACGACTACAAGGGTCTCTCGCGTACGCGTGTCTTCCTGGAAAAGCTCACCGAATCGATGCGCGCGGTAGGCATCGACGTCTATCAGATCGATCACGAAGACGCCAACGGGCAGTTCGAAATCAACTACACGTACACCGATTGCCTGACCTCCTGCGACCACTACGTGTTCTTCAAGATGGCGGCCTCGGAGATCGCCAACGAGCTCGGCATGATCTGCTCGTTCATGCCGAAGCCGTTTGCGAACCGCCCAGGCAATGGCATGCATATGCATATGTCGATCGGCGACGGCGAGCGCAACCTGTTCGCCGATCCGGCGGACACACTCGGCATGGGACTTTCTGCGCTCGGCTATCAGTTCACGGCCGGCCTGCTCGCGCATGCACCGGCGCTGACCGCGCTGTGCAATCCGACCGTGAATTCGTATAAGCGTCTCGTGGTGGGCCGCTCGTTGACGGGCGCCACGTGGGCGCCGGCTTACGTCAGCTACGGCGACAACAACCGCTCGACGATGGTGCGCATGCCTGGCGAGCGCATCGAACTGCGGCTGCCCGACGGCTCATGCAATCCCTATCTTGCGACCGCGGCGGTGATTGCGGCGGGACTCGACGGCATCGACCGCGGCCTGTCGCCGGGCGAGCCGGCTAACGAAAACCTCTACGAGTGGTCGTCCGCGCGGCTCGCGGAACACGGCATCGGCGTGCTGCCGCAAAACCTCGAACAGGCGCTCGACGCACTGGAGTCCGACCGCGTGATCTGCGATGCGCTCGGCCCGGTTGCCGACGAATTCCTCAAGCTTAAGCGGATGGAGTGGCTCGAATACATGCGCCACGTGTCGGACTGGGAACTGAAGACCTACCTCGAATTTTTCTAAGGAGAACTGCAATGTGCGGAATTGTCGGCTTGCTGGTGAAGACGCCTGCACTGCGCGAGCGGCTGGGCGTTCTGATGGTGCCGATGCTGATCGGCATGACCGAGCGCGGACCGGACTCGGCGGGCCTCGCGGTGTTCGGCAAGCCGGTCGATGCGAGCCAGCGCAAGCTGAGCCTCTACGCGGGCTTCACCGAAGAAGGCGCGGATTTCGCATGGCAGCCGCTGGTGGAAGCGCTGAACGCGGCGATGGACGTCACCGCGCGCGTCGACTCCAAAGGCAATCATGCCGTGATGACGGTGCAAGGCGACGTCGAGCGGGTGAAGACATGGCTGCGCGAAAAATATCCGAAGCTGTATCTGCTCTCGAGCGGCCGCTCGATCGATCTGTACAAGGATATCGGCTCACCGTCGCAAGTCGCTGGGCGCTATGACTTTGCGAACCTGAAGGGCTCGCATCTGGTCGGCCACACACGTATGGCGACCGAGTCGGCCGTGACGCCCGACCGCGCCCATCCGTTCACCGCCGGCGACGACTTCTGTCTGGTCCACAACGGTTCGCTGTCGAACGCGCATGGCGTGCGCCGCAAGCTCGAACCGCAAGGCATTCACTTCGATACCGACAACGACACCGAAGCCGCCTGCCGCTTTCTCGAATGGCGGCTGCGCGAAGGCGACACGCTGCCGGTCGCACTGCAGAAAGGCTTCGAAGAACTCGACGGCTTCTACACGTTCCTGATGGGCACCTCGACCGAACTCGCGCTGATTCGCGATCCGTTCGCTTGCAAGCCGGCGGTGGTTGCGGAAAACGACGACTACGTCGCGATCGCTTCCGAGTTCCGTTCGCTCGCGCATCTGCCCGATATCAAGAACGCCAGGGTCTTCGAACCGGCACCCGAGGAGATGTACGTATGGAAAGCCTGACTTTCGATCTGGAGCGCACGACGGTCCGCGAGTTGAACCAGTTCCTGCACAAGCCCGCGAGCGAACTGGAAGGCCAGGCGGTGACGGTCGTCGCACCGAACGGCGCGCACAACCTCGCTGTGGGTGTGGATGCGGCGGTGCGGGTCACCATCGCAGGTCACGCCGGCTATTACGCGGGCGGCATGAACCAGCACGCGACGATCGAGATCGACGGCAGCGCGGGCACCGGCGTCGCCGAAAACATGATGAGCGGCAAGGTGCATGTGAAGGGTTTCGCGTCGAACGGCGCAGGCGCTTCGGCGCATGGTGGGCTGCTGGTGATCGACGGCGATGCGGGCCTGCGTTGCGGCATTTCGCTGAAGGGCGGCGACATCGTGGTGGGGGGATCGGTGGGCAGCTTTTCTGCGTTTATGGCGCAGGCCGGACGCATGGTGATCTGCGGCGATGCGGGCGATGCGCTCGGCGACTCGCTTTACGAAGCGGTGCTGTACGTGCGCGGCGAAGTGAAATCGCTCGGTGCGGACGCGCAATACGAGCCGATGACGCAGGCCGATCTCGACGCCGTACGCGCACTGCTCGCCGCCGCCGGCATGGACCACGATCCGGCGTCGTTCAAACGGATCGGCTCCGCTCGCACGCTCTATCACTGGAACGCCGACGCGAACCAGGAATATTGAACACACGCTCTCGAAGAAGGTCGCCATGGAAGCCAAACCCGTTCACTTCGCCCGCTTGCAGCAGGAAGAGTCGCAAGGCTACGACCGCAAGACGATCGACTATATCCACGCCGCCGCGCAGCGCGGTCTCTACGAAATTCGCGGTCTGGGCGCGAAACGACGCGTGCCGCATTTCGACGATCTGCTGTTTCTCGGCGCCTCCCTGTCGCGCTATCCGCTCGAGGGGTATCGCGAGAAATGCGCGACGCGGACCGTGCTCGGCACACGCTTCGCCAAAAAGCCGCTGGTGCTCGACATTCCGATCACGGTGGCCGGCATGAGCTTCGGCGCGCTGTCCGCGAACGTGAAAGAAGCGCTCGGCCAGGCCGCAACGGCGATGGGCACCTCGACCACTACCGGTGATGGCGGCATGACGCAGGAGGAACGCCGCTCGTCGAAGATGCTGGTTTATCAGTGCCTGCCGTCGCGTTATGGCTTCAATCCCGACGACGTGCGCCGTGCCGACGCGATCGAAATCGTGATTGGTCAGGGTGCGAAACCGGGCGGCGGCGGCATGCTGCTCGGGCAGAAGGTGAATCCGCGCGTCGCGTCGATGCGCACGTTGCCGGCCGGCGTCGATCAGCGTTCGGCGAGCCGTCATCCGGATTGGACCGGCCCGGACGATCTGACGATCAAGATTCAGGAGTTGCGCGAAATCACCGATTGGGAGAAACCGATCTACGTGAAGGTCGGCGCCACACGTACGTTCAACGACGTCAAGCTCGCGGTGCATGCGGGCGCGGACGTGGTCGTGATCGACGGGATGCAGGGCGGCACGGCGGCGACGCAAACCTGCTTCATCGAGAACGTCGGCATTCCGACGCTGGCGGCGGTTCGCCAGGCGGTGGACGCGCTTGAAGACCTGAACATGAAAGGCCAGGTACAACTGATCGTCTCGGGTGGGATCCGTACCGGTGCCGATGTGGCGAAGGCCCTGGCGCTCGGCGCAGACGCGGTGGCGATCGGGCAGGGCATGCTGATGGCGCTCGGTTGCAACAGCGATACGTATTTTCAGAACGGCGCGCTGCATTCGGCGGCGGCGGAGTACGCGGCGCTGAACACGTCGCCGGGGTACTGCCATCACTGCCACACCGGCAAGTGTCCGGTGGGCGTCACCACCCAGGATGCGGTGCTCGAACAGCGTGTCCAGCCCGATGAAGGGTCGCGCCGCGTGCGCAACTACCTGAAGACGCTGAACATGGAACTGACGACGATTGCGCGTGCGTGCGGCAAGCAGAACGTGCATCACCTGGAGCCCGAGGATCTCGTCGCGCTGACCGTGGAAGCCGCGGCAATGGCGCGCATTCCGCTCGCGGGTACCTCGTGGATCCCCGGATGGAACACATGAATTGAGTTGTTTCCAGATTTTTGACTGTGGAAAAGTTGAGCGCACGCAACGTTGATTCACCCATCTATCAGGAGCCCTACATGAGCACTCCGCAAAGCAGTACGCAAGCAGCGCCGGTATCGTCCGGCGGACTACGTGCCGGCACTTTGGGTTTCCCCGAGGTCATTGGCCAATCCATCGCGAACCTTTCTCCAACCTTCACGCCGTCGATCAATGTGACCGCCATCGCGGCGCTGGCCGGCGCGGGGACCTGGTTGATTTATGGCCTTTCGACGCTCGGGTTGCTGCTGGTGAGCATGAGCATCATTGCGCTCTCGAGCCGGATCGCGTCGGCCGGGTCGTTCTTTATCTATATCTCACGCGCACTTGGACCGATGGCGGGTGGCATTGCCGGCTGGGGCCTGATTGCGGCTTACGTGGGTACGGCGATGGGGGTGGGGGCGGCAGGCGTGGTGTTCGTGCAGAATGCCTTTTCGGCCTGGAACATGGCGATTCCGTCGTGGGCTATTTACACGATCTTTATCGGCCTCGCCTGGTTCTTCTCGGCACGTGACGTGAAGCTGTCTTCGCGCCTGTCGCTGGCGATCGAAGGTGCTTCGGTGGTGATTGTGGGCGGTGTGCTGATTTATGTGCTCGCACTGCACCCGGACCATATCGTCGACCATACGCAACTGGGGCTGCAGGGTGTTAGCGGTAAGGGCATGGCACAGGGCATGGTGCTCGGCATCTTCTCGTACGTGGGATTCGAGAGTGCGGCCTCGCTCGGTCAGGAAACCAGGAATCCGCTGCGCGTGATTCCGCGTGCGGTGGTCTGGTGCGTGATCCTGTCGGGGCTGTTCTTCATGTTTGTGGCCTATTCGATGACGATCGCCTACCACGACGACGTAGCCAAGCTCGGCGGCGATTCGGCCGTGCTCAGCACGCTGCTCACGAGTGTCGGCGCCTCGCCGCTCGGTCCGGTGTTTTATCTGATCGCCTCGGTCAGCGCGTTCTCGTGCGTCCTCGCGTGTATCAACTCGGCGAGCCGCCTGCTGTATTCGATGGGCCGCTATCAGTTCGTGCACCGCTCGATGGGCATGGTGCACCGTACGCACCAGACGCCGTATCTGGCCGTTGCGTTTTCCTCGATCGTGACCTTCGTGGTGTGCATTGCGATGCTCGGCACGGGGCCGCTCAACACGTTCGGCTATACGAGCACGTTTGCGACCTTCGGCTTCCTGGTCGTGTATTTCCTGGTCGCAATCGCGGCACCGGTTTATCTGAAGAAGCAGGGCGAGCTCAAATCGATCAACGTGGTGTGGGGCGTGCTCGGCGCACTGGCGATGGTCGGCGCGGTGATCGGCAGCGTGTATCCGGTGCCCGATTATCCGTATAACATCCTCCCTTATCTGTTCGTCGCGTATATGCTGGTTGGCGCAGTCTGGTTGATGATGCTCAAGAAGCGCTCGCCGCAGGTGCTCGAGAAGATCGAGCACGATCTGGAAACAAGCGACGTGATGACTCACGGCAAAAAGTAAATGAATGAACCCTTCTCCCCGGATAGCTTGTCCGCACCGAACACGGGCCGGACGCCGGACGATCCGGAGGGAAGGGCAGTTAGCCGTCGCGGCATGGGCGGCCAGGAAATCGACCTGCAGTTGCGGGCGGAGCGCGGCGAGTGCGCCGCGCTCGAGATCGGTTGTGTCTCTTGCCCTGCCCGCGGACGCGGGCAGGATCACATCAACGAAGACTACGTCGGCGTGATGCTTGGCGATCTGGCGGCGCGCGTGGCGCGCGGCAGTGTGATTGCTCTCGCCGATGGCGTGAGCGGCAGCAAGGGCGGGCGGGTGGCGGCCGAACTCTCGGTGCGGACCTTTATCGACGCTTACTACGGACTCCCCGACACCTTGCAGCCTGGCGTGGCCGCTGCGCGCGCGCTTGAGGCAATCCACGGCTGGCTGCATCAGATGGGGCGCGTCGATCCCGCACTGACGCAGATGGCCGCATCCTTTGCGGCGCTGATCGTGCGCCGCGCGACCGCGTATCTGGTGGCGGCCGGCGATGTGCGGCTCTATCTGCTGCGCGATGGTCAACTGATCCAGGTCGGCGACGACGATGTCGTGCCGGTCGCCTTCGGTTCTTATGTGGCGCATGCGGTCGGCATGCTGCCGGCGCTGGTGACGCGCATCGAAACCCTCGAGCTGCGCGAGGGCGACCGTCTGCTGATGTGTTCCGACGGGCTCTATCGCCGCGTGCCGATGCGCGAGTTGCAGACGGTGCTGGCGGCGCGCGGTAGCGCACTCGACACGGCACGCCGGCTTGGTGCGCTGGCGGTGACGCGAGGCTCGCATGACGACGTGACGAGCGCGGTGCTCGATGTGGGCGCTCTGCCTTCGCTCGATGTTGGCTACCTTGAGCGAGTGGTGGGGGTCTTGCCGATTCCGGCCGTGCCCGACGCCGGCGATGTGGTCGATGGATATCTGCTCACGAACGTGTTGAACGATGGTGTCTATTCGCGGATTTTCGCCGGCTACGATCTGGCCGATCCGAACACGCAACTGGCGCTCAAGTTTCCCAAGCCGCGCGTTGGGGAGGACGAGAACGTACGCCAGTCGATCGTGCGCGAGCGCTGGCTGGCAGGCAAGATCGACGACGAAGGCGTGCTCGCGCCGATGCCGGTCGATGCCGACCGGCAAACCCGGCTCTATGTAGTGATGCCGCTCGGCGCAGGCATCACGCTCGAAAAACTGCTGGCGGCGCCTCAGCCCATATCGCTGCCGCGCGCGCTTGGGATCGCCCAGCAACTGGGCCGTTCGATCGCCGCGCTAAACCGCCGCAATATCTTCCATCGCGATATCAAACCCGAGAACGTGCTGGTAATGCGGGGCGATAGCACGCGCCTGCTCGATCTCGGTTTCGGTTATATGCCGGGCATGCAGTTGCCGGGGCCCGACGTCGCACCGGGTTCGCCCGCTTATATGGCGCCTGAGTTGATGAAGGGCGCGCAGGGCGATGCGCGTTCCGAGGTGTTCGCGTTTGGCGTGACGCTGTACCGGCTGTTCAGCGGCGGCAAATTGCCTTACGGCTTTAATGGCCGCGTGCCGCTTTATCAGTATCGGCTCGACGCGCCACAATGGCTCGACCTGGTGCTCGAGAAAGCGCTACAGCCCGATCCGGCGCGCAGGTATCAGGACGTGCTCGAAGTTTGCGCCGATCTCGAGCGCTTTTCGAGCGGTCGAGATGCGCTTGCGCCGATTCGGCGCAAGCCTTTGCTTGAGAGCGATCCGGTGCTGTTCTGGCAGGGGGTTGTGGTGGTGTTGCTGGCGCTGTTGTTGTGGTCGTTGATGCGGCGTTGAGGGGGGCGATTTCGGCCGGACATCTTCTACGGGTAAGCCATTCACCCATTGCGAAGACATGTATCGGTAGGCAGATCGCCAGATTAAACCCGGGCAGCACGGTCCCGCAGACCATGACGCTCTGGCCGTCACTGCGTTTCGCTGTCGTCAGTGTCTGCATTGGTGGTGACCGCTTCCTGGTTCATGGCGGCGGCCGCCAGTGTCGTTGCAAGCTGCGGGTGCGCTTCCTTCCGTTCACTGTAGCGATCGGTCAGGTAGTCCGAGCGGTCACGCACCAGCAGCGTGAACTTGTATAACTCTTCCATCACATCGACGACGCGATCGTAATATGCCGAGGGTTTCATCCGGCCGTTTGCGTCGAACTCCTGCCAGGCCTTCGCCACCGACGACTGATTCGGGATGGTCACCATGCGCATCCACCGGCCGAGAATGCGTAGCGCGTTCACAGCGTTGAACGATTGCGATCCGCCGCACACCTGCATCACCGCGAGCGTGCGACCTTGCGTCGGGCGAACGCCGCCGGTTTCAAGCGGTAGCCAGTCGATCTGGTTCTTGAATACTGCCGTCAGGGTTCCGTGACGTTCTGGGCTGCACCATACGTGCCCTTCCGACCACTCCGAGAGTTGGCGCAGTTCGACCACCTTGGGATGGTCGGCCGGCACGCTGTCCACCAGCGGCAAGCCGTGCGGATCGAAAACCCGCGTTTCCGCGCCGAAATGGCGCAGGATGCGTGCGGCTTCCAAGGTGAGAAGCCGGCTGTATGAGGTGGGGCGCAACGAGCCGAACAGCAAAAGGATTCGCGGAGCGTGTTGCGAAACCGTGCGCGGTTCGAGCTTCTGCAGATCCGGTACGTTGAGGTGCGGGGTGCTGACGTTGGGAATGTCCTGCGTCATTAGAGAAGCCTCCTGCGTTCGCCATCGACGACCTGTTCCCCGTCCTCTTTCGTGAATGCCCCCTTCTGCCCAGCAGGAAGGATGTCGAGCACGACTTCGGAGGGCCGGCACAGGCGCACGCCTAGCGGCGTGACGACAAACGGACGGTTAATCAGGATTGGATGTTCCATCATGGCATTCAGCAACTGCTCATCGCTTAAGGACGTATCGCCCAGACCCCGCTCGGCGTAGGGCGTACCCTTTTCACGCAGCGCGGCGCGTACCGTCAAGCCGGCGCGAGCAATCAGGTCCTTCAGTATTTCCCGGTCAGGCGGGGTTCTCAGATACTCGATTATTTCCGGCTCTATTCCGGCATTGCGGATCATGGCCAGCGTGTTGCGCGACGTGCCGCAATCGGGATTGTGATAAATCGTGACGCTCATAGCGGTTACCCCTTGATGCTGCGTTTCGTTTCGTACCAGTGCTGCGAGCGGTTGACCATGCCGACGACGAACAGCATCACCGGCACTTCGATCAGCACGCCGACCACCGTGGCCAGAGCCGCGCCCGAATGAAAGCCGAACAGACTGATTGCGGTGGCGACTGCCAGCTCAAAGAAATTGCTGGCACCGATCAGACTGGACGGCCCGGCAACACAGTGCGCAACGCCAAGCCGCCGGTTCAACAGGTATGCGAGGCCCGAGTTGAACAACACCTGTATCAGGATCGGCATCGCGAGCATGGCGATAACGAGCGGTTCCTTGACGATTGCCTGGCCCTGAAAGGCAAATAGCAGGACGAGTGTCGCGAGCAGTGCGCTGATTGAATACGGACCGAGACTTGCGACCGTCTGCTGGAAATAGGCTTTGCCCTTGGCCAGCAGATGCCGACGCAGCAACTGGGCAAGGATGACGGGAATGACGATGTACAGCCCAACCGAAATGATCAGCGTATCCCACGGTACCATGATGGCCGACAGCCCGAGCAGGAGCGCAACGAGCGGTGCAAAGGCCACGATCATGATGGAATCGTTGAGTGCTACTTGCGAGAGCGTGAAATACGGATCGCCTTTGCACAGCTGCGACCAGACGAACACCATCGCCGTGCAGGGCGCGGCGGCCAGCAGAATCAGGCCGGCGATATAGCTGTCGAGCTGATCGGCCGGAAGCCACGGCGCAAACACATGACGGATGAAGATCCACCCGAGCAGTGCCATCGAAAAGGGTTTGACGAACCAGTTCACGAAAAGGGTTACGCCGATGCCTCGCCACTGGCTCTTTACCTGGGTCATCGCGCCAAAATCGATCTTGACGAGCATAGGGATGATCATCACCCAGATCAGCACGCCGACCGGGAGATTGACCTGTGCAACTTCCATACGGCTGATCGCCTGGAAAAGCAGGGGTAGTGCTTGCCCGAGCAAGATGCCGCTCACGATGCAGAGGGCAACCCAGATCGTCAGATAACGTTCGAAAAACCCGATCGCCGGCCGTGCGGCGCCGATCGTTGCATCACTGCTGCTCATTTGATTCCTCTGCGGGCCTCGTACCGATTGTGTCGTAACCCAGCGCTTCGCGGCGCTCAATGGCAAACGGGTTCACTGTGCCGGATGGGCTCCGCGTTACCGAACATGGCGCGATAAAACCGGATGCTGTCGCCCAGGTTTTCGACCGCAACATGGATGTGCATGCGCTTCATGGTTTGTCTGCGCAGCAGTTTGGGAGATCGCTCGCGGCACACGTCGCGCCGGCGCAGCAGTTCTCCGTCAGGAAACCGATCAGGTCCGTCATGGCGTCGAAGTTCGCCGTGTAGATGATGAAACGCCCGTCCTGTCGCGGCGTTACCAGGTCTGCATGAGACAGATCCTTCAGGTGGAACGAGAGGCTGGAAGGCGAAACATCAAGCTTCTGTGCGATATCACCAGCAGCCATGCCGTCCGGACCGGCCACAACCAGCAGGCGAAAGATGGCAAGGCGCGATTCGTGGGCGAGCGCGCTCAGGGCGCGTACAACGAGGTTTGAGTCCATGCCGGAACAATAGACCATTCATTTCCATATTTCAAGTATTGTTGAAATGACGGTGATGTTAAAGCAGATACGGGTGGAAAGCTGTGCCAAGCGGCCGACTCGCGCGTGGAGTCAAATGCGAATCCCCCACGCGCAAGTCGAGCACGCTCTCACCCGAAAGCGCTGGATCAGTGATGAGCGAAGATTGATTGAGCACCTGTGAGGTTCGTGGGTGTACCCGCCTGCGAGGAGCCGATCGATACTCCGCCGACTGACGTATCGCTCTGCGTCGTCGCGTCCTGCGCTGCGAGACGCGCGTCCGCTGCCTGAATCTCGGCCGGATAGTGCACATCGTTGACGTTCGGGTGATACCCGGCCTGTTCGACACGCACCAGGTCCGCCTGCACTTCGGCACGTGTGATCGGGGTAGTCGTTTCCTGTGCAAAGGAAAGCACCGGGGCGGCCAGTGCGCCGGCAACCAGCGCTGCGTAGATTAGGGTCTTCATGGCGAACTGCCTCCTGAACTGAACTGTGGTCGGCGTCACTCACGATGAATGAAGCCTCGGGACTCACCGCCAAACCTTGAGGAGATGAGTTACGTTCATTGTGTGCGGAGGGGCGTTTCGCGATACTGACACCTGGATTACGTTTATGTCATGTTTGGAGAGTGATTGCTGTTCGCTGTGGGTAGGCGCGCATTGTCCAAAGACACTGTTTGTCTGCTAGTACGAATAGCCTTGAGCGTTGCCGTAGTTCGTGTCGGGTCGTTTGCCCCACCATGATAGATAGGCGTTGTTCTCTCCGCGCGCGCGGAACCAGTCTTGGTCCGGGTTGATTGGTGTCAGCGTCGACGGTGGCGTCACAACGACGGCCACCGGATGCGCGGGATCAGTCGTTCCGGCGACGAGCACACTACCGCCCAGATGGTTTGCGTGGCTGATCGCGAGTGCGACATTGGTCAGCGCGGTGCCTGCATCCATGTTGCCAAGCAAGCCAGGGGTGTTGAATGTCTGTTTCTGGTAGTTGAATTCCGGCAGGCTTTCCGTGAGCGTCTGGCTAAGTGAACCGATTCGTTCCGAAGCTGCGTCGCCGCCTTTGCCGGCATCGTACACGACGTAATTGATATCGGTGACGTTGCGATGGCGCCACCGTGTAGAAGTAATGCGGATTCTGCGCATACCGGTCACTGAAAAGCAGCAGTAATTGCTCAACGTATTTGTGATGAAATCCTCTAAAGGTTTCCTCTCGTTGTTGCCGTCGGCAACTATAGCCACTGATTTAAGTGAGCTAAATGCTTCCGGATGGGTGCGCACCATGTCATCGTTGCGGTTTGGTTTCGCCAGCCCGAGTGTCCACAACAGTTGCCATTCAGTAGGATAATCGCGGCGTTGCAACGGGTTCAGCCACTCAAGGCCGACGACCTGCGCGACGAAGGGTTGAGCTTGATCGACCGCGGTCGTTCGAGCGAGCGGCTGAGGTGTTGCTGCTTGTGTCGGTCGATTAGCCAAGACCACACTCAGCGCAAACACGGCACACGCCATCAGACCTGGCAGGAGCATCGGCCGCTTTCTCACCGACGTACTGCGCGAACCGATTACGAAAAAGGGACGCTTCGCGAATATCTTTGAAAGCAATGCGCACGTGCCCGCGAATTCTTGGTGGCGACGTTGCGGGTCGTTTGCATGAAGCGCATTGCTCTGCCTCACGCAATCCCCGAGGAGGGCAGGCTCGAAATCAGCGTAGCGCCGCATGAGGTCTTGTGACCATCAAAAGATGCCGGCTGACCATCGACGTCGACGTTTGTATCGCCTTCGACAATCTGGCATTCGCCATGTATCGGGCAGGTGCAGCGATCGCCTTTACGTGCGACCGGACGCCCCATCACTTCGCTGTTGGGGGCGCCTGTTTCCACACGGCCGCCGTGGCTATGGCGATCGCCTTTCCTGATGATTCCACGCATCGAGCTGACTCCTAGTACGAGTAACCTTGAGCGTTGCCGTAGTTCGTGTCGGGTCGTTTGCCCCACCACGGGAGATAGGCCAAACCTTCGCCACGTGCTCGCCACCAGTCGCGGTTTGGATCGATCGGGTTCAGTTTCGAGGGCGGCACGATCACGACTGCCATCGGGTGTTCTGGATCGGTTGTACCGGCCACGAGTGTGTTGCCACCCAGGTGGTTCGCCCGGCCGATTGCCAGGGCAACGTCGGTCAGTGCCGTGCCGGCGCCCATGTCGCCGAGCAGGGCGGACGTGTTAAAGGTCTGTTTCTGGTAGTCGTATTCGGGGAGTATTTCGGTGAGAGTTTGCGATAGGCTCGCCAGTCTGGCCGACGCCGCATCATCACCTTTGCCGGCATCATGGACGACATAGTGAATGTCGTGAGCAGCGACACCTGCGTTTTGCGCGGCCTGATCGATGGTCGCTTTCCACGCCTGTACGGCGCGCGTCGTGCCGGCCTTTGCTTCGAAGTCCTGCGTGTTGCCTGTCGCTGCGCGGCCAATCCATGCGAGCGGTTCCCGCTCGGTCTTGAAATCCGGCCCGGTCAGGATGAGCAGCGCCATGTTTTCGTTCATTAACCCATCTGTGGGGGGAAAGCTGGGGGCGTCCCAGTTCATCACCCACACGCTTTTGTCAGGGTGGACTTGCAGGTAGTCGAGTGCTTTGTTTAGGGAGGTGAATCCAGCATTCGGGCCACCGGGGGTAACGTGCACGTCCGGTGGTATGTTTTTGCTCCAAAGATCGGTGGCGTCTTCATTGCCGATCTCAAAGATGTTGACGATCTGGTCACTGAGGTATTTTCGTGCTCCTTCAGGGTCGAGTCGCCCAGCGGGGATTGCAAATTCGATGTGAATACCGGCAAGCTCTCGCCATTCGGCAGTATTCTTCGAATGCACCGTGTAAAAGTACTTCGGATTTATGACGTACACGTCGCCGAACAGGAGGAGAAGGTGATCGATGTACTTTTCATAAAAACCCTCGAAAGATTCGCGACCCTGATTGCCGTCCGCGACGATTCCGACAGGTTGCAATGTGGTAAAGCTCTTGGGGTCGCTTTCCACCATGTCATCGTGCTTGTTGGGTTTCGATAGTCCCATGGTCCACAGTAGTTCCCACTCGGTCGGATAGTCACGTCGCTGAAGCGGGTTGAGCCATTCGAGGCCTACCACCTGTGCCATAAATGGTTTCGAGCGATCTTGCGGAACGGCCGTCGCCACAACGGGAGACGTTGATAGGGCAGACGTCGACAACTGCGTTCGATGCTTCCATACCGCTGTCGCCAACGCCAATAAGGCGACGGTCAGTAAAATCGGCAGCACAATCAATCGCTTCATCAATTCCTCGAGAGACAAGAGCTGCGGCGCAGCGCGATACGAATAATACGTCCATAACGCTAACGGGACGAACGTCAGCAGCAATATCCCCAGTGCTAATCCCAAACGACGCGGCCATGTGACGAGGAGTGCATTCACAGGAACCTCGCCGCGTCAAGAAGGAGCCAGCCGTCTCGCTCATCGACGATTTTCTTAGGCATTTGAGCATCGGGATCGTTTTTGATCCACTTCGAGAGAAAGCTTCCCCCCATTTTTCCTGTTGCAAAGTAATCCGAATATTTTTTATTCGGATTACTTTTGTCGACCGCACCACTGAACCGCCAGTCAGCCTCAACACGGAGGTCATACAGATCCTGATCGGACAGATGGCACACGCCGATCGCCACGTCGTAGGCGAGCGCCTTCTCCGCGTGCTCGGGGTTCGTCATGATCGTCGAGTGATTGGTCGGATTGTTCGTCTCGGTCTTCTTCAGATAGTTCTGCACGACGTTATGTGAAAACGCAGCGGGAGAGCTGGTCGCCTGATAGCCCGGCTGCTCCGATACCACCTGTCCCTGATCGTCAAGGAGCGAACCATTTGAAGACGACGTCCTACGAGCTTCCTCACGGACGAGCGCATGGTCTTCATATCGCTGTGCAGCTTCGCTGTCGGCGTCCCCCAATGCAGGTGCGCTACCCTGATATTCGTCGAGGGCGTCACCTTTCTGCTTCGCCGCAGCGGCCTTATGCTTGTCCCGGGCCGAAGCCGGCGGGTCGTTGCCTTCGTTGAAATCACTGACGGCATTGGGCCCGTCGCTGGTCTTGACCACTTGCCCGTACTGGATCGCCTTGGGTGTGAAAGGCTGATCGAGCTTCGGCGCGGTCACGGCCACCGCCCATCCTTGCGGTGGATTGGCGTTCACCGGCAGTTTGACCACGTTGACGATGCTGAGGAGATGCCTGGACATAAAAGTGGCGACCTTTCCCGCCACTGTCTGATGGTTGTGCAGCGAGCGTGTGAGCGAAAAATTTGCCTTCGGAGACGATGGGAACCAGAAGCCAGGCGTTTCGCCCTTGCCGTAGCGCCAGTCGTTCTTCCAATAATCGTAGAGGGGAAAATTCGTGGGGTCTTGCCCGACAGTGAAACCGGATGCGAAGACCCGTTGGGTGAAGACGTCGTTACTGCGGGCTGCGGCCATCTCGTACATACTCATGCCGCGCCAGCCGATGCCCTGAACCGTCGATGCGGAAATGACCTGATCGTGCGGACAACAGTACAGTGTGACGCGTCCATAGGTTTTGTTTTTGAGTCCGTGAGCGGCTCTGTCGGCCGCAGCCGAATAGGGTTTGCCTCCATTCGCGGAAGGGCGCGAATTTGCCATTTCCTTATCGACCTTGGCCGGGTCCATTTCAAGGTTGGCCCGTTCGCGCAAGATCTGGAAATAGTTTGCGAGCGTCTCGGCGCGCGCTTCGAACGTTTCGCGGCCGCGTTCGCCCTGCGAGTCCTTTATGCTACGTTGCGCGTAGGAGTCCGGCGTAAGGTCGGTGACCAGGCTGTAGGGAGGATTGGTCAGCACATACGAATCGGCCACACATCGTCCGGACTTGCCCTGTTGATCTGTCACCGGCGGTAAGCGGTCGCCAAGGAATGCCGCAGCAATGCCGACCATGTTACCCTGGCTATGGCAAACGACAGTAATCGGTGCATCCGCCTGTTTTTTACGGATCGACTCGATCAGCTTTGCAAGCCTCAGGGCGCCCATCACGCCGTAGTTCCGGGCCGGCGTCGAATAGACCTGGCGGGCATCGACGGGGTTGATGTCCTGCACGGTGATCCAGAGGAAAAGCCGGTCGTTCACGCCTTCGTTCCAGAGATCCGGCAGACTTGAGCAGCCGTTTGCAAACGGACCGCCGCCCCAATAGTTTTGCTCGTTGAGGAACACGTTCCCGCCGTATTCCCTCATCTCTTCCTTGTTCGCCCTGTAACCCCACCGGAAGTGAATCACGGGTGAAAACGACGGCGTATCCTGGATGTACGTTTTCGAGCTCATCTTGGGATTAATGAACCCGTCACTAGTCAGGCTATTGATATAACTCGCGGGCGCAAGTTGCCCAGCCGCAGGGCCCTTGTGCGCCATCTGATCATCCAGGCGCCCCAGCCGGCGATTCAAACCCGCGCAGAGTCCCTTCTCAGCCGCGACGAACCACTCGCCCTCGGAGTTCACGCCGTGCACAAAAATGACCACGCCGGGTAACGGCATCGGCTTGACTGCAATCACTTTCTGGTTCTTGTCGAGTAGCGCCACGCCCTGTGTACGGGCAACTTCTGGAGGATTCGCAGTAGCCATATTTGATGTTCCGTCGATCGATCACACGTCGGTCTTGAAGAATTTGACAACCAGTTGCTCGAACTGGTCGCTGCTGACTGGGCTGAGCTGTCCGCTGGCATCCGTCTGCCCCTTGATGATCTCGCCCGTCGCCTTGTGAACTTCGGCCTGATAGCCTTCTATAGGCTGACCGTCGGACGCCCGCACGAGTTGCGGCACCCGCCCCAACGTCCCACTATCGAACTTCGGCATATCCGTACTCATGCTTGCCGGTCCCGCCCACGTATGTCCCGCCGCCTTGACAGTAAAACTGCCCGGACACCCCAGTTCGATATTGGCGCCCTGCAATTTCAGGTAAGCGCCACCCGACGTCACCAACACCACCTGTTCGCTCGCCATCCCCGATAGCTTTCCGCCCGCGGCCGTGAGCAGGATGTTCTTCGCCGAGTCGACCTGCGTGTCGTCCGCCTGGCTCTGCAGCCGCACCTTGCCCTGGTTCGCGATCGCCGAGATGCCGTCCTGCTGGGCAAACATCGCCACGCCGTGTCCTGCCTGCAGATTGATCCTCTGGCCGCTGGTGTACTGAAGATGGTTTTGCGCCACCGTATCGACGTTGCCGCCGGCATAGGTCGCGACAGTCTTGGGCGTCGCCATGCTGATGCCGGCGGGCGCGGTCACGCCCACCACCGCCTGCGACGACGATGCTCCGCCGCTTGCATCGCCGTCACCGGATGCCGCCGCACCGTCATTCCACGACTTGACCGACGCCGCGAGGTCGCTCTGCGGCTGCGTATCCATCGCGAGGCCCTGATGCTGGGCAGCGTAATCGCCGAGGCTCTTGAACAACTCGACGCACTCCTGCATCAACTGCAGATACTCGTCGCGCGCAAGCTGTCCATTGCTCGCCTTGACTTGTTGCCATGCGGAGATGAGCATCGCCTTGCCGCTACGGATCGCCACGTTCGCGTCGCTGCGCAGTTCCGCGCCTTCGCCGCGAGCCGTGCCCTGCCCGTTGTCGCGCGGTTGGGTCAGGTAGCCGAGGTTGAGCTGGCTATAGGTGTGCTCGCTAGCCAGTTGACTGCTGATCTGTCCTGCGGTGTCGTCGAACCGTAACTGGTTATAGCGGCTGCCCTTGATCTCTTTCGTCTTGCGGCCCGACACATAGCGGTTGCCGGGCAGCGAGCCGGTGTGGCTAAAAGTGGCGGGACTGTTCGGTCCGTTCGACAGCACGCCGATGACCACGAGCCGGTCCGGGTCGCCGTCGATATGGTCCAGCAGCACCTCCATGCCAATGCGCGGCATGGTGTTCTCGCCAAAGCTCGGACCCGCCAGGGTGCTGACGACGCGCACCGGCGCGCTATCTGTTTCGTTGCCGTTGGTACCCGCGCCTTGGGCATGGGTGTGGTCGTCGGCATTGAGCCCTTGGATCTGTACGCGGATACGACCCGATTCGTCGCAATACACTTCTTCGTCCTTCGGACCGACGACAGTCGCGGTGATCGGATGCACGACCGGCAGGTCGATGCGTGGGTCATAGGCGGGTGTCAGGGCGACACCGCGGCGCACGCACGTAAAGGTGTTTTGGTAGCGCGTGTCGCCAGCCCCGGTTCCTGCCGGACCGGCCAGCGCGGAGGGTGCTCCGGGCATGCGGCTGCTGGAATCGAGGAGCCTCTGGGCCCGCTCGTTCAACTCCTTAGGCAGGTTGTTGTCCGCCCGATGGCGCAAGGAGGTCACGATGAACTGGCGCTGCTCCGCAGGCCGCGGGTCGACGGCCGGGTGACCGGTGAGCGAGAACCAGTGTCCCACCGCCAGATCGCGCACGGTACCCGCGGCGTGCACACACTGCGCGCGTAACTCGTGGGCCAGCATTCGGTCCTTGGCGATCCGGTCGTAGTCGGACCACGAATCGCCGGCGTGTGGCGTATCGATTGCCGAGTCGGCCAGCAGGTGCGCGAGGTCGTTGCCGGCATTGCCCTGATCGACGATAGTCACCTGATCGGTCTGCGACATCGTCGCTACCTTGTAGTCCCAGGACGCGCGTCTCACGGCGCCGGCAATCAGCGTCTGCGATTCGGCCCACTGCTGCACCGTGTCGCGTTCTTCGGTCGCGGCGTCCCGGTGATAACGGACCGTCCCGGCAGTGCTCTGCGGCAGCTTCATCGGGTCGTCGAAAAACACCAGCGTATGGACCGGGCTCTCGCTGCCGTTGTTGTCGCCTTCGGATGCCCGGCCCGCCTTGACGAAGACGGTCGCGCCCTCGCGGCGCAACAGGCGCCGGATGAACGCGGCATCCGACTCGTTCACCTGGCGGGTCAGTTCCCGCGCGGGATACCGTGAACGCGTCAACCCTGACAGGTCGAACTCGAAGGCGCTCGCGAGGGCAGGGCTACGTTGCGTCCATTCGCGCAGCATCACGTCGAGAATGTCGGGCAGGCTCTTGCTGCGGAACATCCGCGAATTGACGCGACGCTCCATGACCGACAGTGCGTCGCTAAGCGTCAACTGATAGCAGGCCAGCGAGCCGTCGGACTGGCCGGCCGAGCAGGCCGTCACGATCGCGCTGATGTTGTGCAGCTTGCCGACGTCCGTGACCAACTGGACCGTAACCGGCAGACCCAGAAACGCCTTGCTGGGGAGATCGGCGCGCGAGGACAGGCAGGTCAGTTGCCCGCGGACACCCGTCATCAGGCCTTCGTCGATCTCGAGACGGTGCACCAGCAATACCTGCTCGAGCGAGCGCTGGGCGTTTCCCCAATGCAGCCGGACCGGACGCCGCTCCTGGTCGAGCATTCCTGCCACGGCTTGTTTGAATACCTGAACGTCACTCACGGAAACGGCCCCCAACGATTTAGGTTCTCTCGTAAAGGGCGGATTATTTGTTAATTTTCTTCAAGGCGAAATGAATTGTCTTAACGACCACCCGAAACAGGCTGAGACGCTAGCAGTTAGAACGTTAGACTGTCAATGAGAGAGGGTGGTATAGGGCCAAAAATAGGCTGCGCAATCCAGTTTGTCCTAAAGACTAATCTGTTGAGCATAGCCATTTGAGAATGAAATGCCGTCATCGCGGTTTGGCAGCGATGCCGTCTAACGGTAGGAAAAATCTACGTGCGTGCTAATGCGGCCGAAGAGGGCAGAGTAATAGTTGCCGGTTCGCCGACAGTGCGCACTTTCAGGAAAACCGGAATCTATGCTGGCTGGATTAATCCCGCAGCTTCTTGCCCCAACTCCTTGACCTTCGTGCAGAATACCGTCCCAGCCCATCAGTGTTCGCCAGCAATATCGATCGCGGCGGCTAGATGTGCAAAGCAACACTCGGGGCCGTGCGAACCACCCATTAAAACTTTTACTCCAAATATGAGCAGCCTACCTCAGACTATTCAGCCAGAACTCATCGTGCGTGGCAGTCGCTTTGCAATGCCGCTTCTGGTCGTCGTTATGCTAATAATTGCAGTGTGCTATTTCGTTTTCGCGCAATCGGACCCGTTTTTAAGCTTCGGCGATATTTTTATGCTTTTTGTAGCCCCTTTTGGCGCGCTAATAAGCATGAATTTCATGACGCGTGCGATATTTTTTGACGATCGTTGTCAGGTGAGTCGCACGGTGATTCTTTATCAGAACATTGTTAGCGTAGAGCGAGGGCGGTTTCTCTTGACTATCCGCTACTACCGTCCGAATGACTCGCGCGCCAAACCGCGAAGCGCCAAACTGTCCTTCTATGAAATGCGGCGAGCCGAACAGGAAAAGTGTCTGGATATCTTGCGAACACGTCTACCAGCAAAGGCTGTGTCAAGTCTTTAAATGCCGAAGCGTACAGCGACTCCGCATCGATTCGCGAGAGTCGCGACATCTTCTTCGCGCGCGCTGTCGCTACCCTTTGAAAGGTAGCGTGCTGGCCTGGCCTGGCCTGGCCGGTCTCGGCGTCGTCCATGCGTTGACGTTTTCCGCCGCAACGCACGTTCAAGGCGGCGCACTCGAAACCGTCCTGAGCGACTGGGTATCGGATCCGGTTCCCGTTTTTGTTGCCTATCAGCCAAATCGACACCTGAGTGCGAAAACCCGCGTCTTCATCGACTGGCTCGCCGAACTGTTCGCGAGCAACGAGTCGACTGCGAAGCGTTAGTGCTAGCGCGACGCGATGGCCCATTAATGACCAACTGTCATTTTACAATTGCCATTCGTGTCATTCAGTTTCTCCTCGCGTTTCCCCACAATGCATCCCAACGGTACGTTTCGATGGACTTTTTCCGCCCATCGTTCATCAAGGGATTCATATCAAAGGGTTCGCTATGGAATACAGCACACTCGGCAGGTCAGGCCTGCGCATTTCCCGCCTTTCTCTGGGTGCCATGACCTTTGGTTCCGGTACCGGCATCTGGGGCGAAATTGCCGGCCTCGACCGTGCCCAGGCCACGCGGCTTGTCGCGATAGCCGTCGAGCGCGGTATCAACCTGATCGATACGGCTGACGCCTATTCGCAAGGGCAGTCGGAAGCGGTGGTCGGTCAGGCGTTGGCCGACCTTGGACTCGACGAGTCGCGCATGCTGGTCGCGACCAAGGTTCGACTGCGCACAGGAGCCGGCCCGAACGACGTGGGGCTCGGCCGCTCGCACATCATGCGGTCGGTGGAGACGAGTCTTCGGCGTATCGGCCGCGATCATATCGACCTGTTCCAGTTGCACGACCGCGATGAACTCGTTCCGCTGGAAGAAACGCTGCGTGCTCTCGACGACCTCGTGAGGCAGGGCAAGGTGCGGCACGTCGGGGTCTGCAATTTCAGCGCGGGCGATCTGGAGCGTGCGCAAGGGATTACCGCCCGCACGGATTGGACCCGCGTCGTCAGCAATCAGGTTCACTATGCGCTGACGAGCCGCGACGTCGAGCATGAGATCGCGCCGGTGGCAAAAGCGAATGAGGTTGCGCTACTGGTGTGGAGTCCGCTCGCGGGCGGGTACCTGAGCGGCAAGTACACGCAGGGAAGCAGCGGTGAAACCGGGCGTCGAACGAGGCTGAATTTTCCACCGATCGATCCGGCAAAGGCGGATCCCGTCGTGCGCGTAGTGTGCGACATCGCCGCGGAACTGGACGCCTCGCCGGCTCAGGTGGCATTGGCCTGGATTCTGGCACGCCGCGAAGTCTGTTCGGTCATTGTCGGCGCGCGCACGCCCGACCAACTGGCTGCGAACCTCGACGCCCAGAAAATCGCGTTGAGCGCGACGCAGACCGAACGTTTGAATCAGGTTTCGCAGCCGCAGCTACCTTATCCGTACTGGATGCAGCAGTTCCACGACAAGGATCGAGTCGTGGTCTGATTTCGGGGTGTCTGCGCGAGGGCGATCAAAAAATCGATCGCCCGGTCTGCGTCGTCAGCCACTCCAGCGCCATGACGCCCGCCAGCGAATTGCCATTGCTGTCCAGCCCCGGCGACCACACGCAGACCGCCATTTCACCCGGCAATACCGCGACGATGCCGCCGCCCACGCCGCTCTTGGCGGGCAATCCCACGCGGTACACAAAATCCCCGGCCGCATCATAGGTGCCGCACGTTAGCATGAGAGCCGACAGCCGCTTGGCCGAACTGCTATCCAGAATGCGCTCGCCGGTGGACGGCACGACACCGCCATTGCTGAGAAACAGCGCCGCCTTCGCCAGCTCGACGCAGCTCATCGAGATCGCGCATTGCCGGCAATACGCCTCGACCACTGCGTGGACGGGCATCTCCATGTTGCCGAAGCTCGCAATGAAATGCGCCATGGCCTGGTTGCGGTCCGCATGTTGCAGCTCCGACTGCGCGACGCGCGAATCGTAGTCGATCGTCACGTCGCCGGTTAGCCGACGCATAAACTCGACCAGCGCGGTCTCGGCCCGCACGAAACGGCGGCACAGCACATCCGTGACGACCAGCGCCCCGGCGTTGATGAACGGATTGCGCGGCTTGCCTTGCTCCGCTTCGAGCTGCACCAGCGAATTGAACGGCGTGCCCGACGGCTCGCGGCCGACGCGTTGCCACAGTTCATCGCCGAGCAGCCGGAAAGCCATGGTGCAGGCGAATAGCTTGGAGATACTCTGGATCGAGAAGCGGGTATCCGCCTGACCGGTGCGGAAGACCTTGCCGGCCGGCGTGACGATGGCCATGCCGAAGCTCCTGGCCGGGACGTTCGCCAGCTCGGGAATGTAGTCGGCAACGCGGCCGGTTCCCAGGTAGGGCTGCAGATCCTGGTGAATCTGTTCGAGGATGCCTTGGTAGTTCATGAGCAGGGATGAGCGTGGATGCGCCGCGATTTTACTGGCTAGCCACGACACATGGCCAGCCGGGCGGGGCGCGCTTGCACCGCGCGCCCCCACCGTTCACACGCTCAATGCGCCCCGGCCGCATCCGCTCCGCCGCCACCCTTGGAGGGCCGCGTGATCCAGATCAGCGGAATGATCAGGATAAAGATGATCGCCGAGATGAAGAAGATGTCGTTCAGCCCCATCATCGCGGCCTGCGTGTTGACCGTGAAGTCGAACAGCGCATTGGCGGACTGGTTGTTCATATGCAGCAACGACTGGGTCGAATCGATCTGCTGGTTAAACAGCGGATTGTCGATCGAGGCGCGTTCGGTCAGCCGTGCGTGGTGCAGCACGGTGCGGTTATTCCACTCGTTACCGGCAATCGAGGTGCCCACCGCGCCGCAAAACACCCGCGCGAAATTCGACAGACCCGCGGCCGCCGGGATTTTATTCGGCGGCTGCCCGGACAGGATGATCGCCGTCAGCGGCACGAAGAACAGCGCCATCGGAATGCCCTGCAGCAGCGTGGGCAGCACCAGATGCCACGTGTCGATTTCAATCACGTATTTGGAGCGCATGTAAAACACGATCGCAAAGCCGACAAAGGCCAGCGTGGCGATGACGCGCGCATCGGAGCGCGGCAGCACGCGGCCCATCACCGGCGCGAGCAGCACCGCGAAGATGCCGAGCGGCGCGGTCACGAGGCCGGCGTCGACGGAGCGGTAATTGAGGTATTCCTGCATCCATTGCGGTAGCAGCACAAGATTGCCGAAGAACACGCCGTAGGCCACCGAAATGGCAATCGTGCCGCCCAGGAAATTACGCTGCGTGAACAGCCGCAGATCGACGATCGGGTTGTCCTCGGTCAGCTCCCAGACGAGGAAGAACGCGAAGCTGATGATCGCCGTGATACCGAGGATGACGATCACCGGCGACGAGAACCAGTCGAGGTCCTTGCCCTTGTCGAGCATCACCTGCAGCGAGGCAACCCAGGTGATCAGCAGACCGAGCCCCACTACATCGATAGGCGGCTTGCGGGTGGCCGTTTCGCGGGTACGGTAGATCATCCACGTGACCCCGGCCGCGAAAATACCCACCGGGATATTGATGTAGAAGATCCACGACCAGCTATAGCTATCGGTGATCCAGCCGCCCAGCGCCGGTCCGGCAATCGGGCCGACGGTGGCGGTCATGGCCCATAGCGCGAGCGCCGTCGAGGACTTCTCCTTCGGATACGAGCCGAGCAGAATGGCTTGCGAGAGCGGGATCAGCGGGCCGGCCACCGCGCCTTGCAGCACCCGTGCAACCAGCAGGATGGGCAGCGTCGGCGCGATGCCGCACAGCCATGACGACAGCACGAACATCAGGATGGCGCCGACGAACAGCTTGACCTGGCCGATGCGCTGCGTGAGCCAGCCGGTCAGCGGAATCGAGACGGCGTTGGCGGCGGCGAACACGGTGATCACCCAGGTGCCTTCGTCCACCGATACGCCGAGATTGCCCGAGATGGTCGGAATCGCGACGTTCGCGATCGACGTGTCCAGCACGTTCATGAAGGTGGCGAGCGCAACGGCGATCGTCGCGAGGACGAGTTGCCCGCCCTTGAGCGGCGGCGGTGGCGGCGGGGGCGATGCGGGCGCAGGGGTGGGCTGGCTCAATCGTTTCTCCGGAGCAAAAAATAATCGGGGATGATGCCGCGCCGGGGCGAATGCCCTGCGGCGTGTCTGGGCGTGCAAGTTGCAAGCGGCCCACAGGCCGTGCGCGCAAGGCAGCGGGAGCGAAGGCGCAAGACGGCGGTGGAACGGCTGCTAAAAGCATACCTGCATTCCCGCAGAAGGGTCATTGGCGCGGGCAGGCGCTAGCTGGGCAAAGGCGGCAAAAAGATAAGTGAAAGCGTATGCTCGCGGCTGTGAGCTGCGCGTCGAAGCATCGCGGTGCCTTCGCTGCGCGGGCAAAAAGCGAAACAGAAGCGGATACAGATCCGGAATCGGAAGGGAGAGGAATCGCAATGGCCTGGGAACAATTCGAACATGGCTGGCGCCGCGCGCCGCTTGGTGCGCCGCACGATGCGCCGGCTCGCGCGCTGGTGATCCTGCTGCATGGCGTCGGTAGCAATGCGCAAGACCTGCTGCCGCTCGCCGATGCCTGGAGCAACACGCTGCCCGAGGTCGCCTTTGCGTCGCTCGACGGCAGCGAGCGTTTCGACGGTGGCTTCGGCGGCCGGCAATGGTTCAGCCTGCGCGACGTGAACGAGGCTAATCGCATCGGCCGCGTCGCCGACGCCTATCCCGCGCTGCGCCGCATGCTGGACGCCGAGCTGGCGCATTGGCAGCTTCCTTTCGGTAAGCTTGCGCTGGTGGGCTTTTCGCAAGGCTCGATGATGGCGCTCCATCACGCCGCCACGAGCGACGACGCGCCGGCGGCGGTCGTGGCGTATTCGGGCCGGCTCGCGTCGCCCATCACCACCCGGGCCCGCACGCCCTTGACGCTGGTGCATGGCGTCGAAGACCCGGTGATTCCGGTGCTCGAACTCGAGCGCGCGGCCAATGCGTTTAGCGACGCGGGCTTCGCAGTGGGTGCGTTTGCATTGCCTGGTATTGGTCATACGATTTCAGGCGACGGCGTCGTGCTGGGACGCGATGCGCTGGTGCGCGCACTGGGCACGCCGCGCGCCTGAAAAATGCGGAAATAAATCAAGTCGGCCTAAAGAATTTGATCTGCTTGCCGTTAATGGTTCATTAGCGTGAAAATCACGCGCGCCGCAATGATGTCTTGCCATGCCCCCAGGGGAGGCGGGATGTCAGCGGTACGGGGAATCACCGCAACGCCCCAAAAGGGCGATAACGACATACGCAGAGCCTATCTATGGCCAGACCGAAGCCGCACCATCCGTTGTTCAGGGGTCTGTTCCGTCACACGGTGGCGGTCGACCTTGGCACGGCCAATACGCTGATCTACACCGACGACGGCGGCATCGTGCTGAATCAGCCGTCCGTGGTGTGTTTTCAGAAGCATCAGCAGGCGGGGCAGAAGCGAGTGGCGGCGGTCGGCAGCGAGGCCAAGCAACTGCTCGGCCGGGCGCCCAACAATCTTGAGACGGTACGACCCATGCGGCATGGCGTGATCGCCAATTTTTCCGCCGCGGAACACATGATCCGGCAGTTCGTCGATATGGCGCGGCCGCGGCCGTTTTTCGGGCGCCGGGCGGCGTTCACGATCTGCGTGCCGGCCGGGGCGACCCAGGTCGAACGCCGCGCCATCAAGGAAGCCGCAGTGGCCGCGGGCGCATGGAAGGTGAGCCTGATCGGCGAGTCGCTGGCATCGGCGGTGGGTGCGGGTTTGCCGGTTTCGTCGGCCACCGGCTCGATGGTGGTCGATATTGGCGGCGGCACGACGGAAGTCGGCGTGATCGCCTTGGGCGGCATGGCCTATAACGGCTCGATTCGGGTCGGCGGCGACCAGTTCGACTCGGCCATCGTCAACTATGTCCGTAATGTGTACGGCGTGCTGCTCGGCGAGCAAACCGCCGAACACGTCAAAAAGACCATCGGTTCGGCGATGCGCGACGTGCCGCTGGAGCGCATGAATGCGACTGGCCGCAGCGTCGACGACGGGCTGCCGCGCACGGTCGAGATCAACAATCACGATATCGCCGATGCGATCGACGGGCCGCTGCGGCACGTGATCGGCGCGGTGAAGACGGCGCTCGAAAGCGCGCCGGCCGAACTGGTGACGGATATCGCCAACACAGGGATCGTGCTGACCGGCGGCGGCGCGCTGCTCGCCAACCTCGGCCGGCGTCTGACCGCCGAACTCGGCCTCGCGGTGCGCATCGCGGACGAGCCGCTCACCTGCGCGGTGCGCGGTGCGGGCGCGGCAGCGGAAGCCGGCTTGCTGGACGATCTCGTGTACGAATAACCCGCACGGCGCCGGCGGTATTTGCACGTCAGGCGTGCGGGCGTCATGACTGTGTGACAATACTGCCTTGTTTCGCCGATCCTGCGGCCTGAACGGTCCCGCAGGCGCAATCCGTTCCACTCCACTTTTGAAAAACCAGCACGCCCGACGGGCGCTCGCTGCGTTGTCCCCGAATCGACCCGTGACTCATCCTGATCCCGTTTCATCCCCATCGTTTATCGAATTATCGAGCGGCTTGCGCATGCCTTATGTTGTCGAAGGCGAGGGCGAACTGCTGCTGTTCGTGCACGGTTCGTTGTGCGATTACCGCTACTGGCAACCGCAACTCGCGGGGATGGCGAAGCATTACCGCTGCGTCGCCGTGAGCCTTACGCATTACTGGCCGGTGACCGATACGCCGCCCGACATGCCGTTTAGCTGGAGCGACCACGCCGACGAAGTGGCCGAATTCATCGAGCGCCTGGGCGAAGGGCCGGCCCACGTCGTGGGTCATTCGCGCGGTGGCTGCGTGGCGTATTACTTTGCGCAGCGCCATCCGCAGCACGTGCGTACCTTGACGCTCGCCGACCCGGGCGGGCCTTTGCAGATCGCCGGCAGGCCGGCTGCCCGCTTGCCGGAAACGGTCAACACGCTGCGTGCACGCGCCGCGCAACTGATCGAAGAGGGGCAGGTGGATGCGGGCTTGCAACTGTTCGTGGATTCGGTGAGCCGTCCGGGGTTCTGGGCCAGAAGCACCGAGTCGTTCCGCACGATGGCGACCGACAACGCCCACACGCTGGCGCGTCAATTCCGCGATCCGCTGCCGGCCTATGCGCCGGAAGAGGCCGCGCAAGTGCGCTGCCCGGTCTTGCTGATCGACGGCGAAAAGAGTCCCGACATGTTCCGGCGCACCGCGACGGCGCTCGCCTCGTGGCTGCCGGATGCGCGGCGCGAGACGGTGCGCGGCGCATCGCATGGGATGAATCTGGCGCACCCCGCGGCGTTCAATCGCTATATCGACGAATTTATTCGCGGCGTGGGCGCGGCCGATCAGGGCTGATTCGGAGGGCTGATTCGGAGGGCTGGCCCGAGGACTGATCCGGCGTGACGCGCCTGCTTACCGCCGCAGGCCACGCCTGCCCTCCAACGGGGGCGCGGCGTGGCTGCGGTCTGGCTGTTAAGCCTTGCGATGCGCGTCGGCGTCGAGCGCGAGTTCGGCGGCTTCGCCGACGAGGCCTTGATAGTACAGATGCACGCCGATCGCGAGCGAGTCGTTGCGGATTTCCTGGAAGGCCTTCCATGCCTTCACCGGTTCCTTGAATATGAGGTAGTGCGCTTCATTGGCGACCAGTCCGGCGACTTTGTGCAGGCCACTGCCGTGCAGCTTGGCGACGAGTGCATCGAGGCTGCTGTGCGTGCGCGCGTCGGTACGCGGATACAACATGTGCAGCACAGCGACGTTTTGCGTCTTCAGTGCCGCCGACAACGCCACCACGATGTCCTGATGGTTCAGTGCGGTGACGATGCTGTCTTCGGTGTGGTTGAGGTCCGGAAACAGCGTTTCGAGCGAGGCGTTCATCTGATGGTCCTGTTCTTCTGACTGGATAAAAAGGCCCGCCGCGAACGGCGGGCCAAAGACAGCGATGTGTTTTGCAGGGGAAGCATCACACGCAACGAGTATCTCAGAGGACGCGCACTCGTGCTGCATGCCCGTTGCAAAACATTGTTGCGTTCTCAACGTTGTCTTTCAGTTGGCTGGCTGATTTTATCTGACCAATATTCATGAGCCGTGCAATGGTTTCAGCGCAATTTAGAGTGAATGTTGCTGAGGTCGAGATGGATTGTTGCGGTCAATCGCCGCAATGAATTGACTCTGTAGCCGTAAAATGCAAAGCCTGAGCCGGAGCATGGCGAGCAACGACAGCACCCGTAGTCCGGCACGTGTGCGATGTGATAGCAAAAGGAAAGCGTAGATGAACGACTCTAAGACACACGCAACGCTGAAGTTTTCTGACAGCGACCAGACCATCGATCTGCCGATTTACAAGGGCACGCTTGGCCCCGACGTGATCGACATCCGCAAGCTGTACGGCCAGACCGGCAAGTTCACGTACGACCCGGGCTTTATGTCGACGGCGGCGTGTAACTCGGCCATTACCTATATCGACGGTGACAAGGGCGAGCTGCTGTACCGCGGTTATCCGATCGACAATCTCGCGCAGAATGCCGACTTCCTCGAATCCTGCTATTTGCTGCTGAAGGGCGAACTGCCCAACGCGAAGCAAAAGGAAGAGTTCGTCGCCTCGGTCAAACAGCACACGATGGTGCATGAGCAAATGCACTTCTTCTTCCGCGGCTTCCGTCGCGACGCGCACCCGATGGCGATTCTGGTGGCTGCAGTCGGCGCGCTGTCGGCGTTCTATCACGACTCGCTCGACATCACGAACGCACAGCACCGCGAGATCTCGGCGACACGCATGATCGCGAAGCTGCCGACGCTGGTGGCGATGGCGTACAAGTACAGCATCGGCCAGCCGTTCGTCTATCCGAAGAACGAACTGTCGTATAGCGCGAACTTCATGCACATGATGTTCTCGAACCCGTGCGAAGAATACAAGGTCAACGACGTGCTGGTGCGCGCACTCGACCGTATCCTGATCCTGCACGCGGACCACGAACAGAACGCGTCGACTTCGACGGTGCGTCTGGCCGGCTCGTCGGGTGCGAATCCGTTTGCGTGTATCGCAGCCGGTATCGCCTGCCTGTGGGGCCCGGCGCATGGCGGCGCGAACGAAGCCGCACTGAACATGCTGGAAGAGATCGGCTCGGTCGACAACATCCCTGAGTTCATCCAGCAGGTGAAGGACAAGAACTCGGGCGTGAAGCTGATGGGCTTCGGTCACCGCGTCTACAAGAACTACGACCCGCGTGCGAAGCTGATGCGCGAAACCTGCCACGAAGTGCTGGAAGAGCTCGGTCTGCACGACGACCCGCTGTTCAAGCTGGCTATGGCGCTGGAAAAGATCGCGCTGGAAGACGAGTACTTCGTGTCGCGCAAGCTGTACCCGAACGTCGACTTCTACTCGGGCATCGTGCAGCGCGCGCTGGGCATCCCGACCTCGATGTTCACGTGTATCTTCGCGATGGCGCGTACGGTGGGCTGGATTGCACAGTGGAACGAAATGATTGCCGATCCGGAACAGAAGATTGGCCGTCCGCGTCAGCTGTTCGTTGGCGATACTGCACGCGAGGCGAAGCCGATTGCGCAACGCTGATTGATTGATCGGTGGGTGTTGCACGGGCTTGAGCGTGATTCAAGCACACGCACACGCGCAAGCAAGCGGGCGCTGCTTCCGGAATGGAGCCGCGCCCGCGGTCCGTTTACGGAATGCTACGAGGGATCCAACCCGCGCCGCATGCCGGATCAAAACTGCATGACGCGTGCCAATTGCCCCCACACAACGGCACGGGCGACTGCCGTAGCGTTTTGTTACGCCTTCAACGTGGCCCGCTTGCGCAAATCCACCACACTCCTGTGTTAAGTTCGTTCGACGGGCGCAGACCCTCTACAATCGGAACGAAGCCCATAGCACAGGAGCAAGCTGATGCAGGATCCAGAAGCACTCGGCGGACTGACGCACTCAGGCGGTGCGGACCGCGCGGAACATGAACCGGACACGGCGTTCATCCCACCAGAAAACCTCAACGTCGCCAGCGCCAACCAGTATGTGTTGAAGTCGGGCGATACGTTTATCGTCAACGACGCGCTGGGCGACATCACCGGTCACGACGACGGCCTGTTCGTCAACGACACGCGCGTGTTGTCGCAACTGCGCCTGACCTTCGGCGGTCGCGCGCCGTCGCTGCTGTCGGGCAGCGTCAGCAGCGACAATGCGGCATTTACGGCGCATCTGACCAACCGTCCGTTGCCGCCGCTCGGCGGCGACAGCACGCCGGAGGGCGTGATCCACGTCGAGCGCGTGCGCGTGTTGTCGGGCACCGTGCTCAACGAAGCCATTGAGCTGACCAACTACGGTACGAAAGATGCGGTCGTGCCGCTTTCCATTTCTTTCGCCAGCGACTTCAGCGACATGTTCGAAGTGCGCGGCCTGAAACGCGACAAGAAGGGCAATGTCGAACCGGCGCGTGTCGAGAATGGCGAAGTGCTGCTTGGCTACGTGGGGCTCGATAACGTCGAACGTGACGTGCAGATTGCTTTTTCGCCGACGCCGGACAAGCTGTTCGCCAATCGCGCGGATTACACCGTGCAACTGCCGGCGCAAGCCTGCGTATCGATCTATCTCGCCGTCGCGGTGAAGCTGCGGGCCGACAAGCCGGTGGTCAGCGCGGGCGTGTCGGTGCCGGGCCACGCGCAGAGCGGGTCGCACGTGTCGCAGATCCATGCGGAGCGTCCGCGGGTCGGACGCGCGGCGGTGCGCGCAGCGCTGGTCGAGGCCCACCTTGTGATGCGCGAACGGCGCCGTGCTACCGCGCGGGTGCGTTCGAGCAATCCGCTCTTTAACGCATGGATCGACCGTTCGCTCGCCGATCTCGGCCTGCTGACCACCGATCTGGAGACCGGTCCTTATCCGTACGCCGGCATTCCCTGGTTTTCGACCCCGTTTGGCCGCGACGCGCTGATTACCTCGTTGCAGACCTTGTGGCTGCAGCCGGGCCTCGCGCGCGGTGTGCTGCGCTTTCTTGCCGAGCATCAGGCGCTCGAGAACTCGGCCTTCCGCGACGCTGCGGTCGGCAAGATCATGCATGAAATGCGCAAGAGCGAAATGGCCGCCACCGGCGAAGTGCCGTTTGCGCTCTATTACGGCGGCGTCGACAGCACGCCCTTGTTTATCGTGCTGGCCGGCGCCTATGTGGCGCGTACCGGCGACGTGGACCTGATCGACGAGTTGTGGCCGGCGCTGCAACGCGCGGCGAACTGGGTCTCGGGTGTGTGCGACAAGAACCGCTTCGGCCTGCTCGACTATCAGCGCGAATCGGATGGCGGGCTGGCGAATCAGGGCTGGAAAGACAGTCACGATTCGGTTTTTCACGCCGACGGCCGCTTCCCGGATGGACCGATCGCGCTGGTGGAAGTGCAGGCCTACGCGAGCGCCGCGTTCGACACCATGGCGCACTTCTCGACGCTGCGCGGCCTGTCCGAGGACGCTGCCGGATATAGCCGGCGCGCCAGGGCGATCCGCGAATGCGTCGAAGAGAAGTACTGGATGGAAGAGTCCGGCTTCTACGGCATCGCCCTCGACGGCCATGGCGAACTGTGCCGCGTGCTGGCCTCGAATGCCGGCCATCTGCTCGCCTTCGGCTTGCCGTCGCGCGAGCGCGGCGAAGCGGTCGTGCGCGGTCTGGAGTCGACGCTGTTCCATACCGGTTGGGGCGTGCGCACGCTGGCGGCGGGCCAGGCGCGCTTCAATCCGATGGCGTATCACAACGGGTCCGTCTGGCCGCACGACAACGCGCTGTGCGCGCGAGGTGTGGCGCGCTACGGCGGCAAGGCAACCGCGGTGAAGTTGCTGCAGGCGCTGTTCCAGGCCGCGGTCAATTTCGACATGCGTCTGCCGGAGCTCTTCTGCGGCTTCCCGCGGCGGCGCGGCGAACCGCCGACGGCTTACCCGGTGGCCTGCCTGCCGCAGGCTTGGGCAGCGGGCTCGCCGTTCATGATGCTGGAAGCGTGCCTGGGCGTGACTGTCGACGCAGCGAAGCGCGAGGTGCTGATCGAACAGCCGATGCTGCCCGAAGGCATCGACTGGCTCGAAATCGGCGATATGCGCGTCGGCGATTCCACGGTGACGATCACTTTCCGGCGGGTCGCGGGCAAGGTGGTGGCGTCGGCCGAGCAGGGCGACGTGCGGGTCGTGGCCTTGCTGTAGAAGGGCGCGGCATGCGTGGTGCCGGGTGGTAACATTTGTTGTCAACTTACTTCCCGGTCCACCGCATGCCCGACAGTTTCGACCAGCTCGCCGCCCTGATCCGGGCGCGCTTCTCAGAACTGAGTCCGCAATTCCAGATGGGGGCCGCGTTCCTGCTGGATCATCCCGACGAAGTCGCGGTTTCCTCCATGCGCAAGGTCGCCGAACGGGCTCAGGTGCAACCGGCATCGCTGGTGCGGTTGTCGCAACAACTCGGTTTTCCCGGCTGGAACGAGTTGCGCAATCTGTTTGTGGCGCGCGTGCGCACACGGCCGGAGCCGCTCGCGAGCCGCGCCCGGACGCTCGTCAAGGCTAATGCCAAAGACGCACTGGCGCACGATCTGCTGATCGCTCAACAACATAATCTCGATGTCACCGCGGCGCATAGCGCGCGGGCCGTCGTCGAAACGGCGCGGCTATTGCGCCGCGCACCGCATGTGCATGTGGCCGGTTTTCGCTCCTGCTATGCGGTAGCGTTCGGTCTGGTGTACGGCTACCGGTTGTTTCGTTCAACGGTGTCGCTGTTGACAGGCGAAGCCGGCACGCTGGAAATGCAACTGCGCACGATCGCACGCGATAGCGCCACCGTCGTCATCAGCTTCGCGCCTTATTCGGTGGAGGCGGCGCGCGTGGCCGAAGCGGCCCTGGAGAAGGGCAGCAAGCTCATCGCCATCACGGACAGTGCAGTGTCGCCGATTGCGTTGAATGCCGACAAGGTGCTGATCTTTTCACACGAAAGTCCTTCCTTCTTTCCTTCGCTAGTGGCGGCTACGGCGCTTGCGGAGTCGCTGGTGGCGCATCTGCTGGCGCTCGAAGGCGCCGATGCGGTCGAGCAACTCGAGATTGCCGAGCGGTCGATGCACGCGAAGGGTGTCTACGTGCCTTGAACGAGGCGTGCGCGGTGCGAGGTGCCGCGCACTTCGCAGACCGCGCAAGTGCCGCCACGCCGGGCGCAGCAATGGTGCGTCGCAACCTCAACCTCAACCTCAACCATGTTGAGGTGATTCGCTTCATTCGGTACATGCTCGCCTCGATTGACAACATATGTTGTTGAGATGTATAAATTAGGATCGAATGTTGAATCGATGCCATGGTTGCTGACGGCATCCTTTCACTTTGCCGCACAGGCGAGTGGGCGATGGTTGCCATGCCGATGCGGCGCAACGATCAACAAGGTTTGAGCGAGGCATAACCGTCGATGCAGGAATGGACTCTTTCCCGTGTAACCGGCCGGCCGGATGACATCGGCTACCAGCTGGGCGAACTGGCGCGGCCGGTCATGGCGGCCTACATGGAGCAAAGCGCCGCCTGGCAACAGGTCAGCCGTTGGCGCGGCCACCCGTTCGTGGAGGCGCTGCGCCGCGCGGCGCAAGCGCATTTCCCCGCGCTGCTCGCCGAGCTGGAGGGCATGGCGGCGGGCCTTGGCTGGCCAGTGGAAGACGTGTTTCTGTGGAATTGCCGTGGCGAGCTGATCCATAACACGCCGGACGGCTGCACGACACTGGCGGCCGTTTCCGGCAACGCGCGTTTCATCGCGCACAACGAGGATGGCGATCCGTACCTGCGCGAGCGGTGCTTCCTCGTGGACGTCCAGCCTGCCGGCAAGCCCGGCTTCGTGAGTTTCTACTATCCGGGCTCGTTGCCCGGCCATACCTTCGCTGCCAATCGCGCGGGCGTCGTGCAGGCCATCAACAATCTGCGCATCCGGGCACCGGCTGCGGGCGTGCCGCGCATGATCCTCGCACGTGCCGTGCTCGATACGCGTTCGCTCGACGAAGCCGCCAGGCTGTTGAGCGATGCGCCGCGAGCCAGTGGGTTTCATCACACGCTTGGCTGTGTGGGCGACGCGCGCCTGTTGAGTATCGAAGCCACTGTCCAGCGCTGTTCGGTCATGGCCGATACGCCGCGGTTCGGTCATGCGAATCACCTGATTCACGATGGCTGCGAGGGCGAAGCGCAAATCGTGACCGATTCTTCGCGCGACCGCCAGGCACGCGTCGACGCTTTGCTGCCGACGCTGCGCACGCCGCTTGCAGACGACGGGCTGCTACGCGTGCTGCGTGACCAGGCGCCCGCTGGCTTGCCCATTTACCGTGACGACCCGCGCGATCCCGACGACGAAAACACCTTGGCTACCGCGCTGTTTCGCATCGAAACGGACGGTGTTGCGATGCAGGTCTATCGGCAAGGGCACTGCGCCTTCGACACCTTCATTCCCCTGGCGGCGCGTTCGAATACCGCCTTCTGACCGCGATCACGCGATAAGGAATCCTATGTCCACCGTGTTTCACCGTGCCCCGAAACAAACGCTGCCGGTTGCCGTCGCGGGCGACGGCATCGAGATGATCGACTCCACCGGCAAGCGCTATATCGATGCGTCCGGCGGGGCTGCCGTTTCGTGCCTCGGCCATAGCAACCAGCGCGTAATCGATGCGATCAAGCGCCAGTCCCAGCAATTGCCCTACGCGCACACCTCGTTCTTTACGACGCAAGCGGCCGAGGAACTCGCGGACCGGCTGGTGGCGAGCGCGCCGCAAGGTCTGGATCACGTGTATTTTGTATCGGGCGGCTCGGAGGCGATCGAAGCGGCATTGAAGCTGGCACGCCAGTATTTCGTCGAGAAGGGCGAGCCGCAGCGCCGTCATTTCATCGCCCGTCGTCAGAGCTATCACGGCAATACACTGGGCGCGCTGGCGATTGGCGGTAATGCATGGCGCCGCGAGCCGTTCCTGCCGATCCTGATCGAAGCGCATCACGTGAGCCCGTGCTACGCATATCGCGAGCAACGTGCTGACGAAACCGAAGAAGTCTTTGCACAACGGCTTGCCGATGAGCTGGAACAGAAGATCCTCGAACTCGGCGCCGACACGGTGGCGGCCTTTGTCGCGGAGACGGTGGTCGGCGCAACCGCCGGCGCTGTACCACCGGTGCGCGAGTATTTTCGTAAGATTCGCGCGGTCTGCGACCGCTATGGTGTCCTGTTGATTCTCGATGAGATCATGTCGGGGATGGGACGTACCGGTTATCTGTACGCGTGTGAAGAGGACGGCGTGGCCCCCGATCTGCTGACCATCGCGAAAGGTCTTGGGGCTGGCTATCAGCCCATCGGCGCAACGCTGGTCAGCCGGCGCATTTACGACACGATCGTCGGCGGCTCGGGATTTTTCCAGCACGGCCATACGTATATCGGACATGCAACGGCATGCGCCGCCGCGCTCGAAGTGCAACGCGTGATCGCCGAAGACAAGCTGCTCGATAACGTTCAGGCGCGCGGCGAACAGTTGCGTGCGCAACTTCGCGAGCACTATGCGCAGCATCCGTATATCGGCGATGTGCGCGGGCGCGGCTTGTTTGTGGGCGTCGAGCTGGTTCAGGATCGCGCCACCAGGGTGCCCTTCGACGCGAAGCTCAAACTGCACGCGGCGATCAAGCGTGAGGCGTTTGCGCGCGGCCTGATGGTGTATCCGATGGGTGGAACCGTCGACGGTCAGCGCGGCGATCATGTGCTGCTTGCGCCGCCGTTTATCTGCACGGCGCAGGACATCGATCAGATTGTCAGCCGTCTCACCGACGCGATCGACGGTGCGCTGCTTGCCACCGGCGTACGCGCTGCCGCGTAGCCGGCGGCGGCTACTTCATCATTTGTGGGAGTTTTCATGACTGAGCGTTTGCCGCGTTTTGACGCATCGACTGCTACGCCCGAACAGAAGGCCGTCCTCGACGAGATCCTGTCCGGTCCGCGTGGCAACCTGAACGGGCCGTTCCTCGGCTGGATTCACAGTCCGGAGCTTGCGCAGCAGGCGCAACGGCTGGGTGCGTTTTGCCGCTACCGGACCGGCTTGCCTCTGCGCCTCTCGGAACTGGCGATCCTGGTGACGGCGGCGCGCTGGCAGGCCCAGGCGGAGTGGTATATCCACTATCCGATCGCACTCGAAGCGGGTGTTGTGCAGGCCGATGCCGAAGCGATCCGTTCAGGCCAGCAGCCGTCGTTCGCGGACCCCGACGATGCGCTGATCTATGCTTTTGCCAGCGAGCTGTACGACACGAAGCGCGTGTCCGATGCGACTTACGCGGCCGCGGTGGCGCGCTTTGGGCATGAGGTCACCATCAATCTGGTCGGCTTGCTCGGTTATTACGCGCTTGTGGCGATGACGTTGAATGTGTTCGGAATGCGGGCGGAAGGTCAGGTGACGTTGCCGTTTGCGCAGTGAGGGAGGGGGAGGCCGATATACGCTGTCCGACGCCGCCCTCAGGAAGCGCCTATCATGAAGTCCGGTCTACGCCCGCGCCTGTCGCGCTGCGTGGCACGCTCGACCTACGCCGATGCCGCAAGAACCTGGGCGCGACCGTTGCGGCAGGCGTCATGGTCGAATGCACAGCAGCGCCGGCAGGGCTACCCATTGGAGAGAACGATGAAGCGCAAGGCATCAGCGGTCTGGCAAGGCGGCCTGCAGGACGGTAAGGGCACGATTTCTACTGATAGCGGGGTTCTGAAGGACACCCAGTATTCGTTTGCAACGCGTTTCGAGGACGGTATCGGCACCAATCCGGAAGAGCTGATCGCGGCGGCGCATGCCGGGTGCTTCTCCATGGCGCTTTCGGCCGAACTCGGCAAGGTGGGCATCAAGCCCGAACGCATCGGCACCACGGCCACCCTGACGCTCGACAAGGCCGACGGCGGGTTCGCCATTACCGCCGTTCACCTCGACGTCAAGGTGAAAATTCCCGGCGGCGACCGGGCTGCGTTCGAAAAAGCCACGGCGGACGCGAAGGCGGGTTGCCCGGTTTCGAAAGTGCTAAAGGCCACCATCACCATGGATGCGACGCTCGAAACCTGAGCGGCATCCAGGCATCCTCAGAGCGAAGCATCGCTACGTCTGTCTGAGGCGGCCTTGCATTGCCGCCTCAGGCGAAAACCAAAATGGCCCGGATCGCCCCGGGCCATTCATCAAACAGCAACAACCTGCCGGTTGTTACATCGGCGGCGCGACGCCATCCTTTTCGACCACGACCCGCTGCGCCACAAACGCGCCCTGCGCCGCAGGCGTCGCCACCACGAATACCTTTTTGCCCGGCGTGAGGTCGGTGCGGGCTGCCGGCGTGAAGGTCACGATAGGCACATTCGCCGGTACCGTCACCACATTGTCGCCACCCTTGTACGACAGCTTCAGATCGCGGCCGCTGGTGCCCTCGACGACCGTGTCGACGTTCGCATTCGTCATCGAGCTATTCGGACCCAGGTCCCATGCATAGTGACCTTCGCCAGTGCCGCGCGCCGATTCGGGAAACACCACCACTTCGGTGGCGGTCAGCTTGCCGTCGGTGCCGGTGGTGGCCGCCGTGCCGATGAACGAGCCGGGCTTGATATCGGACAGTTGCATCGCCTTGACCGCCGAGATGCCGACGGTGGGCGCCACGTTGATCGCGACCGTGTCGCCGCTGCGGCGATGCACCTGCAGGACGTCGCCGTTGAGCGAGACGATCTCGCCGCGAATGCGCGAGGGTTTGACAGCCGGCGTCTGCGCCAGCGCGACGCCCGCGAAGGCGAGCGTAGCAAGCGTAACGCCGAGTTTCAGGCGGATAGACATGGAATCTCCGTGCAATGTTGTCGGGTTGAAAATGGGGATGCTGCTCAGGAACCGCCGAACCAGTTGTAGCCCTGGTTCTCCCAGTAACCACCGGGGTAATCGTTCGTCACGGTGATCGCGACGATGTGTTTGGGATTCTTGTAGCCGAGCTTGGTGGGCATGCGCAGCTTCATCGGAAAGCCGTACTTCGGCGGCAGCACCTGGCCGTCGTAGGTCAGCGTGAGAAGCGTCTGCGCATGCAGCGCGGTGGGCATATCGATGCTCGTCCAGTAGTTGTCCGCACAATGCAACGACACGTAGCGTGCCGTCGTATCCGCGCCGGCGCGCTTCAGGAAGTCGGCAAAACGCACGCCGCCCCAGCGGCCGATCGCGCTCCATCCTTCAATGCAGATATGGCGGGTGATCTGGTCCTGCTGCGGCAGCGCGCGCAGCTCGTCGAGCGTCCAGACACGTTTGCCATGCGCAAGACCGCCTACCTGAAGCCGGTACGAGGCCGGGTCGACTTCCGGCACGTCGTCGATATCGTAGAACGCGTTAAACGGAAACGGCCGCGTGATCATCGACTCGGGATAGGTCGGCGCCATCCTGTGCGGATCGAACAGCAGGGCCTGTACGTCGTCGTTGAAGAACGAGATCCTGCGCAGCATCGTGTTGACCGATTTGTCGCTGCTGAGATCGCAGCCGGACAACATCGCCAGGCCGCCGAGCGAGAGAATCCGCTTGCCGAGCAGGCGGCGCGCGGGATTTTTCAATTCCCGCTGGGCATCCTTGATGATGGCGTCGGCGTGTGACGATAGCGTCGTGCCGGGTTCGCCGCTGCGTTTGCGAGTTACCATGTCTACCGTCCTCGAAGCATCAGAAGCAGGGAGCGCGGCACCAGCGCGACCATCGCGACATGCACGAAGAAGAAGGCCACCAGCACGCTCATGCAGACGAAGTGCACGACACGCGCGTTGTCATAGCCGCCCATCAAGGTGCGCAGCAGCGGAAACTGCACCGACTTCCACACGGCCAGCCCGGAGAGTACCAGCAGCACGATGTCGACGATAACGGTCAGATAGGCCAGCTTCTGGATGGCGTTGTAGCGGCTCAGGTCGCCGTGCGTGAGGCGGCCGCGCAGGGCGGCGAGCGTATCGGCGGCAAGCGACCTGGCACTGAGCGGCAGCAGCTTGCGGCGCAGCCGTCCTGAAGCGAGATTGAGCCCAAGGTAGACGAGGAAATTCGCCACCAGCAGCCACATGACCGCGAAGTGCCACAGCAAGGCGCCGCCGAGCCAACCGCCCAAGGTGACGGCGGCCGGAAACTGCAGGGCCGGGAAAATGGGCGAGGCGTCGTAGATCTGCCAGCCGCTCATCGCCATCAGGACGACAGCGAGCGCATTAATCCAGTGTGTGACGCGAACCCAGACAGGTTGAATCGTGGTGTGACTCACAGCGATCTCATCGTTGGTGGCAATTCACGCGGGACAGGGCAATCAGGCGCGAGCCGTGGTTCGCGAGCCTGAGCAGCAGCCATGCATGCGCCGCGTCGAGCGCGGCATGAGAGGGTGAACACCGTCTTTCCGGCGTTATTCCGCGGCGGCGAAAAAAAGATTTATTACCGAATGTTTGCGGCGGAGGAGGTGGGGATGGGCGGGCGTGAGACGGGGGATGCGCGAAAGCGGGATGACGCTCAAGCCTGGCAGCGCTCTATTGCGCGCCGCCACCTGGCTTATCGTGCGTCCTGCTGGGCCATGCGAATCAGCGCCGACCGGTTGCCGACGCCGAGCTTCTGAAAGCTGCGGTCCACATGCGTGCGCACGGTGGTGTACGAGATGCCGAGCCGCTCAGCGATCTGCTTGTCGAGGAGTCCTTCCATGATGAGCGACACAACTTCCCGTTCGCGCGCCGTCAGCGACTTGAGCACACGCTCTGAAATCAGGCGCGTATGCGGCGTTCCCGCTTCGGTCATGCCGGCGGTTCTGCGGGCGCGGGCGAGTCCCGACGTGAAGGCCGGGCGAATCAGTTCGGCGAGGGCGAGGTCATGGTCCGAGAAATTGTCCCGCTGTTTGCCGCGCCAGATGCGCAGGTCGCCGATGTTCGTCTCGCCGGACCACGCGAAGACGTCCATGCCCCAATGCAGTCCGTCGCGGCGCAGAAAGTCGTTGAACAGTTCGGTGCGCACGAGTTCGGCCTGGGGAAGGACGTCCGTCACGCGAACTGCTTGCCGACAGTTCTGCAGCAACGGTGTGACCGTGTCGTGGTACTGGTAATACTGTTCGTACTCGGAGAGGTTGTCGTCCGACATATTGAGCGCGACCCGATTCACAAACGCCTTCTTCGTCGCATCCCACACGTACGAGCCCAGATAATCCGCGCGCAGCAGATCCAGCATCCTTACGCCGATTTCCCGGCGCATCAGGTCCTCGGGTAAGGCATCGGCCAGCACGGCGAAGATGTCAGAGACCAGCGCAGTCTCACGGTTCGTCAAATACATGGTGTTCCGGACTGCCTGCGAGTAAGTTTTGCTCCTTCAGCCAGAGGCCTCAGGTCTGTAAGAAAGTGTTACCGGCGAGCTTACACGGCCAAAGTAAATGGTTCAAGCGGGACGCAAAAATGCCGTTAAGCCGTGTGGTGTTATCCCCACCGGGCTGCCGGGAACATGAGTGAAACCCGCTGCCCGCACGCTGCACGTTTATCTTTAGCCCACGAGGAGAAGCATGCCGTTCATTCCGAATCTTCGCCGACGCTTACGCCCTTCGCCTCTCGCCGGCGAATTCGGCGCGACAGAGCGCCAGAGCCCGAGTTTTGGCTACATCGATACGCTGTTCGACTATGGCGCCTACCTGGCCGGCTCGCCCGATGCCCTGGGACGTGTGCCGCCCGCGGCTGCGAACGCCACGATTGCGATTATCGGTGCCGGCATTGCCGGTCTCGTCGCCGCGTACGAACTGCTGCGCGCCGGCGCGGCCAATGTGGTGCTCTTCGAGGCCTCGGATCGCATCGGCGGCCGCGCGTGGAGCTCGACCTTTACGGAGTCCGCGCCCGAGTTTCTTGCGGAGCTGGGGGCGATGCGCTTTCCGCCCAGCGAATACAGTCTCTTCCATTATCTTGACCGCTTCGGCATCAAGGCAACGTCGAGCTTTCCCGACCCCGGCGCCGTGCTAACTAATTTGGGGTACCAGGGAAAAACCTATGTGTGGCCCGCACACGGTAATCCACCGGATATGTTCGCGACCGTCAACACCGGTTGGAATGCCTTTATCAGCGAGGGCTTTACGCCGGAAACCGGGCCCGCACTGATCGCGCCGGTGGCGATCACCCAGTTGCTGCGCAGCGGACAAACCGCGGCAGCACGCAATGCGTGGCAGGCGTACATCGACGTCTTCGGCAACGAGAGTTTCTACAGCGCCCTGTGCCGTATCTTTGGCAGCGCCAACCCGCCGGGCGGCACGCGTTGGCGCTATCCGGACGACTATGAGCTGTTCGGCGCGCTCGGCGTCGGTTCAGGCGGTCTGGGGCCGATGTATCCGGTCGCCTTTCTCGAGATCGTGCGCCTCATGGTGGACGAGCTCGAAACCGACCAGTTGTTCATTCCAGCCGGCATCGAATCGCTCGCCCGGGCGTTCTCGACGCAGGTCTTCGAGCGGCGCTCGATCGCGCAACGCGTGATCAGGACGCCGGTTGCGCGGGTCACGCGCGAAGCGGCGGGCGTGAAGCTCTGGCTGGAAGACGGGACGACGCAGTTTGCAGACCGGGTCATTGTGACTGCGAGCACGCGGGCCATGCAGATCGACATGGCGCTGAATGGGCCCGGCACCTCGCTCTCGCCGCAACAGTGCACGGCGATCGACGACGTGCATCTGACGAGTTCGTCAAAGGTCTTCGTGATGACGCAACGCAAGTTCTGGCTCGACGAGAACCTGCCCGCCAACATTCAGACCGACACGTTGGTGCGAGGCGTCTACTGTCTCGACTATGCGCCGCAGAACCCCAACTCGCCGGGTGTCGTGCTGCTGAGTTACGCCTGGGAAGACGACGCGATCAAGCAACTGGCGCTGGGCGACAACCGTCGGCGCGTGCAACGGCTGGTGGCGGATCTGGCGCAGACGAACGCGGCGTTTGCCCGCCATGTCGTGCCGATCGGTAACGATTACGACCGGTATGTGCGCGTGGTCGACTGGGATCTGGAGCGCGGCTACTACGGCGCCTTCAAGCTGAATTTTGCCGGCGGCGATGGCTATAGCCAGCAACTCTTCTTCCAGTTCCAGGCGAGCCGCAATCCGTCGACGGATCCCTCCATTTACCTTGCAGGCGATAGCTGCTCGTTTACCGGTGGGTGGGTCGAAGGGGCGTTGCAGACCGGCGTCAACGCGGTATGCGCGGTAATCCGCAGTCTTGGCGGCGAACTGTTTGGTCCGGCCAATCCGCTCGATAACATGACGCCGCAATACGATTATGGCGGACGTGCCACAAGCCTCGCGGTGCCGGTTGAGTCGTAGCAATCGTTTGCGCCAGAGATTTTTTGCAAAAAAAGACCCGCGCAAGGCGGGTCTCATCTCTCAGGTTTAGCGGCGCTCTATGTCTTAAGTACTGTGTGCAGGTTTCGCCGGGTCCGGTATCTACAATGGATCCGGGACTCCAATCGAATATACCCGATGCATATTCAAGCTTCATCCTCATTTCTGAGGACAAAAAAACGCCAGCTTGCGCTGGCGTGAAAAGTTCTGGCTATTCCGAGGGCCGCCAGAACCTGAGAGAGGGGATGTAACGACAGACGGCTCAGCCCCGGTATGAGCCCGCCTGTCACAAAGGCTGTCAAAGCTATTGAACGAACCGCGATGCCGCCAATAATACTGCTAAATCGTCATCATCATTTTTATTTTGTGTTCGTTTGGAGGCGAGCACAAGCGCGGCGCGCGACGGCAGTGAGAAATCCGCAAGCTGTCAGACCTCACAGCTATGTGCCCCGTTCAATAGATATTATAAATAGACTGCGCGCGTCGGTCGGGACGCAGCACCGGGATAGCCGCTGTGTGTCCCTTGCCAGTCCGTTATACGTCTTGCGCCTCCTGCGCCGGTCAGTGCCGGGCCTTCTATGCGAGGGCGGCTAGATCAGCCCGGTTGCGATCGCTTTCACGACCGCCTGTACCTTATTGGTCGCCGCCAGCTTCGACAACACGTTGTTGACATGAAAATTGACTGTACGCTCGGAGATGCTGAGGATTTTCCCGATTTCGTAAGAGGTCTTTCCCTCGCCGGTCCAGCGCAGCACCTCGCGCTCGCGGGCGGTCAGCGTGATGCCAGTTTCGGGTGCGAGCTTGCCTTGAAGGAACTGGCCCATCCGCATGTGGCAAAGATTCGCGAGCCAGTTTGCGGGCAACTGCAATTCCTCGACTTCGGCAGACGTCAAGGTGTCCGCGTTGCGCGACATGGTCAGGAGTCCAAACGTACCGTGCGCGGTCCAGCTCGAATGGGCAACGCCGACCTTGATGCCGAAGTCGCGCGCATCGGACCACAGGCGCGGCGCCTCGTCGGACATTGCGCGCGGCCAGGCAATCAGATCGGTGCGACGCATGCCCGCCCGGACAATGGGGTCGATCTCGAGAAAGCCGTTGGCGCGATAGTGGGTCATCCACCCGGGTGGATAGGTATCGAAAATCTTGACCACCGGGTTCGAAACCGGCAAAGGCATGCGAATTCCGTAGCAGCAATATTCGAATCCAAGACGTTCTGCGAAAGCCGTTATTTGCTTAAATAGCTCATATTCGTCGCTCGCAGCGAAAAACTGCTGATAAGCATCCTGAAAGTACGATTCCATTGCGCCCCCGGTTTAACGTCTTATATAGAAGCAAGCCCGTCCAGCTATAACGAAAGGTACAGGCCCGATGACACTCTCCCCATTGCTCTTTCATTCCCCATCGTCCGATGGCTATGTTCGTGTTCCCGAATTCATGCTGGCCCGGTTGACACTGGTCCACGTTTCCTCGGGCATCGACGAGGGCCTGCTGGCGGATCTACGCGCCGATGCGATCGACGCCCTCGATGCTGGCTATACCGAGTGGCAAGGTACGCTCCACCCATTGACCTCGCAGGTAACCGTTGGCTGGGATTGGTATATAGAAGGCACGTCAGGCGCGTTTCTGATCGCCTGGGGCGACGTGAGAAGCAATCTCATGGGTGTTGATGGCTTGGGTACCGACCTTGGAATGGTTTGCACCACAAGGGCGCTCGTACATCGGCTCATGCGCTTGAACTGGTCGCAACCGGTTGCGGCCAACGTCGCGTTCGCCTTGAGAGGGCGGCATCACATGCTTTCCTCGTTTCAACGACACTAGACGTTGCAGCGGCAATGCAAACATTTCAAACGTCTCACCGCTCATTTATAAGCAAAAGGTGTTCGCTTTGCAATCGTAAATTGATGTCAGGGCTGAATATATCAACGAATGAAAATATTCCGCCATAAAGCCCTGTCAACTCTACCAGTTACTGCGCAACCCTGTGCGCGCTCTAATGCGCTCGATAAAAAGCGACCAGGGGTGCATGATGCGGACTTTCATTCACGACGATGGACGGTTACCTGAGGGTGTAGGTAACGCGCTTGCGCAGTACCGGCACGAGATTTTCGTTAAGCAGCTGGGCTGGCGCTTGCCAATGGCCGACGAGCGATTCGAGCGCGACCAGTATGACCGTGACGACACGGTCTATGTGCTCGGGCGCGATGAGGACGGCTCGATTTGCGGTTGCGCGAGGCTCTTGCCGACTACGCAACCCTATCTTCTGCAAGAGTTGTTTCCGTTTTTGCTTGCTGAGGGCATGCCGCCGCCCGAATCATCTGAGGTATGGGAACTCTCCCGCTTCGCGGCCAGCCCGATTGCCGGCGACCAGGCCGAGGGCGGCAATCTCACGTGGTACTTTCGCCCCATGCTGGCTTCGGTCGTGCGCTGCGCCGCGCGCCTCGGCGCACGCCAGATCATTGGCGTGACTTACCTCAGTATGGAGCGGCTATTCCGGCGCATCGGCGTGCATGCACACCGGGCCGGACCGGCGCAATGCATCGACGGCAGAATGGTGGTGGCGTGCTGGATCGATATCGACAGTCAAACGCTATCGGCGCTCGGTATCGAGGCCACGCATGACGCCGCACCGGCACAGATCGTGATGAACGTAGCGCACGAGAAGAGGGCGGCGCATCTTGCCGGAGAACATGAGCCTGCCTGAGCCTGTCTGAACCTGTCCAGGCCCGCTTGAAACCTGCTTGCAACCTGCTGGATCCATCGCGATGAATCCAGCAGGTGCGACGCTGCTTACCCGATGATCTCTCGCGAGATCAACCGGTCACGCCACCGTGATGTACGGGTCCCACCAGTAATAGCCGAACAGTTCCTGGTCCTGGCCATTGGCGGCTAGCGTATACAGGCCGAACGCGAGGCCAAATCCTTCCCGGCCGCTGCTCCTGACTTTCGATTCGAACACGGAGAAGTTCGTCTGCTTCTTAACCGGCGGCAGGCCGTTGCGGCTCGGCGAATCGGCGTTCGGTTGAACCGCGCCATTGCGGATAATCAGGTCTGCACTGAACTGATTGAATACCTGATCGCCCGAAAAGTGCTTGACGTCATACACGATCACGGCGTCATCGGAGTTGTCGTAAATCGACACACCGGTGAACGCCACGTCGTCGCCGACGTTCGCCCTGAATTCCAGGTCTCCCGTGCCTTGTCCGGAGATGATGCCTCGCGAACCCGTGCACAGCATGTACTGATGGTTGTGATCGATACCGGTAGGATTGTTTTGATCCTTGCTCGGATTGGGATACGTTCTTTTCACGTATTCCGTGTCGATGACTACGAGCACGTTGATGTCTTGTCCGCTCGCTGTTAACACAGTTCCAGCCATGATGAATCCTCCTGTTTCTGCGTTTATCGGTGACTGCGTGGTGACACGTGTTTCACGTGTCACGTGCAATGTCCTCCTATTTTTTAGTTAGCACACCTAGTAAAGTAAACAGGACTGCTGGAGTTCGAAGCAGCACAGCGTGCGAGGCCAAACCCTATGCTATGTCATGATTTTTTGCGCGCGACGTTTTATATAACTGTCACACTGAAGTGATAGGCGTAGTAGCCGAAGAGCGTCTGGTTCTCGCCGTCGTCGGCGAGCGTGTAAAGAGCGAAGGCGAACGTCAGAGGGGCAACGCCAGGCGCTTTGGCGGTCACGGAGAAGTTCGAGAAGTTCGCTTCTTTGCTGACGGGCGGCAAGCCGTTTCGGTCCGGCGAGTCGGGGTTAGGTTCGACAGCGCCCGCCCTTGCGTAGAAGGCCGCTTGAGAGGGTGTGAAGATGTGGCCGTCTGCGGGAGGCGCGAGGCTGTAGACGATCACGGCGTTTTGCGAGTTGGCGGAACCGGAGGTGCCCGTGATCGAAACGACATCGTGCACACGCGCGTTGAAGCTTAGCTTGCCGGTTCCCTGGCCGTGGACCTTGCTGCGTGCGTCGGTGCACATCGTAATCGTGTCGTCGTGGCTTAGTGCCTTCGCCAGCGACGGGTCGCGGTTCGGTCCGTAGGTCGCGATGATGGTATCGGTATCCACGACGATCAACACGTTGATGTGTTGCTGGACCCGTTGTATTGAAGTGTCGTGTTCCATATACGCTCGATCCGTTCGTTTTCGCCGCGGCGTGGGCAACACCCCCGCAAAGGGGTGCTTTGATTCTCCTCTCGCGGCTTCCTTTGGATACCTGTCAGAGTCGTCAGGGTGAGCTGGCGCAAGCACGCATCGGTGTTGCATTCTCATTGACCAGGCATCGCGCGTAACAACGGTGCATAACGGTCGAATTAGATTTTTTTTGAAAAAACTTGAATTGTTCTTTATCGACATATTAGTATCACACCCTAACGCGACACTCATCTCGTCCGGACAGACCGGATGAGGCGAAGCAGCCGAATTACTTTCTTGTTGTAAACATAAAAAGACAATAAACGAGGCGTCGAATGCCCGATTGCCGTCGCGCAGTGCCAGCGCGCCGGGCAGTTGGGGGATCGCATCACACGGTGTGTGAAGCGAGCTTCGATGGCGCGGTGGCCGTCATGGATCGAACTTGCCGGGGGGCAAGCGTTACGGGCCCGATCCCATGGCTGTACGGCCCCAAAGCGTCCGCTCAGGCGGGCGCGGTATCAGTGCGCATTTGCTCTTGCAAGTGCACGGGATACGCTCATGCCCATCGAAAAGCTGGTTGTTCCACTGCCGACAGGCTGCAAGGTCTACGTTGAACGTCACGTGTTCAATCCGGACTTTGAAAGTGTCATTCTGATCAACGGCGCACTAGCGACAACTGCGTCGTTTGGACAGACAATCAAATATCTCGGCGAACGCTATAACGCAATTTGCTTCGATTTGCCCTACGCCGGGCAATCCAAAGCGTATAACGCAGGCGAATTCGTCCTGACCAAGGACGATGAAGTCGACATTCTGCTGCACCTGATTGCCGTATTCGAGCCGAGCTTTCTGCTGTCGGTCTCGTGGGGCGGGGTGGCCTCGCTGCTGGCGCTGGCGCGCCGGCAAACCAGCGTGCGACGGGCGGTGATCGCCTCGTTCTCGCCGCTGCTTAACCCAGCCATGACCGACTACGTGACCTGTGCGCGCGACTACATCGCCGCCGGCGAAAACCTCAAAGCGGCGCAACTGCTGAACGATACCGTGGGCCGCCATTTGCCGCGGATCATGAAGCTGTACAACTACCGCTACCTGTCGACGCTGCCGCGCCGGGAACAGGATCAGGTCGCCTTTCACGTGGACCAGATCCTCGCCATTCGTCCCGAGCAATACCTGCACGAATTCCGCAACATCGACTGCGATCTCAAGTTCATCAACGGCGAGCTGGACGAATACACCACGTCCGCCGACGTGCGAACGCTGGCCGCGCATCTCGCGCGGGCCGAGTTCGCCACGATCGAACAGGCCGGCCATTTTCTCGATCTGGAAGGACGTCATCCGTTGCGCCAGGTTCGCACGGCGATCTTCGACTTCTTCGGCGAGGCGGCGTGTAGCGAGGCGGGCGATGGCTTCGGTTCGTTCGAGGTAGCCGAGCGCTTCGCCGGCGCCCAGGCGGTTACGTAGACGCATCACTCATTCATAACAGGCTGAGCTACCGTGAATATCATTCAAAGCATGGCGATCGTGATTCCGTGGACACTGTGGCTCGTCTACTGGATCGCGACGTCGAAGCAGGTCAAACAGACCGCGCAGCGCGAAACATCGAACTCGCGCACGCTGCAGTCGATCCCGCTGATTGCCGGCGGCGCGCTGATCATTGTGCCGGACCTGACATCGGCGGCATGGGTGCCCGACTGGCAACAACTGCAGGGCCCGCAGTTCGCCGGTTTCGCGGTCCTGCTGGCAGGCCTCGCGTTCTCGGTATGGGCACGCCTGCACCTCGGCACGAACTGGAGTGTCTCGGTCACGCTCAAGGAGGGGCACGAGCTGGTGCGCAGCGGTCCTTACGGTCTGGTTCGTCATCCTATCTATACGGGGTGCCTGATCGCGCTGGCGGGGGCGGTGCTGATCGGCGAGCAATGGCGCTGCATGGCTGGCCTGCTGCTGATCTTCGCCTCGCTCGCCTACAAGGTGCGCGTCGAGGAAAGCTGGTTGACGCGCTATTTCGGCCCTGCCTACACGCAGTATCGCCGCGAAGTGGCGGCGCTGATTCCCGGCCTTTACTGACGCGCGCCGGATACAGCGCAATGGCCAACGTCATCATTACCGCGATCGGCTCCGCCGGCGATGTGCATCCGCTGATCGGTATCGGCGCTTCGCTGGCGGCGCGTGGGCACCGGATCGTATTCTGCACGCACGCGCCGTTTGCGGAGCTGGCGGAGCGGCGCGGCTTCCAGTTCGTGCCCATCGGCACGCGTGAAGAATATGCCGCCGCGATGGCCGATCCGGCGCTGTGGCATCCGCGCACCTCGTTTCGAACCTTGTGGAACGTAATCGCACCGACGTTGCGGCCGCATTTCGACACGCTCGCTTCGCTCACCGATGCCGATACGGTGCTGGTCGGCACGCTATGGGCGTTTTCGGCGCGTCTGATGCAGGAGATCCACGGCGTGCCGTTTGTCTCGGTGCAGGTGTCGCCTTCCACGCTGCTGTCGGCTCATGCGCCGCCCACCCATAAGCGCCTGACGATCCCGCGACGCCTGCCGCTCGCGCTCAAGACCGGCTTGTTGAGCATGGTGGAGCATCACGTTCTCGACAAGGTATGCGGGCCGGCCTTGAACGTGCTGCGCCGGGAACTGGGTCTGTTGCCTGCCCGACGCATCATGGGAGAGTGGTTGCATTCGACCGACGGCATCCTGTGCCTCTTCCCCGAGTGGTTTGCGCAACCGCAGCCCGACTGGCCGAAACCTCATCTGCTGGGCGGCTTTCCGCTGTTCAACGACATCGGCACGCAAGCGCCCGATAGCGGCCTCGACGCCTTCCTTGCGGCGGGCGAGCGGCCGCTGGTCTTTACAGCGGGTTCGACGCTGATCGACAACAAGCGTTATGCCAGCACGGTAGAAGAGTCGCTGCGTGAGATCGGGCTGCGCGGCATTCTGCTCACACCGGATGCAGGCGCCGCAGATGCGCACGATGCTCAAAGCACGCTGCTCAAACGCCGCTATGTGCCGATGGGGACGCTGTTGCCACGATGCCGCGCGCTGGTTCACCACGGCGGCATCGGTACGGCGGCGCTGGCCTATGCGGCGGGGATTGCGCAGATCGTGACGCCTTTTGCGCATGACCAGTTCGATAACGCCCAGCGCGTTGCCGATAGCGGTTGCGGCATCCGTATCGATGCGCCGGTGAATGGCCGAACGCTCGCGCGTGCCATCGAAAAGGTGCTGGGCAGTCCGTCGATCGCGATTCAATGCGGCCGCATCCAGGACCGTTTGTCGGGCGCCGTGGATGGCTGCGACGCGGCTGCACGATACATCGAGCGTTTCGCGGCGCCGCGTGCGCAGCCCGCGCATGCAACGAGCGCGCGCGTCGAACTGGGCGAGGTGCAGCGGGCATGAGCTCATCTTCCACGTCGACGTTGGCAAGCGCAGCGGGCGAGGGCGGCCATCCGTCCGGCGGTGCGTTGCCGGCCATGCGTGGCGCGCGGCTCGCTCTGCTGACCTTTGCGTTATCGCTCGCCACCTTCATCGAGGTATTGGACTCGACGGTCACCAACGTCGCGGTCCCGGCAATCTCGGGCGGTCTCGGCGTGTCGAACAGTCAGGGCACGTGGGTCATCAGTTCCTACTCGGTGGCGGCCGCCATTGCGGTGCCCCTGACCGGCTGGTTGTCGAGGCGGGTAGGCGAAACACGCCTGTTCGTGAGCGCCGTGATCCTGTTCACGTTGACGTCGCTTTTGTGCGGCGTGGCAGGCGACTTCCACCTGCTGGTGATCTGCCGCACGCTGCAAGGCCTGTGTTCCGGGCCGATGGTGCCGCTCTCGCAGACCATCCTGCTGCGCACCTTCCCACCCGACAAGCGGGTCGTGGCCCTCGCCCTGTGGGCGATGACGGTCTTGCTGGCGCCGATCTTCGGGCCGGTTGTCGGCGGCTGGATCATCGACAATTTCTCGTGGCCGTGGATTTTCCTGATCAACCTGCCGATCGGCCTGTTTTCGTTTGCGGTCTGCACGGCGCTATTGCGTCCGACCGGCCGGCCGTCGACGCGCGAGCCGATCGATCTGGTGGGCATCGTGCTGCTCATAGTCGGCGTCGGCTCGCTGCAGGCCATGCTCGATCTGGGCCATGACGCGGGGTGGTTCGATTCCTCGCTGATTCTTGGCTTGGCGATCGCGGCTGCGCTCGCGATCGGCTCCCTGCTGATCTGGGAGGCGGGCGAGGCGCACCCGGTTGTCGATCTGAGCCTGTTCCGGGATCGAACCTTTTCGTTCTGCGTACTGATCATCTCGCTGGGCATGATGAGTTTTTCGGTCGTGGGCGTGATTTTTCCGCTCTGGTTGCAGGCGGTGATGGGCTACACCGCCTATCACGCGGGACTGGCCACCGCGCCGCTCGGCATTCTGGCGCTGGTGTTTTCGATTCTGGTGGGGCTGTTCTCGGCACGCTTCGATGCGCGCGTCCTGGCAACTTCTGGATTTCTCGTATTCGCGGGCGTGCTGTGGTGGGATGCACATTTCACGCTGACGATGACGTTCACGCAGATCATTACGCCAGGACTGATTCAGGGCATCGGCCTGCCGTGCTTCTTCATTCCACTCACGGCCGCGACGCTGTCGCGCGTGCCGGACGAGAAACTGGCGGCGGCCTCGAGCCTGTCGAACTTCCTGCGCACGCTATCGGCGGCATTCGGGACCGCGATGAGCGTGACCTTGTGGGACAACCGGGCGAGTTACCACTACGACACGGTTGCGCAATCGGTCACTCAGGCATCCGCCAATACGCAGCGCTTTGTGCAGGCGCTGCATGGGATGGGCGTGAGCGGCACGCGCGAACTCACGACGCTGCATCAGATCGTGCAGCAGCAGGCGTACATGATGGCCACGGGCGACATGTTCTTCATGGCGAGCGTCACGTGCCTGGTGCTGGCCGCGATGATGTGGTTGACACGTCCCAGACGCGGCGCGGCCGCGACGCTGGGTCACTGAGCCGACGATGGAGCGAATGCGATGACGACCCTTGGCGCACTGGTGGTTCTGTTTCATCCGACGGCCGACGAACTCGCGCGGGTGGTCGCCTTGCGCGAGCGTTGCGACGGCCTTACGGTGGTCGATAACTCGCCGCAAGTGAATCCGGCGGTCGCCGCGCAACTGGCGGCGCACGACATCACGCTGCTGTACAACGGCAATCGCAACGGCATCGCGGGCGCGCTCAATGGTGGACTAGCGAGCCAGTTCGAGCAGGGCATGGATGCGGTGGCCCTGTTCGATCAGGACTCCGTGGTGCCGGCCGGCTATTTTCCGGCGATGCGCGACACGTGCGCCGCGCTCGGCACGGGGGCATTCATGGCCGGACCGCGCATCTTCGATGAAAACGATCAGCGCTTCCTGCCCGAACTGGCGAGCGACGGTCTCACGGTGCAACGTCTCAAGCTGCACGAAGGCGTCGCACCGCAACGCTGCGCCTTTCTGATTTCTTCGGGCTGCCTGGTTTCGCGCAAGGCCTTCGAGACGCTGGGCCGCTTCGACGAAGCGTTGTTTATCGATCACGTCGATACCGAATACTGCTTGCGTGCCCTGGCGCGTAACGTCCCGCTATACGTCGTACCGTCGTTGATCCTCTCGCACAGGATCGGCGAGCGGCGTCGCCATAAGCTGGGTCCGTTCCATATGACCGCGACGCATCATCCGTGGTATCGGCGCTATTACAGCGCCCGCAATGCGATGCAGCTCGGACTGCAGTACGGCATGCGCTTCCCGGTCGCGATCGTGCCGAACTTGCTGACACTTTGGCAGATCGCGCAGGTCCTCCTGCTCGAAGAGGACAAGCTCGCCAAGCTCAACGGCATCCTCCTCGGCGTGTCGGATGGTCTGTTCGGACGTCTCGGTCCGCTGGAGCGCACGCGGCCCGCGCTTGCCGCACGCTTTGCACACTCGGCATCCGCTCACAGGACGCAGTACGAATGAGGCACGCTCTTTTAACACGGCTGCTGTGGCCGGTTCCCGCGCTGCTGGTCGCATATACGCTCGCCGGCTGCGTCGACGACGCCGGTTTGCATGCAAGCGTCAAACCGTTGACGCCCGCTGTCGATGCGCTGGTCGCGACGACCGGCACCCAAAACAACGGCACATGGCCCGCGCCCGGCTGGGTCGAGCAGTATCGCGATCCGCAACTCAACCAACTGGTGAGCGAAGCGTTGCAGCAGAATCCGGATATGCAGATCGCCAAGGCCAGAATCGGCGTGGCGCAGTCGCAACTGGAGCAGTTTGCTTCGCTGACGGGCCTCACGGGAACGGCCGGCGCCACGGTGACCAAGGCGCGCTTGCCGCAGCCGCCCAACGTCGCGAATGTGTCGGTCGACGGCCAGACCTTTCCGGTGCAGTTGTTCAGCGATCCGACCGCCTCGCCGTCCGCGCTGTTCGCAGGACTGAGCTATCAGTTGGACCTGTGGGGCAAGAATGCCGCCTTGACGCGCGGACTGATATCCGAGCGCGACGCCGAGCGCGTGGACGCGGAAGAGGCGCGGCTCTCGCTGACCGTCGCACTGGTGACGCTGTATTTCGAGCTCGACCGCGCCTTCGCGATGCAGGACAACCTGCGCGAGAAGCAACATGCGAGCGACTACGTCAGCGAGGTGACGCGCGAACGTTTCGCACGCGGTCTCGACAACGCCTACGACGCCGCCGACACAGCACTCAAGCAAAACCGGCTGCTCGCGCAGACCGAGCTCAACGACGAGCGCATCAAGCTCACGCAATTGCAGATCGGGGTGCTGACGGGCCGCGGCGCGGAACGAGGATTGTCGATCCGGCGGCCGCAACTCGCCGACGTCGACGATGCGGCGCTACCTGCACGCCTGCCGGTGGATCTGTTGGGGCGGCGGCCGGATATCGTGGCGGCCCGGCTGCGCGCCGAGGCGGCCGTGGCGAATGTCGATGCGACGCGCGCGCAGTTCTATCCGGACGTCAATCTCGTCGCCTTTGCGGGTTTGACGGCGCTCACGCCGGCCTCGCTGTTTACCCGCTCGGCGTTGACCGGCTCGGTCGGGCCGGCGATTTCACTGCCGATCTTCGACCGCAGCCGCCTGCGCGCGAAGTTGGGCGGCGATTTTGCCAGTGTCGATTCGGCTGTTAGTCTGTACAACAAAACAATCGAAGGGGCACTGGGCGAAGTGGCGCAACGCCTGACCTCGCTGCGTACCGTGGACAAACTGGTGCAGCAGCAGGCGCAGGCCGTCGACGCGGCGACGCGTATCGTGTCGATCGCCGACGAACGACACCAGCGCGGCATGGTGATGCAAAAGGACGTGATGCTGGCCGACCTGACGCTGCTGGACGAGCGCGCCGAGCAGGTCGACTTGCAGACGCAGCGCCGCGCGTTGCAGGTTGCGTTGATTGGCGCGCTAGGCGGCGGCTTCGACGAGCAGACGCTCGCCGGGCCGCCGATTTCCCATTTCCAGGCTGCTTTTCCATCACACGGCCGCATCACGGATACGCACTTCGACTGAATGTATAACGACATCAAAGAACATACTCAGGCCAGCGAAACCGAGGCTGCCGCCGCGAAGCAAGCCGCCAGACGTGCGACTCGCCGACGGCGGCTCGCGCTTTTTTTAGGGGCTGCGGCAGTAGCGGCGTTGATCGCGCTTGCGTGGTGGGGCTTCACCGCGCGCTTTTACGAGGAAACCGACGACGCCTATGTGGCCGGCAATATCGTGCAGATCGCCGCGCAGATTCCGGGCACGGTGACGGACATCCTTGTATCCAACACGCAGCGCGTGCGGGCTGGACAGAGCCTCGCGAAGCTCGACGATACCGAGGCGGCGGTGGCGTACACCCAAGCCCAGGCGCAGCTTGCGCTCGCGGTGCGGCAGGTCGCCAACGCGACGCTCTCGCGCGGCTCGTACGTGGAGGCGATCAAGGCTCGCCGCGCGGAACTGGCGCTCGCGCAACAGGCATTGGCGGCGCGCGACCACTCCGCGATCGAGATCGTCTCGCCCGAGGAACTGGCGCACGCTCGCGAAACGGTGGCGGTCGCCGAGGCGAATCTCGCTGCGGCGCAGTCGCAGCTCGATGCGGCCCGTGCGCTGGGCGGCGGGCAAGCGCTCGAGGCCAATCCGACGGTGCTCCAGGCCGCCGCGCAACTACGGCTTGCGTTCCGCAATCTGCAGCGTTCGACGATCGTGTCGCCCGTGGACGGCACAGTGGGGCAGCGCTCGGTGCAAATCGGGCAGCAGGTGGGCCCGGGCGTGCCGCTCATGTCGATCATCCCGCTCGAGCGGTTATGGGTTGAAGCCAATTTCAAGGAAGGGCAGATCCGCCATATGCGGGTCGGCCAGCCGGTGCGCATCGTGTCGGATGTGTATGGATCGCAGGTGGTGTATCGCGGGCGGGTGGAAGGGTTTTCGGCGGGGACGGGTAGCGCGTTTTCAATGCTGCCTTCGCAGAACGCGGCGGGCAACTGGATCAAGGTGGTGCAGCGGGTGCCGATTGTGATTTCTCTCGATGCGGACGAGTTGGCTGCGCATCCGTTGAGATTGGGACTCTCGATGCAGGTGTCGGTGGATACGCATGTGCGCACGGGGGCGCTGATTGGCAATGACGTGCCGCCGCCGGTTCAGCGTACGCGAGTGTATGACGAAGGGGCGGGGGAGGCCGAGAAGGTGATTGCGCGGGTGATTCGGGAGAATGAGGGGAAATAGGCCGGCCCCGTCCGGTTTCCGCAGCCGTTACGCCCTCTCCAATACCCCCACCCTCGCCAGGCTTGATTTGTTGAACGGATAGTCATAATATCCATTCCCATGACGCCACCCGCCATTTCGAAGAAGTCCCGCACCGCCAATGCCCGAGGCCGCCCGCGCGAGTTCGACACGCCCACCGTACTCGCGCACGCAAGCGAGGTGTTCTGGCGCCACGGCTACCACGCGACTTCGATCGACGACCTCTGCAAGGCAACCGGCCTGTTGCGCGGCAGCCTGTACGGTGTGTTCGGCGACAAGCACGGCATCATGCTGGCCGCCCTCGATCACTACGCGGACGGTTCGATTGCCCGGCTTGCCGAACGTCTGAACGCGCCGCTGCCGCCCATGGAGGCGCTGCACAGCGCCATTCTGCACTACGCCAAGGCGGCCGCCGCGCTGTCCACGCAACGCAGTTGCCTGATTACCAACACCGCACTGGAAATGCAGTCGGACGACGAGGCGTTGCGCGAGCGCATCGGCTCGATCCAGCGCCGCATGGCCACGCTGCTTGCCGCGGCCGTGATTCGCGGCCAGGCGAGCGGGGCGTTCAGTTCGACGCTCGACGAAAAAGCGGTCAGCAATTTTCTGCTGTGCATTATCCAGGGCCTGCGTGTGCTCGGCCGGGTCGCTCACGAGGAGCGCGAGTTGACCGCCATCGTGGATATCGCGATGCGCGCGCTCGTCTAAATTTTTTTGCCTAATTGTTGAACAAATAGTCATGAATAGTGAGTGCGCCAAATCCACGCCGGCGGCCTTCGCTGCGCCCGGCCGGGTGGCGACCTGCGCCCCACGCCTATGCCCATGCCTTCCAGTACAGCCTCGCTATTAATGCGCTATTGATGCTGACATGCATCGGACCAAGCATCCTGTTGGTGCGGCATCAGCAACTCGCGGTGCGGCATGCCAGCTAAATCGTGATAACCCCGCACCATTCCCGGTATTGCACTGCACCGCATTAATGCAGCGCTCCCGCAGTACTGGAAATTCATGGGTGATTGGGCTGTTTATGGATGGTTTTGGCAATAATTGATCAGATAAAAACCATTCAAAGATTCAAATGGATTTCAATGTCTGACAAATTATCCTCCGGCATCTTTTACGCTGGGATATTAGCCGTCGCGTAAATTGTTCCCGCGTCAGGCGTCTGGGAGCGGGCCTGAAACCCCATGAAGGATAGGGGTTTCGCCGTATGAGCATTGTTTCACCCAGTGAGCCGATGACCGAATTCCGATTCCCGTCTGCATGAAAACGGTATCAATAAAAATCGCTTGCAGACGGTAAATTCGATTGTTAATCTTGGCAAACTTTAAAATCTTTTGCCAGCCACCTGTCTGAGACAATGGGTTAAAACACGCCAAGGCCACTTCAACGCTTTAGTCCCGGGGATTGATATGCTGACCGCCACCCTCGATACATTCGATACACCAATCGCGCCGCTGAATGTCGGCGATGTGGTTACGCTCAAGTCGGGCGGCCCGCGCATGACGGTCACCTACTTTGGGCCCGTTGCGTTGACGGCGGGTGACTGGGTGGTTTGCCAATGGTTCGACGAGCATGGCGAACTGCGCCAGGAGATGTTCGAGCAGGAGCACGTCCGGCTCGAACCGCGCTCCATCCCGCCAGGCTCAGTCCACGTGGGCCGTTTCGCGCGCGTTGCCCGTCCCGGCTGACATGCGCCGCTCATTCAGCCGCTCGTGCTTGTGCTCGTGCGGCTCACCCGCTTGAGGTCTCACGCCGCCGGGGGCGCGTCTACGGCTTTGGCCATTTCGGTGGTCGGTGCCCAGCCGAGTCCCGCGTAAAGCGGCCGCCCCTTCTCCGTGGCGTGCAGGATCGCATACGGCAAACCCCGCTCGCTAAACGCCACCTCCGCCCGGTCCATCAGCGCGCGTGCTATGCCGCGCTGCCGGTGGCTCGGCTCCACATACACGTTCAGCACGTAGCCACGCCGGTCCTGTTCCGGGTGCAGCGGATGCGGCGGCCAGTCGATTGCCATCAGGCCGATGCCGGCCACCGGCGTGTCGCCGTCGAGCGTGATAAAGCCGAAATACGAACCGTCGGCGAGGCGCGGCTGCAGCCAGCTCCGAAAGGCCGGCGTCATCTGGTCGAGGACGGCCGGCTCGCGGCCGGCCTCACGGAACATCTCATAGCGGTGGCGGCAAATCAGGTCGAGGTCGCCGGCCAGCAGTGGGCGCGTGTGCAGCGTGCCCATGCTTACCGCCGCGCTTCGGTGGCCATGCGCACGGCGAGGCCGGCGAGCACGGTGCCCATCAGCCAGCGCTGCACGAGGATCCACGCGGGCCGCCTGGCGAGAAACACCGCAATCGAACCGGCCATGAGCGCGACCATCGAGTTGACGGTCAGGCTGAGCGCAATCTGCAGCGTCCCCAGCACCAGCGACTGCTCCAGCACATGACCGTGTTGCGGATCGATGAACTGCGGCAGCAGCGACAGATACAGCACCGCAATTTTCGGGTTCAGCAGGTTCGTGACGAAACCCATGGCAAACAGTTTGCGCGGGCTATCGGCCGGCAGGTCGCGCACCTGAAACGGCGAGCGGCCGCCCGGTTTGACGGCTTGCCACGCGAGCCACAGCATATAGAGCGCGCCGCCGAAGCGCAGCGCGTCGTATGCGAACGGCACGGCGAGCAGCAGGGCGGTGATGCCGAGCGCGGCGCTCAACATATAGAAGACGAAGCCGAGCGCCACGCCGCCGAGCGAAATCAGGCCCGCGGTGCGGCCCTGGCAGATCGAGCGCGAGACGAGGTAGAGCATGTTCGGGCCGGGCGTCAGCGCCATTCCGAGCGAGACGAGACCGAAGGTGAGCAGCTTGGCGAGTTCAGGCATGGCGGGGCTCCTTGGAGATTGATGCGGCCGATGTGGCTAAGACAACTGAGGCAGCAATACCCAGGCGCGCGGCGGTTCGCGAGATTGATGTCGCGGTCCGCGTTTCCCGATGGTGATCCATCTTCAAGCGCCAGTTGCGCGGACCGGACGATTATTCCACGCCCGGCGCGAAGCGGGCAAATCGAAGCGCTCATGGGCGACGCCTGCGCGTGCCGCGCGCTTGACGCGCCAGCCGCGCTTACCGGTCGCTCTTGTTGCGGTTCGCGCGGTTCTGCACGCGCTGGATCAGCATCACGGAAAAGCTGCGCATGCGGACCACGCGGCGCGTTTGCTCCACCTCGCTCGCGACGTCCTTCGGTGGGTTGGGCTGCAGCGCCCAATAGAGCGCCGCGAGCCAGCCGAAGCCGGTCCAGCCGAGGCATGCGTTGAACAGGGCGAGCGTCAGCAGATCATGACGTTTGCGCCGGTCGGCGAGAATGGCCGGCAGGAAGTACAACCCCAATGCAATGACTGCGGCTACGGCTTGAACGACCGTGCTGGCGCCCATCGCGGTTCCTCCAGGCGTAAGCGGATTCTTTCAATTGTCGCTCGAATGAGCAATTTGCGCAGTAATGGATGTGCTTTGGATAGGCTTTATTGCGAATCCCAACAGGGTGGACGCCACGCATGGCCTCGGCAGCGCCATGCTGCAGCGCCGCGCGACGGCTTGGCCGAATGGGGGACTTCAGGCCGGCACTGTTGAGGTCTATCATGTGCGTTTTGACCGACCGACCGGACAGCCAACATGATTTCCGACGACACCACCCAGCAAGCCAGGCAGATCAACCACGACACGCTACGCGAGTTTGTCGAGCGCAAGTGGAACGACGAGATCGTGCCGGCGCTGACGGACTATATTGCCGTGCCGGCCAAAAGCCCGGGCTTCGACGCGGACTGGGCCAGGCACGGCTTTATCGACCGCGTGGTGACGGACGCCGCGCAGTGGGCGGAGCAACAGCCGGTCAAAGGCCTGAAGCTGGAAGTAATTCGCCTGCCGGGCCGCACGCCGGTCATCTTCTTCGAGACACCGGCTACGCGCTCGGGCAGTACCGAGACCATCGTGCTGTACGGCCACCTCGACAAGCAGCCTGAATTCGACGGCTGGCGCAACGACCTCGGCCCGTGGACCCCCAAACTCGAAGACGGCAAGCTGTACGGCCGCGGCGGCGCGGATGACGGCTACGCCATCTACGCGAGCCTCACGGCCCTCGCCGCGCTCGACGCACAAGGCGTGGAACGGCCGCGCTGTGTCGGCCTGATCGAAACCTGCGAGGAGTCGGGCAGCTACGATCTGCTGCCGTATGTCGACGCGCTACGCGAGCGGCTCGGCAAAGTGGGGTTGGTGGTGTGCCTCGACTCGGGCGCGGGCAATTACGACCAGTTGTGGCTGACCACCTCGCTGCGCGGTCTGGTGTCGGGCGACCTCGAAGTGCATGTGCTCGACGAAGGCATTCACTCGGGCGGCTATGGCGGCATCACGCCGTCGAGCTTCCGCATCATGCGGCAACTGTTCGACCGTCTTGAAGACGCGTCGAACGGTAATCTGCTGCCAAAGGGTTTCCATGCTCCGATCCCGGCCGACCGTCTGCGCGAAGCAGAGGCGACCGCCCATATTCTGGGTGACGACGTCTGGAAGAAAATCCCCTGGGCATGCGGCCAGGACGGCCGTCAGGTGCTGCCCACCACCACCGATCCGAAAGAGGCGCTGCTCAACTCGACGTGGCGTCCGTCGCTATCGGTGACGGGCGCGGCCGGTTTGCCGGCTATCGCCGATGCCGGCAATGTGCTGCGTCCGCGTACCGCGTTCAAGCTGTCGTTGCGCCTGCCGCCGCTTCTCGATGCAGTCAAGGCGGTTGCGGAGCTGAAAGCGTTGCTCGAGTTCGATCCGCCGTACAACGCCAAGGTCACCTTCAAGCCGGACGCCGGCGCGGCCACCGGCTGGAGTGCGCCGGAGCTGGCGCCGTGGCTCGCAACGGCTCTCAACGACGCATCGCGTCAGCATTACGGCGCGGACTGTGCGTACATGGGGCAGGGCGGCACGATCCCGCTGATGAATGTGCTCAAGGAGGGTTTCCCGCATTCGCAGTTCATGGTGTGCGGCGTGCTTGGACCGAAGTCGAACGCGCACGGCCCGAACGAGTTCCTGCACGTGCCGTATGGCAAGAAGCTGACGGCGGCGGTTGCCGACGTGATCGCCGCGGCGCCTTGAACGGAAGGCGGTGCCGAACCTCAACCTGCTTGCTCACCGATACTGCGAATGAACGAACCTCGCGCTGCCTATCCGTCGCCGCTCAGCATTCCATCCGCAACGCTGCACGACTATGTGCGGGCCATCTGGGAGCAAGCCGGCAGTGCGCCGCGCGAGGCCGAACTGGTCGCCGATCATCTGGTGGCCGCAAATCTCACCGGGCACGATTCGCATGGCGTCGGGATGATTCCGCGCTATGTGGCCTCGCTGCGCGATAACGAACTCAAGCTCAACCTGCATGCGCAGGTGGCGCGCGATGCGGGCGCCGTGCTGAGCATCGACGGCGGCAAAGGCTTCGGCCAGGTGGTCGCCTATGAGGCGATGGAGCACGGCATCGAGCGTGCGAAACGGCTCGGCATCTGCGCGGTCGGGTTGCGCGGCGCGCATCACATTGGCCGCATCGGTCATTGGGCCGAGCAATGCGCGCGTGCCGGGCTCGTTTCGTTTCACTTCGTCAATGTGGCGGGCGATCCGCTCGTGGCGCCTTTTGGCGGCACCGACCGCCGTATCGGCACCAATCCGTTCTGCGCTGCGTTTCCGCGCAGCGGCAAGCCGCCGCTGGTGCTCGACTTCGCCACCAGCGCCGTGGCATTCGGCAAGGTTCGGGTGGCGTATAACCAGGGCAAGCAGGTTCCGCCCGGCGCGCTGATCGATCACGACGGGCAGGCCACGCTCGAACCGAAAGCCATGATCGAGGCGCCCTTCGGGTCGTTGCTGCCGTTCGGCGGCCACAAGGGCTTCGGGCTGGCGGCGATGTGCGAGATTTTCGGCGGCGCATTGTCGGGTGGCTATACGACGCATGCGGAGACGCTGGGCACCAACCACGCGATCGTTAACTGCATGCTGTCGGTAATCATCAATCCCGCCGCCTTCGATGCACCGAACGCCGAGGCCGAAGCCGATGCGTTTGTCGAATGGGTCAAGGCTTCGCCGCTTGCCGCGGGCACTGAATCTATCCAGGCGCCCGGCGAACCGGAGCGTGCCATGCGGGCCAGGCGCGAGGCCCAGGGCGTGCCGGTCGATCCGGCGACATGGCGGCAGATCGGCGACGCAGCGCTTGCGGTCGGCATGCCGGCCGAGCAGGTCGATCGCTGGTCGCAGCATTTGCAATAACAGCAACGCAGTGCCCCGCATTCCGCCCACCGCCTCAAACCGCTTCGAAGCAATCATCCCGCATAACGGTAAATAATTACCGCCGCATTCCGCGGCGGCAATTAATTCCGTATCCAAGCGCACGTCGTTCTGACATCGCGCTTTGACACAAGCCTTTTCTTGCGCTTATTTCGGTGTGCTTTCCATGCGCTCCGTATGCATCCAGCACCTCCATTCCTTTTGAACGTCCCCGCTCACCCGCTTGCCACGGGTTTGCAAGGACTACTTGTGTTTGTCCGTTAGCAAACCCGCTCCCACCTTATTCAGGTCTGCTTTAGGCTCGACTTGCATTACCGCCGTTTAACCTTAAAGGACCGTTCAAAATGAATCTTCACAATCATCACGCCTGCCGTCCCTTCCTCGAAGCGGGTAATTTGTCGCAGATTTCGGCCTATTATGAAGAAGGGCGCAATGTCATGTGGATGATGTTGCGGGCACAACCCCGTCCCTGTTTCAACCTCGAACTGGTGCACGATATTCTTGGCCTTGCTCAGGCCGCACGCGATTCGCGTCTGCCGATCGATTTCTGGGTGACTGGCTCGTTGATCCCGGCAATCTACAACGTCGGCGGCGATCTCGACTTCTTCGCGGAGACGATCCGCGCCGGCAAGCGTCAGTCGTTGCTGTCGTATGCGCGGGCCTGTGTCGATTGCGTGCATGCAGCCGCGCGCGGTTTCGATACCGGCGCCATCTCAATCGCCATGGTGGAAGGGACCGCGCTCGGAGGCGGTTTCGAAGCGGCGCTCGCGCATCATTTCCTGCTCGCGCAGAACGATGCCCGCATGGGTTTTCCGGAGATCGCCTTCAATCTGTTCCCGGGCATGGGCGGCTATTCGCTGGTCGCACGCAAGGCCGGCATGCGTCTCGCGGAAGAGCTGATCGGCATCGGCGAGTCGCATACGGCAGAGTGGTATGCGGGCAAGGGGCTCGTCGACCAGTTGTTCGAGCCGGGCGAGGCCTATGTCGCCACGCGTACCTTCATCGACACGCTGCGTCCGAAAATGAACGGCATCCGCGCCATGTTGCGGGCGCGTCAGCGGGTCCTGAAGATCTCGCGTGCCGAGTTGATGGAGATCACCGAGGACTGGGTGGAGGCCGCGTTCACCATCGAAGAGAAAGACCTGGCTTTTATGGAGCGGCTGGTGATGCTGCAGAACCGCCGCACCTCGAACACCCTGCGCCAGAATAGCGCGAGCATCGCCTGAAACGTCCGGAAGCTCAGGCGATTAACCTGAGCTTCTGCCTGTCGCGCAGCCACTGTTCGAATTCCGCGGCCGGCATCGGCTGGCCGTACAGAAAGCCCTGTACGTAGTCCACGCCAAGCCCCTTCATGAAGGCTTCTTCCGCTTCCGTTTCGATCCCTTCCGCCACCACCTTGAAATTCAGCTCCTGGGCTACCGCGACCATCGAGCGCACCAGTGCCTGGGCTTTCGTATTCTCGTTGATCGAGCGCACGAAGCTGCGATCCAGCTTGATGACATCGAGCGGAATCCGCCCGAGTTGCGACAGCGACGAATAGCCGGTGCCGAAGTCGTCGAGATGCACCTGCGCCCCGAGTTGGCGAAACTGCGTAATCAGCTCGATGGCGGCGGCTTCGTCTTCGATCAGGCAGCTTTCCGTGAGCTCGAGGTCGATCAGGCACGGGTCGAGCCCCGCTTGCTGAAGCGCTTCGGCAAAATGCCGGATCACGGCGGTATCCACCAGTTGCCGCGCGGAGACGTTGATCGCCACGCGCAGATTGAAGCCCGCGGCCTTCCAGCGGGCGGCCTGCAGGGCGGCCGTCTGCATGACCCAGCGGCCGAGGTGGCCGATCAGTCCCGATTCTTCTGCATACCGAATGAACTCGGTGGGCAGGATCAGCCCGCGCTCCGGTGAATTCCAGCGTATCAGCGCTTCGACGCCGAGCACCACACCGGTCGAAAGCGACAGCTTGGGCTGATAGAAGAGCGTGAACTGGCCTTCGTCGATGCCGCGGCGCAGGTTGGTGTCGAGCCACATATACTCGGCCACCTTGCGGTCCATTTCCTGCGAGAACACGCGATAGGTGCGCTTGCCTTCGTCCTTGGCGACGTACATGGCGGTGTCTGCCGAGCGGATCAGCGATTCGAGGCTGTCGCCGTGTTCGGGACTCAGCGCAATGCCGATCGAACAACCGGTGTAGACCTCGACGAGCCCCAGGCTGAACGGCGTGCGCATGCGTTCCAGAATGCGTTGCGCGGTGGCTTCGAGCGAGGCGAGCGTGCCGGTGGCGGCCAGCACGATAAACTCGTCGCCGCCCAGCCGCGCGAGCGTATCGCCTTGGTTCAGGCAGGTGCTGATGGCTGCCGACACGTCTTTGATCAGCCGGTCGCCGAACACGTGGCCGTAGTGATCGTTGACCTTCTTGAAGTTGTCGAGGTCGAGGAACAGAATGCCGACCGACTCGTCGAGCGCCGCGCTTGCGATCGCGGCGCGGATCTTGTCCTGAATCGCGTTGCGATTGGCGAGGCCGGTCAGGGAGTCGGTGTTGGCCAGTTCGGTCAGACGTTCCTGCGCGCGGCGTTCCTCGGTAATGTCCGTGCCCGAGCAGATCAGGAACTGCTCGTCGACGCCGCTGCCGCTCTGTACGAACTTGTTGCGAAACAGGAAGAGCCGCTCGCCGTGGACGGTTTTCACGAGCCGTTCGACTTCGTACGAGACGCCGCGGTTGAAGAAGCCGGCAATGTTCTGGCTCGACGCCGCACCGGCTTCGGACGACATGAACAACGCCCACACGCTACGGCCGACGATGTCTTCCTCTTTCATGCCGGTGAGTTCTTCGGCGAGGCGATTGAAACGCTGGATGCGACCGTTGCGGTCGACGATCACCACCACCGAATTGACCTCCGACACCACCTGCTCGGCAAACGACAGGCCATGGACGAGGTCGCGTGCCACCGATTCGGTATCTTCGTACGCCGAAGCGGTGCCTGCCCACAGATTGGCGCTCAGCTTCTTGCCGACCAGATGCAGCCGCAGGGGCGCGCCGGACAGGCGGACGTCGAGAATCAGATGGGCGGTGATGCCGGTGAGGCGGCGGATTTGCGCGGCTTGCTGCGGGTTCAGGGGGATGGCGGCATTGGCAGGCATGTCGCCGGTGACCGGCGTCAGCTCGAGCGCGTTGCTGTCTTTGGATAGACGCCAGCAAGGGCTGCTTGTGCCGAACTGGGCATAGAGCACCTGGTCGTGTTGGTCGTCGTTCATAGGCTTCCCCGGACAAGGCGAGCTTGCGGGCCGACAGCGTGAACAGGTGGCTGGCGGGTGACAGTCAGTCTACATCAGATGAAACCGCAACTTCATTGTATCCGGGCAATCTGCACTCGCGGACATAAAGGTTGAACGGTGAACCCACCTTGAATCTTTAGACACCCTAACATCTCAGTGACGCTCAGTGGCGACGGACCAGCAGCGTGCGCATCTGTTCGCGCATTGCGCCGTCTTCATTCGTCAGATAAATAAACTCGCCCGCCACCAGCTTCGCGACGGCCACGCCGTCCCGATACAGCACGCGATTGCCGACGACCGCCGGCACCTTGTCGCCCGGCAGCAGGGTGCCGACGAGGTTCAGGGGATCGGTGCCCGCGACGCAGACAAAGGCGCCGTCGCCGGTATGGCGGCGCACTTCGCGCAGGAGCGGAATGGCCTCCGGCAGCGCGAACTGCTCGCCCGCCAGACCGTTGATAAAGCGTCCGCCGCGCACGACGCCGCGCGCTTCGAGACGCTGCAGCACGCGCAACAGATCGCGCCACGGCGGCAGCCATTCGGCTTCGCGCGCGAGCAGACGCCAGCACACCACGCCGTAGCGGCGCAGCAAGGTCATCGCCAGATGTTCGAGCACTTCAGGTTCGAGCCGCGGGGCACGGCCCGCGGGCGGCGCCGAGGGTGCGCTTTCGCTTGCCGCAGGCGCGCTGCGGCGCCGGACCAGCGCCCAGCGGCCGGCGTCGTCCATGCCGCCGATCAATGCGCCGCCGCGTGGCCGTCGGCTGCTGTGATGTGCCTGACGTTTCGCGACGGGTTTCAGTAACGCGCGCAAGCCGGCGAAGCTGTCGGAGTTCGCAAGCCCCGCTGCGACCAGTTCGCCCAGCGCATTTTCCAGTTCGATACCCAGCAGGCGGGTATCGCCCAGCAGTTCGTCGAAGAACATGGCGCCGTGTTGCAGCAGCGCGTCATAAACGCTTTGCGCGCGTGGCGACAATTCGGGCGTTTCGGATTCATCGATCAGCGCGCTCCATACGCCGATATCGCGGCGCGGCAGCAAAACGACTGGCGTGCTGCGCACCGGCGCAGCGGTTGCGCGTGCGCGTTCGGTCAGACGCGTCCAGACCAGCTTGCCGGAGCGGCACAGTTCGTCGAGCGAAGTAATCGAATAGTCCTTGAGCCGCGCCGGCAGGATGTCTTCTTCCCAGGCGCCGGCGGCCGCTTCGAAACCTGCCATCTGATCGAGCACACCCGCGAGGGCATCGCGTCCTTCGCCGCGTGTGCCGGGCGTCAGGTGTTGCCATTCGAACAGGAAGCGCATGAAATCGTGCCGCTCGACCGGTTCGATCTCGCGCCGCAAGCGTCGCACGGTATAGCGGTGAATCCGCGCCAGCAGGTGACGCTCGCACCATTCCTCGACGGTTGCGCGCGGTGTGAAGCGGCCGCGCATCACATAGCCTTGCGCTTCGAGCGTCGTCAACGCGCGCTCCACGGCCGCAGCCGGAAGCGCCAACTCAGCGGCGATGGTCGCCACCGGTAGCGGACCGAATCCTGTGAGCCGGGCACGAATCACGTCGACGAGCGCGTCGTCGTCGCTCCATGCTTCCGTGAAGCCTTTGGGGGCGGCGATGGCCGGCTCGAACGACGCGTCCGGGTAAATCGCGCGCAGGCAGGTCAGGCGTTCGGCCGGAAGCCAGAGCGCGGCGCCGCTCGCACCATGCAGCCGGGTAGCGCGGCCCGCCTCGGCAAGCGCCGCAAGCCATGCCGGCCAGTCCGCATTGTGCTGGGCCTCGGTCTCGCTGATGCAGGCGAGACCGGTCAGCGCCTCGTGCATTTCATCGAGGCTGCGCGGTTGCGGCCAGGCTTCCTCGCGCACGCCGGCAATCGCGTCCGCGTCGAGCGCGCCGAGATCGTCGGCGGAGGCGGGATCGGACCAACGGCGGTTGAGCACGGCCTGGGTGCGGCGTTCTTCGATCGGCGCGTCGTCGAGATACGCGTAGGGTTTGGCAGTGAGAATCTCGGCTGCGAGCGGCGAGGGCGCCGGCAACTCGCGCGTCACCAGTTTGACCTCGCCCTGTTCGATTCGACGCAGCAGGCTCAGCCATCCCTCGGTGTCCATTGCTTCGTGCAGGCAGTCGTCGATGGTCTGATCGACCAGTGGATGATGCGGCAGTTCACGCTCGCCGACGATGTTCTCCAGGCACGCCACCTGATCGGGAAACACCGCCGCCAGCAAATCCTCGCTGCGCATGCGCTGCAGTTGCGGCGCGGTTTTGCGGCCGCCGCTGTAGCGCGGCAGCGCCAGCGAGGTGGTCGCGTTCCAGCGCCAGCGCACGCCGAACAGCGGCGCGTCGAGCAGGGCCTGGATCAGCAGATGTTCGGCGCTGTTCGAGTGCAGGTAGCGCCACACTTCATCCAGCGCGAAGCTGTGGCTGCCGGTCAGCGAGAGGATGATGGCGTCTTCCGTCGCGGCGGCCTGCAATTCGAAATTGAAGGTGCGGCAAAAGCGCTTGCGCAGCGCGAGGCCCCACGCGCGATTGACGCGGCTGCCGAACGGCGCGTGAATCACGAGTTGCGTACCGCCCGATTCGTCGAAGAAACGCTCCATCACGAGGGTGGTTTGTGTCGGCAGCGTGGTCAGGGCGGCACGGGCGCGCGCGAGGTAATCGACGATCTGGCGCGCGGCGGCTTCGTCGAGGCCGAGCGTGGCGGTCATCCAGCGGATAGCGCGTTCGATACGTGGGGCGTTGCTGGCCGGGGTCACGGGCGTGGACGCATCGCCGTTGGCGATTTTCAGCACGATGTCAGCGTCGCCGAGCAACTGATCGATCTGCGCCCGCAACCGCGCGACGCCGAAGGACAGCTCATCGCTGCGCCCCGGCGCCTCGCCGAGCCAGAACGGAATATTCGGCGGCTGGCCTTGCGCATCCTCCACGCGCACACGGCCCGCTTCCACGCGCAGGATGCGGTACGACGCATTGCCGAGTTGGAAGACGTCGCCGGCCAGACTCTCGACGGCAAAATCTTCGTTGACCGTACCAATGTTGACCGCCTGCGGTTCGAGGATCACCGCGTAGTCCGCGTTCTCGGGAATCGTGCCGCCTGAGGTCACCGCGACCAGCTTGCCGCCGCGCCGGCCGCGCAGCGTGCCGCTGACGGCGTCGCGATGCAGATAAGCGCCGCGCGGACCGTGGCGGCTCGTATAGCCTTCCGCGAGCATGCGCAGCACGGCGTCGTATTGATCGCGCGCCAGCTCGGCGTACGGAGCGGCGCCGCGCATCAGCTCGAACAGGGCGTCTTCGCTCCACTCGGCGCTCGAGACCTCCGCGACGATCTGCTGGGCCAGCACGTCGAGCGGCGCGCGCGGGATCTGCAGCGCGTCGAGTTCGCCGCGCCGCACGCAATCGAGCAGGGCCGCACATTCGATCAGGTCGTCGCGCGAGGCGGGGAACAGGCGCCCCTTCGGCATGCCGCCCACGTGATGCCCGGAGCGCCCGACGCGTTGCAGGAACGGCGCGATCGCGCGCGGCGAACCCATCTGGCAGACCAGATCGACGTCGCCGATATCGATGCCCAGTTCCAGCGAAGCCGTGGCGATCAGCACGCGCAGTTCGCCGCGCTTGAGCCGTTGCTCCGCGTCGAAGCGATGTTCCCTGGCGAGGCTGCCATGGTGCGCGGCGACCGCTTCCTTGCCCAGGCGCTCGGTGAGATGGCGCGCGGCGCGCTCGGCCATGCGCCGCGTGTTGACGAAGATCAGCGTGGTGCGATGCTGGGCGATCAATTCGGCGAGCCGGTTGTAGACCAGCTCCCAGACCTCGTTGGCCATCACCGCTTCGAGCGGGACCGGCGGAATCTCCAGCGCGAGGTCGCGGGCGCGTATATGGCCGACGTCGACGATGGCGCAGTCGGCGGGCGCTGCGCTCGTGACGCTCGCACCGCCCACCAGAAAACGCGCCACGGCTTCGATCGGCTTTTGCGTCGCGGACAGGCCGATGCGCGGCAGGCGCCGGCCGCAGAGCGCGTCGAGCCGTTCGAGACTGAGCGCCAGATGGCTGCCGCGCTTGCTGCCCGCGAGCGCATGAATTTCATCGACGATCACGGTGCGCGTGGTGCCCAGCATGCGCCGGCCCGAATCCGAGCCGAGCAGGACATAGAGCGACTCCGGCGTCGTCACGAGAATGTGCGGCGCACGCTTTTTCAGCGCGTTGCGCTCCTGCTGCGTGGTGTCGCCGGTGCGCACGGCCGTGCGGATATCGAGCGGCGGCAGGCCGCGCTGCGCGAGTTCGGCGGCGATGCCTTCGAGCGGCACCTGCAGGTTCAGACGGATGTCGTTGGAAAGCGCCTTGAGCGGCGATACGTAGACCACCAGCGTTTCGTCCGGCAGCTCGCCGCCGTTGGCGAGGCCCTGCTGGACGAGGTCGTCGAGCGCGGACAGAAACGCGGTCAGGGTCTTGCCGGAACCGGTGGGCGCGGCGACCAGCGTCGAGCGTCCGCTACGGATGCACGGCCAAGCGGCGAGCTGGGCGTCGGTAGGCGCCGGAAACGTTTTCTGGAACCAGCCGGCGACCGCCGGATGAAAGCCGTCCAGCACGCCGCTCGCGGAAGAGGCGGGAGTCATGCTGCCGTAGATGGGGGCGCGACGGGCCATATCCAGAGGGGCGATGGACGCCGTTAGGTTGGTCGAGACAGAGGCCCAGTCTCGCAGGTTTTGGACAGGTGTGCCAGGAACGTGTACGAGCGCCACAGCAGCATTTTTTGCCGTGTTTCAAGGGGTGCCGGCCGGTACGACCTACCAGGTCCAGCGCACGCCTGCGTTGCCCGTCACCGTACGTTGGTGGGATCCGCCGAGGTTGGTCAGCCAGCTCGCGGCGGCATACACACTGCCCGACTTGCTCACCTTCGCCGTGACGCCTGCGCCGATCTGTCCCGCGGTCTGCCCGACGTTCGTGCCGATGTCGGTCGCGCCGCCAAACGTCGTGTTGTCGTTCGAACCGAACGAGCGCAGCACGTTCAGCCGCAGCCACGGTTGCCAGCTGGTGCCGAGCGTGTCGAAACGCCCTTGCAGCCGGACGCCGAAGCGGCCGAGAAAGGTGTTGCCGCTATTGAAGCTCACACTGGAGACGCCGTCGTTCAGATCGTCGATCGACAGATGTTGCCAGATCAACTGCGCTTGCGGCTCGATGGTGAGGACGCTGCCAAGCGGAATCGGCAGGCCGCCTTCGAGCGATCCGCTCACCGCGTCGCCATGTGTCGTTGCGCCGACATTGTCGCGCGACAGCGGATCGACGGTGAGGGCGCTGCCCATCAGGACGGCATCGGTGTACCAGCCGCCTGGCCCGATATGGGTCCAGTAGCCGCCGAGACTGTAGGCATTGATCGCGAGATGCCCGGCGTCGAGGTTGGGCGTGCCGAGCGCAAAGCCGTCGACATCGCCGGTGGCGCGCGCGAAGCCCACCAGCAGGCCGTAGTGGTTGCGCTGGCCGCTGGCGCTCGTGTCGGCATAAAGATCCTGGCCGGCCTGCATGCCGTAGATGGAACCGTCGAACTCCGGGCTGACGGTGCCGTCCTGACTCAGCACGCTGTGGCTGCCCCATACGCGCCCCCACGCCGCCGGCAAGGTGCCGTTGTCGGTCAGCAGGGACTGGTCGCCGAGGCGCTCGTGGAAGGTGTCGATCTGCATGATGCCGATCTGCCGCGCGACGCTCGGAATCTCCGCGTAGACCGGCACTTCGACGCGATAGAGCGGAATCGGCCCGGAGCCTGCCGCGCCCGGCGCCGGCAGCGCGGGCGTGCCCGCCGCGGCAATCGGCTCGCCCGACAGGTTCGAGGACGGCGTGCCTTCCGGCGAGGTGCTGGTGGGCGTCGAAGGCAAGGGCGCGACGGTGTTGCGCAAATACCAGTTGTCGGACGTCCCCGCGCTCACGCCGCCTTTCGCCAGATAGTAGGAATAGGCGCCGGCCTTGACCGGCGCGGCGAGCGTGAAGGCACTGGCCTCGGTCGTCGCGCCGTTGGCCGCCTGGATCACTTCGATGCCGTTCGCGACCGTTTCGGCCCCTTGACCGCCGACATTCGTGATCTTCAGCGCGGTCGAGCCTCTCCCGGTTCCTCCGCTGATCACGAGCCGGTCTGACGCCGCGCCGTCGCCGGCCACTTGCGTGTTCAGGCCGAGCAGGCCGTTCTGGCCGACGTAATTGCCGGCTACCGTCAACTGATTACCCACCCCCGTGCCGCCGATCTGCACAAGGCCCGCGTTGAACAGCGCTCCGTTGATCGTGAAGCCGCCGTTCGCCTCGGCACTGAAAGACGGCAGCGCATTGGCGGCCGCAATCGTGCCGTTGTTGGTGACCGTACCGCTGACGCTGCCATAGCCGCCGAGCGTCGCACCGGCAGCCACCGTCGCACCGCCTCCACCCGCCAGCGAGGCGCTGGCATGCGCGGCGTCGCCCACCGCGAGCGTGCCGGCGGCGACGGTGGTTGCGCCGCTATAGGTGCTGGCGCCTGTCATCAACAGGCTGCCGGTGCCGTCCTTCGTCAGCGCGCCTGCACCGGTAACCGGTTGCGCCAGGGTCGAAGAAAAGGACTGCGTATCGATTGTGCCGCCGCCCGCATTCAATGTGACCGCGCGCGTGCTGGCGAGATCCACGCTCTGGGTCAATTGCAGGGTGCCGCCGTTGAACGTGAGACTGCCGGTATTCGCGCCCAGCGCACTGTCCGCGCCGATCGCGACGGTGCCCGCCGTGAAGGTGGTGCCGCCCGAGTAGGTGTTGCCGCCGGCGGCGCTGGGCGCCAGCGTCAAGCTGCCGGCGCCGGTTTTTTCGACCGCGCCGCTGCCCGAGATCAGTCCCGCGTAGGTGCCGTCGCTGGCTTGCGCGAAGCGCACGAGGCCGTTGTCCGTGACCGTTTGCGGCAGATTCTGCGCAGTGGCCTGCAAGGTTGCGCCGCTGTCGACGACGCCCGCGGCGCTCGCGCCCAGCGTGCCGGTGAGGTTGAGCGTGCCGCTTTGCACATGGGCGAGTGTAAAGGTGCCGCTGCCGCTCCAGTTCCACAGCGTGCCCTGCATCAGCAAGGTCTGGAAGTTCGTAAACGCATTCGATGCCGTGCCGGTGCCCTGCAACGTCACGGTGTTCGTTCCGGCGCCGCCGTCCGCGGTGCCGTTGATGACGGAACCGGTTTGCAGGATCAGCGAATCGTTGCCGTTGCCCATTGAAATCGCCGTGCCGGCTCCGCTCTGCACGAGTCCGGCGTTGATGACCGTCGTGTTGCCGTTGAGCGTGCGAATGCCCGCCGCGCTCTGGCTGATGATCTGGCCGCCGGCAAGATTCTGAATGGTGGCCGTGAAGCTCGACCCGGCCGTATTCGAAAACACCGCGTCGGAGCCGCTGCCGCTTGCGGTGATCGAACCGGTATTGATCAGGACGTCGTTGTTGCCTTGCAGATAGGCGGTGGTACTGGACGTACCCGTGGTCGACAGCGTGCCGCTGTTGTTGATCGTGCCGCTGCCGCCAAGAATCGAGGCCGCGCGCGCGTTGCTGCCCGAGGTCGTCACCGTACCGGTGTTGACCAGGGTGTTATTCAGTTGACCGGAATTTGTTTGTCCCCATGCCGCGGTCATGCCATACGCGTTGGGTCCCGCGGTCGTAATCGATCCGTTGTTGGTCAGGGTATTGCCGCTGCCATTCGCGGCCATGCCGTCGTTATACGCACCGGTGGTATTGATGACGCCGCCGGCCGCGTTGGTCACGCTGTTGTTATTGCCGGTGCCGAGCAACACGGCACCGCGCGCGGTGCCGCTGCCGCCTCCGCCCGTGAGCGAAAGATTGCCGCTGTTGCTGATCGTGCTGGACGTATCGACGCTGAAGGCCACGGGATTCGTCGTGCGAAGGAAATTGCCGGTGGCCGTCGAATCCAGCGTGATCGAGACGCCCGTGCTGCCGGTCTGGGCGATGACGCCAGGCACGCCCGCGCCGGAGCAGGTGACGGCAGTGCCGCTCGGCGGCGCGGTGTTGCTACAGGCCGCCAGCGCCGATGGGGTCAGCGCTCGCGACAGCAGTACGACGCCTCCAATGCCAATGCCGATCTTTTTCTTCATGGGTATCGCCCTATTGTTGCGAATAGGATGTACACACCAGAGTCGGCTGATTTATAGCACTCCTTGCAATGGATTAACAAACCTTTCACGATGTGTTCTGTAAATTCGTTGCACAACTCATACGTATTTGCGCAATGCAGTATGCTGATTGGATTCCTCACCCAGTGGGAGCTTCGCGATGCGTTATAACCAGCTAGGCCGCACCGGCCTGTTTGTTTCTGAACTCTGTCTCGGCACGATGACCTTCGGCGGCGGCGAAGGCATCTGGCGGCAGATCGGCGATCTGCAGCAAGCGGATGCCGAGCGACTCGTCGGCCGCGCGCTCGACGCCGGCATCAATTTCATCGACACCGCCGATGTCTACGCGCAGGGCCTGTCCGAGCAGATCACCGGCCTCGCGCTGAGAAACCTCAAGGTGCCGCGCGATCAGGTGGTGGTCGCCACCAAGGTGTTCGGCGCGACGACGGAGTCCGCCAATACGCGCGGCGCCTCGCGCTATCACATCATGGACGGCATCAAGGCGAGCCTCAAACGCCTGCAGCTGGACCACATCGACCTGTACCAGATTCACGGTTTCGATCCCGCCACGCCGATCGAAGAAACGGTGCGCGCGCTCGATACGCTCGTCCAGCACGGCCATGTCCGCTACGTCGGGGTTTCGAACTGGGCTGCATGGCAGATCGTCAAGGCGCTCGGTATTGCCGAGCGGCAGGGCCTTGCGCGCTTCGAAACGCTGCAGGCTTACTACACGCTGGCGGGCCGCGATCTCGAACGCGAGCTGGTGCCGATGCTGCACAGCGAAGGCCTCGGGCTGATGGTCTGGAGCCCGCTGGCCGGCGGCCTGTTGAGCGGCAAGTACGGCCGCGAGCAGCAGGGCGAGAGCGGCAGCCGGCGCAATACGTTCGATTTCCCGCCTGTGAACCGCGAGCGCGCCTACGACTGTATCGATACGATGCGCGGCATTGCCGAGGCGAAAGGCGTGTCGGTGGCGCAAATCGCGCTGGCGTGGCTGCTGCATCAGCGCGCGGTGACGACGGTGATTGTCGGCGCGAAGAAAGTCGAACAGCTCGACGACAACATCGCGGCCACGAAGGTGGAGCTGAGCGCGGACGAACTGGCGAAGCTCGACGCGGTCAGCGCATTGCCATCCGAGTATCCGGGGTGGATGCTGGAGCGTCAGTGCGAGCCGCGCCGAAACCAGCTGGAACAGAGCCGCCGTGGCCTGGTGAAATAAGGCGGCTGCAGCAGGGCTGGCGCTTTAACCCCGTTCACGCGCCAGCGGGCGAAGCCGGACTTCGTGCCGGCTTACGTCTTGCCGAACCAGCGCTGCTCGACGACGCGAATCAGCGCGCACACCAGCAGCGCGCTGACCGTCCCGAGCGTGACCTCGCCGAGGCGCACCAGCGCGACTTCCCATGCCGGGCCGATGCGCGGCACCAGCAGCATGATGGTGGCGGTGATGCCGCCGAGGCGCGCCGCGCTGCCGATATTGGTCACCCAGCAGATGATGATGGCGATCGCGACCGTCACCATATAGGCGAGGAAATGACCGCCGCCCAGCACGGCGCCGGCGAGTCCGCACACGCCGCCGACCATCGCGCCGATGAACTGGTCGCGCGACAGTTTGCGCGTGTCGACATAGCTGTGCTGACTCACCGCGATGGCCGTGATCGCAGCCCAGAACGGCTGCTCGGCGCGGAGGTGGCTGGCGAGCGTAAACGCAATGCTGGCGCCCCCAACCGCCTGCAGTGCCATGACGCAGCCCTCGATCAGGCGGTCGGAGAGCGGCAGCGATTTCAGGAACGCGAATAGCGAATTCGCGGCGCTCGTCTGCGCGGCGCGGCGGGCGTGGGAGGAGTCCGTCATGGTGGGTCGAGGGCGTTCTGGCGTGATGAAGCTCGGAAGAGGGTGACGTATTCTATCGGCTCGTGCGCGAGCGCGGCATGAACGGCGCGAGCGAGGCGAATGAGCGGGGATGCCCGGGCATGCGCGGCGCGCCTTCAACGGCGCCGATGCCGCCCGCGGTGATACCAGTTCATCAACGGCGTCGCCGAGACGCCGTGCACCACCACCGAGGCCGTGACGACCGCCAGCGCGAGCGGCAGCAGCGGCAGAATCGTGGTGGCGGGCCCGTGTTCGAGTGCGTAGGCGAGGTAGTAAAACGAGCCGATGCCGCGAATGCCGAACCAGCTCATCAGACGCCGTTGCGCGCTCGACGCCTGCGAGCCGAGCAACGAAAGCTCGACTGCAGCGGGCCTTATCAGCAGGAACAGCGCCACGATCAGCGCGGCGCTCGACCACGTAAAAAGCGGCACGCGCAGATTGGCGAGCACGTTGCCGATCATCGCCATGATGGCGACTTCGGCGATCCGCTCCAGTTCGATCGTGAAGCCCAGCACCGACTCGGTCATATACGCGTGGGCCTTGTCCGGATCCGCGGCGGTCGCGCTCACGTCTTCCGAATCGACGCTGCCGATCGTACTGCGCGGCGAGCGTTCGCCGCTCGCCTGATGTTCGACGCGCCGCATGGCGACGCCGGCCGCGAACACGGCGAGGAAGCCGTAGGTATGGGCGAGTTGCGCGCAGCCGAACGACAGCACAATGAGTCCCAACGCGAAGAAGCCTTCGAGACCGAGCGCCTGCGCATGATGCGTGCGCAACCAGGTGACCGCGTGCGTCGTGGCCCAACCCAGCAGGGCGCCGATTGCGACGGCGCCGGCTATGCCCCACAGCGCGCCGCCGGCGAAACGCCCCGTCAGTCCTGCAGCCGGCGAGGCGAGCGGCACGGCGCAAAGCGCGAGGCCGAGCACCGCAAACGGCAGCGCGATGCCGTCGTTCAGGCCGCCTTCGCCGGACAGCGCGAAACGCAATACGTCGCGGTCGCCGGGATCGTGGACCTGGACATCGTGGGCGAGGACGGGATCGGTGGGCGCGAGAATCGCCGCGAGCAGCAGAGCCGGTCCCCAGCCGAGCCGCAGCCCGTAGACGCCGAACAGCGTCAGCAAGACGATCGTCAGCAGCATGGCCGGTACGCCGAGCCTTAGCGGCAGCCACCACAGCGCGTCGAACACCGGCACGCGCAGCCGCAGGCCGATGGCGAACAGCGAGACCAGCAAGGCGATCTCCGTCACGATGCGCAGCAGATGCGCGTCGGCGGCGAGATCCAGATGCAACAGATTTACCCCGGCGGGACCGAGTCCGTAGCCGATTGCCAGATAGAACATGGCGGCGCTGACGGGCAGCCGCCTGAAGGTGGTCGCCGCGATGCCCATGAAGACGAGCACGCTGCCGACGATGAGGAACCAGAGGGTTTCGGTGTCGTGCATGAGTGGGCAAGCGCGCGCGGGCCGCGGCTACGGCGCGCGGCCGAACGATGGATGTCCACTGGTGACAGCAATGGGCATTCCTTCTACCACGCGGCGTCCGAGCGACGGCTTCCGGGTGCTGGGCATGCTGCGCCGCGTCCAATCCGCTGTCGCGTCCGTGTGACCCGTGCCGCCTCGCACGGCAAAGCGCGTAAAAAGCGTCCGAACGATTGCAATTCTTGCGCGCTGCTGACTCCGCGACCGGGCGTGCGGGGCTTAACGGCCCTTAACGGCCCTGTGCCCACGGCCTGACGGCGGACTTATTCAAGCGCCTGCGAATTCGGCCCAATTCTTGCTGCGTTGCGCCGGTGGACGTCCGTCCGCTGCTCGCACGCGCTGCTGCGAACCCATCTTGAGGAGGCCTCCGTGGCGCTCCGCTGGATTCGGGTTCGGAGCGCAACCGGCGAGCGGTGGCGGTAGCCCACGAGAACTCCCCGCATTTCTATCGGAATCAGCATGACCGCGGAACGACTCAACTCGCGCGCCCCCTCGCGTCACGGCCCCGCGCCGGGCCGCGGCGTCGGCGCGCAACCGCCGACCGTTCGCACCGTAGCGCCCGGGCCGGCAGCTTCGCAGGAAGTGAATACGTCGCAGTCGCACGCGCAGCAGATCAGCGCCACGCAGATCCTGATCGCGCTGCTGCTGGCGCCGCTCGCGTGGCTCGCCCAGGTGAGTATCGCGGAAATGGTCCTCGGCGGATCGTGCGCGGCGGCCGGCCCGCTGTTCGTCGTGCATATGATGCCGTGGACGCCGGCCACCGTTGTTGTCGCGAGCGTCGTCTGCCTGATCTTCGGCGGCGTCGGCGCCTATGTGGCATGGCGCAATCTGTGGCGCACGGCGCGCATTCCCTGGCGCTTCCCGTCGGCGCTCAGAGGCACACGCGCCGAGCGTGACTGGCTCCTGTCGCGGATCTGCGCGATGTCCAGCACCATGTTCATCCTCGGCCTGGTGGCGACCGATATCGCGATGCTGGTTATCGCGCCGTGCAGTCCCTGGTAGGCACGCAGCGCCGGTCAGGAATCGGCGACCGCGCACGGGACCCGCTACGGACGTGCGGCGACCTCGTCGAGATGCAGCAACAGGTCAGCCGGATCCTCATAGACGCGCAGGGCGCCGGCGCGTTCGAGTTCATCCTGGCCGTAACCGCCGGATAGCAGACCGACGCCCAGGGCACGGCAGCGCTGCGCGGCGAGCATGTCCCAGATGCTGTCGCCGACCACCACGCTCTGTTCGATCGGCGCACCGAGGCGATGGGCCGCGGCAATGAACAGATCGGGATCGGGCTTCGCATACTTCACATCGTCGCGCGTCACCACGACCGCTTTCTCCGGATCGACCCCGAGTGCGGCGAGATTGACCGCGGCGGTTTCCATCCGGCCGCTCGTGGCGATGGCCCAGCGGGTGCCGCTTTCGCTGAGCGCGGCGAGCAGTTCGCGTGCGCCGGGCAACGCCCGCACCTGGCTGCCCAGGCGCCGATAGGCCTCGGCATGCGCCTGCCGCAACCGCTCGATGCGCTCGGCGCTCATCTCGCTGCGGGTCTCGCGGAGCAACTGATTGGTGAACAGACCGCCGCTCATGCCGATCTTGCGATGGATGCGCCACACCGATAGCTCGATTCCTTCCTGATCCAGCGCCTGCTTCCACGCGAGGACGTGCTGATACACGCTGTCGACCAGCGTGCCGTCGAGGTCGAAAAGGAAGGCGGTTTCAATGCGCATGGTGTTCCTCCGGGAATGGGTGGTGGTGCTGCGAAAGCTTGGAAAGCTGGAAAGCGGCGAATGGCTATGGTGCGCCTTTGTGGGCGAGCGTGCGCGTCGCGTTTCGGTCAGGGGTGAGGGCGTTTTGCGTTGGAGGGTTTCCGCGTGCAGCGCCTCGCGTTCTGGCTGCCTTTCGCATTTTTCGCGATTTGATAAGGAATGCTGTGATTTTATCGTCGCTCGCAGGATGCGCTGCGTCCGCCGACGGCGACGCCAATCTCGCAGCCGGCGCGCACATCGAACCGGACCGCGTCGACGAACCGTTTTAACCCGACGATCCAGATGTGGAGCCCGGCTGATTTTGCACGGGCATAGGTCTTGCTCGTTAGCTCCTTGAACGGAGCCGAAAGCGAGTTCGAGGCGATGCCCGGCGCCGCGCAAGTGAAGTCGCTTGCACGCTCGCCACGGAAGCGGAACAGCCAGAGGCGCAGGGTCGCTGCGGCTCTATAAACAGGGAGAAAGTGCATGAAATTCCGGTATTCCATACACGCCGAACTGCACCTGAAGACATTCGGGCCGGCCGCATCATGAACGCGATTCTGCCGCGCCCGGCCTATGAGGACGCCACCATGCGCATTACTTTTCCTGACGACGAACCGGGCTTCAACGGTTCGAGCCTGACCGTGCAGTTCATGGCGCAGGTCGACGGCGAACCGGTGATGTGCGCGATCACGGCCGAGGCGCTCGAGGACCACTTCGGCGCGTCCTCGGCGCGTGAAGACGTCCTGCTCAAGGCATTCGAACAGGGTCGTGGCCGGATCCGTTCGGTGTGTGCCGAGGAACTCGACCGCAACGACGGCGGTGGAGTAGTGTTGCATAGTGGACTGTTCCGGGTCGAAGGCATGGAGCCGGGTCGCCGCTAGTGATGGATGTGTCCACCATTCTCTTCCGCGATGAAAGGAGGTCATATGTCACTGATCGTCGCTGCGCGTTTTACTACATTTCCCGCGGCCGAAAGCGCCGCACAACGACTGTTCAATAGCGGTTTCGTCGAGGAGGACGTGACGCTGTTCTTCGTCAATCCGGTTGGACAACATGCGCGTTTTCCGATCGGCGGCGATATCGGCACCGATGCGGGCGCTGCCGAGGCGCCCAAAGGCGCGGGCAAAGGTGTAACGATTGGCGCCGTGGTGGGCGCGGCGGTCGGCGTCGGCATCTTTACGCTGTTTGCGGCGCCGGTGCTGGTGTCGGTCATTGCCGCAGGGGTGGGCGCGTATATCGGCTCGCTGGTCGGCGCCATGTCGCACACGCGCGAAGGCGGCAGGCTGGGACGACACACTCCGCGGCATGACGAAACGCGCGACTCGGGCGTGTTGCTGGCGGTGCACGTTTCGCCGGACAGTCAGTACGACGCCGCGCGCCTTTTGCGCGATGCGGGCGGTACGGCTATCGAGCGCGCCACCGGCCGCTGGCAGAAAGGCCGTTGGGCCGATTTCGACCCAACCCGGCCGCCGGATACCATGCCCGAGTTAAACGAAAAGCACGCCTGAGCGCGTGTTAGATAGTTGCCCCGCCTTCGTTATACCCAGATGCGCGGGGCCGACTGTTGCGGATGCGTCGCGCCGTCGACGGGATGCTCGCTGCGCATGGCAGCGCAGGCCGCCGGCGCGAGGCCCTGATGCGGGGTTTCGCAGGACAGTGTCTGGACGGCGTCCTGCGGCGCGGTCTTCAAGACGTATTCGCGGATCTGCATGACCGCAGCGGACGTGACAATCGCCACGGCCAATAGAAATTCTGCTCTCCTGATTTTCATGAGGTTCTCCCTATGTCGGTGTTGCGTGCCCATTGCTTTTCGATTGGGGCGCGTCCGGCTGATCAGCGAGCGGGTCGCGCGAGGGTGGGCAGCACTAGCACAGCAACATCCATGCCATTGGTTGGAAACCCGGCGCGAAAGCTGCGGAGGCTCATGCCATGCGGGCTTGGCAAGGCGCGAGGGAGCGGGACGCGGCTGCGGTCTGCGCCAACATTTACCTTCGCTGGGTAACTTTGCAAATGCGTTTGCAAACGCGTATGCCGATGTGTTTGCCAACGCGTTTGCGCAGCCGCGCCGGCACGCCGTTGCAGCGTGCGCTCCAGGCATGCGGCATGCGGGGTAAGTGGAGAGCCGTTGCCACCGGCAGCGGATCCGATGAACCACGAAACCCCGGAGGAATGCAATGTCTACCAATGTGACGAGTGTATTGAACGATCTGGTCGAAACATCGAAGGACGGCGAGCGTGGCTTTCGCAAGGCTGCCGAAGATACGCACGATGCGCAGCTCAAGACGCTCTTCGTATCACGAGCCGAAGACTGCTCGCGCGGCGCGCGTGAACTGCAGGACGTGGTCCAACGGCTGGGCGGCAAGCCGGAAACCGGCGGTACGGTGAGTGGCGCACTGCATCGCGGCTGGACCGATGTCAAAGCGGCTGTCGCCGGGCGCACCGACTATGCGATTCTCGAAGACTGCGAAAAGGGTGAGGACGTGGCGAAGAAGCGCTATCACGATGCGCTCGAGAAGGAACTGCCCGCCGATGTCCGTATTGTCGTCGAGCAGCAGTTTCAGGGTGTGCTGCAAAACCATGACCGGATTCGCGATCTGCGGGATCAGTTCAAGGCCGCCAGGCACTAGGCGGGCACTAACCTGGACTCGGTGAGCCGGCGTCTTGCCGGATCACCGGAACCATCCAGCACAAAGGGCCGTCCGCAATGCGGACGGCCCTTTGTTTGAATCCGGCATCGACAGCATAGCCGATGCCGTCAAGCGTGCTTCCGGTTTAGTCGGCCACCACCTTCAGGTGGTTCTTGACGCTTTGCACGCCGTTCACGTTTTGCGTCACTTCTGCCGCCGCTGCCTTGTCGTCCGAGCTCGGCACCGTGCCCGTCAGCCACACCACGCCATGGCGGGTCTTGACGTGAATATGGGTCGATTTCACGTTGCTGGCGCCGAGCAGATCGGCCTTCACCTTGGTGGTGATCGTGCCGTCGTCGATGTGCTGGCCCATCGTTTCCGAAGCAGCAGGCGGCGCCGAGCTGCTCGTCTGAGCGGTAGCGTTCAGGGCGAAAGCGACACAGGCGATGCTGCCGGCTGCCTTGATGAAATTGAGGGTCTTCATAGGTCGAGCTCCTTTGTGTTGTTGATAAAAGATGCGGTCCTGTTAATCGTCCACATGGCTTCGAGGCGCAAGGAGCGTTCCCGGCAAGGCGATCGCGTGGTCCGGACGCGGCAAATGCCGTTGCGGCAAGGGACTCACGCGCTGTGCGGTGCAACACAAGCCGTTGCTGCGCGGCCTTGGCGGCCCGGTCGGCCGGTTGCGGTTCTTTGTAAACATTTTTCCGGCGGATTGTAAAAGTTGGGGCTCGAATGGCCTGCGCGGCCTCGGCGAAAAAACTAAAGCTGAGAAAAAACAGCAGTTTGCGAGAGCTGGTACGGCAGTTGCTCTGCATAGGCCACACGATGTTTTCGAACTGTTCACAGGACCTGACTACAATGCCGCCTTCAATCGAACTACGCACGAGGCAGTCGCTCGCACTGACACCGCGGTTGCAACAGTCAGTGCGGCTATTGCAGTTGTCGTCCCTCGAATTCCAGCAGGAGTTGCGGACTGCCCTCGACACGAATCCGTTTCTCGAATACGACGCCACCGACACCGAAGACGTTGCGCTCGCAACTTCTTCGACGGGCGGTGACGGCGTCGAGGCCGTCGCCGGCGAAACCGCTACGGTGAGCGAACGCGAGACGACGCTCGACACCGCGGTGGCCGACACGCGCGAGAGCGTGTCTCAGGATGAAGCGTCCAGCGACTACTCGAGCGATTCCAGCGACTCGAACGACTACGCCAGCGAATACTCCGGCGATTCGTTCAGCCGCAGTTCGTCGCGCCAGAACGGCGATTCCGAAGGCAGCGATCCGGCCGACTGGGCCCGTTCCCAACCCACGCTGCGTGAACAGTTGCACGACGCGTTGCGGCTGTACCGGCTCGACCAGCGCGATCGGGAAGTCGCGCGTTTCGTGATCGAAGCGCTCGACGACGACGGCTATCTGCGTCAGGACCTGGCCGATCTGGCCGCGATCGTCGACCTCGAGCCCGTATTGACCGAAGACGAATTGCTGGTGGCATTGCGCCTCGTGCAGGCGCTGGACCGCCCGGGCGTCGGCGCACGCACGCTCTCCGAGTGCCTCGCGCTGCAACTCCACGCCATGCCCGACGACGTGCCCGGGCGCGATGTCGCGCTGCAGATCGTCGAGCATCACCTTGAACGGCTCGCACGCCGCGAGCAGGCGGAATTGCAAAAGCAGATCGGCTGCTCGGCGGAAGAATTGCGCGTGGCCTGTGCGCTGGTGCGCAAGCTCGACCCGAAGCCCGGTAATTTCTATGGCCGCACCGAAGACAACTATGTTGTGCCGGACGTGATCGTGCGCCAGGTGCGCAACAAGTGGATCGTCAATATCAACCCGGCGGTGCAGCCGCGTGCGCGGATCCATCGCATGTACGCCGAGCTGTTTGCGCAATCCGCCGGCGCGAGCCGTTCGCCGCTCGCGCAGCAACTGCAGGAAGCGCGCTGGCTGATCCGCAATGCACAGCAGCGTTTCGATACGATTCAGCGCGTGGCCGAATGCATCGTCGCGCATCAGAAGGCCTTCTTCCAGTACGGCGAGATCGCGCTCAAGCCGATGGTGCTGCGCGACGTCGCCGAAGAACTCGGCCTGCATGAGTCCACGATCTCGCGCGCTACGGGCAACAAGTACATGGCGACGCCGCGCGGCATTTTCGAATTCAAGCATTTCTTCCCGCGCGAACTGGGCACCGAAAGCGGCGGCACCTGTTCCGCCGCGGCCGTGCGCGCGTTGCTCAAGGAAATGATCGCCGCGGAGAACACCAGCGATCCGCTCTCGGACGTCTCGCTCGCGCGCATGCTGGCCGAGCAGGGCGTGCTGGTTGCGCGGCGCACCGTGGCGAAGTACCGGCACTTGATGAAGGTGCCGCCGGCTGAACTGCGTCGCCAGATCTAGACCTTCAGATGCGCGGCGTTCGCCCCTTGAACGCCGCCGCGCGCATTGAGTTTTTCACGCCTCCTCCAGGTTTATCCGCAAAACGTCGTTCGTAAGGATGGACGTTTTGCCCGCGCCCCATTACATTGATGGCCGGACCGCGCGTCGCATACGCGCGGTTGCAGTGCGCGCGCGTGTGGCCCGCAGAGGGCCGTCCTCGTCGCGGCGCTGCAACGTGTCTATGGGAACTGTCTGGAACATCGCGTGCCGGTGCATCCGGCATGCTGCTACGACGAGGCGGGACAGGGGGCGCTGGCCCACTCTGCCTGCATCGCGAGGAGTGCGTGGATGAAGTATTCAAGTCTGGTGGAGCGCCTGCAAGGCAAGCGCACGTCCGCGTGGGAGATTCACCATGCCGCGCAACAGGCGCGGGCAAGAGGCGAGGATGTGATCGTACTGAGCGTGGGCGATCCCGACTTCGCGACGCCTGAGGCGATCGTCGAGCGGGCAGTCGACGCATTGCGCGGTGGCGATACGCACTACACCACGGTGGTGGGGCGCGAGCCCTTGCGTGCCGCGATTGCGCGCGAGCACACGCGCACCACCGGCCGTGCCGTGAGTACGGAAAACGTGATGCTGTGCGCCGGTGCGCAGAACGGCATCTTCGCCACGTCGCTTTGCCTGTGCGAGGCCGGCGACGAAGTCATCGTGCCGGAGCCGCTGTATCTGACCTACGAAGCCTGCGTGCGGGCCTCGGGCGCCACGCTGGTGCCCGTGCCGGTCGATCCGGCGCGCGGTTTCCATCTGGATTGCGATGCGCTCGAAGCGGCCATCACGCCGCGCACCAAAGCGATTTTCTTCGCCACGCCGTGCAACCCCACTGGCGTCGTGATGCCGCGTGCCGATCTGGAACGCATCGCGCAACTGGCTCGCCAGCATGACTTGTGGGTGCTGTCCGACGAGGTCTATGCCGACCTGACGTTTGAACGCGAGCACGTCAGCATTGTGTCGCTCGAGGGCATGGCCGAGCGGACCGTGACCATTGCCAGCCTGTCGAAATCGCATGCCATGGCGGGCTGGCGAGTGGGCTGGGCTGTCGGACCCAAGGAACTGATCGGTCATCTGGGCCGACTGGCGCTGTGCATGCTATATGGGTTGCCTGGGTTTATCCAGGAGGCCGCGCTCACCGCGTTCGAGCAAAAGGCGCAGATCGTCGCCGAGATGCGCGAGGTGTATCGGCGCCGCCGCGACGTCGTCTATGAGCGCTTGAGCCAGGTGAAGGGACTGCGCTGCCTGTTGCCCGAAGCGGGCATGTTCATGATGGTGGACGTCAGCGGCTGCGGCCTCGATACCGTCGATTTCACCTGGCAACTGTTTCGGGCCCAGGGCGTCTCGCTGCTCGATGCGAGCGCCTTCGGCGAGACCGCCAACGGTTTCGTGCGGCTCGGCTTCGTGGTCGACGAGGCCCGGCTCGCCGAGGCCTGCGAGCGTATCGCTGCGTTTGTCGCGAGCCTGCAGGTGAGCGCGCCGGCCTTGAACGCGGACTAAAGCAGACCAAAGCGCACTAAAGCGGGTTCCACGCGGCGCTTCAGGCGCTGCGATCTTGATACGGCGTTTACGTCGGGCGGACGGGTTTTTGTTCGCCCGATATGCCATTCCCGTTACTGTTCATCGCACGCTAATAACCAGCGGGCGATATGCAGAACAAGCAAACGAACAGGGGAAGGGAAGGCCGCGCCACGCGAGCCACACGCTGGATGCGACGGGCGCTGGGCATGCTGGCGCTGTCATTTGCGAGTGCGATGCAGGCGGCCGAAGCGCCGCTGATCACGGATGCGCCGGGCGTCGACACGCCGGGCCTGGCTGCACCGGCAGTAGCCGTACCCGTCATGGCCAGCCAGCCGGCGAGCGACGGCAACGCATCGGCACTCGTTGAAATCGCAACCATCTTGTCAGGGCAATTCCGTGTGGCGCGCGGAGAGTCGACTGCCATTGCGCATGCGGTGCTCGACGCGGCGGATCGCTTTGCGATGTCGCCGGTGTTGCTGCTTGGCGTGATCGCCACGGAATCGGGCTTCAACCGGCGTGCTGTCAGCTCAGCGGGAGCGCAAGGGCTGATGCAGGTGTTGCCTTCGGCGCACCCGCAACTGGTCTCGGGCGGCAAGGACCTCTCCGATCCGGTCGTCAACGTGACCATCGGCTCGTCGATCTTGCGCGGCTATCTCGACGCCGCGGGCGGCAATGTCGACTCGGCACTGTCGCGCTACAGCGGCGGCGGCAAAGGCTACGCGCGGCGCGTAGCGCTGCAGATGCAGCAGTTCTCCTGCTTTTCCCAGGGTGATAAATGCGTCAAATCCTCGATCGCAATTCCGGGAGTCCGCCCGGCAATTCGTAGAAAACGGCTGTAGCGGTCAAGCCGGCGGTACCACGACGTTGACAGCAGTCCTCGAAAGACAAGCGGGTGCCGGCGTCACGCTCTTGCCATAACGTGATGTCATGGGCACCAAAACAATTCCGGTGTTGTCGCCGCAAAATAGACTCACTATATTTTGCTCAACGCGCATTACACCCACGATATCTTTCGCCTAACGTTTCGAGGACACAGTCGTGATCAAGAAGCCAACGTTGCGCCCGCTTGCCGCAGTTCTGATTCTTGGTGTCGCGGGTCTGGTGCCTGCGTGTCTAACGCCTGTTTTTGCCGCTGGGCAAATTACCTTCGTCTCCCAAGGCGGTACGTATCAGGAAGCGCAGACGAAGGCGATCCTCGATCCGGCCGCGAAACTGCTGAACATCACCGTGAACCAGGACAGCATCCCGGACGCGTGGCCGCAGATCAAGGCACAGGGCGCGACCGGCAAGCCGATCTGGGACGTGGTCGATACACCGACCTCCAACTGTCTGCGTGGCGGCCACGAAGGCCTGCTCGAAAAGCTCGATTTCTCGAAGATCCCCAATGCGGCCGCGATGCCTGAGAAATACCGCACGCCGTATTCGGTCGCCTATGAGTTCTATTCGACGGTCATCGGCTACAACAAGAAGACCTTGAAGAAGGTGCCGCAAAGCTGGGCCGATTTCTGGAACGTGAAGGGATTCCCCGGCACACGTGCGTTGCGCAACGACCCGCAGACGGTACTCGAAGCCGCGCTCCTCGCCGACGGCGTGCCGCGCGACAAGCTTTATCCGCTCGATGTCGACCGTGCGTTCAGGAAGCTTCAGCAGATCAAGCCGGACGTGACCGTCTGGTGGACATCGGGAGGGCAGTCGGCGCAACTGCTGCACGACGGGGAAGTCGATATGACGATGATCTGGAACGGCCGCGCGAGCGCCGTGCGCAAGGATAATCCCGACATCGACTTCACGTTCAACGACGGCATTCTCCAGAACACCCAGTTATGCATTCTGAAGAACGCACCGAACCTCCCCGAGGCGATCAAGTTCGTCAACGCCGCCGTCTCGCCGGACTTGCAGGCGAACCTGCCGCTCTACATCGACTACGGCCCGGGCAATCCGGCGGCCTTCAAGACGGGCAAGATCGACGCGAAGCGCGCGAGCGAGCTGCCGAGTTCACCGGATAACGCGGCGAAGCAGGCGCTCATGTCAGAGGAGTGGTGGGCCTCGGACGCCGGGATTCAGGCGAAGGCGCGCTGGCTCAAGTTCATGCAGTAAAGCGCGGCGTGCTTGCCTGCACGCGGGCTGACGGGCTCGCCCTGCCGCGCCGGCCCCGCACAGTTCAACGCCTGCGTACTCAGCGAACGTGATCGACTATCTGATTCTCGGCGGCGGCTCGGCCGGCTGCGTGCTCGCGGCGCGCCTGTCCGAAGAGGCCGGCAAGACCGTCTGCCTCGTCGAGGCCGGCCGCAATATCTCGCGGACGGACATGCCCGCTGCTGTGCGCAGCCGGTATCCCGGCCGCGCCTATCTCGACACGGCGAACATCTGGCAGCGCCTGAAGGCGCGCATGAGTACGTCGGCGACGACACGCCGTTACGAACAGGCGCGCCTGCTCGGCGGAGGCTCGGCGATCAATGCGCTGATGGCGAATCGCGGCGCGCCTGCCGATTACGACGAATGGCACGCGCTCGGCGCACACGGCTGGAACTGGAGCGCGTGCCTGCCGTACTTCCGCAAACTCGAATCCGATTGCGACTTCGACGGCGAGTTGCATGGCAAGAGCGGCCCGGTCCGCATTCAGCGCGCGAACGGGGCACGCATTTCGCCTTTCGTGCGCGCGGTGCTCGACACGCTCGATGCGCACGGCCACGTGCGGCGCAACGACCAGAATGGCGTGTGGCAGGACGGTACGTTCATCGGATCGATTGCCGTGAGCGAGGCCGGCGAGCGTATCCCGACCTCGGTCTGCTATCTCGACGACGCGGTGCGCGCCCGCCCGAACCTCGAGATCCGCACCGGAACGCTCGTCGAGCGCGTGCTGTTCGACGGCACGCGCGCAGTCGGCGCGCGCATCGTCGCCGGTGAGGGCCGGGATGGCGTGGCTGAAGAATTGCGCGCCGCGCATGTCATTGTCTGTGCAGGCGCGATCCACAGTCCCGCGCTGCTCATGAGAAGCGGCATCGGACCGGCCGCTGAGCTCGCCGCGCTCGGTATCGAGATACGCGCGGATCGAGCCGGCGTTGGCGGCAATCTGATGGAGCATCCGTCGATCGCTGTTTCCGCGGTTTTGCCGCGGACCGCCCGCACGCCGTTTCCCGACGAGCATCACGAGCAGGCCATCGTGCGCTTTTCGTCAGGCATGCCCGGCACGGTCCCCGGCGACATGCACGGTGCGATCCTGTCGCGTTCGGGCTGGCATTCAGTCGGCTACCGGCTCGGCACGATCTTCTTCTGGGTGAACAAGTCCTACTCGCGCGGCCGTGTGACACTCACCTCGGCGAGTCCGCATTGCGAGCCCGCTGTCGATTTCAACATGCTGTCCGATGCGCGCGATCTCGAACGCCTGAAGCGGGCGCTGCGCTTCGGCGCTGAAACGCTGGCCGATCCGATGATGGCGAAGCATCGCACGACGCTGCTGCCTTCGAGCTATTCGCCGCGTGTGGCGAGTGTGGCCGTGCCCGGTGCGTGGAATGCGTTGCAACGCGGCATGCTGAGCGCGCTGCTGGACATTGCGGGGCCGTTTCGCGCGTGGCTCGTGCGACGCGTGGTCACTCAGGGCGTGACGCTGAACGACCTGCTCGCCGACGATCGTGCCTTGACGAAATTCGTCACGCGCTCGGTGGGCGGCACCTGGCATCCGTCGGGAACCTGCCGGATGGGCACCGCCGACGATCCGCTCGCGGTTTGCGATGCGCGTGGCGCCGTGTACGGCGTCAGCGGGCTATACGTATGCGATGCGTCGCTGATGCCGTCGATACCCTGCGCCAATACGAATGTGCCGACCATCATGATCGCGGAACGTATCGCGGATATGCTGCGTGGCCGCCCCTGACCGGCGTGCCGGCCCGGGGCAGCGAACCCGCAGCGCGCGGCCCGGAAACCGCTGAGGTGCTCGGTGACCGCGGGCGCGCCGAGTCGCCTTCAGTCTCCATATCCCACGATACCCTTCACCTCGAGAAACGCTTCGAGTCCCCATTCGGCGTATTCGCGCCCGTTGCCCGATTGCTTGTAGCCGCCGAAAGGCGAGCCGGCGTCCCATGAGGGATAGTTCAGGTACACGCTGCCCGCCCGCAACCGGAACGCCACGCGCCGCGCGCGTTCGAGATCGGCGGACTGGACGTAGGCCGCGAGGCCGAAGGGGCTGTCGTTCGCGATCGCAATTGCCTCTTCCTCGTCGCGATACGGCATGATCGCGAGCACGGGTCCGAAGATCTCTTCACGCGCGATCGTCATTGCAGGACGCACGTTCGCGAACACAGTGGGTTGCACGTAATAGCCGCGTTCGAGACCTTGCGGCCGACCGAGCCCACCTGCCGCGATCTGCGCGCCCTCGTCGATGCCGGCCGCGATCAACCGTTCCACGCGCTCGAACTGCACGCTGCTGACAACCGGCCCCATGGTCGTGCGCTCATCGCCGGCGGGGCCGACGCAATGCGCTTGCGCCGCGCGCCGGGCAATCGCCACGGCTTCGTCATGGCGTGCCTCGGGCACGAGCATGCGCGTCGGCGCGTTGCACGACTGGCCGCTGTTGTTGAAGCAGGCGTTGACACCTGCCGTCACCGCTGCGTCGAAATCGACGTCGTCCAGCAGGATATTGGCCGACTTGCCGCCCAGCTCCTGATGTACGCGCTTGACGGTGGGCGCCGCGAGCTTTGCGATCTCGACGCCAGCGCGGGTCGAGCCGGTGAACGACACCATGTCGACATCGGGATGCGCCGCAAGCGCCGCACCGACGGTCGGTCCATCGCCGTTCACGAGATTGAAGACGCCCGGCGGCACGCCCGCGGCGTCGAGAATTTCCGCGAACAGCAACGCGTTGAGCGGCGTCACTTCGCTGGGCTTCAGCACCATCGTGCAGCCGGCCGCGATGGCGGGCGCAACCTTGCAGACGATCTGATTGATCGGCCAATTCCACGGCGTGATGAGTGCGACAACGCCTACCGGTTCGTGATTGACGAGCGTCGTGCCTTTTTGGCGTTGCCACGCGAACGTTTCGCACGTGCGGATCAGCTCGTCGAGATGCCGGCGCCCGATCCCCGCCTGCCACGCATGCGCCATCGCGCGCGGGGCGCCCAGCTCGCGAGAAATCGTCTCGCCCATCTCATCGTGACGTTCGAGAAAGACTTCCAGAATGCGGCGAATCAGTGCGAGGCGCTCGGTGGGCGTAGTCTGCGAGAACGACGTGAACGCGTGTTTTGCCGCAGCGACCGCGCGATCGATGTCGGCGGGCGTGCCCATTGCCACTTCGGCGAACGCTTCTTCGGTGCAGGGATCGATCACCGGCAGGCGTGCCGTGCCCGACGGCTCGACCCACGCGCCGCCGATATAGAACTTCAGTGCATTGATCATGTGAGAAGCGCGTAGGAGGAGTTCAGGCCCGCGCCGTGCCGGCGCGCCGGCTTACGACGACGATCATCACGAGGCAAAGGGTCAGCGCGGTGAGCATCGTGCTGATTGCGGCGATGGTCGGATCGATCTCGTCACGCAGCGTGACGAACATGCGGCGCGTCAGCGTCTGGTTCGAGCCACCCGACACGAAGAGTGCGACCACCGTTTCGTCGAGCGCCTGAATGAATACGAACACTGCGCCGGAGATCACGCTTGCCTTGATCTGCGGCAGCGTTACCGTCATGAAGCTGCGAAAGCGATTCATGCCGAGGCTGCGGGCGACCATTTCCTGGGTGCGGTCGAAGGTACGAAGATCGGCGCCGACCGAGATCAGCACATACGGCAGCCCGAGCATCGTATCCGCGAGAATCAGCCCGCCGAGCGTATTCACATAGCCGGCCTGCGAGTAGACGAAAAACACGCCCACCGCGACGATGATGATCGGCACCATCAACGGCAGCATCAGCAGGGTGCGCAGATAGCGCATGATCCAATGCGTGCCGTTCTGAATCGCATAGGCGGCGCATACACCGAGCGGGGTCGCGAGCAGCGCGGCGCAGGTCGAAGCGGTCAGCGTGGTGCGCGCGGCGTCGATCCATGCGGGGTTGTCGAAGAACGAGTGATACCAGCGCAGCGAATAGGCCGGCGGGGGGAAAGTCATGAAGCGCGTGTCGGAGAACGACAGCGGCACGACGATCAGCACCGGTATCATGAGGAACAGGAGAATCAGCACGACCGCCGCGCCGAGGACGATCCGTCCGAACGAAAGCTTGGTCATTTCGCGCCCAGGGTCTTTTCGAGTGGCACCACGCGGCTCGCGGCGTAGAAAATCGCGAACACGCAGATCAGCAGCACGACGCTTACCGCGCTCGCCGCGCCCCAACTGTTATAGATCTCGACGTTGCGGCTCACCACCATCGACACCATGATCGATTTGCCGCCGCCCATCAACTCAGGCGTGATGTAGAAACCGAGGCAAAGCACGAACACGAGGGTGACACCGGCGAACACGCCGCTCATCGAAAGCGGCAGGAACACACGCATGAATACATGCAGCGGCGAGCCGCCGAGACTCGCGCCCGCCTGCGAGAGATTCGACGGAATCTTCTGCATGGCCGAAAAGAGCGGCAGCACCATGAACGGCAGCAGGATATGAACCATCGCAATGACCGTGCCGAACTGGTTATAGGCGAGTTGCACCGGCCGGTCGATCAGGCCCGAGGCGATCAAGGCCTTGTTGACGAGGCCCGTGCGCTGCAGCAACACGAGCCATGCGTAAGTGCGCACAAGCACGCTCGTCCAGAACGGCAGGATGACCATGCCGAGGACAAGCGCGCTCAGCCTGGGCGACAGCGAGGCCGCGAAGTAGGCCACCGGATAGCCGAGCATCAGCGTGACGACGGTCACGACGATGCTCAGTTTGAACGTGAGCAGAAAGGTTTCGAGGTAGGCGCCCGTGAACATGCGCCGATAGTTTTCGAGCGTGAAGCCGTCGTGATAGATCGACTGCCACGACAGCCAGGCGAGCGGCACCACGAGCAGCACGACGATCACGAGGAGCGCCGGCGCCATCAGGAGAAGCATCGTGCGATCTTCGCGCCGCTGGTAGCGCGCGGCAGGATCGGACTGGGTGGCCTGCATCAATGTGGGTCCTTGGAGCATCCGTTTGGCGGTCGTCATCATGCACCTACGGCGTCGAGAAACTGATACCACGCGGCGACGAGCCTCACACCCGGCGCGCGCAGCGAATGAAAAGGCACGGGCCGCAGACCGGGCGTGCCGAGCAGCGAAAGCTCGGGCGTCTCGCCGAGGGCGAGCGCGGCGGCATGCTGTCCTAGCAGACTGGCCATCGCGACGCCTGCTCCGTTATACCCCAGACAGAAGGTCGTGGCATCGTCGCTGCGCCCGACATGCGGCAGCGAATTAAATGTCATGCCGACATAGCCCGACCAGCGATACGCCACGCGTACGCCGGCGAGAGCGGGAAAGAGCGCGACCATCGCCCGCTGCAGCGCATCGAAGCCGGTCATCTGGCCTTCCTTGCCGAATGCGTCGCGACCGCCGAACAGCATGCGGCCGTCCACCTTGCGGAACCACTTCATCATGCGCCGCGTTTCCGTGTAGCTGCGGCGTTCGACCATCAGACGCGCATCGAGATCGGCGGGCAGGCGTTCGGTGGCGATCATTGCGCTGCGGAACGGCACGAGTTCGCGCTGATACGGCGAGGTGGCCGGCGTGAGATCCGAATAGGCATTGGTCGCGACGATCACCTGCTTCGCACGCACCGTACCGCCCGGCGTGCTCAACGCCACGTGCCTATCGCCGGGTGCGCGATGCATCTGCAGTACCGGTGTCGATTCGTAAATCGGCACGCCGCGCAGCGTCATGCCGCGCGCGAGTCCGCGCACGTATTCGAGCGGCAGGATCGTGCCGGCATCGGCGCTCAGCACACCGCCGACAAACCTCTTCGACCCCGTCTCGCGCTCGACTTCGGCGCGCGATAGCACGCTCATCGACGTATCGCCGAGCTTCGTGCGCACCCAGTCGGCTTCGGCGCAGATCGCCGCGAGCGCGCGCTCGGTGTGTGCGCAGCGCAGGCTGCCCGTATGCTCGAAGCGAGCCCGCGCGAGCCCGAACTCGTCGACCAGCGATTCGACGACCCGCACGCCTTCATGCGCGAGCCGGTGCATGCGCTTCGCGGTATCGAGGCCGTACACCTGGTCGATGGTGGGAAACGACAGCCTGAATTTCGACGACACCACGCCGCCATTGCGCCCGCTTGCACCCCAACCGACCGGGTTCGCGTCGAGTACAGCGCAACCGACGCCGCGTTTTTGCAGCGCATAGGCTGCGGCGAGACCCGAGTAGCCCGCGCCGATCACCGCGACTTCGACGTCGAGATCGCGCGCGAGCGGCGCGCCGGCATGCATGGCCGCGCCCGCATCGGGCGAGGCGGCAGCGAGCGCTTGCCAGAGCGACTCAGGCGGGGACGAGGGGCGTGCTGTCGGCGCGAGCATCGGCTCAGGCGGCGAGGCGCGCTTCGGCTTCGACGGCGTCCGCGAGCGCGGCGAGCGTCGGGAACGTGAACGTCGGCGTCGTGACGGCTTCGGGCACCGGTGTGGCGCCGAACCCCCGCTTGCCCTGACGGCGCTCGATCCAGCAGGTCGCATAGCCCAGTTTCGTGGCAACGCCGATGTCGTGGTACTGGCTTTGCGCGGTGTGCAGGATCTCGCCGAACTTGTAGCCGAATGCGGCCTGGCGGCCCCGGTTGTACGCGAAGAATTGCGGATCGGGTTTGGCGACGCCGGTTTCGTCGCAGCAGACCGTGTCGTCGAACGGGTCGCCAAGCGTGTGGGCGTAGGCCGACAGCGCGACGCGGTCCGCATTGGTCATGGCAACCAGGCGGAAATGTTTGCGCAGACGTTTGAGCGCGGCGACCGAATCCGCGAAGGCGGGCCATTCGAGCACGTCGCGCTGGAACGCGGCGGCTGATTGCATGTCGCCGGGCAGACCGAGTTCCTTCGCCAGCGACAGGTAGACGTTCGCCATTTCGTGGCTCGAGCGGCCCGGATGAGCGGCGCGGCCGCGCATGTACGGCTCGAAGATCTGGTCGTCGGTCAGGTCCTGCGCTGCCGGGCCGCCTAGGCGCCGCACGGAGGCGAGCACGCCGCGCTCGAAGTCGATGAGTGTGCCGACGACGTCGAACGTCAGGACCTTGAAATCGGTGAGCTTCATGAAATCATCCTTTTGCTGTTTGCTGTGAAAACGGGAGAGGGAATACCCCAGGCGTGGGCGGCCGAAAAATGAGTGGGGTCAGGCGGGCACGACGATCGTGTCCTGCGGATCGAGCACGACGCTCATCGGCGCGCCCGGCTCCGGGATGCGCCGGCGCGCGTCGTGGCCGCCCGGCTGCCTGAGGCTGATGGCGGTGCCGTCGGCGAGCGTTGCGAACACGCGCAGGCTTTCGCCCTGGTACAGCACTTCGGTGACGTGGCAAGACAGACGATTCACGCCGTCACGCCGATCGCCGCCGTCGATTACGAGTTTTTCGGTCTGCACCGCGAGCAGCAGCTTGTCGCCGCGCGGCAGCGGGTGCGCGGTGCGCAAAACCGTGTCGCCGAGACGCACGGCATCGTCGCCGGCGCGCGTGACGGCGAGCAGCGTCGCCTCACCGATGAAGCTCGCCACGAACGCGTCGCACGGACGGTCGTAGAGCCGCTCAGGCGTGTCGATCTGCACGAGCCGGCCGTTCTTCAGCACGGCCACGCGGTCGCTCATGGTGAGCGCCTCGCGCTGGTCGTGCGTCACGTAGACGATCGTCGCGCCGAGCTTGCGATGCAGCCGCCGCAGCTCGATCTGCATGGTTTCGCGCAGTTGCTTGTCGAGCGCGGAGAGCGGCTCGTCCATCAGGATCAGTTGCGGTTCGAAGACCATCGCGCGGGCGAGCGCTACCCGCTGGCGCTGGCCGCCGGACAGTTGACCGATGCCGCGGCTCTCGTAGCCCGAGAGTTCCACCATCGCGAGCGCATCGGCGACCTTCTTGGCCCACGTCGATTTGGGCTGACGGCGCGCGCGCAGCGCAAACGCCACGTTCTCGCCGACGCTCATATGCGGAAAGAGCGCGTAGTTCTGAAAGACGATCCCGATGTCCCGCTTGTGCGGCGGCGCAAATGTAATGTCGCGCTCGCCGACCCAGACCGCGCCCGAACTCGGCTGCACGAAGCCGCCGAGAATGCCGAGCAGGGTGGTCTTGCCCGACCCCGACGGTCCGAGCAGCGAGACGAATTCGCCTGGGGCGATGTCGAGCGATACGTCGTCGAGAGCCACTACTGGCCCATAACGCTTCGCTGCCGATCGGATCGAAACACCTGTTTTCGCTCGTGCGTCCATTGCGTCCTGTCTCGCTGTTGAGGCCTGCGTCAGGGAAAATATAGGCCGCGTCATTATTGGCGGCAATTCCCAAATTGTTGGACAAGGCATAACATCAGGTCATGCCTAACCTTCGCAAAAAATTGCCGAGCGCCAATGCGCTGTTCGTGTTCGAAGCTGCCGCGCGCTGCGGCAACTTCACGCGCGCGGCGCAGGAGTTATACGTGAGCCAGCCGGCGGTGAGCCGCATGCTGGCGCGCATGGAAGACCATCTCGGCGTGCGCCTTTTCGAGCGCGTGCGCGGTGGGATCGAGCTGACCGAGAACGGCAGGATCCTTTACCGGAAAATCTCCGAAGGTTTCAACGGCATAGAGGGCGCGATACGCGAGATCGAGGCGCGTGCGACGGGTGTCGAGTCGGTCACGCTGTCGGTGTCCACCGCGTTCACCACGCACTGGCTGATGCCGCGTATGAACCGGCTGAACCAGGCGTTTCCGAATGTCGATTTGCGATTTCAGCTGATCTCGGGACGCATCGGCGGCCCGCTCGTCGATGTCGATCTCGGCATGCGCTTCCTGCACGAGGACGAGATCGGCGAGAACAGCGTGCTTGTGATGCCGGAGACGCTGCTGCCGGTGTGCAACCGGCGCTATCACGAGACGGCCGCGACCGGGACGGGCCGCGAGCACGGCGATACGGTGATCGTGATGGACGACGGCGAGCGCGGCTGGCATGACCGCTTCGAGGCGTTCGCGGCACATGGGCGGCATGCCGTGGGCATGCTGAGCTTCAACGACTACGCCATCGTCGTGCAGGCGGCGCTGCTCGGGCAGGGTGTCGCGCTCGGCTGGCTCAACGTGGTGTCGCATTGGCTCCTGGAGGGCGCGTTGTTGCCCGCCGAAGAGGAGCTCATCGTGACGAACCGGCGCTGCTGTCTGGTGTGGCCGGAGAATCGGGTGTTGCGTCCGGTTGCGGCGGAAGTGCGCGACTGGATCATTGAGGAAACGCACGCCGATGTGCGCGCGGTCGATCGGACCTATCCGAAGCTGGGGCTGCGGCGCTTGCTGGCGGAGGCGGGGTTGGTGATCGGTTAGGTGGTGTGTGTTGTGGTTGCAACATTGCGCACGGTGTTGTTGCCCGCGCCGTCCCGCCATCCGCATTGTTCAGGTTTGCTGGACTTTGCATCCAGCCACGACGGTCCAATAGCGGCCATCCCTCCTCCTATACTTGGTCTCCCACTCAATGTCCTGGAGGACGTCATGGCAGATCACTCTCTAAACGGCAAGGTTGTCCTGATTGGGGGCGGTGCGAAGAACCTGGGCGGGTTGATTTCCCGCGAGCTCGCCAAAGGCGGGGCGGCGGCAGTGGTGGTCCACTACAACAGCGACGCCACCCGCGGCGCGGCGGAAGAAACCGTCGCCGCCGTGCAGGCCGCCGGCGCGAAGGCGATTGCGGTGCAGGGCGACTTGACCCAGCCGAAAAACGTTACGCGGCTGTTCGATGAAGCGCTGAGCCAGTTCGGCAAGATCGATGTTGCCGTCAACACCACCGGCATGGTGATCAAGAAGCCGATCGTCGAAGTGACCGAGCAGGATTACGACACGATCTTCGCGGTCAATTCGAAAGCGGCGTTTTTCTTCCTGCAGGAAGCAGGCAAGAAGCTGGCGGACAACGGCAAGGTCGTGACCATCGTGACGTCGCTGCTGTCGGCCTATACGCCGTTCTATTCGATCTATCCGGGCAGCAAGGCGCCGATCGAGCACTACACGCGGGCGGCGTCGAAGGAGTTCGGCGAGCGCGGCATTTCGGTGAATGCGATCGGCCCGGGGCCGATGGACACGCCGTTCTTCTATCCGGCCGAATCGAAAGAGTCTGCGGCTTATCACGCGACGGCTGCGGCGCTCAGCAAGCAGACCAAAAGCGGCCTCACCGAAATCGGCGATATTGCGCCGATTGTCAAATTCCTCGTTACCGACGGCTGGTGGATCACCGGCCAGACAATCTTCGCCAACGGCGGTTATACGACCCGCTAGCCGCTGCATCGCCCGTCGCGGGTCACTGCTGCGGCGCCCGCAGCAGTGACGATTCCTCGCAACACAACCGCCATCCCTCCGCACGTCTTTGACCTTGCTTGTGCCTGCGCGGCATTCGTGTTTCAGTCTCAACCGTGAAAGAGCAAAGGGAGTGCGACTTCAATGGATCAGGTCGACCTGTTACGGGTCTTCGTGCATGTGGCCGACAAGCGCAGTTTCATCAAGACCGCGCAGGCGCTGAACTTGCCGCGTGCGACGGTTTCGCTGGCGATCCAGCAACTGGAGCAGCGCATGGGCGCGCGCCTGTTACACCGGACCACGCGGCTGGTGCAACTGACCCCGGACGGGCAGACGCTGCTGGAACGCAGCCGTAGCTGGCTGGCCGACGCGGACGATATCGACGGCCTGTTCCGCAAGGCGCCCACGGAGATCGCGGGACGCCTGAGCGTCGACGTGCCGAGCCGGATTGCGCGGCGGCTGGTCGCGCCCGCGCTGCCGGCGTTTTTCGAGCGCTATCCGAATGTGCAGGTGGTGCTGGGCTCGACCGATCGTCCGATCGACCTGGTTCAGGAGGGTGTCGATTGCGCGATCCGGGTGGGCCCCTTGAATAGTGCGAGTCTGGTCGCGCGGCCGCTCGGCCAGCTCACGCTGATCAATTGCGCGAGCCCCGCGTATCTGGCGAAGCACGGCGTGCCGCATACGCCCGAGGATCTATCGCGGCACTGGGCGATCGATTATGCGTCGTCAGGCGCCGCGCGCGTGGCCACCTGGGAGTATCAAAGCGGCGAGCAGACCATCAACATGCCCATGCGCAGCCACGTGGCCGTGAACAATGCGGAGACCTATATCGCCTGTTGCCTGTCGGGGTTAGGGCTGATCCAGATTCCGCGTTACGACGTGCAGCACCATCTCGACGCGGGCGAACTGGTCGACGTGTTGCCCGCGTGGCGCGCGCCGTCCATGCAGGTGTCGGCGATCTATCCGCATTGGCGGCATCGGGCCGATCGCGTCGAGGTGTTCGTGAGCTGGTTGATCAGCCTGTTGCAGAGCCGGTTCGATTGAGGCGTGCGTCGGGGCACAGAAGGCGGACGCTATAATTGCGCCAACCCGTCGTTGCGCACCGCTCCGTCTAGCAGAAACGTCACGCGCATCGGCGGCCTGGCGAGCACCACCATCGCCGCGGCCCGTCGTCGGGACCTCTACCGCCACGCCAACCCAGCCCATGCAATTCGACCCGATTCAGTCCTTCACGCGCAAACGTCTGTCCGATGTCGTGTCCGACCAGATCAAGCGCCTGATCTCGGACGGCGCGTTGATGCCGGGCGACCGCTTGCCCGCCGAACGCGATCTGGCGACCCAACTGGGTGTGTCGCGGCCGTCGTTGCGGGAGGCGCTGATCCGGCTGGAAGCGGACGGCTACATCGAAACCTCGGGGCGGGGCGGCTTCACCGTGGTGGACGTCACCGCGCCGATCATCTCGAAGCCGCTCGCCGAACTGCTGCTGCAGAATCCGCGCACCAGCGCCGATATCCTCGAATTGCGCCAGGGTCTGGAATCCATCTCCACGGTCTACGCCGCCGAACGCGCCACCGCTGCGGATCTCGAGAAGATCCGCAGCGCATTCGAAGCGCTGAAGGCCGGCTCGCTGTCCAGCGACCGCGCGAACCTGGCCGAACTGGACGCGGCCTTTCACCTGGCAATCGCCGATTCGACTCACAACGTCGCGCTGGCTCACGTGATGCACGGCATCCACACGCTGATCCGCGAAGGGATGCGGCAATACCACCGCCTGATCGATTACGACGACGCAAAAGAGCGCCAACTGTTGACCCAGCATCAGGCGATCTTCGACGCCGTGATGGCGCGCGACGCGCAGAAGGCCCGCAAGGCAGCCGAGCGTCATCTGACGTTTGTGCGCGAATTGTATGAGGAAGAGGCGGCCAAGCCGTCCTGATTGCGACCTGACTCAGCCGATTGACACGTCCTGCCAACTTCCTTATATTCTTGGTCAGACCAACAAGACCAGTCTTACTGGTTGAGGACGTATACGGCAAATTGCTCAAGCAGCGGGAATCCGCAGTAGAGTGAGCGTATGCGTTCGTCATCGAGTCACAGCGCCTCGTTCCCACTATTGGCTGGCCTTGAATTCATGAAAGTCGCACTCTTCATTCCCTGCTTTATCGACGCGTTCTATCCGGAAGTGGGCATCGCGACCCTCGAGTTGCTCGAGCGCTTCGGCATCGAGGTCGACTATCCGCAGGAGCAGACCTGCTGTGGACAGCCCATGGCTAACAGCGGCGCGCAAGCCGAGTCCGCCGGCGCGGAGAAGGTGTTCGCGCAAAACTTCGCCGGATACGATTACATCGTCGGGCCGTCGGCAAGCTGCATCCATCATGTGCGCGAACATCTGACCGCGATCGAGCAGACGGCCGAAGTGAAGCAGGTGCGAGCCGGTGCGTATGAACTGGTCGAGTTTTTGCACGACGTGGTGGGCGCACGCGAGTTTCCGTGGGCCGAGTTTCCGCACCGGGTAGGACTCCACAATAGCTGCAGCGCGCTGCGGCATCTGAAGGAAGCGTCGATCTCCGAAGTCGCCGGCACGCCGTTCTCGAAGCCGCTCACCTTGCTGAAAGGCGTCAAGGGCATCGAGTTCGTCAAGCCCGCGCGCCCCGACGAATGCTGCGGCTTCGGCGGCACCTTCTCGGTGACCGAGGAACCGGTGTCGGTCCGCATGGGGCAGGACAAGGTCCGCGATCATCTGCAGGCCGGCGCGGAATATATCGTATCGGGCGACATGTCGTGCCTGATGCACCAGCAGGGTTGCGCCGAGCGGATGAAAGCGGAGGCGCGCTTCATCCATATCGCCCAGGTCCTGAATGGAGCACGCGAATGAGCCGGATCGATCACGCCAAGGCGGCGGGCGCTTTCATCGCGAAGACGGAGCACGTGGCGTTTCACGACAAACGCCTGTGGGACCTGCGCGAGAAGCGCGACGTCCAGGCGCACGGCATCGCCGAATGGGAGACGCTGCGCGAGCTGGCCTCGGGTATCAAGGAACACACGCTGTCGCATCTGTCCGAATATCTCGGGCAGTTCGCGTCCGCGGCTGAAGCGAACGGCGTGATCGTGCACTGGGCGGCCACCGCCGAAGAGCACAACGCACTCGTCTACAAGATCATGTCCGAGCGCGGCATGACGACGCTCGTCAAGAGCAAGTCGATGCTCACCGACGAATGCGCCATGCGCGACTATCTCGAGCCGCGCGGCATCACGGTGATGGAGACGGACCTCGGCGAGCGCATCCAGCAGCTCGATCACCAGGACCCGAGCCATATGGTGGTGCCGGCGGTGCACAAGCTGCGCGGCGACGTCGCGCAACTGTTCGGCCGCACCATCGGCACGGACCCCGAGAACAGCGACATCCACTACCTCGCCGAAAGCCAGCGCATGAATACGCGGCCGTATTTCGTGCGCGAAAAGACGGCCGGCATGACGGGCTGCAATTTCGCCGTGGCGGAAACGGGCACGGTGGTGGTGTGCACCAATGAGGGCAATGCGGATCTGTCGGCGAACGTGCCACCTTTGCATATCGCCTCGATCGGCATCGAAAAGCTGATTCCCCAGGTTGCGGACCTCGGCGTGTTTATCCGCATGCTCTCGCGCAGCGCGCTCGGCTCGCCGATCACGCAATACACGTCGCACTTTCGCGCGCCGCGTCCCGGCACCGAGATGCATTTCATCCTCGTGGATCACGGCCGCTCCGAACGGCTTGCCATGCAGGACTTCTGGTACTCGCTCAAGTGCATTCGCTGCGGCGCGTGCATGAATACCTGTCCGGTGTACCGGCGCAGCGGCGGGCTGTCGTATGGCGGCACGTATTCCGGGCCGATCGGCGCGATCATCAACCCGACCTTCGACCTCAAGCGCTACAGCGCCTTGCCGTTCGCTTCGACGTTGAACGGCAGTTGCACCAACGTGTGTCCGGTGAAGATCAATATCCACGAGCAGATCTACAAGTGGCGCCAGGTGATTACCGAGCGCCACGAAGTGCCGTTCGTGAAGCAGGAAGTGTTGAAGATGGCGGGGCGTCTGCTGGCGAGCCCGACGCTGTATCGCGCGACGGTGTCGTCGATGGGCGGCGCGCTGCGGCGTCTGCCGAATTTCGTGCTGTATAACCCGCTCAATATCTGGGGCCGGCAGCGCGAACTGCCGGAGGCGCCGAAGCTGACCTTCCACGCGTGGTACCGCAAGAATCGTGGAGGTGGCGATGACAACGCGTGAGGCTTTTCTCGCCAAGGTGCGCGCCGCGCAACCGGACGCGCGCCAGCGTCCCGAGGTGCCGCTGTTCGCTTCGACGGGCGGCGATCTGCGGGCGCGGTTTACCGCGGCATTGGCGGGGATGGGGGGAACTTGCGTCGAGGCGGCGTCGGCGGCGGATGTGCTCGCGCTGATCCACCAGCGCTTCGGCATCGAGGCGTCGGTGTGCTCGGCCACGGCCGAGGTGCCCGGCACCCGGCCGCTAGCCGCCGACACGGCGCCGGCTTCGCTGCAGGATGTGGATGTCGGCGTGGTGCGGGCCCGCTTCGGGGTCGCGGAAACCGGCTCGGTGTGGTTCAGCGAGCGGGAATACGTGGTCAACGCGCTCGGCTATATCGTGCAGCATCTGGTCGTGCTGTTGGACCCCGCGCAGATGATCGACGGTTTGCAGGACCTGTACCGGCGTCCGGATTTTCGCGAGGCGCGCTATGCCGCGCTGGTGACGGGGCCGTCCGCGACGGCGGATATCGAAGGCGTGTTGATTCGCGGCGCGCAGGGTGTCCGGTCGTTGACCGTGGTGTGGCTCGCGCCGCCCGCCCGCCTCAACGAACCACCCGGGGCGTAGTCCGCAAACTCTTCAGCGTCAGCACGGCGAGCGCACAGGTCACGATCGCCGTGAACAGATACAGTCCACCCGGTCCGGCGAGCGCCATCAGCGCCGACGCCAGCGTCGGGCCGCCGCTCGCGCCGAGCGAGAAGATCAGCAGCAGTCCGGCACTGACCGCGATGCGCTGGCCGGCGGGAATGCAGTCGTTCACGTACGACGTCACCACGCCATACAGCGAAAAGATCACGCTGACATACAGATACCCGAGCACTTCGACCAGCATCCCGCCATGCAGCAGGAATAGCAGCGCGCTGCAGGCCGCCGCGAGCGCGGTGATCGCCACGATGATGAGGCGCCGGTCGAACAGGTCGGCGAGGCGCGCCACCGGCCATTGCGGCAGCAGGGCGGCGAGCAGCGCAAAACCCATGAAATGGGACACGTCGGTCACCGAATAGCCGAGCGTGCGCATGTACACCGGCTGCATCGAGTAGAAGCCGCTATTGAGCAGCCCGGCGGCGAGGCAGCCATAGACGCCAAGCGGGGCCCATGTATAGACCGTGCTCAGACCCGAGAGACCGCGCGCGAGGCGCGAACCGCCGCCGCTGCTGGCCGTTTCCACGGGCGCCGTCGGCATGGGCGCGTTGCCGGCCAGCGCAACCGGAATCAGCGAGGCCGAAAACAGCGCGCTGACGACGCTGAACAAGGCGAACCCGGACGGATCGGCGAGGCCGATCAGGAACTGGCCGGTGCCCACGCCCAGATAGTTGGTGATCAGATAGGCGGAGAACACGCGTCCGCGTTGTGCGTTGCTCGCCACCTGATGCAGCCAGCTCTCGACCACCGTGAATATGCCGACCAGGCAAAAGCCCATCACGAAGCGCAGCGCCACCCACGTGGCGGCCGAACTCCACGCCGCATAGCCGAGCGCGCAGCACGCCGAGACGGCCGCAAACGTGACGAAGGCCCGGTGATGCCCGACGCGCCCGATCAGCCCACCGCCCCACAGCGCGCCGACCATAAAACCGAGGTAGTAAGCCGATTGCACCACCCCGACCACCAGCGACGGCGCCTGCTGCTGGATCAGCCGCAGCGAGATCAGCGTGCCGAGCAGGCCGTTGCCGGTGATGAGAATGGCATAGCCGAGCAGCAGGATGGCGGTGGCTTGCAGGCTGCTCGCGGGCGCGGCGGCGCCGCGGGCGTTCGCCGGCGGGGCGGGCGGTTGCAGCGTGCCGCCGGTGAGCGGCGCCACTGCGCGGTTGACGGATTCGTTGAGCGTGGGCGTGGGCGGCTCGTCAAGCGGCGGCAGACCAACCTCGGCGCGGGGCGTCTGTATTTCACCGGGCGGCGTTTCCATCGGCGCATGCTGCGATGTAGCGGTCGGCATGGCCGGCGCGGCCGGTAGACTGGCCGCGTCGCGGAGCCAGGAATCGTTGGCCGGTTTCATCGTGCGTGGGTGCCGTGCATGGGTGCGGTATCTGGACTGTAGTGGCCGCGGGTCGCCCGCGCCCGGCAGCAATACGACACGGCCTTGCGGAGAAGCGACTTGCGTTGGCGCGGCGGCCAACGGCGCGGCGCAACGGGCGACCGACACATGGTGGCCCAACAGAGGCTGTCGAAGCAATTACGGCAATGCATAGAATTGACGCGGTCGCCGGGGCGATATTAGGGAATGCCTAATTGAGTCGGCGCCGTCGAGCGTCGTAGAATCGTGGCACATCGGTTTGGGGGGCTCCAAGGCATGAGTCTGGCTTCTCGTTGCGATTTCACCCGCAATACCTGCGATACCCGGCTCCGTCCCGCGCAGCCGCGCCCCGCATATTGCCGACCCGCTTCTCGTGAGGCGGCCCGCGGCCTTCGCGGCATCGTCGTTCAAGCCGCGCCGTGACCCCGCTCATTTCCGTCAAGCGGCTCAGCAAGAGCTTTCCCGGCGTGAGGGCGCTTCACGAAGTCCAGTTCGAGCTCATGGCCGGCGAAGTCCACGCGCTGATGGGCGAGAACGGCGCCGGCAAGTCGACCCTGATGAAAATTCTCGCCGGCGTGTACACGCGGGACACCGGCGAATTCCTCTGCGACGGCCAGCCGGTCGAATTCTCGAGCCCGCGCGAAGCGCAGGCCATGGGCGTCTGCATCATTCATCAGGAACTCCAACTGATGAACCATCTGAGCGTCGCCCAGAATATGTTCATCGGCCGCGAACCGCGCGGACGCCTCGGCCTGTTTCTCGACGAGAACAAACTCAATGCGCAGGCCCGCGACATCCTCGCCCGCATGCATGTGAATCTCGATCCGCGCGCCCTGGTCGGCAGCCTGACCGTCGCCAGCCAGCAGATGGTCGAGATCGCCAAAGCCTTGTCGTTCGACTCGCGCGTCCTGATCATGGACGAGCCCACCTCGGCGCTCAACGACGCAGAGATCGCCGAGCTGTTCCGCATCATCCGCGAACTGAAGAGCCGCGGTGTGGGCATTGTCTACATCTCGCACAAGATGGATGAGCTGAAACAGATCGCCGACCGCGTCACCGTGCTGCGCGACGGCGAATACGTAGCCACCGTAGCCGCACGGGACACCAGCGTCGAAGCGATCATCGGCATGATGGTCGGGCGAACGCTCGCCGACCTCGAGCCGTCCCAGAGCGTCGCCGGCGAAGGCGAGGTGGCACTCGAAGTCAGGCATCTGAATGCCGGCCCGCTGGTCAGGGACGTGAGCTTCACGTTGCGTCAAGGCGAGATATTGGGCTTTGCCGGCCTGATGGGCGCGGGCCGCACCGAGGTCGCGCGGGCGGTGTTCGGCGCCGATCCGGTCGAATCCGGCGAAATCGTCGTCAAAGGCGTGCAGGCGGCCATCCGGACGCCGAGCGACGCGGTGGCGCGAGGCATCGGCTACCTCTCGGAAGACCGCAAGCGCTACGGCCTCGCGACCGGGATGGACGTCGAAGCGAACATCGTCATGTCCAATCTCGGCAAATTCCTCTCGCTCAATTTCTTCCTGCGCCGCAAGCAGATGCGCCGGACCGCCGCGCATTTCATCAAGCTGCTCGCGATTCGCACGCCCTCGGCGGCGCAACAGGTGCGGCTGCTGTCGGGCGGCAACCAGCAGAAAATCGTCATTGCGAAATGGCTCGAGCGCGACTGCGACGTGCTGTTCTTCGACGAGCCGACGCGCGGCATCGACGTCGGCGCCAAGAGCGAAATCTACAAGCTGCTGCGCGCGCTGGCCGCACAAGGCAAGGCGATCGTCATGATCTCGTCGGAACTGCCGGAAATCCTGCGCATGAGCGATCGCATCGTCGTCATGTGCGAGGGCCGCATTACCGGCGAACTGTCCGCCGGCGAGGCGACGCAGGAGCGCATCATGCATCTCGCAACGCAGCGCGAAACCCTACAAGCGGCGTGAGCCTCACGAGGTCTTTCATGACACAGCCATCGGATACATCGGCGCTAGGCAGCAAGGCGGTACCTTCGGGCCTGAGAGCGCGCCTCTTCGCGCCGGCCGCGTTGCAAAAGCTGCTCGCCTTCGGCAGCCTGATCCTGCTGCTGGTGTTTTTCAGCTTCGCCTCGCCCTCGTTCATGCAGATGGACAACATGCTCGGGATTCTGCAGGCGACGGCGGTCAACGGCGTGCTGGCAATCGCCTGCACGTTCGTCATCATCACCGGCGGCATCGATCTGTCGGTCGGCACCTTGATGACCTTCACGGCGGTGATTTGCGGCGTGTTCCTGACCAACTGGCATCTGCCGATGTGGATCGGCGTCGTCGCGGCGATTGCGACCGGCGCGATCTGCGGCAGCATTTCGGGCACCCTCACGGCGAAAATGAAGATTCCGCCGTTCATTGCCACCCTCGGCATGATGATGCTGCTCAAAGGGCTGTCGCTGGTCGTCTCGGCCGACAAGCCGATCTACTTCACCGACACCGAAAATTTCTACATGATCTCGCAGGATTCGCTGATCGGTTATGTCCTGCCGAGCATGCCGATTCCGAACGCGGTCCTGATCCTGTTTTTCCTCGCGGTGGCGAGTTCGATCACGCTCAATCGCACGGCGCTCGGCCGCTATACCTTTGCGCTCGGCAGCAACGAAGAGGCGGTGCGGCTGTCCGGCGTGAATGTCGACCGCTGGAAGATCGCCATTTACAGCCTGGGCGGGGCCATTTGCGGCGTCGCGGGGCTGCTGATCGCCTCGCGCCTGAACTCGGCGCAGCCGGCGCTCGGCCAGGGCTATGAACTCGAAGCGATCGCCGCGGTGGTGATAGGCGGCACGTCGCTCAGCGGCGGCTCGGGCACGATACTCGGCACGATCATCGGCGCGTTCATCATGAGCGTGCTGACCAATGGCCTGCGCATCCTGTCCGTCGCGCAGGAGTGGCAGATCGTCGTGACCGGTCTCATCATCATTCTCGCGGTGTATGCCGATATTTTGCGGCGCAAGAAAAGCTGACGCGTTGCGACGCGACGCGGTGCAGGGCAAGCTCGGAATCAGCATCGAAGAAAAGGGAGCGCAAGAGGCTCCCCCAACGGCTGCAGGTTGATGGCCCACCTTAGGAGGAGATAACTCATGTTTAAAAGAAGACTCATCGGCGTCGCGGTCGGCGTCGGCGCGCTCGTTGGCGGCACGAGCTTTGCGCTCGCCGACGAACCCTATATCCCGCTCATTTCGAAAGGCTTCCAGCATCAGTTCTGGCAGGCGGTCAAAGCCGGCGCAGAGCAGTCGGCCAAGGAACAGAACGTCAGGATCACCTTCGAGGGTCCGGAAACCGAGGCCATGGTCGACAAGCAGATCGACATGCTGTCGGCCGCGCTCGCCAAGAAGCCGCAGGCGCTCGGCATCGCCGCGCTCGACAGCAAGGCGGCCATTCCGCTGCTGAGGCGTGCGCAGGCGCAAAAGATCCCAATCATTGCGTTCGACTCGGGGGTGGACAGCAACATTCCGCTGACGACGTGCGCGACGGACAACGTGGCGGCAGCCTCGCTCGCCGCCGACAAGATGGCCGAGGCGATCGGCGATTCGGGTGAAGTCGGCCTGATCGTGCACGACCAGACCAGCCGCACCGGCGTCGACCGTCGCGACGGCTTCCTGAACGAGATGAAGGCGAAGCATCCGAACATCAAGATCGTCTCGGTCCAGTACGGCGGCGGCGACCATCTGAAGTCGGCGGAAATCGCCAAGACGATGATCCAGGCCAATCCCAACCTGAAGGGCATCTTCGGCTCGAATGAAGGCTCGGCGGAAGGGGCTGCAATTGGCGTGAAGGAATCGGGCAAGAAGCTGGTCCTGATCGGCTACGACTCCGGCAAGGAGCAAAAGGACGACATCAATTCAGGCCTGATGTACGGCGCCATTACGCAGAACCCGATCGGCATCGGCAAGTGCGTCGTCGATTCCGCGGTGAAGGCGCTGAAGGGCGAAACGCTGCCCAAGAAGGTGGACACGGGCTTCTACTGGTACGACAAGAGCAATATCAACGATCCGAAGATCGCCGCCGTGCTTTACGATTGAACGTTACCGCCGCGGCGTAGCGCGGTGGGAGTGGCAGGGTCGCGGCGTCTTGCGGCTTCGCGGCCCGCGTCGTTGCATGGCGTGGCGTCTGATGGGTAGATGGGTAACCGGTTGCTGTCTGCGAAGAGGGGATTCAGATGACCACGATCACCAGGCTGTCCGTGCGGGACATTCGCTTCCCGACCTCGCGTTCGCTCGACGGCTCCGATGCGATGAACGCCGCGCCCGATTATTCGGCTACCTACGTCACGCTCGAAACCGATTCGCCGCAGGCGCTCACGGGCCACGGCCTGACCTTCACCATCGGGCGCGGCAACGAGATCTGCGTGAGTGCGGTCGAGGCGCTGGCGCCGCTCGTGGTCGGCACCACGCTCGAGGATATCGCCGGGAATATGGGCGGCTTCTGGCGCATGCTGACCTCGGATAGCCAGTTGCGCTGGATCGGCCCGGACAAGGGCGCCATTCATCTGGCGACGGCGGCGGTCGTCAATGCCGCCTGGGACCTGTGGGCGAAAGCGGAGGGCAAGCCGGTGTGGAAGCTGCTGGTGGACATGAGCCCTGAGGAGCTCGTGCGTTGCCTCGACTTCCGCTATGTGACCGACGCGATCACGCCGCAGGAAGCCATCGCCATGCTGCACCGTCATGCGCGGACCAAGGGCGAACGCGAACAGGAAATGCTGGCGCAGGGCTTTCCGGCCTACACGACTTCGGCCGGCTGGCTCGGTTATGACGACGACAAGATTCGCCGGCTCGCCCGCGAAGGCGTCGCGCAAGGCTGGACGCACTTCAAGCAGAAGGTGGGCGGCAACCTCGAAGAGGACATGCGCCGCGCCCGCATCCTGCGTGAAGAAATCGGTCAGGACCGCAAACTGATGATGGACGCCAACCAGGTGTGGGATGTGGATGAGGCGGTCGCGAACATGCGGCGTCTCGCGCAATTCGACCCGTGGTGGATCGAAGAGCCCACCAGCCCCGACGACGTGCTCGGCCACGCGGCGATCCGCCGCCGGCTTCGGCCCATCGGCGTCGCGACCGGCGAGCATTGCCAGAACCGCGTGATGTTCAAGCAGTTACTGCAGGCCGAGGCCATCGACTTTTGCCAGGTGGATAGCTGCCGCCTGGGCGGTCTGAACGAGGTGATCGTGGTCCTGCTGATGGCGGCGAAATTCGGCGTGCCGGTGTGCCCGCACGCGGGGGGCGTCGGCTTGTGCGAGTACGTCCAGCACATTTCGCTGTTCGACTATATCTGCGTGTCGGCGTCGCTGGATAACCGGGTGCTCGAGTACGTGGATCATCTGCACGAGCACTTCGTCGATCCGGTCGTGATCCGCCATGGCCGCTACATGCCGCCGCAGCGTCCCGGCTACAGCATCGAAATGCATGCGGCCTCGCTCGATCAGTATCACTTTCCCAAGGGTCCTGCCTGGCGGTCTTAGGATGCACAAGACCCTGCGTTTTAAATTAAATTTTTGATATCATTAGAATTAAATTTCAGCAGCAAATCATAAACCGGGGCGAAATTAATCATTGCAATTTTCGAATGATGTTGTTAAGCGCCGCTGAGGCAGCGATAATTCCGCTTGTGGTGGATTTGCGACATGCCGCATCCGTCGTAGAGAGCCAGACGGCCGCTGTCATCCGCGGCTGGCCGGGTCGCCTCGAATCCCATTCCCCGAAACCGCCCGCAGGCGGGCCAGTATGCGGGACTGTTAAGATTTTATGAAGAATTATCACTAGAATCTGGAAGTCTGATTTCCGCGATTATCTCGTTCAACGCAATTAAACCCAACCCTATACTTCGCTCGTTTTTTTCACGGCGATCGCCGATCGTCGAGTGAGAAAAAACGTACTTGAACGGGGTGTGGATTGATCAAGATGCGATATCTGGCTGCGGTGGCGGCCATGCTGGTAGCGGGAGCGGCGCACGCTCAAAGCAGCGTCACGCTTTTTGGACTCATTGATACGGGCGTTGTCTATCAGAACAACGCTCGCGTGTCGCCGTCGAGCGGTACGTCGGCAGGTGCAAGCGCCTGGTCGATGCAGAGCGGCAACGTCTTCACGTCGCGTTGGGGCCTGCGCGGCACGGAAGATCTCGGCGGTGGCCTCTCCGCGGTATTCTGGCTGGAAAACGGCTTTAACGTGGACAACGGCGGCCTGAAGAACGGCGGCGACCTGTTCGGCCGGCAAGCCTGGGTGGGGCTGCGTTCGAGCGAATACGGCACGCTCTCGCTCGGCCGCCAGTACGATTTCATGGTTGACTACGTCGCGCCGTTGAGCGCGACGGGTTCGGGCTTCGGCGGCAACCTGGCCGCGCACGTGTACGACAACGACAACCTGAACAACGACCTGCGCCTCGACAACTCGGTCAAGTTCAGCAGCGCTTCCTACGGCGGCTTCAAGGCGGGCGCGATGTATGCGTTCTCCGGCGAGGCGGGCGGCTTCGCCAACAACAGCGCCTACAGCCTGGGCACGAGCTACACGTACGGCCCGTTCAATGTCGCGGCGGCGTACCTGCAGATCAACCGTACGTCCCAGCCTTCGCTGGCGAACGCGTCCGGCGCAGTCAGCACGGGCGACGGCGACCAGCTCACGACGGGCGGCAGCCAGCAGATCTACGGCGCGGGTGCGCAATACAAGTTCGGCAAGTCGTCTATCGGCGTCGTCTGGACCCACTCCGTCACCGACAACGTGACGGGCATCTGGCAGGGCGGCAGCACCTCGACCGGCGCGATCGGCGGCAGCTACATCAAGTTCGACAACTTCGAAATCAACGGTCGCTATTTCGTGCGGCCGGACTTTAGCCTCGGCGCGGCCTATACGTACACGACGGGCGGCTTCGGCGGCGCATCGAAGGGTTACACGTCGGCTACGCCGCACTGGAACCAGATCATGGCGCAAGCCGATTATCTGCTTTCGCCGCGCACCGACGTCTACCTCGAAGGCGTGTACCAGCGCGTCGGCGGCGGCAACGGCAATGCAGCGTTCGATGCCAGCGTCTACAGCCTCGATCCGTCGTCGGGTAACCAGCAGGTGGTGGTGGCGGTCGGCCTGAAGCACCGCTTCTGATCGAAGAGGAATCCTGTTGATCCGCGGCGCGCCGTGAGGTGTGCCGCGGGGAAGGGAGCTTCCGCCGGACGTGGTGCGGGCAGTCGTCCTGCCGGCACCACGTCCGGCCATTCCTGTTTTCTGTTTTCTGTTTCTTCTCGGCGTCAGCGCCCGGGCCATGCGGGGTTTGCTATCATAGACTGTATAAACATACAGTCTTTGTGAATGCTCCGTGGTGACCGATGCTTCCTGATGCGCCCTCCGTCGCTCCCTCCGGGTTGCCTTTCGGCCCCTCGGGCGAGCCTGCGCCGCCTTTGGGTGTGCCTTCCCGGAGTGCGCCTGCTTCGGGTGCGCCTTCGGTGGGCGTGCCTTATTACCTGCTGAATTTCGAGCGCGCGCTGGCGTGGCTCACCGAGCGCTACGACGACGTCTTCGGCGCGGACGAACGCCACTTTCTCGGCGCATTCGGCGGCCTACCGCAGGCCTCAAGAGCGCTGCTCGTGCGCATGCTGATGCGCAAGGGCACGCTGTTCAGGGCCAGCCGTCTTGACTACGACGAAATCGGTTGTCCGCTGCAGGCTGCTGCGCCGCTGGTCGCGCTGGGCTGGATCGACGCCGCGCCGCATCTGAGCCTCGACGAGTTGTTCAACCTCGCGACCCGCCCCGAACTGCAGCAGATGTTTGCCCACGTGTTTGCCCACGTCCGCGCGAGCAAAGGCGGCCGCAAGTCGGATCTGCTCGAAGCCCTGCGCGCCACCCACGACGAAACGAAGCCCTACGACATCTGGGATCCGCACAGCGCCGACCGCGTGCTTCACGTCGCCATCGCGCCGTTGTGCGAGCGTCTGCGCCTGATGTTTTTCGGCAATCTGCAGCAGGACTGGTCGGAGTTCGTGCTCGCCGATCTCGGCGTGTTCCAGTACGAAACGGTGGCGTTCGCGCCGTCGTCGCGAGCCTTCCAGCAGCGAGAGGATGTGGACCGCTATCTGGCCCTGCACGCCTGCCGTGAAACGCTCGACACGCTCGCCGAAGGCGATTCCATCGAGCCGCTTCTAGCCGACATCGCGGCCATCGAAACCGGCCATGCCTGGCTCGACACGCGCCGTGCGAAGCTGCTGTTCCGCATCGGCCAGCATTGCGAGCGCCGGCAGGACTGGGAGGCGGCGCTGACCGTCTATGCCGGTTGCGCGTGGCCGGGCGCACGTCATCGGCGCATGCGGGTGCTCGAACGCAGCGGCCGCTTTGACGCGGCGCTGACGCTGGCGTTGCAGGCCGCCGAGGCGCCGGAAAGCGAAGAGGAGCACCAACGCGTCGTGCGCCTGCTGCCGCGCCTGCAGCGCCGCCTGGGTCATCCGGTGGCGCGGGCCGCACGCGCACGGCCTATCGAACGTAGCGCGCTGGTTCTGGAGCGGCCCGTTGAGCCGTTCAACGTGGAATTTGTGGCGCGCGACCATCTGAGCTGCCCGCAAGCGCCGGTGCACTACGTCGAGAACGCGCTGATCAACTCGCTATTCGGCTTGCTGTGCTGGGAGCCGGTGTTTGCGGCGCTGCCGGGTGCGTTCTTCCATCCATTCCAGCGCGGCCCCGCGGATCTGCATGCGCCCGATTTCCATGCGCGCCGCGCCGCCCAGTTCGACGCATGCCTCGCGCAACTCGAGAGCGGCGCGTATCGCGAGACGATCCTGCGGCATCTGCAGAGCAAGGCCGGCTTGCAGTCGCCGTTTGTGTTCTGGGGCGTATTGACGCCCGAACTGGTGACGCAGGCGCTTGACTGCCTGCCGGCCGCGCATCTGAAACTCTGCTTCGAGCGGTTACTGCGCGATATCCGCAGCAACCGTTCGGGGCTGCCCGATCTGGTGCGTTTCTGGCCTGCCGAGCGGCGCTATGAGTTGATCGAGGTGAAGGGACCGGGCGATCGTCTGCAGGACAACCAGATCCGTTGGCTGGAGTACTGCGCGCAGCACGGCATGCCGGTGCGCGTGCTCGATGTGCGCTGGACCGACGACGCGCTCGCAGGCGGCACCGAGGCGGCGGTATGACGTACGTCGTGGCCGTGCGGGCATTGTGCGAATTCACGGCGCGGCGCGGCGATCTCGATCTGCGCTTTACGCCCGCGCCAACCGCCGCCGAAGGCATCGCCGGACACGGGATCGTCGCCGCGCGCCGGGCGAGCGACTACGAATCGGAGATCACGCTGACCGGCACGCATCGCAGCCTGAGCGTGCGCGGCCGAGCGGATGGCTACGACGGCGTGCTCAACCGGCTGGAGGAGGTCAAGACCTATCGCGGCGACCTCGAGGCGATGCCGGCCAATCACCGGGTTTTGCACTGGGCCCAGGCGTTGGTCTATGGACACCTGCTGTGCCAGGCGCGCGGCTTGCGCGAGTTGCAGGTGGCGTTGGTGTATTTCGACATCGCGAGCCAGAAGGAGACGGTACTCACGCAGTTGCATGACGCGGCTTCGCTGGAGGCGTTTTTTGTCGAGCAATGCGAACGGTTTATCGACTGGGCGATGCAGGAGGAGGCGCACCGTAGCGCACGCAATGCGGCCTTGAGCACGCTGGCGTTTCCTCACGGCGAGTTTCGCAGCGGTCAGCGCGAACTGGCGGTGTCGGTCTACCGGGCTGCACGCGATGGGCGGAATCTGATGGCGCAGGCGCCCACGGGGATCGGCAAGACGCTTGCGACGATCTTTCCGCTGCTGAAGGCTTGTGCGGCGGATCAGATCGAGCGGATCTTTTTTCTGACTGCGAAAACGCCGGGGCGCGCGCTGGCGCTGGATGCGGTTGAGATGTTGCATGCCAGTGCCAGTGCCAGTGCCAGTGCCGGGGCGAGTGCCGACACCGCCACATCACCACTGCCGTTGCGCACACTCGAACTGGTCGCCCGCGACAAGGCCTGCGAGCACCCCGACAAGGCTTGCCACGGAGACTCCTGTCCGCTCGCGCGCGGCTTCTATGACCGCCTCGACGCCGCGCGCAGCACGGCACTGACCGGGCATCGACTCGACCGCGCGGCGGTACGCAAAGCGGCGCTCGCACACGATGTCTGTCCGTACTACCTCTCCCAGGAACTGGTGCGCTGGAGCGACATCGTCGTGGGCGACTACAACTACTACTACGACAGCAGCGCCTTGCTCTATGCGCTCACGCAAATCAACCAGTGGCGGGTGGCGGTGCTGGTCGACGAGGCGCACAACCTGCTCGACCGGGCGCGGCGCATGTACACGGCGTCGCTGGAGCAAAGCGCGTTCCGGGCCGCCCGCAAGAGCGCGCCGGCCGCGCTGCGCAAACCGCTCGAGCGGTTGAACCGCGAGTGGAATGCACTGAATCGCGCGCAGACCGACGCCTACGAGGTGCACCCGGACGTGCCGCCGCGCTTCCTGAGCGCCGCGCAGAATCTGATCGGCGCGGTGACCGAGCAGTTGGCCGAAGCACCGCTGTCGATCGACGAAACCCAACTGCGTTTCTACTTCGACGCGATGCACTTCGTGTCGCTCGCGGAGCAGTTCGGCGAGCACTCGGTGTTCGACGCGACGCTTGTGCCGGATCGCTACGTTGCGCGTCAGCTCGGCGGCCTGGCAGCCGGCGCGCCGAAAGCCACGCGTCTTGCCGGCAGTACAACCGCCCGTCCAAAGGCCGCGTCGACGCTCTGCGTGCGCAACGTGATCCCCGCGCCGTTTCTCGCCCCGCGTTATGCCGCGGCGCGCACCACCGTGATGTTCTCCGGCACGCTCAGTCCGCATCACTTTTATCGCGACACGCTTGGCCTCGCGGACGAGACCCGCTGGCTCGACGTCGAAGGGCCGTTTCGCGCGGAGCAATTGAAGGTGCATGTCGCGAGCCATGTGTCGACGCGCTGGCGCGATCGCGAGCGCTCGCTCGTGCCGATCGTCGATCTGATCGCCCGGCAGTACGCCGCGCAGCCAGGCAATTACCTGGGTTTCCTGAGCAGTTTCGACTATCTGCAGCGGGTTGAGACGCTGATGCGCGAACGCTATCCTGAGGTGCCCGTTTGGGCGCAGGAGCAGGGCATGGATGAAGCGGCGCGCGAGGCGTTTCTCGCGCGCTTCAGGGCGATGGGTCGTGGCGTGGGATTTGCCGTGCTGGGCGGTGCGTTTTCGGAGGGCGTGGACCTGGTGGGCGAACAGTTGATCGGCGCGTTTATCGCCACGCTGGGCCTGCCGCAGATGAACGACGTCAACGAGCAGATGCGCCGCACCATGGAGGCGAAGTTCGGCAACGGCTACGACTACATGTACCTCTATCCGGGCCTGCAGAAGGTCGTCCAGGCGGCGGGGCGGGTGATTCGCACGGAGCAGGACGTGGGCGTCGTGCATCTGATCGACGACCGCTACCGGCGCCCCGAGGTGCGTCGCCTGTTGCCGCGCTGGTGGCAGGTGCCGTGAAGCCGGCGCCGGTAGGCGAGGTCTTGATGCCGGTGGAGTGGCTGGCGTAGCGGCGCGCTGGCCATGCTGCGATACCGGATTGCTCAGCGTCGCGCATGGCTGGAACTTAAGCCGCGGGCGGCTTCGCAACATTGGGCGATGGAGCGGCTTGCGCCGAGGTATCCGGCTTGTCGGCAGCATTCGGCGCCTCCGCATCGACTGCCGCGCCCTCATCTGCTTTCCCCGCGCCCATCTGGGCATCGCTGCGAACCATTACCGTGCGTTGCGGATTCGCGATCTGGATACCCCGTGCCTGAAACAGGTTCGCCACGCGCCGGTTGAATTCGCGCTGCACGCCCCAGCGTCCGCTGTCGCGGCACTGGATCTGGCCGCTCATTGTGATCGCCGAACCGTCTACCGAATCGATGCCCCAGTACGCGAAGTCGGACAGGATGCCGTCCTTGAACTGCGGATCCTCACGCAACGACGCGCCGATTTCCTTCAGCGTGGCGATCGCGAGGTCCACGTCCTGGCCATAGAGAATGCTGACCTTCACGGCCGCGTTGCCGAGGCCGCGGTTGGTATTGTTGACCGTCGACACGGAACTGAACGGCACCGTGTACAGCGAGCCGTCGCCGCCGCGCAAACGCACCGTGCGGATCGACAGATATTCGACGGTGCCCGACACGCCGGCGAGCGTGACCCAGTCGCCCACCTGCATGGCGTTTTCCATCAACAGGAAGATGCCGGTGATGAAATCCTGCACCAGTTTCTGCGAGCCGAAGCCGAGCGCCACGCCGAAGATGCTGGCGCCGGCCAGCAGCGGCCCGATGTTCACGCCGAGTTCGCTCAGTCCCGTCAGGACCACCACCAGCGCGATCACGACAAACAGCAGGCTGCGCAGCATCGGCAACAAGGTGCGCAGCCGCGCGGCGCGCACCAGGTCGCCTGCGTTGGTCCATTGGTGCAGGCGCCGCTCGACGGTGACGTTGGCCGCTTCCCACACGAACAGCGCCACGGCCGCCGCCACGGCAATCGTGACGAGCGCGGAGGCGAGCCGGTGGCCAATGGTGCCGCTCTGGAACAGCATGCTGACGTCAGCGCCCCACACCTGCAGCAGCACCAGCGCGGTGATGATGCCGACCGTCCACGAGACGACGCGGCGCAGCAGCGGGTAATAGCGGTACGCATGCTGATGCACGAGCGAGTCGCTCGTTTGCGGATCCTGGCCGTCGAAGAGCCGCGCGAGCGCGCCGAAGATCACGATGGACACCACGCGCGCCGCCACCAGCACCGCAATCGAAATGCCGCCGAGGTGCAGCAGGGCGTGGTAGCCGTTGCGCACGTCGAGCGCCCACACGAACCACAGCGCCATCACGACGAACACGCCGATGGTGGCCCACGAGTCCGCCAGCGCATTGCCGATGACCGACAGCGACGTGCTGGCGGCGCAGCGCGCCCGGATGCGCGCGGCAACCGGCCGGCGGCATTGCAGGATCAGCAGTGAGATCATCACGTGGCCGATCAGCGCGACCACTTTCATCAAGGCGAGATGGGCGGCTTCGTTCAGGCCGAGGACCACGGCGGTATCGGCGATCGCCGAGCCCGCTCCGACGACGCTGACGAAAATCACCATCCAGCGCTGTGTGAAGGCAGCCCAGGTCGTGCCCATCTGCAGCAGACGCAGGCGCGGCGCGTCGGGCTGCAAAAAGAAGCCGCTGACGATGACGACTACGCGGCACAGCACGTAGATATCGATGATCGAATCGAGCGCGCGGTCTTGCGGCGTGCCTTCGTCGGTGAGGATCGACATCAGCAGGCTCGATGCGCCGATAAACACGCCGAGCGGCACGAATCGAACCACCATGCGCAACGCAGCGCGCGGCAGACGGCGCAGCAACGAATAGTGGTGGGCGGCGTGGCGCGCGCCGGCGGCATCGGCCGGCGCGGCCTGGGCGGCTTGAGCGGCCTGCGCCGCCAGCGTCGCTTCAGACGGCTCGTCAAGGAACAGTTCGCGCGGATCGACGTTGCGGCGTACCGCGAGCGCGGTAATCGCGCGGCGCAGCAGACGGCGCGCAAGCCACTCCAGCGCCAGCGCGGGCAGCAACGTACCCAGCAGCGTCAGCAGGATATTGCCGAGCACCGCGCGTTGCTGCGGGCTGTTCATCAGATCGGTCCACCAGCCGCGCACGGACGACACGTCCAGCAGAGCCGCCAGCGAGCGGCGCACGGCGCCGGCAATCTGCACCGCCCCATGCGCGCCCTGGCGGGCCAGTTGGGAAGCGAGACCGTTCGATTCGAAGGCTGCATGCACGGTCGCTGCCGCGCCGCTTGCGGCAGCCGGCGCCGAGGCCGCGGCCGGGGCGGAAGCGGGCGGCGCGCTAAGGGCGCCCGCTGCGGCGATCGCATGCAGGGTGACTTCAATCTGCGCGCGCCGTTGCGGATCGTTGAGGACGACCAGCGCCTGGCGGGCCTGGTCGGGCGTCAGCGTGACGGCGGGAGGGGCGGAGGCGGCGGCCGGCTGAGCCGGAGCGGCGAAGACCGGCGCGGCGAGCAGGCTCAGTAACCAGATGACAAGTAGTGTGCGCATAGGGAATAGGCGGGACGGCTGCGATGAGCGGCGCCGTCCGGATGCAGGTCAATTCGACCGAAAAGTCTGAACTATAAGACGACAGCGGCCTCGCGACGCAAGTTCCGCACGATGGGGGAGCGAGCCCGGATAAATCGCTCGGGCGGACATGTGTCGGGCAATCGTAAGCACGCGCGCTACGAGGATTATGCACGCTCGACGCCGCGTGGGCCGTGCCGGGTGCCGATTGCCGAAGCGCAGGGCGAGCGCGCAGCCGTCATCGGCGCGGCTGGATCGTGGTGGCTGCGAGGGCCGCCCCCGCCAGCGCGCACGCGGCCGATACCAGCGCGACCGCGCGCAGCGCCGCGCCGAGCGCGTCTGCCTGCGCAAGGGCGAGGGCCGGCGACGAGGCCGCTCCCGGTTCCAGCAATTGCCCTTTGCGGCCCGCCTCCTGTGGCACATGCAACTGATCGAGCCGCGTGGCGAGCACCGCGTTATGCGACCACACAAACACGATGCCGAGCACGGCGACCGCGAGCAGGCTCGCCACCCGGGCGACCGCGTTGTTGATGCCGGACGCGACTCCGGTGCGCTCGGACGTGACGGCGGTCATGACTGTGGTCGTCAAGGGCGCGACCGTGATGGTCATGCCTAAGCCCAGCACGGTCAGGGGCGGAAAGAACCCGGTCCAGTAGCCGCCGCGCGCCCATGGCAAGGCGAGTATCGCGAACCCGGCCGCCACCACCACCGGTCCGGCCGTCAGCAGCGCACGTGCGCCGTACCGGCTGGTCAGATTGCCGGTGAAGCGCGACAGCAGCCCCAGCGTGACCGGCAACGGCAGCAGCGCAGCGCCCGCGGCAGTGGCGCTGTAGCCATAAGCGCGGATCAGCGTGAAGGGCAGAAAGAACAGCGCGCCGCCGAGGCCGAAGTACAGCAGCAAGGTCACCAGATTGGCGCCGACGAAATCGCGCGAACGAAACACATCGAGCGGCACCATCGGATTGCGGCTCCTCGCTTCGATCACCACAAAAACCGCCAGCACCGCCACGCCCGTGCCGATCAGACCGAGCACGCGCGGATCGGCGAAGCCGCGCGTGGAGGCGATCGTCAGACCATAGGTGAGGGCGGCGAGACCCACGGCCGCCGCCGCCGCGCCGAGCCAGTCCAGTGGTTCCGCCGCGCCGGACTTGCGGCTGTCCGGCACTGCCGCGAGCGCCAGCGCGACCGTCGCACAGGCAATCGGCACGTTGAGAAAGAAGATCGCCCGCCACGAAAACGTATCCACCAGCCAGCCGCCCGCCACCGGTCCGACCGCAGAGGTAATCGCGGCGACGCCCGCCCACGTGCCGATCGCCTTGCCGCGCTCGTGCTCGTCGAACACGGCGCCGATAATCGCCAGACTGCTCGGCACCAGCAGCGCCGCGCCGACGCCTTGCACGGCGCGGGCGGCGATCAAGGCGCCGGCGTGCGGCGCGAGACCGCAGCCGATCGACGCCAGCGTAAAGATGCCGATGCCGCTCACGAAGATCGTCCGCCGTCCCAGTGTGTCGCCAAGCGAGCCGCCCACCAGCACCAGCGCGCCGAGAAACAGCAGATAGGCGTTGACGACCCACTGGATCGCGGCGACGCTGGCCATGAGCTCGGCCTGGATCGACGGTAGCGCGACGTTGACGACCGAGCCGTCGATAAACGCCATGCTCGAACCGAGAATCGTCGCCGCCAGCGCGAGCCGCTTGTGACGGCAGGCCCGCTCGGGCGCGACCGGCTGCGCGCCGATGACGAGTTCGTCGCACGGGCTCGCCTGCGCGGCGACGGCGTGAGAGACCCGCGCGGGTGGGTGGGGATGCTGCTGGCCGGCCAAGTGCACTCCTCGCGCGAATGATCTCCGTGCAGCATAGCAATGCCATGCCGCGAGCGATAGGCGCCTGGCCCGGCGGCCAGGGGCGCGCGGGGTATGCGACGCGCCTTGCATTGCATGTTGTCATGCACGCGTGCCATCATCGACTCGAAGCGAAGCGAAGCGAGGCGCGCGCGGCGGCGCTGCACAACCGGAGAAGCACCATGGTCAACCAGGCACCGGACGACACGCCCGGCGCGACGCCCGGGCAGCCGGTCCGCGCCGACATTCCCGGTCAGGTCGTCTTTGTCCTGCAGGGAGGCGGCGCGCTAGGCGCGTATCAGGCCGGCGTGTATGAAGCGCTGCATGAAGCGCAGATCGAACCCGACTGGGTGATCGGCACCTCGATTGGCGCGATCAACGGCGCGATCATCGCCGGCAATCCGCCCGGACAGCGCATCGACAGGCTCAAGCAGTTCTGGGACCAGGTCGCCTATCGCGGCAGCGCCACGGCCGGCTGGCTGCCCGTGCTCGACGACTGGTTACGCAACATGTCGATCGTGACGCGCGGCATCCCGGCGTTCTTTGCGCCGCGCCTCGGCGCCTTGTTAGGAATGCAGAGCGATGGCGGCCTGGCGCCCGCCGCGTTCTATTCGACCGAGCCGCTGCGGGAAACGCTGTTGTCGCTGATCGACTTCGGCTATCTGAACGGCAAGCAGACTCGCTTGACGGTCGGCGCGGTCAGCGTCGCCAGTGGGCGCATGCGCTACTTCACGAACCGCGATGCGCCGCTCGACGTCGATCATGTGATGGCCTCGGCCGCTTTTCCGCCGGGCTTCCCTGCGGTGCAGCTCGAAGGCGAGGCATGGTGGGACGGCGGCGTCTACTCGAATACGCCGCTCGAAGCGGTGCTCGACGATCATCCGCGGCGCGACTCGGTGATTTTTGCAGTGCAGTTGTGGCCGGCGCATGGCCGGGCGCCCAGGTCGATCCTGCAGGCGATGAGCCGGCAGCGCGACATCCAGTATTCAAGCCGCGCGGAAAGCCATCTCGAGCGGCAGAAGCAGATTCACCGCCTGCGGCATGTGATTCGCGAACTGGAACAATACATTCCCGAGGACCAGCGCGATGCCGCGGAGGTCAGGGAATTGCTCGGCTGGGGCTGCGGGACCACCATGCAGGTGATCGAGCTCGACGCGCCGCGTCTCGCGGGCGACGATCTGCACAAAGACATCGATTTCTCATCGAGCGGCATCAAGCGGCGCTGGGCGGCGGGTTACGAGGACACCGTGCGCGTGCTGAAGAAGGCGCCATGGCGTGAGCCGCCCGATCCGATGGAGGGCATTGCGGTGTACCGCTCGGATCCGGAGGCCAATCCCGGACCAGCGTAAGCGCGGGAGCGGCCGCCACGCCATACAGACCCGGCGGCCCGCCTCAACGCGTCAATGCCTCAATGTGTCGACGCCGTCAGCGACGGCAAGTCCCGCTCACTGTCTTCGTCGTCTGGCGGTGCGGCCGCGTCGGACGGGCGCGACGAGCCATCCTGATTGACGCGGTTGGCGTGCATCAGCCGGTACAGCGTGGCGCGCGAGACGCCCAGATCGGCGGCCGCCTCCGACAACTTGTAGCCATGCCGCTGCAAGGCCTGCTCGATCGCATCCTTTTCGGCCTTGCTGCGGATCTCGGCCAGCGTCACCGGCGGTGCGTTGGCCGATTGCGGCAGCCCGAGGTCGGAGGCCGTGATAAAGCGGCCCTCGCTCATCACCACCGCGCGGCGCACGCAGTTGATCAGCTCGCGGACGTTGCCGGGCCAGCCGTAATTGGACATGGCCACCACCGCATCGCTCGAAAAGCCGCGGATCTTGCGGGCCCCGTCCTGCCTGTACATGCTGAGCGCGTAGTTGGCGAGCAGCTTGATGTCGCCGCCGCGTTCGCGCAACGGCGGCTCGACGAGCCGCAGCACGCACAGCCGGTGATACAGGTCGGAACGGAACCGGCCATCTTCGACGGCCTTTTCCAGGTTGACGTGGGTCGCGGAGATGACCCGCACGTCCACCTTGATCTCGCTGGTGCCGCCGAGGCGCTCGATCGTGCCTTCCTGCAGGAAGCGCAGCAGCACCGCCTGGCACTCGTGCGGCATGTCGCCGATCTCGTCGAGAAAGAGCGTGCCCTGATGCGCGCTTTCGATCCGCCCGGTCTTGCGCTGCACGGCGCCCGTGAAGGCGCCGCGCTCGTGGCCGAACAGTTCGGCCTGCAGCAGGGTAGGCGGAATGGCCGCGCAGTTGATCGCGACGAACGCCTGCGCCGAGCGCGGCGAGCGTACGTGGATGGCGCGTGCGGTCAGTTCCTTGCCGGTGCCCGACTCGCCGGCCACAAACACCGGCGCGTCCGTGACGGCGCATTTGTCGATATGGCGATAAAGCTGGAGCATCGCCTCGCATTGGCCGACCATTTCATGGCGGCCCATGGAGGGTTCGGGCGTGATCTGCATCTTGCGCAGGCTCGACAGGCCATGGGCGTGTCCCAATGCGAAGATGAGCCGTTCGTTCAGGCACGGCCGGGTGACGAAATCGAAGCAGTAGTCGAGGATGAAGCGGCTGACCGGCTCGTTGTCGGACTGGCCCGGTGCGATCTGCGCGACCCAGTTGGTCTCCACCCGCCGCATGCAGGCTTCGAGCGCCGACAGATGTTGCGATGAGCAGTTTTCGGGCAGCTCGATCAGGCCGACCTTGATGTTGTCGCGCTCGATCATGCGTTCGGCGATGGCGGTGGTCTTGGCGTGGGCAACCTGCCAGCCGCATGCGGCCAGAAACTTGGTCAGCATTTCATCGGGTCTGGCAGAAACACAGAGCACCGTTCGGTCTATTTCATGCGGCGTGACGTTCGTAGTCATATTACCCCCGGTTCGATGCAGCGTTCATGCTTGCTGGGTCAGGAAGCGAACCGCAACCGCGTCGGTTGCTCATGGTGAACTCAATGGCGCGCCGAATAATTTGTTCATACGAACTCTCAATTTTCATTTTCGTTTGTTCCCCCGTTGATACCGCAGTCAGCGTGTTTCCCGCCGGTCTCTCTATATTGCGCTCTATGCGACGCATGGGCCAAAGATAGAACAAAACAATTGGACTTGCCATACACGCTAATCTGGATAGGGAATTCGCGGCCCGCACCGGCCCGCCGCCCCGATCAGGGACGGGCGCGCGCCGCGTTGGAGAGTGGCGCGGGCAGTTCGGTGCAGGTCGTGTATCAATTCTGTCTCAATCTGGGAATCCATGTATCGATTATTTTCGGGCAATTGTTAATTCGGTAATCGGAATGTTTGACCGGAAGTCATCTTTTATCCCCATCAATGCGACTGCCATTCCATTGCGGGCCTAATTGCGCAAACCTTTGCGCAGTAGAAAGCGCGATTCGCCGGCGCAGTGGATACGTGCCGCCATCGACATCCGGCTAAAACCCGGAAAATGACGCCAATGCCTTGATAGAGGCGGTTCCAGCCAATCATTTCAAGTGCCCGGGCAACGTGCGTTGGGTGGCCTGACGTTGTCGGCAGGGCGGCGAATCACGCCGGCCCGCTTCGCCCGGCACGCTGCATTCGACGTCGCGCACCACGTCAATCCGACCTGCTTCAGCCCGCAATCGGCCCTGCGTGTCACAGACTACCGTGTGTGGGAGGCGTCTCACAATTGAGACACTTTGGTCTTGGTGCGGTAGCCCACATAGTGATCGCCGCCCCCTCTTTCGAGTCCCACGCCGCGGACGAACTCGCGCCGCGCAGCCCTCGGTCCAGCCCCATGCGGCGACAGGGCTGCGGCCAGCGAAGTAGTTGCCGACGCAACGTTTCGGGCCCCGTAAATTTGCCCGTGCCCGGCGAGTCGCACACCTGCAACAGTTTTTGCACGACCCCTCTCAAAGCGTGCCGCGCGGCGACGCGCATTGACGGCCATGTCCGGTGGCATAACGCTTTGCGAAGCGCTGGCACGGTCGTCGCTATATGACCTGTGCCCGGCAGCAGCGCAGTAGCGCGGGACAGTACAGGTAGTACAGGCAGGGCGGGAAACCACAGGTGGCGCGGGGACGCACAGGCAGGAAGCGGCAACACAGGTGGCGCGGGGACGCACAGGCAGGCAGAAAAAAACAGGCAGCGCGAAGACGCACAGGGAAGAAAAAACAGCGAACGATCAAGCCCATACGAAAGGGCGCGACGGGGCCAACACAGAAGGGCGCGAAGAGGCCAATCAGGCAGGCGAGCCTTCATAGAAAGGCCAGGCAGTATCAGTTTCAGAACGGGCGTATCAACAGCCTGATCGGCAGTCACCGGACGGGGGCGGGTGTTCCCCCGTCGGGTGCAGACCGGTCGCATCGATGCTTCGCGGGGACGGCTCAGGCCGGGCGGCAGATCGGATCAACACGATCGCCAGGGGAACGAAGCGGACGATTGCGGCGCGATTCGACGCCGGCGTTGATCATCGCTCTTTTTTATTTCGCCGACCCGTCTCTCAGGACGGCGGCAGTTTTTCGAGAATGTCCCGCGTCACGCATCCTGTTCGCTCTTTACCTGCGCCATCCTGATGAGCCGTAAAGTAAGGAGTGCGAGATGAAAAATACAAAATGGCTGGGGACACTGGCGGTCACGGCCGCCGGCACGCTCGTCGCGGCGCTCTGCGCGTCGCGCGGGATGCCCGCGCAAAGCGCACCCGTGACGAGGATCGCGGTGGCCGCGGTGGATATCGACCTTGGGCAGCGGCTTGCACCGCGTTTCATCAAGCTGATCGAATGGCCCGCGGGCAAGATTCCGCCCGGCACGTTCGACGACCCGCATCAACTCGACGGACGGGTGCTGCGCGCGAGCATCGTGCGTGGCGAACCGTTGACCGAGGGTGGACTACAACCGCTCGGAGCGTCTGCCGTCACACTGCATCTGGGCGATCGCGTTACCGCTGCGGTTCCGCCTCGTGACGCTAAACAATTTCATCTTGCCCGCAGCGGCAGCTTGCTGTCGCTTAAGCGTGGCGAGCAGGCGGTGGTTCGAGACTACGATCCCGATACGGTGGCGTGGCTGTCGTTACTCGACGATCCGTGGGCACCCGTGACGCCGCCTCGCCCAGGGAAACCGGCCGGGGCGTGACAAGCGAGCGTTGCGGTGCGCGGGTTTCAGGACCCGATTCGATCAAATTTCTTTCTTCGGTTGGTTTGCACATAATATAAGAACTCTTATATGATATTCGAACTCATACATTATTTGCGACGGATCGATGGTCTGCCGCAGTGCGAACCGAAGGAGATGCGTGCTATGTCCGAATGTCTGTTTCTTGCCGGCGCCAGTGGGGCCATCGGGCGCCGGGTTGCGCCGCTGTTCGTTGCGGCCGGCTGGCGCGTGGTGGGCACCACACGTGCGCCGGAGAAGGCGCGTTTGCTGCGCGAGCTGGGCGTGGAACCGGTGGTCGTGGACGTGTTCGATGCGTCGGCGCTGCATGACGCGCTGGCGGCCGCACGGCCCCAGGTGGTGGTGCATCAACTAACGGATCTGCCGCCGGGTCTCGACCCTGCCCGCATGGCCGAAGCGGCACAGCGCAATGCGCGCATTCGCGACGAGGGCACGCGCAATCTGGTGGCCGCTGCGGTGGCGGCAGGGGCGCGGCGCCTGCTGGCGCAAAGCATCGGTTGGGCCTATGCGGAGGGGCCCTTGCCGCACGCCGAAGACGATCCGCTCGATACGGATTTCGACGGTCCACGCGGCGTCACGCTGCGCGGCGTGGCGAGCCTCGAGCGCCAGGTGCTCGAGGCGCCGCTGGACGCCATCGTGCTGCGCTATGGGCGGCTCTATGGTCCGGGCACCGGGTTCGATGCGGCAGCGGGCGCTGCGCCGATCCACATCGACGCGGCCGCGCACGCCACGGCACTCGCGTTGGCGCGTGGTACACCCGGCATCTACAACATCGCCGAAGACGACGGCACGCTAGCCTGCGACAAGGCGCAACGCGTGCTGGGCTGGAGCGCCGGCAGCGTGGTGGCGCAGTAGGCCAGCGGCCTAACGCCAACGCCAACGCCAACGCCAACGCCGGATCGCTCCGCTCAAGCCTGGGCGGCTTCAACCGCCCACACCGACACCCCGGCCGAAGCAATCGCAAACCGGTGTTGCGAGCCCAGGCGCAAACGGGTGTCCTCGCTGGCGATATCGAAGAACGCACCGCCTATCTCCACACGGATATAACGCTCGCCGCGCCGCAGTTCGATGGCGTCGATGGTGCCCAGGTGAGGACCGTCGGGCGCCGCCACCAGCGCGTGCGACGACACGCGCCACATCACCCGCCGGCCGGCGGCGATCGAATGCGCGGCCGTCGCGCTTGTCTTCACCCGCAGACCGTCGCCGATTTCGAGCACGCCGTCCTCGCGCATCACCCCTTCGCCGACGTTGTGCAGACCGAGCAGTTCCGCGACCCGCATCGTCGCGGGCTGTTCGTAGACCGTATCGATCGGACCCGCCTGCAGCACGCGTCCGGTTTCGATCACCAGCACTTCGTCGGCGAGCAGCGCGGCTTCGTCGGGATCGTGCGTGACGAGAATCGTCACCGCGGCGATCTCGCGCTGCAAGGCGCGCAACGACTGCTGCAAACGCCGGCGGCGCGGCGTATCGAGCGCGGCGAACGGCTCGTCGAACAGCAGGAGCTGACTGTGGCGCGTCAAGGCCCGCGCAAGCGCCACGCGCTGACGCTGACCGAACGAGAGCTGATGCGGCAGCCGCCCGACCAGTGTGGCGAGGCCCAGATGGTCGAGCCAATAGCGCGCGCTGGCCGCATCCGCATCCACCGGAAAGGTCAGTTGCCGGGCGACCGTCATATGCGGAAACAGGCCGTAGTCCTGCGGCATGTAGCCGATCTGGCGCCGCTCGGGCGGCAACGCATCCAGATCCGTCGTGCCCAGGCGAACCGAGCCGCTTTCGTTGGGCTCGAGTCCCGCGATCAGACGCAGCGCCAGCGATTTGCCGGAGCCCGACGGCCCGATGATGGCGAGACGCCGGGTGGCCGGCGCCCAGGCAATGTCGAGATCGAAGGCGCCGAGATGGCGGGTCAGCCGGAAGGCGAGCCGTAGTGGAACGGCTTCGGCGGCCGGCGGCTGGCCGACGGGCTGGACGGCCTCGTCGCCGTTTTCAGGTTCGATCGCGCCGCTCTGGCGCCGGCTGTACAGCGACAACGCGGCGCAAACAATCGCGATGGTCAGCGTGGGCAGCAGCAAGGGCATCATGGCCGGCAAGCCCTGGCCGCCGAACACCACGTAGGTATAAACCGGCAGCGAATACGGGTGATACGCCACCATCACGGTTGCGCCGAATTCGCCGAAGGCACGCAGCCACGCCAGTGCAAGTCCTGCGCGTATGGCCGGCCACGCCGCGGGAAGGATGACGCGAAAAAACCGGCTGCCGGCATGATGGCCGAGCGTGGCGGCGACGTCGTCGAAGACCGGATCGACAGCGGCAAACGCCGACTTCGCCGCGATGATCAGGAACGGTGCGGCGACGAAGGTCTCCGCGAGCACGATGCCGGCAAACGAGTCGGTCAGCGTGCCGCCCGTCAGGCGGCCAATACCGCTATACGGTCCGAGCAGAAACAGCAGCAGCACGCCGCTCGTGAGCGGCGGCAGCGCGAGCGGCAACTGCACGACAAAGCCGAGCACCGCGACCTTGCGCGAGTTGGAGCGCGCCAGAAAATAGCCGAGCGGCACGCCGCCCAGCAGGATCACCAGCGAGGCGACGCTCGCGCTCGCCGCGGAGACGCCCACTGCCGACCAGGTGGCGTGCCAGTCGACGCTGGCCCAGTCGGCCGCGCCGAGCTGGGGCACGCTGGCGATGAACGGCGCACACAGATACGCCGCGAGCAACGCAGCCAGCCAGAAAAGCGGCCGGGCCGCGATGCGCTTCATGCCGTTACTGCGCTGCGTCGATCACGGCCTGCACCGAGGGCGGAACCGCCTGCCCATTGCCGGTGACAACAGGCTTGATCACGTCCACGCCATGCTGCTTCAACAGCGCGCGACCTTGCTCGCTCAGCAGGAAATCGACGAAGCGCGCGGCGCCTGCGTTGTTCGGCGCGTCGCTGAGGATCGTCAGCGTGTAGCTGGCCTTGGCCGCCAGTTCGGGAGCGGGCTGGAACGCGGGGATCTTCAGGTCCGACGTTTCGGTGGAGTAGAAGAAGCCGGCGTCGAGCTGGCCCGATTGCAGGCGTCCGACGAGCGTTTCTTCAGGCAATACCTGAGCGGGATTCTCCGCATCGCCAAGCGTCTTTTCGACGAGATCCGGTTGATGGTAGAGCTCGGCTGCCTTCGTCATCATTTCAACCGTGAACGCGCCCTTCGGATCGAGCTTCGGATCCGTGCGGCCGATACGGATACCCGGCTCTTGCAGCACCTGGTCCCAGCGCTTCGCCTTGAAGTCGGCGGCGAACTTGCTCTTCGGGTTGTAGCCGATCATCAACGGCGACTCGGCGAAGTTGACGTACCAGCTCACATGGTCGCCGTTCTCGGCGCCCATCAGGCTCTGGTTGACCTTCGGACTTGCGCTGATGAACACGTCGCCACGGCGCAGCTTGCCCTTGATTTCGTTGGCGATCTTGTTCGAACCCGCCGCGTAGCCGCGGAACTGCAGACCGGTGGATTTCTCGAAAGCGGGTCCGACGCTGCGCTCCATCAGGTTGACCAGCGAGCCGGCGTACAGCACGTTGACGATGTTGTCCTGGGCGAAACTGGGGGTGGCGGCCGCCATGCTGGCGACTACTGTGAAAGATGCGAGCAGCTTGCGAATCATGCCATTTCCCGTAGCGTTATAAAGAACGCTATATTACGACGCCGCAGCGGAATGTGGGTCGAATCGCCCGCCGCCGGGCATGGCCTTGACGATATATCCGGTATGTCGCACGCCCATCTGCCGGGCTGGGCGGAGCGCGGCGTAATATATGCCAGAATACAGCGTGGCGAGGGGCGTGGCGCGCTGTGTGGCGTGCTTTGTGGCGTGTTATGCGACGCATGCGCCGAGGCCGGTGCCGCGCGCTGTCATGCGTCCTTATGACGCGTTCTTTCGCGCGCTTTGTGCGTGCCTTGTGCTGGAACCATGCCGTACCCAATGCCGGAGGAGGATCTGCAAGCATGGAACTGATGAATCTGGGCGTCGGACCGGCGCCCCTGGTGCCCGAGGCGGCCGCTGGCGATTTCGTCCTGACCGGCCATGTGCTGCGTCCGTTGTCCTTATCCGTGGAACAGCTGCGCGGCTACAGCAGCATGCTGGCCGCGCCGTTCGACCTGCGCTGCTTTACGACCAACCGCTATATTCGCCGTGTGGGCCGGTACCGTGGCGTGGGCCTGACCGACCTGATCTCGGAGGCCGGTTTGCGTAACGATGCGCCGGGCGATTTCAAGCGGATGGTGTTCGTCGCCGCCGCGCACGACGGCTATGCGGTGACCTTCTCGTGGCACGAACTGTTCAATACGCCGGTGGGTGCGAGCGCGCTGATCGCCTATGAATGCGACGGCGAGCCCTTGAGCGTCGAAGACGGCGCGCCGGTCCTGTTTTCCGGCGCGGACATCATGGCGGCGCCGCGGCATGTCAAGCGGCTGAGGCGGATCGACGTGCAGGTGCTGCGCCCGCTGTAGTGCATTGGCAAGTTTCGCGTGGGGGTGCAGGCGCCACGCGGTTGGAGGTACCTGGGCGCCCATGCCCCAGCGGTTCAATTTGTGGGGTTCGCCCACCGGTCTTTGTAGAAAGTCTTCCCTTTGTCAACGACACCGAGTGCCTGCAAAGTATCGTTGATGGCATCCAGCAAACCAACGTCTTCTGCGGTAGCTTTTTTTTGCTGTACCCGCCGCAGTGCCAGAAAAAACGCTAACTTTCCAAATGAGACCTCGTCAGTGGCGCTCCCTCCCTTGACGATCTTCGCAGCACACTCGTTGATCTTGTCTTCCACAAGCTGAGCCAGTTCCATACTATTCTCCGCGACAACCTAGTGTCAAAACAGGTTAAGAGGGTCCCGCCTTCCATTCATTCAATATGGACAACGAATGTTTTTTGGGGGGCCTGCGCCCAAAAACACGCAGAAATGGTTCGGCAGGAAATGCATTGTGCGATGACATCCAGCGAACGCCATACGCAGCGAAACCCGGTGTGCCGATAGACCAAGTATAGCGATTGATGGCGCTGGCGCTCATCGTGCGACGACTCGTCACGGCTCCCTGACGGGCGCTCCGCAGTCGTACGCCAATGAGTCACCTCGCCACAGTTGCCGCGCGTGCGCGGTCAAGGTTTTCGAGTGTTGCCTCGCGGGCGGCTTCGTGTATGCTTTCGCGCATGGCTGAATCCGCGAAAACCAGATCCGTCCCGGCGAAAAAAGTCGGCGTCAAAACAGGCAATCGAGCAGGCAATCGAGCCGGCAATCAAGCAGGCAATCGAGCCGGCACTAAAACTGTCGCCCGAGTTGACGCCGGGGCCCCGACCCCAACCGCCTCCCCGGCCCGCACCAGAACGCGGCCCGAGGTGCGTTTCCGCATGCGCATTCGCAAGGGCGATACCGTGGCGCTCGGACCGGGCAAGGTCGAATTGCTCGAAGCGGTGCGCGAGCACGGTTCGATCTCGGCTGCGGCGCGCAGTCTCGACATGTCGTACCGGCGTGCCTGGTTGCTGATCGACGAGTTGAACCAGTCGCTCAAGTCGCCGGCGACAGTGTCGGAACAGGGCGGGCAGAGCGGCGGCGGCTGCGTGCTGACGCAGGTCGGCGAGAACATCGTGCGTCTCTATCGCGGTGTCGAGGCGCAAGCCGAAGCGGCCTGTGCCAAACAGATCGACGAGCTGATCCGGTTGATCCGGGCCTGACGCGGCTTGCAGCAAGGTCAGGCGAACTCAACGCGCCTCAGCCGTGCCTTAGCCGCGCCTTACCCGTGCCGCAGGCAAAACGCCGAGGGCGGTCGCGCGCTTGCCGCGGCGTTCTGCGCCGCGCTCCGATCGCTTTGCAGGCGCGAGAACAAATCGATAAAACTGGCGACGCTCGCCGTGCGCAGCGGGTGATAGTCCACCTGATGACGCTCGCATACCCGCTTGAGCATATTCATCGAATCGTGATCGATGCAGTCCACCGGGAATACCACTAGGTCGGCGCCGGGCAGCGCAGCTGCCAGCAGGCCTTTGCGATCTTCCACCCCGCCGTCGTGCACGACCAGTTCGCCACCGGCCGACGCCACCAGCGCCTTGAGCGCCGCGTTCGAACCGGGCCGGCCGCCGACATACACCACCCGCTTGCCCGCCACATCCGCGAGTCCCGCACGGCGCGCGTCCGGCCGATCCAGCGCATCGAGCGTCGCCCGCTCGAGCGCATGGCATTCCGCCTGAACCGTCTTCAGCAAGTCGAGCGCCTGATCGCGGCTCTCGCGCAGCGCCTCGGCCGTTTCCTGCTCCTGCAGCGCGCGCTGTTCCGCGGCTTCGCGGCGGCTCGTGTGCAGCGCGAGCCGCTGGTCGGCTTCCGCGAGTTTCTCCTGCAAGGCCTTGACCTCATCCGCGAGGCCGGCGGTGTCGTTCGACCCCTGGCGGCTCGCCTGGGCCGTCAGTTTGACGATCTGTTCGCTTAGCTGCGCGGTGACCGCATCGCGCTGCGTGCTGATCTCATGCAGGCGGCTCTGTTGCCGCTCAATCTTGTCCCGCAGCGCGGCGTTTTCCTCTTCGAGCGCCACGAGGCGCCGGATGTCCGCGCGATTCGCCGCGCCCACCAGGTGCGACAGCATATGCAGTTCGCCGAAGGCCGCCTGACGAACCGGCATCGTGGCGTACGGGTGGGTCATCAGCGCCCAGTAGGCCGGTGGAATGTCGCCGTTCTTGAGCGACTCGTTCCACAGCGCCAGCACCGCCTCTTCATCGCGCGCCTGCTCGAAGCGGCGGATGGCGCCGGCATAGCGTTCGTCGAGCGCCTTGTGCAGCGCCTTGCCGCCCGCGCCGCCCGCAATGGCGAGTTCGACCGCGGCGTGGTGAATCTCCAGGTCGCTGGCCTGCTGGCGATCGAGATCGGTGAAGCGCGGCACCAGCTTGCGCAATTCGTGCGTGCTGAGGCAGGTTCCGATGACCGAGCAATGCAGATGGGGATCGAGCTCCGCCAGCCGGGTGCGGCGCTTCGAGCCGGCGAGTTGCGCGGCGGAGGGCGGCGCGCAGCAGGCGTCGGCCGCGCGCAGACGGGTGCCGGCGCTATCGTCGGCGCGGCTGGCGTCGGCGGTTCGGGCGAGGCGAAATGGGGGAGCTTGCATGATGACCTCGAATCCGGTTCCGGTGTCAGGACTCGCCGGCGAGATGCACCGGATGACCTCGAGGCTGCCACCATCAATCACAGTACCGCAATATATCATCGAATATAGCGGTGGGCAGAGGGCGGGCGGCCCGGTGGCGTACCCCTAGACGTCGGAAGACAGCGCCAGCGGCGCCCTGGCGTGCTGCTCCAGCACATGCTCGACGCACAGGCCCACGAAGGTCGCGTCGAGACGCTCCAGTTCCGCGGCGGCCTTGCGCAGCGCGGCGTGGTTGTTGCTATGGGCGTCGGAGAAGATCGCGTCGCGCAGTTGTTCCGCCGAGCGCGCTTCTTCGACCGCCGTCCTCAACTCGGAAAAGCGCCTGAAACCGGCCGCCTTGCCTTGCTCGGCGAGGATCGACAGCAACTGGTTGAAGGAAGGCGAGCCTGAGGCGCCGGCCGACGGGAAACTGCCCTGGCCGTCGGCAAACATCTGCACAAAGCGCAACACGCTGCCGTAAAGGCGTCTGAAAGCATCGACGACGTCACGGATCAGTTCCGCGCGCCCACGGTCGGGCGCGACTTTCAACGCGGTGATCGTGGTTGAAAGGCTCTTCGCGGACCGGTCGCGGCGTTCCGATGCGTCGGACAGGGTGGATCGACTGCGCACCAATCTGGGCTCCGGGAGTTGTCTTGGAAGGGGTGTCCTGCAACGTTGGCCGAGCGTGTCGGGGCGCATGAATCGTTGTACGCGCCGGTCGACCGCTGCCAACCGTCATATTCCGTAGGATATAACGAATGGCCGCGCAAGTGGTAGACGCTGCGCCGGCGAGTACTGCGCTGCTGATGGCTTGCTGTAGCCCGCGCGGCTGCGGGGAGCGGCCGGACAGGTTGGGCACGCAACGGCACGCAGCGGCGCGCTCGGGCAACTGGCCCGCCCAAGGTAGTGGCCGCTCTCCAGAGAGACGCATGAGTTTGAATGGCACAATGCAGAACCTGCAGTGCGTTTGCCGGTGCTGTTCAGACTCGTACGGTCGTGAGGAGAAGGTCCATGGCGTTTTCCGCTTTGCTCGTGTTTGCGCTGGCCTTGGGTGTCGCGGCGGCGTCGCCCGGTCCGGGTATCGCCGCGCTCGTCTCGCGTGTGCTGACACACGGTTTCCGTGACGTGCTGCCGTTTCTCGTCGCCATGTGGCTCAGCGAGGTCGTGTGGCTCACCTGTGCGGTGGCCGGCCTGGCGGTGATTGCCCGCACCTTCGCACTGCTGTTCACGATCCTGAAGTTTGCCGGCGTCGCCTACCTGCTGTTTCTCGCCTGGAAAATGTGGTTTGCGCCCATCGGTGGCGAAGAAGCGCATCTGCCGAGCGGGCAATCGCCGTCACGCATGTTCCTTGCGGGCCTGACGATCGGTTTCAGCAATCCGAAAGTCATGGTTTTCTATCTTGCGCTGTTGCCCACCCTCGTGGATATTTCGCGTGTGAGCGTGTTCGCCTGGTTCGAACTGACATTGACGGCGCTCGCCGTCCTGATCACGGTAGATCTTGCCTGGACGCTGCTCGCCGCGCGTGCGCGCAAGCTGCTGACAGGCCGGCGCGCGGCCAGAATCGCCAGGCGGGCGAGCGCGACGATGATGGCAGGCGCAGCGGTGGCGATTGCCACACGCTAGTGCGTCCTTGCGACGCCTTTTCCAGACTCCAATCCGTTTCAAACGGGAACAACACTAACGATGAGTCATCCCCACACCGAGTTGATCGAACGCTTCTATGAAGCCTTCCAGAAGTGCGACGCCGAAGCCATGGGCGCGTGCTATGCCGACGACGTCGTCTTCAGCGATCCCGTCTTCGGCGAGCTGCGCGGTGAAGAAGCGCGCGACATGTGGCGCATGCTGGTGCAGCGCGCCCAGGCGTTTTCGCTGACGTTCGACGCCGTCGAGGCCAACGAGCGCACCGGGCGTGCCCATTGGGTGGCGCGTTATCTGTTCAGCCAGACCGGCCGCAGCGTGGTCAACCGGATCGACGCGCAGTTCGTGTTCCGCGACGGCCGCATTGCCGAGCATCGCGATACCTTCGATCTGTGGCGCTGGTCGCGCCAGGCACTGGGATTCAAGGGGATGTTGCTGGGGTGGACACCTTTCGTGCAACGGGCGATCCGCGCGCAGGCGAGAAAGGGCCTCGATGCTTACCGGGCGAGGCGCGCCTGAGATATCACCGCGCGGCGCTGCGAGGCTGGCCATCCGGCCTACTTGCAGGAGATCGGGCAGATGATGCAGTATTTCGTCAGCAGGCGCGCCGTGTCCGAGCGGCGATTCGCTGTGGTTCACGGCGATGGGCGGGGCGCGCCGAATCATCAAGATCAAAGGGACGAATAGCTATGCCTGTCGTGGATGCGGCCTGGGAGGATTGGCTGGCCACCAATGCGAAGCGCGGCTGCACCGTGGATTCGATGGTGGAAGCGATGGTTGGGGCGGGTTTCGATTCGCTGTCGGCGAGCGCGGCGGTGCAGCGCGCGCTCGGCGCTGGCTTGGGCGGAGCGAGGACGGCCGAGGCCGAAGGCGGTACCCAGGCGCGCCTCGTCAAGGCGGCGCCGGCCGATTACCAGTACGATGCGTCGCCGGTGCCGGGCGGCAATCTGATCCGCGCGTTCGACCGCGACGTGAAGGTGCTGATGCGTTGCGAGCGGCCGCAAGTGATCGTCTTTGGCGACGTGCTCTCGCCCGACGAGTGCGCCGAGATGATCGAGCGTTCGCGGCACCGACTCAAGCGTTCGACCACGGTCAACCCGGAGACGGGCCAGGAAGACGTGATCCGCAACCGCACCAGCGAGGGCATCTGGTTTCAGCGCGGGGAAGATGCGTTCATCGAACGTATCGACCAGCGGATCGCCAGCCTGATGAACTGGCCGGTCGAGAACGGTGAAGGCCTGCAGATTCTGCACTACAACACGAGCGGCGAATACCGCCCGCACTTCGACTATTTTCCGCCGGATCAGCAGGGCAGCGCTGTGCATACGGCACGCGGCGGCCAACGGGTGGCGACGCTCATCGTCTACCTCAACGATGTCGAGAACGGCGGAGAGACGATTTTTCCGGAGGCGGGGTTGTCGGTTGCCGGCAGACAGGGCGGTGCGGTGTATTTCCGCTACCTGAACGGCTTGCGGCAACTCGATCCGCTCACCCTGCACGGCGGTGCGCCGGTGCTGGGCGGCGAGAAATGGATCATGACGAAGTGGATGCGGGAGCGGGAGTACCGGTAATGCGCGGAGGGCTCACACGAGCCCTCCGTCAACCGTCCGCCAAGGCCCGCCAAACTTACCCGGCTTGCAGCGCCTTGCCGCGCTCGGCGTCCTGGCCGACTTCGCGCAGCACCGCATCGAAGAAATGCGCTTGCGCGTCGGCATCCGAGCGCGCGTAAGCACGGTTGATCCCGCTGATCACGGCGCGGATCGACGCCGTAATCAGGTTCGCGTCGATGCCCACGCCGAACGCGTTCCCCACCACTTGCGCGCCGGCCATTTCGGCAATCGCAATGGCTTTGGCGTCGGCGCCTTGCGTGAGCGCGCGTTCCTCGTAGTGCTGGATCCGCACAGGGGTGCGCAGCGCGTGCATCAGCGCGTCGAGCGGGCCGTTGCCTTCACCGGCCAGCACCGTGCGCACGCCGGCGATGTCCACCGTCAGCTTGATGCGTTCGCGGCCGCCGTCTTCCGAGAGTGCATGGCCGATGTAGCGCAGCGGGGCGACGCTGCGCACGTACTCGTCCTGGAACACTTCCCAGATCTGCTGGGCGCTGACTTCCTGGCCGCTGTCGTCGGTGACCCGCTGGACAGCCGAGCTGAAGTCCACCTGCAGACGGCGCGGCAGCACCACACCATGGGTCTGCTCGAGCAGATAGGCGATGCCGCCTTTGCCCGACTGGCTGTTGACGCGGATGATCGAATCGTAGGTGCGGCCCAGATCGCGCGGGTCGACCGGCAGATAGGGCATTTCCCACACCGCATCGTCCTTCTGCACGGCAAAGCCTTTCTTGATGGCGTCCTGGTGCGAGCCGGAGAAGGCCGTGAATACCAGGTCTCCAACATACGGATGGCGCGGGTGCACCGGCAATTGCGTGCATTCCTCGGCGGTGCGGGCGACTTCGTTGATATGCGAGAAGTCGAGGCCAGGATCGACGCCTTGCGTGTACAGATTGAGCGCGAGCGTGACGAGGTCCACGTTACCGGTGCGTTCGCCGTTGCCGAACAGGCACCCTTCGATGCGGTCGGCGCCGGCCATTACGGCCAGTTCCGCCGCCGCGACCGCCGTGCCGCGATCGTTGTGCGGATGGACCGACAGCAGCAGCGAGTCGCGTCGCGCGAGGTTGCGATGCATCCACTCGATCTGGTCGGCGTAGAAATTCGGCGTGCCGATTTCGACGGTGGCCGGCAGGTTGACGATGGCCTTGCGCTCGGGCGTCGGCTGCCAGACGTCGAAGACCGCGTCGCAGACTTCCTTGGCGAAATCGAGTTCGGTGGCCGTGAAGGTCTCCGGGCTGTATTGCAGCGTGAAGGCCGTTTCCGGCGTCGCGTCCACCAGACGCTTCATCGTGCGCGCGGCGTTCACAGCCAGTTGCTTGACGCCATCGCGCTCGAGTCCGAAGACGATCTTGCGGAATTCCGGCGCGGTGGCGTTGTACAGGTGGACGATCGCACGCGGAACGCCGCGCAGCGATTCGAAGGTGCGTTCGATCAGGTCGTCGCGCGCCTGGGTGAGCACTTCGATCGTCACGTCGTCGGGGATATGGCCGCCTTCGATCAGCTCGCGCACGAAATTGAAGTCGGTGTCCGACGCCGACGGGAAAGCGACTTCAATCTCCTTGAAGCCGATTTGCACCAGCGTCTTGAACATGCGCATCTTGCGCTGGGCGTTCATTGGCTCGAACAAGGCCTGATTGCCGTCGCGCAGATCGGTGCTCATCCAGATCGGCGCATGCGTGATGGTGCGCGAGGGCCAGGTGCGATCCGGCAAGTTGACGGGAGTGAAGGGGCGGTACTTGGTGGCGGGATTTTTCAACATGATGGGCTCGTGTGGGTTCAGAAAAGACGTGAAGGGATCGAAACGAAGAGAGGCAAAGACGGACGGTGCGGCGACGCGTGACAGCGCTGGCCTCGCTGGCCAACCGGGCCACTGACCGTGCGCGAAGACTGGGCCGGCCGCGTCGACGTTGCGGCAGCCCGGCAAAGCAAAGAAGGAATTCTGTAGTGGTTCATCAGTCCGTTGCCCGGTGAGCAATCCATGGAGCGTGAAAGGAACGAGACGAAGCACGGCCGCCGGTTGGCAACCGGGGCAAGGTCAGCAAAGCTTGGGAGTTAGTGACGCTTCAGTTGCGTTAGCAGGAAGCGCGTAGCAGCAGACCTAGCCCGGTAGAGCGGGCTAGTAGTAGGAGGGATAGCAGGGTCTGTGCGCGGAACATGGCCGTAATGGAATCACAAACGGCGAGGCGAGTCAAGCGATGCTTGCGCGGTGCGTCAGGGCGGGCAGTCATGTGGACGGCCAGGTTCATTGGCCCGCCGTGTTGCCGAGCGGGCGCGCGGACAGGTCCTTGAGCGCCGTCCAGCAGTTGCTGTAACCCATGCGCAGGATCATCAGGCCGATCACGCCGGCGGCGACGTGATCGAGCATCGGCAAGCCGGCCATGCTGCCGATAATCCCCAGCGTCGCGACCAGCGCGGAGAACGCATCGAGCCGGGCATGCCATGCGCTGGCGAGCAGAATGCTGGAGTGGGTTCGATGTGCTTCGGCGCGCATGTAGCGGAACAGCGCTTCTTTGGCGAACATCACGAAGAGGGCGACGATGAGCGCGCTTGCCCGCACGGTCGCGCTGACGGTGAGGATGGCGGCGGGTCCGATGCAATGCCACAGCATGTCGCCGGCGGTGCCGATCAACAGCACGCCGATAAACAGCGAGGCGAGCGAAGCAGGAAAGCTGCCGTCGCGAGGGGCGGCACGCCGTCCGGATGCGGTGGCCGCGCCGAGAAACAGCACGGCGATGACGACACCGTCCGCGGCGAGATCGCTGAGGGTATGGATGCCGTCCGCCACGAGCCCGTCGGAGTGAGCGAACAGGCCAATGACGATCTGCATGGCCATCAGTGCGGCATTCAGCATGGCGCTCACGTAGGCAGCCTTGAAGGCACTGCCGCGCGACTGGCGGGGACGCTCTGACGGCGATGGCATCGTGTGGATGGGTTCGAGTAATGGCAGCAAGTTAGCTGCCGAACGTTGCGGGCATGTGACAACGCTCCCGACCCCGTCGCGCAAACGTGGCTTGCCGATCGTGCCGGTCGTGGCTGCAGCGCGGTGTATTTCCGCTACATGAACGACCGGCGCGAACTCGATCCGCTGACGCCTCGCTTTACGACGCGTCCTGCCGCCGTGAACCGCCGCCGACGCTTTGCCCGGCGTCGTGCGCCATCTGCCAGTAGCCCCACATCGACACCAGCGTCAGCAGGCCGGCGCAGAGGAAGGCGAGGCGGAAGTCCTCCAGCGTGAAGACATGGCCCGACAGCTCGCCGTTGAACACCGCCGCGCCGCGCAGCGCCACCGCGCCGAAGGCGATGCCGAGGCCAATCGTCATCTGCGCGGCGGCGCTCCAGAGCGTGCTGGCGGCGCTCATCTGCGGCTGGGCGACGTCCGCGTAGGCGAGGGTGGCGAGGGTCGAGAACTGCATCGAGCGGGCCACGCCGTAGACGAACACCACGATCAGCACCCACGCCAGCGGCGACTCCGGCGTCAGCAGGCCGCAGGCGATCGTGAAGACGCCGGCCACGGCGACGTCGACGATCGACACCACCCGGAAGCCGAAGCGCTGCAGGATGCGCGTGGTCAAGGCCTTCATGCCGAGGTTGCCGAGGGCGCTCGCGAGCAGCAACAGCCCCGACTTGAAGGCGGACAGTCCGAAGCCGATCTGGAACAGCAGCGGCATCAGATACGGCACCGCGCCGATGCCGATGCGCGTGAACGAACCGGTTACGACGGTCACCGAGAAGGTGGGGATCTTGAGCGTCGACACGTCGATCAGCGGATGCGGATGGCGCTGCGCATGACGAAACGCGACAAAGCCGAGCACGAGGCCCGCCGCGACAAAAGCACCTGCGATCCACGGATTTTCGCCGGGCTGGCTGGCGAGTTCGGCGCCGTACAGGATCGAGGTCAGGGTGGCGCCGCTCAGCAGCAGGCCGACGAGATCGAGCGGCCGGCGTTCGCTGCCGCGCAGGTTCGGCACCAGCGCGACCACGGCGGCCATCACCGCGATGCCGAACGGAACATTGAGGAGAAAGATCCAGCGCCAGTTCGCGTACGTGGTGATGAAGCCGCCCACCGGCGGCCCGACCACGGGCGCGACGATCGCCGGCCACGTGATGGTGGAGATGGCTTGCATCAGGCGGCTCTTTTCGGTGCTGCGTACGACGATCAGCCGACCCACCGGCACCATCATGGCGCCGCCGATGCCTTGCAGCAGACGCGCCGCCGTGAACTCGGCCACGTTCTGCGACATCCCGCACAGCACCGAAGCGATCGTGAACACGCCGATCGCGCTAAAGAACACCGTGCGCGAGCCACAGCGGTCGGCGACCCAGCCGCTCACTGGAATGAAAATCGCCAGCGCCAGCATATAGGCCGTCATGCCGAGGCTCAGGCTGTTCGGACCGACGCCGAACGAGCGCGCCATCTGCGGCAGGGCCGTGGCGATCACGGTGGTGTCGAGGTACTCCATGAAGAAAGTCGCCGCGACGATATACGGCAGCCAGCCGATGAAGGACGGACGGGTTTGAGTGTCGCTCATCGCGCACCCTCGGGCGAGCGGCCTGGCGTGCGTTGCGCGGCGGCGCGGGCAAGCCGCCCGTGCGCGTCATGATGTTGGCGTCGATTCATGCTGTTGCGGCTTCCTGTCAAAAGCGTGTGTTCATCCCCGGTCTCCCCGCGCGAACCCTCTGCGGAACAGGTTTCCGTTGCGCCGGGAAAACGTAGAAGTATTGCTCAGGAAGGGCAAACCCTGCTCTCGCGGCAGGCAATTTTCCGCGTCAGGGCCTCGACGGCGCCGCTCGGCTAGGCGGAAACCCGCGCCAGCAGGTCGTTTGCGGGTGAATAGGAAATGCCAATTGCAGCGATTTAAACAATCAACTTTTTCTATTAAGCGGTTCTAGACATAATCTCCTCACTTTCTCAACCACGAACCAAAGAGGACGCAGCAAATGCCGATCATCAACAGCCAAGTCAAACCCTTCAAGGCAACCGCTTACCACAATGGCGACTTCCAGACCGTCACGGAAGAAAGCCTCAAGGGCAAGTGGTCCGTGTTCGTGTTTTACCCGGCTGATTTCACGTTCGTTTGCCCGACCGAACTGGGCGACCTGGCCGATCGTTACGCCGAATTCAAGAAGCTCGGCGTGGAAATCTACAGCGTTTCGACCGATACGCACTTCACCCACAAGGCATGGCACGACACGTCGGACACGATCCAGAAGATCCAGTATCCGATGATCGCCGATCCGACGCTGGCTATCTCGCGTAACTTCGACGTGCTGATCGAAGAAGAAGGCATGGCCCTGCGCGGCACCTTCGTGATCAACCCGGAAGGCGAGATCAAGCTGTGCGAAGTGCACGACAACGGCATTGGCCGTGACGCCGGCGAACTGCTGCGCAAGGTCCAGGCTGCCCAGTACATCGCGGCCCACCCGGGTGAAGTGTGCCCCGCCAAGTGGACGCCGGGCGCTGAAACGCTGACTCCGTCGCTCGACCTGGTCGGCAAGATCTAAGCGGATTCGCTTAGATCAGCCACATCGCAGTACGCGCCACTCGCTGGCGCTCCTCCGTGCGGACCGTATCACGCGCCATGCCGCTTCATGTGCATGCGGTCCGCACGCCTCCTCGCCACGCCCCGAAGTGGCAGCCGGAGCCCCAACCCTCGTCACGGAATTCGAATAGCCATGCTGGACGCCAATCTCAAGACTCAGTTGAAATCGTACCTGGAAAAGGTCAGCCGGCCGATCGAGATCGTCGCCTCGCTCGACGACAGCGCCAAATCGCAAGAGCTGCTGGCGTTACTCGAGGACATCGCATCGCTGTCGGAACGCGTCAGCGTGATCGAACGGCGCGGCGACGACCAGCGCAAGCCGTCGTTTTCGATCGGCGAGCCGGGCAAGGACACGGGCATCCGCTTTGCCGGTATCCCGATGGGGCATGAATTTACCTCGCTGGTTCTCGCGCTGTTGCAGGTGGGCGGCCATCCGGTCAAGCTCGACGACGCGGTGATCGAACAGATCCGCGAGCTCGACGGCGACTACCAGTTTGAAACCTATTTCTCGCTGTCATGCCAGAACTGCCCGGAAGTCGTGCAGGCGCTGAACGTGATGGCCTTGATCAACCCGCGCATCCGCCACGTGGCGATTGACGGCGCGGTGTTCCAGCACGAAGTCGAATCGCGCCAGATCATGGCCGTGCCGACGATGTTCCTGAACGGCGAAGTGTTCGGCCAGGGCCGCAGCGGCGTGAAGGAAATTCTCGCCAAACTCGATACCGGCGCGGGCGCTCGTGCGGCAAAAGAACTGGCGAAGAAGCCGGTGTTCGACGTGCTGATCGTCGGCGGCGGTCCCGCCGGCGCGGCCGCCGCAATCTACTCGGCACGCAAGGGCATTGCGACGGGCGTGGTGGCCGAACGCTTCGGTGGTCAGGTGCTCGATACCCTTGCCATCGAAAACTTTGTCTCCGTTCAGGAGACCGAAGGACCGAAGTTCGCCACGGCGCTCGAGCAGCACGTGAAGAGCTACGAAGTAGACATCATGGACGTGCAGCGCGCCGAAGCGCTGATCCCGGGCCGCATCAACGAAGTGCGCCTCGCGAGCGGCGCCGTGCTGAAGGCGAAGACGATCGTGCTCGCGACCGGTGCGCGCTGGCGCGAAATCAACGTGCCGGGCGAGCGCGAGTATCGCAATCACGGGGTGGCCTACTGCCCGCACTGCGACGGCCCGCTGTTCAAGGGCAAGCGCGTCGCGGTGATCGGCGGCGGCAACTCGGGCGTCGAAGCGGCGATCGATCTGGCCGGCATCGTGCGCGAAGTGACGCTGTTCGAATTCGGCGCGCAACTGCGTGCCGACGAAGTGCTGCAACGCAAGCTGCGCAGCCTCGCCAACGTCACGATCGTGACGCAGGCGCAGACCACCGAAATCACCGGCGACGGCAAGAAGGTCAACGGCCTCGTTTATAAGGATCTGCGTTCTGGCGAGACGAAGAAGGTCGAACTGGAAGGCGTGTTCGTGCAGATCGGTCTCGTGCCGAATACCGAATGGCTGAAGGGCACGGTCGAACTGTCGAAGCACGGCGAGATCGTGGTCGATGCGCGCGGCGCGACTTCGGTGCCGGGCGTGTTCGCCGCCGGCGATGTGACGACGGTGCCGTTCAAGCAGATCGTCATCGCCGTGGGCGAGGGCGCCAAGGCATCGCTGGCCGCCTTCGATCATCTGATCCGCAGCAGCGCGGACGACGAAGTGGAAGTCAAAGAGGAAGAAGCGGCGCTCGCCGAGAGCTAAATCTTCCGCGTGCACGGCGTGCTGTCGCCTTGCACTGCTGCATTGCAACGAAGCCCGCCAGCGCGCGGGCTTTGTTTTTTTCGGCCATCACTTCGTTGGCAGGCGCCATTTTTGGCCAGGCCCTCTACCCATACACCCGTTTCATTCGCACGCTTGACGCAGGCCACCGCTGACGTCGTCACGGCCCCTTTGTTTGGAGTCCGTTGCCTGGATTGAATGCTTGGCTAAGCCGCTCGCGAGGCCATATAAATCTGGGAGTCGGACCGACCTTTCGCCGCAGCCGCATGTCACGACACGACACGCCCGCGGACGGGAGGCGCCATAAAACAGGGAGGGAGACAATGGCATCTTCGCAAGCGGCGCCTGCCCGTTGGGTGGACGGCAAGCGCTACCTTTGGCTGCTCGGCGCGCTGACCATCACGTTGCCGCTGCACGCGGCGAATCTGGCGCTGATGACGGGCTGGCATGTCTTCTGGTGGTTCGGTCCGATCTTCGTGTTCGGCATTATCCCGGTGCTCGACTATCTGATCGGCGACGATCCCAGCAATCCCCCCGACGACGTCGTGCCCGTGCTCGAGCGGGAGCGCTATTACCGGCGCATCGTTTATCTCGCGACCTTGATCGAATACGTGTCGTTCTTCGGCGCCGTGTGGATCGTGGGCACGCATGCGCTGAAGTGGTACGACTACCTGGGCTTTGCGCTTTCGCTGGGCGCGGCGACCGGTGTCTCGATCAACACGGCTCACGAACTGGGCCACAAGACCGACCGTTTCGAGCGCTGGCTCGCCAAGGTCACGCTGGCGCCTGTGGCCTACGGGCATTTCTTTGTCGAGCACAATCGCGGGCACCACGTGCGGGTCGCCACACCGCCGGACCCGGCCAGCGCGCGTTATGGCGAGTCGTTCTGGGCCTTCCTGCCGCGCACCGTACTTGGGAGCATCGCGTCGGCATGGCGGCTCGAGAGGGAGCGCCTTGCGCGCCTCGGTAAATCGCCGTGGAGCTGGCGCAACGAGGTCTTGCATGCGTGGGCGATGACCGCGGTGCTGTGGGGCGCCATGATCGCGCTGTTCGGCAGGGGGGTGATTCCGTTCCTGCTGATTCAGGCGGCCTACGGTGCGTCGCTGCTCGAAGTGGTCAATTATCTGGAGCACTACGGACTGGGCCGCAGGCTGTTGCCGAGCGGCAAATACGAGCGCTGCCGGCCCGAGCATTCGTGGAACAGCAATCGCATCGTCACGAATCTGTTCCTCTATCAATTGCAACGGCATGCGGATCACCACGCGAATCCGACACGCTCGTACCAGGCCTTGCGTCACTTTGACGGCGCGCCGCAACTGCCGTCCGGCTACGCGACGATGATCATGTTCGCGTATGTGCCGCCGCTCTGGTTCCGCGTGATGAATCCACGCGTGGTCGCGCATTATGGCGGCAATATGGAGCAGTCGAATATCCGCCCGGCGATCCGCGAGCGGGTGCTCGCGCAGTTCGCGGGGGCGCATCGATGAGGTGACGCTGGTACCACCGCGCTCGTCGCGTGTCGCCTGTCGCTTCGCGCGATTCCCGCGAAGCCTTGCTACTACGCTTCGTGCCGTTCCGGCTGTTCGCTGCGAGCGGCAAATTCATCTGCCGTCGCGGCGCGAACCTCGTCGGCAAAGCGCTGCAACGAGGAAAGCGATCCGCTCACGCTGTGATAGGTCTCGCGGCCGATGCGGGCATCGAGCAGAATCTGCAAGCCCGCTGTCCTGGCAATTTTCACAATATCCACGGCCGTCCCCTGGTTAAGCGGCGTGCAGACTGCATTCCCATCTCGATCGAGCCTGCCGTCTGGCGGCGTTTCATGTTCACGAGCGGGGCGATGTATTGGCGGTGGCTACGCTGAAAGCCACAGACCCATCGTAGTTGAGCAAAACGTCTCGCGATAATGCAAACAGCGGGCAATAACCGAGGCAATTCGCGTCTTCGACGCACCTCGGTTCTGCCCGCTGCTAAACCGCCGTTTCGAACCGCCGTATGACCGTTCAGGACCCCACGCATTTTACTTTCTGTCGATCGAGTACTTGCCCGGCCCTGTCACGCTCAACAGCAGCAAGCCACCGATGATGCTGATGTTCTTGTAGAAGTTGATCATGTTCATGTACTGCTCCATGCCGCTCATGGTCCAGTAGTGGTGGGCGATCAGCGCCGTGCCGAACGTGTAGAGCGCGAGCAGCACCGCCAGCGGCCGGGTATAGAAACCCACCACGATGGCAAGGCCCACGGCGAACTCCATCACCACCGCGATGATCGCCGACAGCTCGGGCACCGGCGCGCCGGTCTGCGTCATATAGGCCACTGTGCCCGAGAAACCGGTCAGCTTCGACCAGCCGAACAGTACGAACAACAGCATCAGCAAAATCCGGGCGGCGAGAATCAGTTCGTCCTTGCGAGATTCAAATAGTGTGTAGCGCATGATAGTTTCCAGTGAGTGTTGATTAAGCTTGCGTAGGTGGGCGAATCACATTACGCCCACAGGTCCGACATTTCGATGTTGCGCAGATCGAAGACCAGCACTTCGGCATCGCGCCCTTGCGTGAACGTCAGCAACTGTTCGTTGCGTACCCGTGCGCCGTCGCCTTCAGCCAGCGCTTCGCCGTTCACCGTGACGCTGCCGCGCGCCACGTGAACATAGGCGTAGCGATCGGCCGCCAGTTCCAGCCGGGCGCTCTCGTCGCCGTCGAGCAGACCGGCATAGACGCGCGTGTCCTGCTGCACCGTCAGCGATTCATCCGCGCCGTCCGGCGAAATCACCAGGCGCAGCTTGCCGCGCTTTTCCGCCGCGCCGAAGTGGCTCTGCTGATAACGCGGCGCCGTGCCTTTGGCCGCCGGCGCAATCCAGATCTGCAGGAAGTGCACAGGGTCCGCCTTCGAGTGGTTGTACTCGCTATGGGCGACGCCGGTGCCTGCGCTCATCAACTGGATGTCGCCGGGCACGATCACCGAACCGGTGCCCATGGTGTCCTTGTGTTCCAGCGCGCCGTCCAGCACGTAGGAGAAAATTTCCATGTCCCGGTGCGGATGCTTGCCGAAACCCTGGGCCGGTGCGACGCGGTCGTCGTTGATCACCAGCAGGTCCGAAAAGCCGTTCTGCTTCGGGTCGTGATAGTTCGCGAAGGAAAACGTATGACGCGAGCTGAGCCAGCCGTGCTCCGCGCGGCCGCGTTGATTGGCGTGTCTGATGTCGAGCATGGTGTTTCTCCTTGATTGTGCGATCCGGCGAGGGTTGTCGTCCGTGATCCATGAACAGCAGTTTAGGTCAATCAATGTGCTTATAATCAAGCAAAAATCGGAAACACTGTCGCTATGGAGTGGACAATGAGACGGCAAACCAGGCCGGCAGGCACGTGGGCGCGTAGTAGGGCAATCAGGACGCGAGACTTGAGGGCAGGCGATGCAACTCGATGACATGCGGATCTTCGTCGCCACGGTCGACGCGCACAATTTCACGAGCGCGGCCAACCGCCTGTCGCTCTCGAAGCAGTTCGTCAGCCGCCGGGTGATGGCGCTGGAGGAGGCGCTCGGCGTGCGGCTTCTGATCCGCAACACGCGCAAGCTGGCGGTCACCGAGCTCGGCCAGGAGTTCTACGAGCGGGCGAAGCGCATCCTCGGCGAGGTCGAAGAGGCGGAGCAGGCCATGTCGTTGCGGCGCGCTTCGCCGCACGGTCTGCTGCGGGTGAGCGCGCCGATGTCGTTCGGCATGGTGCATCTGTCGCCGCTGGTGGCGATGTTCCTGAAGAAGCACCCGGACGTGCGCTTCGACATGGAGCTTAGCGACCGCACCGTCGACGTGGTTGGCGAAGGCTTCGACATGGCGATCCGCATCGGCACGCTGGCCGACTCGACGCTGATTGCGCAAAAGCTCGCCGAAGTGCGGATGGTGGCGTGCGCCAGCCCGCAGTATCTGCGGCGGCGCGGCACACCCACGGCACCGGCCGATCTCGCGCGTCACGCCTGCCTGCTGTACGGGCACGGCGGCCCGGCGAGCTGGGAGTTCGTGGTGGACGGGGTGCACAAGGCAGTTGAGGTGCATGGACCGCTGCGCGCGAACAACGGCGAGTTGATCCGCGATTCCGCGATCGCCGGGCTCGGCATTGCGCGCCTGCCGGATTTCATCGTGTCCGCCGCGCTCAAGGCGGGGCAACTGGCCGGTGTGCTGGAGCCGTTTCTACCGCGCGCCGCGGCGCTCTATGCAGTCTATCCGCAGCATCGTCAAAGTTCGACTACGATCCAGGCGTTCACCGCGTTTTTGCGCGAGCAACTGGCGAAGAGCTTGTCTGCCTGAGCGGGCGGGTCGAGAAACGGCGCGGGGCGCGTGAAGCGGCAGCGCGCCGTTGGGTCTCACCGAGCGCGGCCACCACCGTTCGGGCCCGGATATTGCGAAGGTCGAGCCTGCGAGAAGTCAGTCGTATGGAGAATGGATTCGCTGCAACCGGGCGTATCAGGCAGAAACGACCATGGATCCAATCAGCATCTGACTCGTATGCACCAGCCGCTGAAGAAATTACATGCCGAGGCATGGCTGCGTGGCAGCCTTTACAGCCTCGCATGCCGTTCGGACAGCGGGCAATCAATTCATTCGCGGCCAACGCGATCGGAGGATGGGTGTCGAACAGACGTATAACGCGTGCAATCCGCCGCCGCGACCACAGAACCGCCGCCATGGCGCCGTGGCTGGCTGCCGCTGCTGTCGCCGGCATGACCGTCATGCCGGCCCCGGCCAGCGCGCAAACGCCGGCGCCGCTGCAGGAGTGGCAATACTCCGCGGGCGTCCCGCTGGAAAAAATGATGGAGCCGCAAATCCCCACGTGGCAAGTCGCGGTCGGCGCGGCCGCGGCCTTCCAGCCGCGCTATGACGGCGCGGACCGCTACCACTTCGAAGGTGGCCCAAGCGTCGACATTCGTTATAGCGATCTGTACTTCGCTTCGACAGGGGAAGGTTTTGGCGCCAACGTCGCGCAAGGCCAGAACTGGCGGATCAGCATTGCCGCCGCCTACGACCTCGGGCGACGCGGCCAGGACGACGACGAGCATCTGCATGGCCTCGGCAACATCAACCCGGCGCCCGAGCTGAAGCTGGCAGCCGACTACGTCGTGTCGCAGAGTTTTCCGCTGGTGCTGCGCGCGGATATCCGGCGCAGTTTCGGCGGCTCGAACGGCTGGGTCGGCGATCTCGGCGCGTATATGCCGCTGCCGGGCAGCTCGAAGACGTTCTTCTGGTTCGCCGGGCCGAGCCTGACCTTCGCGGATTCGAAGTACATGAACAGCTGGTTCGGCGTGAACGAGACCCAGGCCGCCGATTCCCAATACTCGTACTACCACGCGAGTGCGGGTCTCAAGTCGGCGGGCTTCGGCGTCAGTGCGATCTGGTTTTTCCAGAAGCACTGGTTTGCCGCGTGCGACTTTGCGCTCGAGCAACTGGTCGGCAGCGCGGCGCGCAGTCCGATTACGCAGCGTTCGTCGAATGGCGTGCTCGATCTGTCGATCAACTATCAGTTCTGAGCCGGCTTGTTCCAGGGCCGCCCGGCTGGATCCGAGTCGGTCCGCCTGAATCGGCGCACTGTGCGCAGGCATCGCACGAAGCCTGCGCACAGTGACGCGGCGCTGCCTCGACACACCGCACGCGACGCGACGAAGGTGGTGGACCTAGCAGACCGTGGTGGGCGCTTCGGCGACCGCCTGTCTCTGGCCCGCCCGCAGCAGGCCTTCCACCATGCGCGCCTCTGCTCGGGCAATCATTTCGAGCGATGCGGCAGACAGTTGGGTATCCAGAATCGAAAGCGCGGCGCACAGGCGCAGGTAATCGTCTTCGCCGACGTTCCAGCCGCCGGCCTGATGCTCGGCGGCGTCGAGTTGCACCATGGCGGCGTGCGCGCTCTCGACGTACTCCAGCCCCTCCGGCTCGAGTCCGAGACGGCACAGCTCCTCCGACACCAGAAAGTGGCGGCCGAGGGTCATAAACAGATCCCGCGAGCCATGACCGCGCGTGAAGGCATCCAGGGCGGTGTAGCACTGCAGGAGCATGGCCTGCGTCACGGGTTCGTGCGCAGCGCGGCTGAAAGTGAGCGCGCGCAGCAACGGCGACATGGCGGGCTGGTTGCGTTTGCGGCTAGGCGATTTGTTGGGCATGACGGTTTCAACCTCGTTCTGTAACGCTCGGCCCGCCACCGAAGCTTCTTGTATGCGGTGCACCGGCGGGGTAAAGGCAAGCTCTAATATGTGTCCTGGGATCATGATCGCAAGCAACAATTAAGACAGGCTTAAACCACGGGACGTTGAACGAGTCCGTGACGAAAAGGCGGCGCGGAGGATCGGCACCCTAAAAAAAAGCCCTGTCCCATGGGGGACAGGGCCTGACAGGATGGAAGAGTCGTACAGGCGCGTGGAGCTTGCCGACCTGTTCCCATCACAACAACGCTGTTGCACTTCATTACCGGTACTGCGTAAAACCCATACTGACTGCTTGAAACGTGGTCCTTCACCTTCGCTTTGCTGCAAACCCCTGTTGCTTTTATTGCATGTGCTGCGAGAAGCGCTTTGGTGCTAAGGTTACTGCCACTCCCTGCTGCTTACTGCGTACCGCTTGAATGGACTGCGTCTTTCTAAGTACGGCCACTACCGGAACTGCTCTACGGAACTGCTCTACAGGTACGGTCAAAACAACGCGGGGGAAGACCGCGTATGGACCCGGTGATTCGTCGTGCCCATGGAAACCAGTGTAGAGCGAAAGATGCACGAGCGATTCGGCGAAACGAGGGGAATTGGCCACGCAGTTCGACGAATTGCTTGCCATGGACGGCGCCGGCCACACCACGCGTCTGGTGCGACGCCACAGGCGATTCCAGCGTCACGCCGGCAATGTACGGGCCTGCTTCATGCAGACGTAGGCGGGCGTGCCGGAGGGCGCGGCCTCCGTTATTTAGAAATTCCGGCCGTTCGATCGTTTATTAATTGATTCGGATACCGTATTAAATGACGTTGGATGAATACCCGGCGCGATCCGGCCAAACCTGCCGTTGATGCGCACCGAAGCAGTGCTGCCGTTGCCTGGTTTGGCGCATGACGCGACGTGCGCGCCACACAAGCATGCAGCCGATAAAACTGATGTTTGGGCAAAAGCCCGTGGTTCGGGTAGTTGACCATATCGGCATAGAACTTGCCTTGTCTCGCGAGGGAGAGGGAGAGAAGTATCCATAAACGGGAGGACATCATGTTCGAGTCCGCACCTATTACAGCGAGCAAAGTGGTGGACGGGGAAACGGTTCGCGCTGAATATCTGTGCGATACGGGACGTCTGCGCATCCTCGGCGAGCGCACCGTGCACGCCGAATGGTTTCCGCCGCATTCGTGGTTCGCTATAGCATCGAGTTCGGGACATAGCCGATGGGGCACCCGGCCTGACGAGGCAGACCTGCTGCTGCTGATCGACAACTTCGTGGGGTACTCGGGCCAGAATGCCTTTGCGCTCATCCGGCGCTAAGCCAGCACGATGCGGGCTTCTGTCTATTCACGCCTAAAACCGAAGTGCCTGCAGTAGCGCGATTGGCAACCCTGATTGGCAACCCTACCCGTGACTATCGACCCAGGCGCGGGCCCAATCGAGGCCGGTCAAGCGGGCTTCTTCGTCGGTATCGAACGTTCCGAGCACGCCCGATCCTTCCACCAGTTTGCTGCCGCGCGTGATGGTGCCGCTGGACGCATAGCCGTCGCCTTGAACGATGGCGTGACCCCAGATCGCGTAGCCCTGGTAGATTTCGGATTCCATTTCGCGTTACCGCACCACATACACGGACGTGTGTCCGGTGCTTACCTGCAGCACGTTGCCTTCGGGCGTGAGGATACGGGGAATGTCGATAAAGCGCGGGGCCGTGGTTTTCCTTGCACCATCGCCTCCGCCGTGTTTCGCCGTCGACGCTTTAGCCAACGGGTCCGCAATGCGGCGTGTCGCCACTTTGCCCATGCCGCGCGACAGCAGCGCGGTTTTGGCCGCCTTGGGTTTGCATTTACCCGCAGGCTGCCCGATGCGCGCTTCCGGCGGATTCCAGACTTCCACGTAGTGCTGGCCGGCAGCCGCTGTGGATGTCACCGCGAGCAACACCGCACCCGCGCTCAGAAATCGCAGCATGTCTTCTCCATAGATATAAACGAGGTTCGCGTAGCGCGCGAGGCGCGCCGGCAAAAACTCGCGCCGGTTCCTGCCCATGAGCCGCCGCAGCCTTCGCGGTAGAAACGGCCCTCACCACACCGCCCGGTCAGCAAAGCGGATGAGGAATACTGTACATCCATACAGGTATTTGTGCAATCCAAGACTTTCCCGCAGGACGATAGGTGTGAAGCCCTTCCGTTCGCCCGTCGCGTTTGGGAACAGCCCTTGCTGACCATCAAGCTGGCGCCAGGCCGACGTTTCGCTTGGCGGCGCCGAACGCAAGGAGCCTTTCCATGGCAGGTAAATCGAATCACCGACAGCCCGCTGCCCACGCCGCCGCGGGCACCGATTCCAAATCCGAGGATCTCGAACAGTTTCGCTTGCGGCCAGACGGCGAAGCGCTGCGGACCAATCAGGGCGTGAAGATCGCCGACAACCAGAACAGCTTGCGCGCCGGTGTGCGCGGTCCGTCGCTGCTGGAAGATTTCATCATGCGTGAAAAGATCACGCACTTCGACCATGAGCGCATTCCCGAGCGCATCGTGCATGCGCGCGGCTCCGCGGCCCATGGCGTATTCAAGGTGTACAAGCCGCAGAGCGACTACACCAAGGCTGCGTTTCTGCAGGACCCGGCCGTGGAGACACCGGTCTATGTGCGCTTTTCGACGGTGCAGGGACCGCGCGGCTCGGCCGATACCGTGCGCGACGTGCGCGGCTTCGCCGTCAAGTTCTACACACAGGAAGGCAATTACGACCTGGTGGGCAACAACATGCCGGTGTTCTTCATTCAGGACGCGATCAAGTTTCCCGACTTCGTCCACGCGGTCAAACCGGAAGCGCCGAATGAAATGCCGACCGGCGGTTCCGCGCACGACACCTTCTGGGACTTCGTCTCGCTGGTGCCCGAATCCGCCCACATGGTGCTGTGGACCATGTCGGACCGCGCGATTCCGCGCAGCCTGAGGACCATGGAAGGCTTCGGCATCCACACGTTCCGTTTCGTCAATGCCGCGGGCAAGGCGCGCTTCGTCAAGTTTCACTGGCGTCCTGTGCTCGGCTCCTATTCGCTGTTGTGGGACGAGGCGCAGAAACTCGCCGGCAAGGATCCGGACTTCCACCGGCGCGACCTGTGGGAAGCCATCGAGCGCGGCGATTTTCCCGAGTTCGAGCTGGGCGTGCAGATTGTCGAAGAGCAGGACGAGCACAGCTTTCCCTTCGACCTGCTCGATCCGACCAAGCTGATTCCCGAAGAAACGGTGCCGGTGCAGATCATCGGCAAGATGACGCTCAATCGGAACCCCGACAATTTCTTCGCCGAGACCGAACAGGTGGCGTTCCATCCCGGTCACGTCGTACCTGGCATCGACTTCAGCAACGATCCGCTGTTGCAGGGGCGGCTCTTTTCGTACACGGATACGCAGATCAGTCGCCTCGGCGGCCCGAACTTCCACGAAATTCCGATCAACCGTCCGGTGTGCCCGTTTCAGAACAATCAGCGTGACGCGATGCATCGTCAGGCGATCCACGTCGGGCAGGCTTCGTATGAACCGAATTCGTTCAGCGGCGGCTGGCCGAAGGAGACCGATCCGGCGGCCTCGGACGGCGGTTTCGAGAGCTACCACGAGCGCATCGACGGCGAAAAAATTCGCGTGCGCAGCGAATCGTTCGCCGATCACTTCTCGCAGGCGGGGCTGTTCTATCGCAGCATGTCCGAGGTCGAGAAGGCGCACATCGCCGCGGCTTACCAGTTCGAACTCGGCAAGGTGACCAAGCCGGAGATTCGCGAGCGTGTCGTCAACCAGATTCTCGCTAACTTCGACGCCGGTCTGGCCGCCGAAGTCGCGGCCGGCCTCGGCTTGCCCGCGCCGAAGAAGGGCAAGGCGCCGGCCGCCGCGAAGCCGGAGACCTCACCGGCCTTGAGCCTGCTCAACCGCGCGAAGCCCGGCATCAAGACCCGCAAGATTGCCTTGCTGGCCGCGCCCGGCTCGGACGTCGCTGCTATCGGCAAGCTCCAGCAGACCCTGCGCGGCGAAGGCGCTACGCCGTTGCTGGTCGCGCCGACGCTCGCGGCCATCGGCAGTTTGCAGCCCGATGCGACGATTGCCGGCATGCCGTCGATCATGTTCGATGCAATCGTGGTGGTCGGCGGCGAGGCGGGCGCGAGGGCGCTTGCGCAATCGGGCGACGCGCGGCATTTCGTGCTCGAAGCGTTCAAGCATCTGAAGGCGATTGCGGCGCTCGGCGCCGGTCGCGACGTGCTCGATGCGGCGCATCTGCCAGCCGACGCAGACGGTGTCGCGACCGGCGACGACAAGCAGCTCGCCGAGGTCATGAAGGCGTTCGTTGCGGCGGCGCAGCAGCATCGGGTGTGGTCGCGTCAGGCGTTGGCGGAGTCGGTGCCGGCTTGAACCGTGGATGGCAGCAGCGCGCGTGTCCGATCGATGCGCGCGCAACCAATGCCCGGCATGCCTGCGCGAGGCAAAGCGCATGGATCGAATGGGTATAGTCGCTGTATGATACGTGGCCGTCGTGCCGTGAGAGAGTCGACCGGGCGCGCGGCTTCAATCGAATGTTTCAAGCCTTTGCGTGGCGTCCCGCTGCCGTTTCGGCGGCATGGACGTTGACAACGTATCTTGTGGTGGCGGTACCTCAGTCGAAATTGCCGAGCCGAGCAAACTGACCGGACGAAACACAGAAAAAATGCCTGCCTTCACTGCTGTCGACAAAGACCAGTTCCGCCGCATCATCCGTCGCAACATCGTGCTGCCGCTCGCCATGGGTCTATTGACCGCCGTGGTGTTCGTCGCGCTGGTTGCTTACCTGGTGAATACGATGAGCTGGGCCGAGCACTCGGAGCGGGTGATCGGCAACGCCAACGAAATAATGCGGCTCGCCGTGGACCGCGAGTCGTCCATGCGCGGCTTCCTGATTACCGGCGACGAGAGTTTTCTGGCGCCGTACGAGTTGGGGCAAGCGCGCTTCCAGACCGAGATCAATTCGCTGATGGATATGGTCTCCGACAACCCGCCCCAGGTCGATCGCCTCAAGCGGATCCAGGCGGTGCAGGCGCTATGGGACAACTACGCGCAGCAGATGATCGATCTGCGCCGCAGGAACCAGGCCTACGAACCGGAAGCGGCGAGCACCCGCGGCAAGATCGCTTTCGACGAGACGCGCCGGCTGTTCAGCGACTTTCTCGATGCGGAGCTGGTTCTGAGGCGGGAGCGTGCCATTGCCACGCGCAATGTCATGGCCGTCATGGTCGGCATCTTTCTGTTCTTTAGCGTGGTGGTCAGCCTGTTTCTGGCGTGGCGGGGGCGACGCGAGTTGCTCGACCTGTCCGCATCCTACGATGGTGTGCTCAGGCAACAGGACGAACAGACCGAGGTGTTGCAACAGCAGGTCTGGTTGCGCTCGGGGCAGCGGCTGCTCGCCGAGAAGGTGGTGGGGCAAACCACGCCGACGCTCGTCGGCCGCGCCATGCTCGAGTTTCTGGCGCAGTATCTGGGCGTCTCGGTGGCGGCGCTCTATATCCGCGACAAGGAAACCGGCACGCTGCATCGCGCCGCCTCCTACGGTTTCAGCCTCGAAAGCGAACAGGCCTCGCAGCATTTCCAGAATGCCGAGAGCCTGATCGGCCAGGCCGCGCTGACGCGCCGGACGATCCTGCTGAAGGACGTGCCGGACGATTACGTGAAGGTCGTATCGGGCCTCGGCATGAGCCCGCCCAGGAACCTGATTGTTTTGCCCATCGAGAACGACGGCGTCGTCAACGGGGTGGTCGAACTCGGCTTCATGCGCGCGCTGGTCGAACGCGACCAGGAACTCCTGCAACTGATTGCCGGCGGCATGGGCGACTTCCTCGAGGCCGCGCTGTATCGCGAGCGCCTGCAGGACACGCTGGTCGAGATGCAGCAACTGAACGAGGAACTGCAGGTTCAACAGGAAGAACTGCGCGTCTCGAACGAAGGCCTGGAAGAGCGCGGCCGCGCGCTGCTCGATTCGCAGTCGCGGCTCGAAAACCAGCAGGCCGAGCTGGAACAGACCAATGTGCAGCTCGAAGAGTACGCGCAGCGTCTCGAACGGCAAAAAGCCGATCTGTTGCGCGCGCAGGACGAACTGTCCACCAACGCGGCACGGCTCGAACAGTCGAGCCGCTACAAGTCCGAGTTCCTCGCCAACATGTCGCACGAGTTGCGCACGCCGCTGAACAGCTCGCTGATCCTCGCCAAACTGCTGCAGCAAAATCGCACCGGCAATCTGACCGAAGAGCAGGTGCGCTACGCGGAAACGATTCACGCGTCCAATAGCGACCTGCTGGTGCTGATCAACGACATTCTCGATCTGTCGAAGGTCGAGGCCGGACAGATCAGCATCGAACTGGAAACCGTCTCGCTCGACGGCATGCTGCAGTCGCTGCGCGAAACCTTTGCGCCGATGGCCGCGGCGAAGCACCTGAAGCTGAGCTTCGATCGCGCGCCCGGTGTGCCCGACACGATGATCACCGACAGCCAGCGCACGGTGCAGGTGCTGCGCAATCTGCTGTCGAATGCCGTGAAATTCACCGAGCGCGGCGAGGTGTCGCTGAGCGTGGCGCCGGCCGAGGATGGCCTGTTGCGTTTCGAGGTGCGCGACTCCGGCATTGGCATTGCAGCGGACAAACTGGAGATGATTTTCGAGGCCTTCCAGCAGGCCGATGGCTCCACCAGCCGGCACTACGGCGGCAGTGGCCTGGGTCTGTCGATTTCACGCGAATTCGCGCGGCTGCTGGGCGGGCGTATTACGGTGGCGAGCGAACCGGGCAAGGGCAGTGTGTTCACACTGTGGCTGCCGAGCGATGCGAGCGCCGCAGTGGCCGCCGCAGAGGCTGAGAAAGCTGGGCCGAGCGAAGCTGGGGCGGCTGGGTCTGACGCTTTTAGACCATCATCCAACTCGGCTGCCACGCCCGCGCCGGTGGCGCATGCTTCGTCGTCCTTCGCACCGTCCGTCAACGCGGCGAGCGCCATAACGGCCGCCATAACGGCCGCCGCAGCGACCGCCACTACAGGCGCCGCCGCACTCCAGCCAGCGCGACTCGCCGAAGCCGGCGCACGCAACGGCGCCGAGGAAAGCGGCGGCGCGCCGATCGGCGACGACCGCTACGAGCGGGCGCGCGGCAGCCGGCTGATTCTCGCGATCGAGGACGACATCCCGTTCGCCGAGATCCTGCGCGACCTGGCCCACGAGCTCGACTTCGACTTCCTGCACGCCACCGATGCCGCGAGCGGCGTCGCCCTGGTGCGCGACATGCGGCCCGCGGCCGTGCTGCTCGACGTCGGTTTGCCGGACCGCTCGGGCCTGACCGTGCTCGAATGGCTGAAGAACGATCCGCTCACGCGCCATATCCCGATCCACATCGTCTCGGCCACCGATCACGCCGACAAGGCGCTCCATCTGGGCGCCATCGGCTATACGCTCAAGCCGACCGCACGCTCGACGCTGGAAGCGGCGATCCGCCGCCTCGAAACGCGCCTGCAGCAACGCCTGAAGCGCGTGCTGGTAATCGAAGACGATGCGGCGATGCGCGAGAGCATTCGCGCGCTGCTGCAAAGCGCGAACACGGAAATCGTCGCCGTGGCGACGCTCGCGAGCGCCTTCGACGAACTGGCGGCGAGCAGCTTCGATTGCGTGGTGACGGATCTCGCGCTGCCGGACGGCACAGGCTACGACCTGCTCGAACGGCTCGCGCTCGACGCCGCCCATCTCGCGCTGCCGGTGATCGTCTATACCGGCCGGATGCTGTCCAGCGAAGAAGAGCACCGGCTGCGCCGCTATTCGAAATCGATCATCATCAAGGGGGCGAAATCGCCCGAACGGCTGCTCGACGAAGTGACGCTGTTCCTGCATAGCGTGGAATCGTCGCTCGCGCCGGAGCAGCAACGCATGCTGCGCACCGTGCGGCAACGCGACAACGCGTTCGAAGGCCGCAACATCCTGCTGGCCGAAGACGATGTGCGCAATATTTTCGCGCTGTCGCACGTGATCGAGCCGCTCGGCGCGAAGCTGCAGATTGCGCGCAACGGCCGCGAAGCGCTCGAGTTGCTGGAGACGCAACCTGAGGTCGATCTGGTGCTGATGGACATCATGATGCCGGAGATGGACGGCCTGACGGCGATGGCCGAGATCCGCCGCAATCCGCGCTTTGCCCACCTGCCGATCATCGCGCTGACCGCGAAGGCGATGGCGAACGACCGGGTGCGCTGCCTGGAGGCGGGTGCGGACGACTACATCTCGAAGCCGATCGACGTCGACAAGCTCGTCTCGCTGTGCCGCGTGTGGTTGCGGCAGCGCTAGCCGTAGAGAACCCGAGCCATGAAGACGAACCCAACGACTGCGCCCGAGCCGCGGCCCCCGCGTATCAGCGATTTCGACATCGAACTGACGCTGCTGCTCGAGGCCATCTACCTGAAGTACCAGCACGACTTTCGCCACTACGCGATGTCCTCGCTGCGCCGCCGGTTGACCCAGGCGCTCGACGAGTTCGGCCTCGCCACGCTCTCGCAGATGCAGGATCGCATCATGCGCAGCGGCGCCGATTTCGCCCGGCTGTTTCAATACCTGACGGTGCAGGTGAGCGATATGTTTCGCGATCCTGCCTATTTTCTGGCGCTGCGCCAGCAGGTCATGCCGGTGTTGCGGACCTATCCGTCCATCAAGGTCTGGGTGGCCGGATGCAGCACGGGCGAGGAACTATGGTCGCTGAAGATTCTCTTCGACGAAGAGGGCCTCACCGAGCGCACCTTGTTCTACGCTACGGATATCAACCCCGACGCGCTGGCGCGGGCCGAAGCCGGCATCTATGCGCTCGACCGGATTGCCGGCTTCACGCAAAACTACCTGGCGGCGGGCGGCAAGCGTTCGCTCTCGGACTACTATCACGCGGCCTACGGCGGCGCGCGCTTTGCCGGCGCGCTGAAGGACCGGGTGGTGTTCGCCGATCACAGCCTGTCGACCGACGAAGTGTTCCTTGAAGCACATCTGGTGTCGTGCCGCAACGTTATGATCTATTTCGACCGCGCGTTGCAGGACCGCGCGCTGGGGCTGTTTCAGCGCGCCCTGGTACGGCGCGGCTTTCTCGGCCTCGGCAGCAAGGAAAGTTTGCGTTTTTCGAACCAGCACGAAGCGTTCGACGAATTTTGTCCGCGCGAGCGCATTTATCAGAAACGCTAGCATGAGCGCCATGTCCATCTTGTCCGGCCAACCTTGTGGATCCTGACGCGAGCCCCTATGCGAGCCATCCGTCCCGCCGTGAAGCGCCAGCCCGCCTCGACGCAGTCGCGTGCGTTCGAACTGGTGGCGCTCGGCGCGTCGGCGGGTGGCATCGACGTCCTGAACGGCTTGCTGGCCGCGCTGCCCAGCGACTTCGCGGCGGCCGTCATGATTGTGGTGCACCTGCCGCCCGATCCGCCGAGTTATCTGGTGGAGAGCTTCGGCCGTCGCAGCAGCTTGCCGGTGATCGAACCGGATGCCGGCGAGCGGATTCTCGCCGGCCGCGTCTACGTCGCGCCGCCCGGCTATCACATGCTGGTGGAAGACGACCGCACCGTGGCGCTCTCCACCGAGGCGGCCGTGCGCTTTTCGCGGCCGTCCATTGATGTGATGTTCGAATCCGCGGCGTGGCGGTATCGCGAACGTGTGCTCGCCATCCTGCTCTCGGGCGCCAATGAAGACGGCGTGCGCGGCCTCGAAACGGTGCGCGCCGCCGGTGGCGCCGCCTGGGCGCAGGCGCCTGAAACCGCCGCGTCGCCGGAAATGCCGCGCGCCGCAATCGAACGCGGCGCAGTGGACGAAGTGTTGTCACCCTCTACCATGGCCCGTCGTCTTGCCCGACTGCCGGCCTTTACCGACCACGATTCCTGACCCGATGCCATGACGAATCCCTCTGTCAACATTCTGATCGTCGACGACATCGCGCATAACATCACGGCGCTGCAGGCGTCGTTGACCCAGCCTGACATCAACCTGCTGGTGGCCGACTCCGGCACGGCCGCGCTGGACCTGCTGCTCAAGCACGAGGTGGCGCTCGCCATCCTCGACGTCAACATGCCCGGCATGAACGGCTTCGAACTGGCCTCGCTGATGCGCGGCAGCCCGCGCACCTCGCACGTGCCGATCATCTTTCTCACGGCCACCGCGCAGGACGCCTCGCGCACCTTCCGCGGCTATGAAGCCGGTGCGGTGGATTTCCTCTACAAGCCGTTCGATTCGCGCATCCTGCAATCGAAGGTGGATGTCTTCGTGCAACTCGAGCAGCAGAAGCGCCAACTGGCCGCGCAACTGGTGACCACGCGCCAGATGCTCGAGGCCAACGAGATGCTGATGGCCGTGCTGAGCCACGATCTGCGCACGCCGCTCGGCGCGGTGCTGTCGTCGGCCGAATATCTGATGCGCCTTGAAGCCGGCGACACGGTGACGACCACCGCGACGCGCATCAAGAGCAGTTCGCTGCGCATGGCCCGCATGGTCGACCAGTTGCTCAATCTCGCGCGGCTGCAAGGCGGGCGGCTGCACTTGCAACCGCGTTCGATCGAGCTGGCGACGCTGTGCCAGTCCGTGGTCGACGAATTCGCCACTCACAAGGGCGCCGGGCAGATCGTCCTCGCGAGCGAGGGCGATTCGGCGGGCCGCTGGGACACCGATCTGATGTGGCAAGCCATCTCGAACCTGATCAGCAATGCGCTGCATCACGGCGAGCCGGGCGGCAGCATCGTGGTACGGATCGACGCCGGGAGGGCCGAGCGGATCGCGCTGAGCGTGACGAACCGGGGCGTGATTCCCGCCGAGGTCGTGCCGCATCTGTTCAAGGCGTTCGGCGCCGGGAGCGTCGGTGGGCGGTCGCGCGAAGGGCTCGGGCTCGGCCTGCATATCGTGCGCGAGATCGTCCATATGCATGGTGGCGAGGTCGGCGTGCAGTCGGATGAGACGCAGGGCACGGTCTTCTCCATCGAACTGCCGCGCACGCCCGTGCGTGGGCGCGGCTCACTGAGCGGGCGTTAGGACGGAATGCTGATGAGACGTTTGAGCATATAGTTGCAATTTAGTGGCATTAACATGCTCACTGAGGCTGGCTACACTGACTTCCATGCCATACGACATGGCTAGCAGATGAAACCCAATCTCAAGGAGTCGATCATGTCCCGTCTTACCGCAATCCAACCTGAAGCCGCCACCGGCGCTGCCGCCGAACTTTTCGCCAAAATCAAGAAGGCGGCCGGCAAGGTGCCGAATGCCTACGCCACCATCGGTACCCACAGCCCGGCTGCGCTCGGCGCGATGCTCGGCGTCGACGCCGTGCTGGCGAGCAGCAGCCTCGCCAAAGCGGATATCGAAGTGATCAAGCTGGCGGTTAGCGAAGTGGCGGGCTGTGACTACTGTATCGCTGCCCATACGCTGATGGGCAAGTTTGCCGGTCTGTCGCCGGACGTCATGAAGCAGGTCCGCGCCGGTACCGCGACGGGCGACGCGAAGCGCGATGCGCTGGTGCGCTTTGTCCGCACGCTGGTCGGCACGCACGGCACGGTGGCGGCGCAAGAGCTCGACGCGGTGCGCGCGGCCGGCTACAGCGAACAGCAGGTCATCGAAGTGGCGCTGGCGATCGCCTCCATCACCTTCACCAACCTGGTGAACCGCGTGAACGATACGACGCTGGATTTTCCCGCCGTAGCGTAAAGCGGGGCGCTGAGGTTTCGCGGCGGGCGCCGCGAAACCTCGGGCAGCGCCACCGTCCCGCCGCTTTCCCACCCGCCATGCTTTGCATATGCGCAATGATTGGTTCGCTTCGCGCCGGGGCGTCCTTATGCTGATCATCGCCCCGCGATGGCCCGTCCGCTTGCGGCGGTACAACCCATCACGAACTAGCGAAGGACAGCCATGGCTTCATCAGATCATTCCACGCCCGGCGCGCAGCCGGTCGATTCCAGCCGCCGCACGCTTCTGAAGGCGGCAGGCGCGCTCGCCGTGGGCACCGGCGCCGTCATGGCGGGAGGCGCTGGGGCGCTACTGTCGAGTTCGTCGGCGCTCGCGCAGGGGAATGCAAAAACGTTGCGGATCGGCTTCCAGAAGTACGGAAATTTCGTCGTCCTGAAGGCACGCGGCTCGCTCGAAAAACGCCTCGCCCAGCAAGGCGTGGGGGTGCAGTGGCTCGAATTTCCCGCCGGACCGCAATTGCTCGAAGGCTTGAACGCGGGCGCGGTGGATGTCGGCACGGTCGGCGAAACGCCGCCTATCTTTGCCCAGGCCGGCGGCGTCGATTTCGTCTACATCGCCAACGAGCCGCCCGCGCCCAAAGGCGAAGCGCTGGTCGTGCAGCAGGATTCGCCGATCCGCACGGTGGCGGACCTGCGCGGCAAGAAAGTCGCGCTCAATCGCGGCTCGAACGTCCACTATCTGCTGGTCAAGGCCTTGCAGCGCGCTGGCCTGGCCTACACCGATATCCAGCCCATCTACCTCACGCCCGCCGACGCACGCGCCGCATTCGTGCAGCGCAGTGTCGACGCGTGGGTGATCTGGGATCCGTATCTGGCCGCCATCCAGCGTCAGGCCAATGCGCGGGTGCTGACCAATGCCGAAGGCATCGTGCGCAACACCCAGTACTACGTCTCGTCGCGCAAGTTTGCCGACGCCCAGCCGCAGGTGCTGCATACGCTGCTCGACGAGCTGAACCAGGTGGACCAGTGGGGACGCAACAACGTCTCCGCGGTTGCCGCCCAGTTGTCGCCGCTCGTCGGACTCGATACGGCGACGCTCGAGCTGGCGCTGGGACGCGCCGGTTACGGCGTGCAACCGATCACCGATGCCACGCTCGCGTATCAGCAGGAGATTGCGGACACGTTCACCGAGCTCAAGCTGATTCCGAAGAAGCTGACCGTGGCGGATGCGCGCTGGAACACGGTCGGCTGAGGCGTTGCCAACCCAGGCGCGCTCGCCCAAGCGAGCGCCGCCGTCTTACATGCCCTTGAACTGATCGGCGTACAGGCGGCTCACGCTCAGCCTGTCGGTGTGGCCGCGCAGGCTGAGCGTGAGCTTGCCGGCATCGTCGCGTGACGCGCTGGCAATCATCTCGGCGCGCACCACCGTGCCGCGGTGAATCTGCCAGAACTGCTGCGGGTCGAGTTGCAGCAGCAGTTCCCGCAAGGATGTGCGGATCAGGTGTTCCTGGACGGCCGTAATCACGCGCACGTATTTGTCTGCCGCTTCGAAGTACAGCACCTCGCTGACCGGGATCATCGTGATCGTGTTGCCGGCGCTCGCCTGGATCATGCGCAGCGGCGCGGCCGGCGCAGCACCGGGTGCACCCGATGCACCCGCTATCCCCGCGCCGAACAGCGTGCGCAACTGATCGATCATCGGCGCCAACGCCAGATCCCCGCCTTGCGGTTGCGATTGCGCACGCGCCTGCAACGCCGCTTGCAGACGCTCGCAGGTTTTTGCCAGCCGTTCCGGCTGCACCGGCTTGAGGACATAGTCGAGCGCGGCGCGTTCGAAGGCGTGCAGCGCGTATTCGTCGTATGCCGTCACGAAGACCAGCAGCGGCAGCGGACGGCCCGCGTCGGGCCAGTCTTCGGCCAGCGCCTGGGCGGCTTCCAGACCGCTCATCCCAGGCATGCGGATATCGAGGAACAGCACGTCGGGCTGCAGCGCGAGACCCTGCCTGAGCGCCGACGCCCCATCGCCGACGCTCGCGACGATGCGCAGTTCCGGCCACAGACGGAGCAGTTCGGCTTGCAGGTTGGCGGAGAGCAAGGGTTCGTCTTCGGCGATCAGAGCGGTAGCGTGCATAGGGAGAAGGTCGTGTTGGATGGAGTGGACTCAGGCGACGGGCAAGCGGACCACGGCGAGCGCGCCGCCGCGGCCGTCGTCCGGAGCGGTCAGTTCAAGCGAGGCCGCGTTGCCGTACAGCGCCGCGAGCCGTTCGCGCACCTGCTGCATGCCGAAGCGGCTGCCGTGCGAGGGCGCGGCGCCGAGGCCCACACCCGTGTCGCGCACGCTCAGCACGAGTGCGTGGCCGTCGCGGCGGGCGGCGATCTCGATCTGCCCGCCCGACACGCTCGGTTCGAGCCCATGCTTGATCGAATTCTCGACCAGCGGTTGCAGCAGTAGCGGCGGCACGGGCAGGCTGCTCAGCTCGGCGGGCAGATCGAGCGTGCCGCGCAGGCGCGGTCCCATGCGGACCTGCATCAACTCGAGGTAATCGCCGATGCGGGTAAACTCCGCGGCCAGCGCGTGCGAGCTGGAACGCGAGGCGTCGAGCGTGGCGCGCAGAAAGCCGTTCAGATGATCGAGCATCGCCTGGGCCCGGGCCGGGTCCGTACCGATCAGCACGCGCAGATTGGCGAGCGTGTTGAACAGCATGTGCGGCTCCAGTTGCGACACCAGCAGCTTCAACTGATTCTCCGCGGAGGTGCGCAACGCAGCTTGTGCGCGTGCCTCGGTCGCGGCGAGCCGCCCACGGACATAGAAGAAATAGGTGCAGCCGATCGCCAGCACGAACGCAGGCAAGAGGGTGGGCAACAGCGACTGCGCATTGCGCATGAAGCCGAGCGTCGGATGATGCGTGCCGGTGATCAGATCGCCGAGCCGATGCCCGCCGACGTAACCCACTACGGCCGACATCGCCACCCACGGCGTCATCAAGGCCCAGCCTGGCCAGCGCCGCTGGGCCGCGAGGTTCTCGGGCGTGCGGTCTTGCGGACTCTCGGGAGGGCGCCGGAACAGTGGGCTCGACAGGCCGTAGCGCCCCGTTTCGATCAGAGCCTGGATGCACAGCGTGACGGTGAACGAGTAGAACAGATTGGAGCCGAACTCCCCGTCCGATATCGGGCCGAACATGAACGTGCAGGCCAGCGAGATGAGGATCGTGATGCGCAGTTCACGCCAAAGCCATTTGAAAACGATCGGATACGGGGGCATGCGACAGTCCGGAGTCAGGCGCTCGTCGCGCGGGGTGGCGTAGGGGATGAAAGGGCCGCGCATTCGCGCAGCCAGCCGGCCCGTTCTACCTGCAGCCGATTGTAGCGGGTCAGGGGATCGACCAGGCCATCGAGGCATGGCCGGTCGGCGGGCTCGGTCGCATTCATGTCGGATAGGGGGCGAAGACGGTCGGCAGGCCGCACGACCCGTCAATAGGCCGCGTCGTGCTGCATCGATTGCCGTACCACTCGCCACACCGCCAGGGCGCGGGCGAGGAACACGCCGCTGAACGCGCCGTAGACGAGGCCGGCAAATCCGGCGAAATCGGCGTCGACGGCGAGGCTCGGGGTGATGGAGAGCGCCACGCCGACCGCGAACTTGACCGAAAACAGTCCGAGCAGCAGGACGAGCGGCAGCCAGCTTCCCGGCATCAGCACGCTGCGCTCCTGCGGCAGCCAGCGAATTTCACCCCACACGCGCAGGGTCTGCGCCAGCAACAGCGTCACGGCGCCGCCGGCGACCCAGGCGGCCAGCGCCAGCGGTTGGCGGGAAAAGGCTGACATGACACCGTACAGTGACAGGAACGCCATCAGGAGCGGCAGGGTGGTGCTGCTGCCCAGCGATCGGCGGCGCGGCAGCGTCTGCTTGAAGCCGACGACGGCGAGGGCGGCGAGTACGCCCCAGACCCAATGGGGCGTTTGCAGGAGAATGGCAGTGAACATGGCGGCGGGCTCCGTGTCTATCAACGAGTGGGTTCGATGACGCACATCTTCGGGCCGGCTTCCGCCACGTTCGAGCGGTTTGCGACAGAATGACAAGGTGTGGCGCGAAACGGCCCGGATTCGACGCGAAGTGTTTGGCGATTGCTTGCGAGGCTTCGGCGTTTGGACGTTTCGGCGTTCCGGCGTTCCCATGCGCTGGCCGCGCGGCGCTGCCTGAAAGGCTATGTAATGTGGATTGATGGCTGCCGTACAGAGGGAGCGGAGCAAAGGTCCTACGTTCAGGATAGGCTTCGCGTGCCGGACACCTGTCAGGATAGGGGTTGCCTCACCATGAGAAAGTGCTTGCCCAACGCGCTTGGCGTGCTGACCACCCTCGGCGTGCTGCTCCATTCGCTCCCTGCTGTCTCACACGAACTCGACGCGCAGCTCGACTGCACCTCCAACGCGCATAGCTTTATCGCATCGCTGCAAAGCGACCAGTTCATCGAAACGCAACCTATGCATGTGGAATCGAACTCCGTCAACGCGTTCCGTCCGACTCGCGGCAGCCAACTGACGGCCTTCGGTTTTCGCGTCTACGCGGTACTCGGCTACGCGCGCGACGACGAGCTGTTTCACAAGGGCAGTGGCGAGGCGATGGCGGGGTCGCTCTATGGTGTGGTGGTGTTCGGGACGAGCGAGTCGGTGAAGGTGCATTTGCAGGACGCGGGCAGCGATGCAGCGGTGCATGAAGTCCTGCCGCTCGTGATGACGGCGGTGCTGTGCAAGGCGAATTGAGGGGGCGCCTCGTTTAGGCGTGCCGCTCGCGCACGCTGTCCGCCAGCGCGTCTCTCACTTCGCCGATCACACCCTGCCAGCCGGCCTCGCGCTGGCGGAACAGATACATGTCCTTGGGGTACCACGGCGACTGCACGCCGCTGCGCTGCCAGCGCCAGTCCACACCCCGGCGCGGCAGCAACAGCCAGCAGGCCACGCCCAGTGCGCCGGCCAGATGGGCGACGGCGGTATCCACGCAGATGACCAGATTCAGTTGCCCGACGATGGCGGCGGTGTCGCCGAAGTCGCGAATCTGGTCGCCGAGGCACAGCGCCGGCTGCTCGCTCGCGCGTTGCCGCGCTTCGGTCTCTGCGCCGCCGACCTGCAAGCTGATGAAATGCACTCCACGCACCGAGTTCACCGAGCTCACCGAGTTCGCCGAGTTCACCGACCACAGCGGCTGCAGCGCGGAAAAATGCGGCAGCGAGCGCTCCGCGTCATTATCGTGCTCAGGATTGCCCTTCCAGACGAGTCCGACGCGCAGGCCGTCGACGGGCAGGCGCGCTCGCCATGCCTCGAGGCGATTGGTGAACACACCTACGTACGGAATTTGCGCGGGAATCGACTCGAGCGTCGTGCCGAAGCGGCCAGGCAGACTCAGCAACGAATCCCAGTAATCGTGCACCTGCAAGCCGTGCGGGTCGGTGATCAGCGCATCGATGCCTTGCACGGTGCGCAGAAGCGGGACGAGCGCCGGCTTGCAGATCACCGAGAGCTTCGCGACCCCGCGCGCCTTGAGCAGGCTCACGTAGCGGACAAACTGGATCGTGTCGCCATAGCCTTGCTCGGGCAGCAGCAACAGTGTCTTGCCGCGCAGGTCTTCGCCGTTCCAGCGCGCAAACGGCAAGCTGCCGTGCTCACGGAATACCTGTGAGCGCGCTTCGTAATGCGCCCAGCCTTGCGCATAACGTCCGGCCGCAAGCAACAGCAGCCCATAGTTGTAGCGGGCTTCAGCGCGGGCTGGGTCCAGTTCGAGCGCGCGGCGATATGCGCTTTCGGCAGCCTCGTACTGCTCAAGGCTTTCGAGCGTGTCCGCGAGATTCGCGTGGATCTGCGCTGAATCCGGCAGCGATTCGAGCGCGCAGCGGTAGTGGTCAATCGCGCCGGCAAAGCGCCCGGACTGGCGCAGCAGAGTCGCCAGGTTGTTGTGCGCGATGCCATTGCGACTGTCGGCTTCGATCAACGCCCGGTACAGGCGCTCGGCGCCGGCAAGGTCGCCTTGTGCCTGCGCAGCGAGCGCGGCTTCTACAACCTGACGTTCCGCATTTGACACGGGACGCGGGCGGGACTGATTCATCGGACGGTGTGGTTCGTATCGAAGTGGCGCAACCAGGTGACCCCGCTGCGTCCTCAGTCGGCGCGCTTGAGTTGCCGCAACCGCCAGATCAGGCTCGAAGTATCGAACCGCTTGCCGCCCAAACCCTGCACGTCGCCGTAGAACTGATCGACCAGCGCCGTGACCGGCAACGCGGCACCGTTGCGCTTCGCCTCGTCGAGGCAGAAGCCGAGATCCTTGCGCATCCAGTCCACCGCGAAGCCGTAATCGAACTTGCCTTCGATCATCGTCTTGCCGCGGTTATCCATCTGCCAGCTTGCGGCGGCGCCCTTGCCGATTACGTCCAGCACGAGCGGCATGTCGAGTCCGGCGCATTGGCCGAAGTTGATCGCTTCCGACAAACCTTGCACCAGTCCGGCGATACAGATCTGATTGACCATCTTCGCCAGTTGCCCGGCGCCCGCCGGGCCGATCAGGGTGACGGCCGCCGCATAGTGCCTGAGCGTGACGGCGGCATGCTCGAAGGCCTTGGCGTCGCCGCCGCACATGATGGTCAGCTTGCCGTTTTGCGCCCCGGCCTGGCCGCCCGAGACGGGTGCGTCGATGAACTGCAAGCCGTGGTCGCCGGCAATCGCCGCGAGCTCGCGCGCGACGTTCGCCGAAGCGGTTGTATGGTCAACGAAAGTCGCGCCGGATGTCATGCCCGCAAACGCGCCGTCGTCGCCGAGCGTGACGCTGCGCAGGTCGTCGTCATTGCCGACGCAGGCCAGCACCAGCTCGGCGCCGTCCGCAGCTTCACGCGGCGTGCGGGCCGCGCGGCCGCCGTACTCCGCAACCCACTGTTCCGCTTTGGAGAAGGTGCGGTTATAGACGGTGACGTCGAGGCCGGCTTTGGCCAGATGCCCGGCCATGGGATAGCCCATGACACCGAGGCCGAGAAATGCGACGCGACGTTTTGCGTCGCCGGAAGACGAAGTGGCGGAATCACTCACTGCGCGGCTCCTTCAAGTGGGGCAAGTTGGGGGGGCTGAAAATCCATTATGGCAGCGAATGCCGGTGCAATGCAGGTGGCCCGGCAGCGGCGGCGGCGGTTTGAAACTATCGGGGAGCGCGATACATTGGATATTAAATAGCGATTTTTGTTTTACATCCATCGGTCATACGATGCATGGGTAGTGGCCGTCGTCCACGATGGGCGCGGCTGATGGAATCGAGCGGGGCCGACGTTTTCGGCACCGCAGGAGGACGTACCGATGGAACATCACGCGCGCACGCAGAACGAAAAACTCGAAGTCAAAACCACGACCTGCTACATGTGCGCATGCCGCTGCGGCATCCGCGTGCATCTGCGCGATGGCGAGGTGCGCTATATCGACGGCAATCCCGACCATCCGCTCAACCAGGGCGTGATCTGCGCGAAAGGGTCGTCGGGGATCATGAAGCAGTACTCGCCCGCGCGCCTCACCCAGCCGTTGATGCGCAAGGCCGGCGCGGAGCGCGGCAGCGCGCAGTTCGAACCGGTCTCGTGGGAGGTGGCGTTCGCGACGCTCGAAAAACGTCTCGCCCATCTGCGCGCCACCGATCCGAAGAAGTTCGCCCTGTTCACCGGCCGCGACCAGATGCAGGCGCTCACGGGCCTGTTTGCCAGGCAGTTCGGCACGCCCAACTATGCGGCGCACGGCGGTTTCTGTTCGGCCAATATGGCTGCGGGGATGATCTATACGATCGGCGGGTCGTTCTGGGAATTCGGCGGCCCCGACCTCGATAGCGCGAAGCTGTTCTTCATGATCGGCACCGCCGAGGACCATCACTCGAATCCGCTCAAGATTGCGCTGTCGAAGTTCAAGCGCGCCGGCGGCCGTTTCATCGCCATCAACCCGATCCGCACCGGCTACGCGGCAATCGCCGACGAGTGGGTGCCGATCCGTCCCGGTACCGACGGCGCGCTCTTCATGGCGCTGATCCATGAACTGCTCAGAACGGATGCGTACGACCACGCGTTCGTCACGCGTTATACCAATGCGGCCGAACTGCTCGACACGAATGCAGAGAGCGATACGTTCGGTCTGTTCGTGCGCGAGCCTGGCTTGCCCGAAGTGAATCCGCTGTTTCCGCAAAACCACTTGTGGTGGGACAGCAAGACGCAGCGCGCTGTGCGGCATCACACGCCGGGTGCGGAACCCGCCCTCGACGGTCATTACACGCTCGACGACGGCACACCGGTGACGCCGTCGTTTGCGCTGCTGCGCGAACGGGTGGCGGAGAGCACGCCGGAGTGGGCTGCGGACATCACCGGCATTCCCGCCGAGACGATCCGCCGCCTCGCGCGCGAAATGGCGGACGCGGCGCGCGACCACAAGATCAGCTTGCCGATCCCGTGGACCGATGCGTGGGGCCAAGCCCACGACACCGTCACGGGCAACCCGATCGCCTTTCACGCGATGCGCGGACTCGCGGCTCATTCAAACGGTTTTCAATCGATCCGCGCGCTGGCGGTGCTGATGTCCCTGCTCGGCACGATCGACCGGCCCGGTGGTTTCCGGCACAAGTCGCCGTATCCACGGGCAGTGCCGCCTTCGGCCAAACCGCCGAACCACCCGGACGCCGTGCAGCCGAATACGCCGCTCGCCAACGGGCCGCTCGGCTGGCCGGCCGCACCCGAGGATCTGTTTATCGACGACGCCGGCGAACCCGTGCGCATCGACAAGGCGTTCTCCTGGGAATACCCGCTCGCCGTGCACGGCCTCATGCATAGCGTGATCACCAACGCATGGCGCGGCGATCCTTATCCGATCGACACGCTGCTGATTTTCATGGCCAACATGGCGTGGAATTCCTCGATGAACACGGTCGAAGTCCGCAAGATGCTCGCGGACAAGGACGACAACGGCGCCTACAAGATACCGTTCCTGGTGGTCTGCGACGCGTTCCAGTCGGAGATGACCGCGTTCGCCGATCTGATCCTGCCGGACACGACCTATCTGGAACGGCACGATGCGATGTCCGTACTCGACCGGCCGATCTCCGAGTTCGACGGTCCAGTGGATTCCGTGCGCGTGCCGGTGGTGCCGCCCACCGGCGAATGCAAGCCGTTTCAGGAAGTGCTGATCGAACTGGCGAGCCGCCTGAAGCTGCCGGCTTTCACCACGAAGGAGGGCGCGCGCAAGTTCCGCGACTACCCGGACTTCGTCGTCAACTTCCAGACCGCGCCGGATTCGGGCGTGGGCTTCCTGATCGGCTGGCGCGGCAAGGACGGCGACAAGGCGCTGGTCGGCGAACCGAATCCGCAGCAGTGGGAGCAGTACGCCAGCCACAATTGCGTATTCCACTACACGCTGCCCGAGCCGCTGCAATACATGCGCGGCGTCAACGGCCCGTATCTGAAGTGGGCGGTGGAAAACGGCTTTCGCAAGTTCGACACGCCGATCGTGATCCAGCTTTACTCGGACGTGATGCAGAAGTTCCGCCTCGCCGCGCAGGGTAAAACGGCAGGGCGTCAGCCGCCCGATCGTCTGCGCGAGCGTGTCGCCAGTTATTTCGATCCGCTGCCGTTCTGGTACGAACCACTTGAACTCGCCGCCACCGACCAGGTTCGCTTTCCTTTGGCGGCCGTCACGCAGCGGCCCATGGCGATGTATCACTCATGGGACTCGCAAAACGCGTGGCTGCGGCAGATTCACGGCGAGAACTATCTGTTCATGAATCCGTTGATGGCGCGCGCCAACGGCATCGAGGATGGCGGCTGGATCTACGTCGAATCGCCGTGGGGCAAGGTGCGCTGCATGGCGCGCTATAGCGAGGCGGTGGAACCCGGCACGGTGTGGACGTGGAACGCGATCGGCAAGGCCGCCGGGGCGTGGAACCTCGGCCCGGACGCCAACGAATCGCAGCGCGGCTTTCTGCTCAATCATCTGATCACCGACGAACTGCCAGGTGCGGCGCCTGGCGATGCGCGCACGTCGAACTCCGATCCGATCACCGGCCAGGCCGCCTGGTACGACGTGCGGGTGCGCGTCTATCCGGCCGAAGCCGATGCGGACCACACCTTGCCGCAGTTCGCACCGATGCCGGCGCTGCCCGGTTCGACGGGTGTGCTTCAGCGCATCGTGCAGACCTATTTCGCGGGACGCGGCGAGTTTGCTGCGCGTCTGCGCGGCGCCGGCAAACAGAAATAACGAGGAGCATCCCATGACCCAGATGGCGCTCGTAATCGACCTGAACGTTTGCGTGGGATGCCACGCGTGCGTGACGAGCTGCAAGGAATGGAATACGTCCGGCGAGGCGGGCAGTCTGGCCGACCTCCGGCCCTACGACGCCGATCCGTCCGGTACGTTCTTCAACCGCGTGCAGACCTTCGAATCCGGCGAGTTTCCGCTTACCGATACCATCCACTTTCCGAAGTCGTGTCTGCACTGCGAGGACCCGCCGTGCGTGCCGGTGTGTCCGACCGGTGCGAGCTATAAGCGCAAGGAAGACGGGCTCGTGCTGGTGGACTTCGACAAGTGTATTGGCTGCAAGTACTGCGCCTGGGCGTGCCCGTACGGCGCACGCGAGCTCGACGAAGCGCGCAAGGAGATGACCAAGTGCACGCTGTGCGCGGACCGCATCCATAACGAGGCGTTGCCCGAGCGCGATCGCAAGCCCGCCTGCGTGCTGGCGTGTCCGACTTCGGCGCGCCTCTTCGGCGATATTCACGACCCGGACTCCGTCGTGTCGCAGGCGATTCGCGAGCGCGGCGGTTATCAGTTGATGCCGGAGTGGGACACGAAGCCGGCCAATCATTACTTGCCGCGCCAGAAGACGACCTCGTGCGGCGGCGAGTCGTGTTCATGCAAGTCACGGGACACGTCCGACGCTTTGGTTGCAGACGCAAGCGTTTCTGCTTCTGCGGATTCGGTCGCAGCGCCGACGGCGGCCCGGAACGGACCGCTTCATGCCGAGCGGCGCGGCGCGGTCGGCGGTGTGCTCGACCGCGTCTTCAATATTCTGAGTCTGGGGAGGGGCGCATGAAGCCCGCATTTTCCGTGGTGTTTCTGACCACGCTGAGCGGTGCGGGGCAGGGCTTGCTGATCGCACTGTTCGGCGTCGAACTGGCCGCGCGCCTTGGACTCATTGCGGCCGGCTCAACGCCGCCGCAGATGTTCTTCGTGCTGGGCGCGGCGCTCGCGGTGGGGCTGGGCGGGCTCGGACTGCTGGCCTCGTTTTTTCACCTCGGCCATCCCGAACGCGCCTGGCGGGCCATTGCCATGTGGCGTACGTCGTGGCTTTCGCGCGAATGCCTGGCGCTGCCCGTGTTTCTTGCCTGCGCCTTTGCGTATGGTGTCGCGCACTGGATGGGCTCGCCGTGGTCGCTGGCGATCGGTGCGCTTGGGGTGCTCGCAAGCGCCGTGTTGTTCGTGTGTACCTCGATGATCTACGCGTGCCTGCGTTTCCTGCAGGAATGGGCGACGCCGCTGACGATCGTCAACTTCGTGCTGCTCGGCTGCGCGTCGGGCTTCACGTTTGCCACGGCGTGCGCCGCGTGGTTCGCGCCGGCGCTCGTGGCGGGCCTTACCGTGTGCGCGGGTGGGCTGACGCTGGCAGGCTGCGCGAGCCGCGTGGCGTCGCTGATGCGCAATGCGCGCTTGCGGCCTAAGTCGACGGTGCAGAGCGCAACCGGTATCAAGTCTGCGAAGCTCGAGCAGAAATCGCGCGGCTTTACCGCAGGCGCGTTCAATCTGCGCGAGTTCTTTCACGGCAAAACACCGCAAACACTGCAACGGATCAAGTGGACGTTTCTCGTTGGCGCCTTCGCCGTGCCGCTCCTGCTGCTTGCATTAGGTGGCAGCGTGCCGTCGCTCATCGCGTCGTTCTGGCTGCTATGCGCCGCATGCGCAGTGCAGTACGCGGGACTGGTGGCGGAGCGCTGGTTTTTCTTCGCCGAGGCACGGCATCCACAGAATCTGTACTATCGCCAGTCGTAGTCAGCGGCCTTACGACGGTGAGGGGGTTGGTAATATCCGGCTTGCCGAGCTCGCTGCAGGCGTCGATTGCGAAACAGCTTGCAGCAGGGCATCTACTGTTGCAGCGCCGTCTGTATGCGCGCGGCGCCCGCCGCGGCACAGAGTTCGTCGTCGGTGCTTAGCGGCGATCCGCTCACGGCTATCGCGCCGAGCACTTCTTTGCCGCTCCTGATCAGCACACCGCCCGGCACAAACAGCAGCTCGGTCGACCCGCCCCCTACGTTGGCCATGCCGGACGGGTAGGTACTCAGAAACTTGACGAGCGCGGTGCCTGTATCGAGGCCGAACATCGGTCCCATGCTGACGACGGTATAGGCCTTCCGGAACGAAAACGCTTGAGAGTGTATAGGGCTACCGTCGTCGCGGGCCTGCAGTTTGATGACGCCATCCGGATCCACGATGGTGACGGCCACCTTGAAGCCTTTTTCCTGGCATACCCGAACGGCCTCATTCGCCGCGTCCATGGAAAGCGGCAGTGTCAAGGCTGCCGGACTTGCGGCATAGACGGGCGCGGAGAACAACAGCGCGAGCATCATGAAGCTGCGACAACGCTGGAATACAGCGCTTGCGTCAAGCGTCATACTCCGGCGCGCCGGGATTCTTTTGAGCGGTGGAATCGACATGGGTTTCTCCATGAAATTCTTCATTGAAATAGCGAAGCGGACCGCTCAGAGCGGACAGTTCAACATCCACTGCACGCCGAATCGATCGGTCAACTTGCCGTAGAACGCGCCCCACGGCTGGATGCCGAGCGGGGTGGTGACGACGCCGCCTTCGCCGAGACGGCCGAACAGCGTCTCGGTTTGCACGCGGTCGTCCATCGTCAGAAGGTGTGCGGAGCCGCGCATGGGCTCCGCGTCGTCGTTATCGGACGCGTAAAACAGCACACCCGGTCCCTCGAACCGCGCATGCATGATCCGGCCGCGCAGGGTTTCGTTGCGCACGGCCATACCGGCGTCGCCGTAGCGCATCCATTCCACGACCCGCCCGAGCCCGCATTGCGTGTAAAAGCCGAGCGCGGCCTCGCAGTGGGTCGTGAAGAAGAGATAGTTAGCCAGCTGCATGATAGGGAATCCTAAACAGACAGATTTCGACGATTCAAGAAAATCCGGACCGGGACTTGGACCGCGTGCGCCATCCGGCGCTCAGGGGATCAGGGCCGGCTGGCCTGCTCCGGGTAGCCGTGCGCTTGGTATCCCCGCTTTTGCGCGGCCAGCAGCGGCTCGAAGTAGTCCGCCCGTTCCGGCGTCCCGCCCGCCACCTGATTGATCTCGCGAATGCCGATGGTCTGGCCGCTCGCGCCCCAGTTGCCGTCCGGTACCTCGTGGATCAGCACCCAGTCGCCGCCGCGCTGCGGGAACGTGCCGTCGACGTCGAGCGTCTGCGCCACGATGGCATTGATGCGGGCGTGCAGGGCGGTCTTGTCCAGCTGGGAAGCCGCGCCGAACGGATAGACCACGTCGAACAGGAAGCGACCGCCTTTAGGGGGATCGAGATCCGGCTTGCCGCCGACGAACCACTCGCTCTTCGGATCCACTTCGTCGAACAGCACGTAAGCCACCGCGCGGCCGGCCGGGGTGTCGGCGCCGACTTCCGCCACCAGGATCGCCGCGGTGAGCTGCTCGGCGAGCTGGGCCTTCTGGGCGGCCGTGAACGCGCCGCGTTGATGGGTGATGCGTAGCAAGGGCATACCAGTCTCCTCAGGGAACGCGCCGGCGGTTGCCAGCGCCTCCCCGACAAATTATATTGTGATCGTAATTTAATCAAGGATTATGTGACGATCGTCATGTAAAAAGGAGAGCAGCATGGCGCGGTATGCGCAGGGGCACAAGGAAGAGAGCCGTGCCCGGATTGTAGAAGCGGTCGGACGCGGGTTTCGCAAGCAGGGCTACGGCGGGATCGGCGTGGATGGTCTGGCGCGCGAGGCGGGCGTGACGCACGGGGCGTTCTACGGCCATTTCCGCTCCAAGGCGGAGGCGTTCGGGGCGGCCGTGGTGGCGGGGCTCGGCGATCTGCGACAGGCGGTGGAGGGCCTGCGGGTCGAACACGGCAAAGGCTGGCTCGGGGTGTTTGCGGCGTTCTATATGGGCTACAAAAGGACCTGCGAGCTGGGCGACGCCTGTACGCTGCCGAGCCTGTCGGCCGAAATCGAGCGGGCCGATCCGCAGGCGCGGGCGGCCTATGAGGCCGAACTGCGGGGGGTGATGAAAGCGGTGGCGGCCGGTTTGCCGGAGGGCAGCGAGGCCGAGCGCGAGGCGCGCGCCTGGGTGTTGCTGTCGCTGCTGGCCGGAGGGGTCACTTTAGCGCGCGCGGTGCCGACCGCGGCCACCAGCGAGCAGATCGCGGCCGCGGTCCAGCAGGCGGTGGCGGTGTTGGCCGCCGCACCGCCCGGAGCTTAGGCAAGTTGCCCCATCTCCGGCCGCGCCATATGCAGCACGTCATACACTTCACCGCCTCGCGCCGGATCGGCTGGCGCTGACGAGACGGTAAACCGGATCAGCTTCCACGCGTAGAGATCGAGCGCCGCCCACACGGCTACCGTGTCGGGTCGCGCTGCGATCTCCCGATTGCGTTCGACCTCGCCGGCGTACAAAGCCACGCGATCCGTTGCGGCGCTCAGCACACGTTCGTCGCGGTAGGCCGACAGCGCCTGCTTCGCGCCGCCACGGCGGGCATCCAGTGGTAACCAGGTTTCGATCTGCGGACGGCCGAATGAATCGATCACCGCCTGGAACCGCTCCCCGATCAGACAACGAACCGCCGCGTCCGAGTCGGACCACAAATAGATGGAGGCGTAAGCATTGCCCGCCGCACCATGACGGTTACGCTGCTGCGTGGCGAACAGCTTGCAGATCAGACCTTCCGTGTCGTCCCATTGCGGGCCGCGCTCGGCCACGCGCCGGCGGATGATCTCCATGTCGTAGTCGGTGGGCAAGCGGTGTGAATACTGCATCGCGAACATGCCATTCTCCGCGGGTTGGATGAATGGTCTGTAGTTTGCGCGCGAGCGGGCCTCCAGTGAAGGCCTGCTTCGCGATAGCTGTGATGAGAGGAACGAATCGTACGAGATCGTTTCGCTGGTCGAGAGCGAAGGGTTGGCGTCGAGGCCCGCTCATTGGCCAACTCACTGGCCGGCATTCACCGGGTTCGTCGCCGGTTGCATGCCTTGCGTGCCCGACTGTGCCGAACCGTTCATCGCGGGACCATAGCTCGTCGCGTTCCCTTGGGCCATCTGCTGGTGCTCGGCCACGCGCGCTTCGGCGGCCTGGATGTCTTGTGGATAGCTGGAATCGTTCGACGCTGCCGGGTTATAACCCGCCTGCTCGACTTCGAGGAGTTGAGCGCGGACTTCCGCGCGCGTGAGCGGCGCGTCGGTCGATTGTGCGGAGGAGGCCATCGGCGCAGCCAGAAGCGATACAGCGGCGATGGCATAGGCTAGCGTTTTCATAATGCACTCCCTCCAGAAACGATGCGTGACGTGAACCTGAAAAGTGGACGCAAGCCGTTCCGTTCGGTACGCGCGCCATGTTTACATTCTAGTGACGCCGCGATTCCAGTTTCCCTTCGTTTCCACAACTCAGTATTTCGTGTCTCTCGACGATGCTTCGTCACGCTAACTTTCTGCGCTGTGGTTTACCCCTGTCCATCGCGACGCAAGCGCGCGCGGGCGGACTCATATCGGCTTCCTGAACCTGGCAATAGCGCTCGCGCGTATTGTGCCGGCGGCGAGGGCAGACTACTTTTCGACAGCAATGAAAACGAGCGTGGTTTCAACGTCCCGCACGAAGACAATCAAGGAGACAAGCTGTGCTTCCCGCCACCCTGCCGATCAATGTCGGCAATACCGCTTTCATGCTGCTGTGTGCGAGCCTCGTCATGCTGATGACGCCGGGGCTCGCGTTCTTCTACGGCGGCCTGGTAGAACGCAAGAACGTGCTGTCGATCATGATGCAGAGCTTCATTTCTCTGGCATGGACGACGGTGTTGTGGTTCGCCTTCGGCTACTTGATGTGCTTCGGGCCGACGTGGCACGGCATCGTCGGCGACCCGACTTACTACGCCTTCCTGCATGGCGTGACCTTGCAGACCATGTACACCGGCAACGACGCGGGCATCCCGCTGGTGGTCCATGTGGCGTATCAGATGATGTTCGCCATCATCACGCCCGCGCTGATCACCGGCGCCTTTACCAACCGCGTGACCTTCAAGGCCTACTTCCTGTTCCTGACCGGCTGGCTCGTGCTGGTGTACTTCCCGTTCGTGCACATGGTCTGGAGTCCGGATGGAATTTTCGCGAAGTGGGGCGTGCTCGACTACGCGGGCGGGATCGTGGTGCATAACACCGCCGGCTTCGCGGCGCTCGCCTCGGTGCTGTATGTGGGACGCCGTCGCGTGATGTCGCACAAGCCGCACAACGTGCCGCTGATCGCGTTGGGCACGGGCCTGCTGTGGTTCGGCTGGTATGGCTTCAACGCGGGCTCGGAGTTGCGCGTCGATGCCGTGACCGCGTCGTCGTTTCTCAACACGGATATTGCCGCGTCGTTCGCGGCGGTGACGTGGTTGCTGATCGAATGGCTCAATGCCCGTCAGCCCAAGTTCATTGGTCTGCTGACCGGCTCGGTCGCGGGTCTCGCGACGATCACGCCCGCTGCGGGCTATGTCTCGCTGAGCACGGCGGCGGTGATCGGCATGGCTGCCGGCCTGATCTGCTACTACGCGGTCGCGCTGAAAAACCGTCTTGGTCTCGACGATGCACTCGACGTGTGGGGTGTGCACGGCGTGGGCGGCCTCACCGGCACCGTGCTGCTCGGCGTGTTTGCGTCGAAAGCATGGAATCCTAATGGTGCGGACGGCCTCTTGCTCGGCGGCGGAGCATTCTTCGTCAAACAGTGCGTGGCCGTCGTCGTCTCCGGCGTGTGGGCTTTCGTGTTCACGTGGGCGATGCTGTGGTTGATCGACCGCGTGACCGCGGTCAAGCTCGATGCGGCCGCCGAGCAGCGCGGGCTCGATAGCGAGCTGCATGGCGAGGTGGCGTATCTGGATGCGTGAGCGGTCGCGGCCCGATCACCGGCGCGGCGGCCCTGGGTCGCCGTTGCCGGAGGCAGGACTGGCGGCAGGCACAGACCCTAGAACAACTCCTTCTGCCCCGTCATCAACGCAGAAAAATCGTCGCCCAGAAACGGCAGGATCGCGTCGGCCACAGGCTGTAGCTGGCGCGTCAGATAGTGATCGTAGTCGATCGCCGAGCGCCGCGTCTCGAGCGGCTCGGGACCGGTCACGGTCATCAGGTAGGTGATCCAGCCGCCGTTCTGGTACTGCAAGGGCCGGCCTTGCTGCTGGTTGAACGCGTCGGCCATGCGGGCGGCGCGGGCATGCGGCGGCACATTGCGCTGGTAATCGTCGAGGTTGCGGCGCAACCTGCGGCGATACACCAGCAGATCGTCGAACTCGCCGCTCAAGGTGCGCTCCACGTAGTCGCGCACATAATCCTGATACGGCTCCTGCTTGAAGATGCGCAGATAGAGCTGGCGCTGAAACTGTTGCGCGAGCGGTGTCCAGTCGGTGCGTACGGTCTCGAGGCCCTTGTAGACCATCTCCTCGTGCCCGTCGGCCTTTATCACCAGGCCCGCATAGCGCTTCTTGCTGCCTTGCTCGGCGCCGCGGATGGTGGGCATCAGAAAACGCCGGTAATGCGTTTCGAACTGCAATTCCAGCGCGCTCTCGAGCCCGAACGCCTGCTGCAGGTGTTCGCGCCACCATTCATTGACGTATTTGACCAGCGCGCGGCCGATATGCGCCGCCTGCTCCTCGCTACGGGCTCGCTTGAGCCAGACGAAGGTGGAATCCGTATCGCCGTAAATGACCTGGTAGCCGCGTGCTTCGATCAGCTCGCGCGTGCGATGCATGATCTCGTGGCCGCGCATGGTGATGGACGACGCGAGGCGCGGATCGAAGAAGCGGCAGCCGCTTGAGCCCAGCACGCCATAAAACGCGTTCATGATGATCTTCAGTGCCTGCGACAGCGGCTTGTTCTGTTCCCGCTTGGCCGCCTCGCGGCCCTGCCAGATCTGGCCGACGATAGCCGGCAGGCTGTGCTTGCTGCGCGAGAAGCGGGCGCCGCGAAAGCCGGCGACGGAGGCGCTCTCGTCCGGATTGCGCACGCCTTCGACAAGTCCCACGGGATCGATCAGAAAGGTGCGGATGATGGAGGGATAGAGGCTCTTGTAGTCGAGCACCAGCACCGAGTCGTACAACCCGGGCTGCGAATCCATCACGAAGCCGCCGGGGCTCGCTTCCTCCGCCATCTCGCCGAGGTTCGGCGCCACATAGCCCTGACGGTGCATCAGCGGCATGTAGAGGTGGGTAAATGCCGCGACGGAACCGCCGCTGCGGTCGGCGGCGAGACCGGTGACGGTGGCGCGCTCCAGCAAAAAGGTCAGCAGTTCGGTCTTGGCGAAGATCCGCGTGACCAGTTCGCAGTCCTTGAGGTTATAGCGGGCGAGGGCCGGTTTGTCTTCGGCGAAGCGGCGGTCGATTTCCGCCATGCGCTGGTAGGGGTTGTCGATGGCTTTGCCTTCGCCCAACAGTTCTTGCGCCACGTATTCGAGGCTGAAACTCGGAAAGCTCCAGGTGGCCGAGCGCAACGCCTCGATACCGTCGATGATCAAACGCCCCGCGGCAGCCGCGAAGAAGTGGTTTTGCTTGCCGCCGTGCTCGCGCCATTCCATCACGTCGCCGCCGCGGCCGAGGCGCAGCGGAACCGCGTAACGCTGCGAATGCTCCTGCAGCACGCGCAGATCGAACTGCACCAGATTCCAGCCGATGATCGCATCGGGGTCATGCTGCTCCAGCCACGCATTGAGTTTCGCGAGCAGCAGGGCGCGGCTCTCGCAATACTCGAGCGCGAAGTCGATCCCGCTGGCGTCGCCATTCGCCGGTCCGAGCATATAGACCTGACGCTGCCCGCAGCCTTCCAGCGCGATGGAGTACAACTCGCCGTGCGCGGTGGTTTCGATATCGAGCGAGACGAGTTTCAACGCGGGGCGGTACGCCGGTTCGGGCTTCATCTCGCCGTTGAGCCAGCGACGCTCGCCGGCCGGTTCGCCGCCGAAGCAGACCGGTGCGGTGATGAAGCGCTCCATCAGGTAGCGTTCATGCGGGCGGATGTCGGCTTCGTAGACGTCGATGCCGTATTCCTTCAGGAGCTTTTCCAGTTTGAGCAACTGGCGGTACTGCTTGCAATACAGTCCAATAACAGGGCGCTGCTGAAAATCGGTCAGCGCGAGGGGGCGAAGTTCGTACTGGCGTTCGTTGCGCAACACGGCTTCGGCGCGCTCGCGCTGATCAGCCGGGATGAACGCCACCGAGGTCTGGGGCGGCAGGCGCAGATGTTGCGGACCGCTCTCGGTAGCCAGCCAGAAGTCGACTTCCGTGCCGGCGGGCGTGTCGCGCCAATGTCGGGTCAGAAGAAAACCCTGCTGCTGTTGTTGAACCACACTGCAACCTTTAAGAACCTGTCGGGGTCTATTTTACCTGGTCAATCCATCCAGGGCGGCGCGCCGTGGCTGCTGCGCGGGCAGCCGTCGCCGGCTGTCGCGAGATGTTGCAAAGGTAACGGAAAGTATCGCATCAACCCGCCCAAAGCCACGCCTATCGTGCCTGTGAGGTCCAAGGCGCGGTAGGATAACGGCTCGCGGCGGGCGCCCTGGCGGCGTCTCAGTGCCCTCAAATGGGGCTTCTGGCGCCCGGAAGGTGAGTCCTCGCCGGCCTGTCAAGCCGTGCGGCGGCGCCATCCGGGCAGGCATTCACGACGCCGCGGGTTTGCGCAGAAGCGCCTGAATGAGGTAGGGTGGCGGGTCTGGCGCCGTTTAAGGTGCCGGTTCTATCAATACAGAAAGGGATGTGCAATGAACAAGCAGGAACTGATTGACGCAGTTGCGGCTGCGACGGGCGAAAGCAAAACGGCCACCGGCAAGTCGATTGACGCGATCATCGAAGCGGTGACGAAGGCAGTGTCGCAAGGAGAAACCGTTCAGCTGATCGGCTTCGGAGCATTCTCGACCGGCGCTCGCGCGGCGCGCGTTGGCCGTAACCCGTCAACCGGCGCGGAAATCCAGATCGCTGCGGCAAAGACGGTGAAGTTCACCGCCGGCAAGGCATTCAAGGACGCGGTAAACGCTTCCTGATCGCCCCGTCGATCCCGCGCGGCCCCCACCCCTTGGGGCGGTGGCGCGCGGCGCTTGCGGGCTCGTAGCGCGTCGTCTCGCTGGCGCGGCGAGTCCGTTTCCGGCCTATCCGCGTCGTCCGGCGCGCGGGTCGGTGTATAGACAGGCGCGCAGAACAACGTCCAGATCCGCACGCGCAATCAGTCTCCCGTCAGCGTCACCTGATTCTTGCCGTCGCGCTTCGCCTTATACAAGGCGAGATCCGCTGCTTCAATTAGCGAGGTCATCGGCGAGTCGACACTCGGAATCACCGACGCGCCGCCAATGCTGATCGTCACGTATTGCCCCGTCGACGAATTCGCGTGCGGCACCTGCAAGGCCTCCACTTCGCTGCGGATCTTTTCGGCCAGCGTGCGCACGCCTTCGAGCCGCGTGCCCGGCAACACCACCGCAAACTCTTCGCCGCCGAAACGCGCGGCCAGATCGCCGGGACGCCCAAGGCAAGCTTCCACCGTCGCGGCAATCCGCTTGAGCACTTCGTCGCCGGCCACGTGGCCGTAGGTGTCGTTGTACAGCTTGAAATTGTCGACGTCGATCATCAGCAGCGACATCTCCGCCTTGTCGCGCGTGCCGCGCCGCCATTCGGCGCTCAGGTACTCGTCGAGGTAACGCCGGTTCGACAGGCCGGTCAGGCCGTCCGAATGCGTCAGGCGGCGCAGTTCGAGATTCGCTTCGAGCAGTTGCTGCTGCGACTGGCGCAACGCCCGGTAGGCCTCGTCGCGTTGTAGCAGGTTGATGTAGGAACGCGAGTGGTAGCGAATCCGCGCCACCAGTTCGATGCGGTCCGGCAGCTTGACGAGGTAGTCGTTCGCGCCCGCAGCGAAGGCCGCGCTTTTGATGACGGGTTCTTCCTTGGTCGACAGCACGATGATGGGCACGTCGCGGATGGACGGCGTCGCACGATAGGCCTTGACGAGCGTGAGGCCGTCGATGCCGGGCATCACGAGATCCTGCAGGATGACGGTCGGCCGCGTGTGCACGGCGGCCTTCATCGCTTCGTCGGCGCGCGCGCAGTAGTGAAAGTCGATGCCGTCTTCCGCGGCGAGTGCCTGACGCACCGCCTCGGCGACGATCGCCTGATCGTCCACCAGCAGGACCATCACCGGCTGCTCGACCGGGCCAGGTGTTTGCAGCGCCGCCCGTGCTGCTTCGAGCGTCGCGTCGGCGCCGTCCTGCGCAGCCGGCGCGTGGGCTCGCTGGTCAGGCGAGCCGGTTTGATCATTTGCCATTTTCGTACCCGTTTCGGAAACACGCATCACACGTGTGATGCCATTCAAGTCTGATTTTTTCGCTCATCGTTTGACGTTCGACACCAGTTCGGCGGCGATGCTGCCGAGCGGCAAGATCCTGCGTGCCGCGTCGAGCGCGGCGGCGGCCTTCGGCATGCCGTAGACGGCGCTGCTCGCTTCGTCCTGGGCGATGGTCCGGTAGCCTTTCGCGCGCATCGCCTTCAGGCCGATCGCGCCGTCCCGGCCCATGCCGGTCAGCAACACACCGATGGCGTCGCCGTGCCAGTGCTCCACCACGCTCTGAAAAAACACGTCGACGGAGGGGCGATAGGGCGTGCTCGCCGGCTCGGACGTGTAATCGAGCGAGCCGCTTCGCGTCACATACAGGTGATCGTTGGTCGCCGCGAGCAAGGCCTCGCCCGCCTTGGGCGTGTCGCCGCTCACGGCCACCCGCACCGTCAGCTCGGTCTGGCCGTCGAGCCATTGGGCCATGCCCTCGGCGAACGCCTTGTCGACGTGCTGCACCATCACGATGGCGCCGCCGAAGTCCGCCGGCAGTTTGCGGAGTACCGTGGCGAGCGCGCTCGGGCCGCCCGCCGAGGCGCCGATCGCCACCAGCGGGGCCGCGCCGCGCGCCACCCCGGCACTGGGCCGCGGCGCAGGAGCGAGCGTGGCTTTGTCGAGCAGGCGACCGATCTGATCGATCTTGGCGAGCAACGGCTGCGAGGCGTCGCCGAGCCGGTTGTCGGCGAGGGTTGGCGTGTCGACCGCGTCGAGCGCACCCACACCCATCGCCTCGTAGACGCGCCACGCATTCGCGCCGACGCTGCTCGTCACGACGAGAATCGCGCAGGGCGCCTGGGCCATGATGCGGCGGGTCGCCTCGACGCCGTCGAACTTCGGCATGATCAGGTCCATCAGCACGACGTCGGGCGGTTGCGCGATGCAGAAGTCCACTGCCTCTCCGCCGTCAGTGGCCACCCACAGCACGCGATGCTCCGGCCGCAACGCAATCGCGCGGCGCATGGCCTCGACGGCGAGCGGCAGGTCGTTGACGATGCCGATGTTCATGTGTGCGCTTCTCCGATCAGGTCATGCACCGCATCGAGCAGCGCTTCGTCGTGAAAGCTACCCTTTGCCAGATAATAGTCGGCGCCGGCATCGAGCCCCCGGCGGCGATCTTCGTCGCGATCCTTGTACGACACGATCATCACCGGCACGCTTTTCAGCAGCGCGTCGCGCTTGATCAGCGTGACCAGTTCGATGCCGTCCATGCGCGGCATGTCGATGTCGGTCACCACCAGATCGAAATGGGTGCTGCGCAGCGCGTTCCAGCCATCCATGCCGTCCACCGCAACCGTCACCGTATAGCCGCGCTTTTCCAGCAGTTTGCGCTCGAGCTCGCGCACCGTCAGCGAATCTTCGACCACGAGCACATGCTTGCGCGCGCGGGCGGCGACGCCCTGGGCACGCTGCACCTTGTCGAGCTGGCCGCCGCGCACGAGTTTGTCCACCGAGCGTAGCAGGTCTTCGACGTCGACGATCAGCACGGCTTCGCCATTTTCCATCAGCGCGCCGGCTGCGATGTCCTTGACCTTGCCGAGCCGGCTGTCGAGCGGCTGCACTACCAGCATGCGCTCGCCGAGGAAGCGGTCCACCGCCACGCCATAGGTGCCGCGTTCGTCGCCGATCACCACCACCGCGACGTTGGCGCGCACCTCGTCGGGCGCGTCGGTGCCGAGCAACTGGTGCGCGGTGACGAGTCCCACGGGCCGGCCGTCGAAGGCGAAATGCTGTTGTCCTTCGAGCATGTCGATCTCGCCGCGCGCCAGTTCGAGCGTGCGGCGCACGTGCGCGAGCGGGAACGCATACGCTTCGCCGCCCACCTGCACGAGCAGGCTGCGGATCACCGACAGCGTAAGCGGCAACTGCAGGACAAAGCGCGTGCCGTGACCCGCCTCGGTGACGATGCGCACCGTGCCGCGAACCGCCTTGACCATTTCATGCACCGCGTCGAGTCCGACGCCGCGGCCGGACACGTCGGTTACCTGCGCGCGCATCGAGAAGCCGGGCAGCAGCAGAAAGTCGAGCAGTTCCTGATCCGACATGCGGGCGGCGGTGGCCGCGTCGGCGAGGTGACGCCGCACGACGGCGGCGCGCACCGCGTCGAGGTCGACGCCGGCGCCGTCGTCGCTGACGCTGATCAGCAGCTTGCCGGCGCTATGGCGCGCTTCCAGCGTGAGCGTGGCTTCGGCGGGTTTGCCTTGAGCGAGACGCTGTTCGGGGGCTTCGACACCGTGGTCGAGCGCATTGCGCAGCAGATGGCCGAGCGGGGCGTCGAGCATATCGAGGATGTCGCGATCGATCTGGGTCGACTCGCCGACAATCGAGAAACGCACCCGCTTGCCGAGCGAGCGGGCGAGGTCGCGCACGATGCGCGGATACGCATGCGTCGCGTCGCCGAATGGGCGCATCCGGCATTGCAGCGCTTCGTCGTAGAGCTGCTGCGCGAGATTGGAACTGCGGCGGTCGAACCGGTCGAGCTCGTCGATGCGTGTGGCGAGCAGATGCTGCATTGTGCCGAGCGTTTGCCGCACGGCGTCGAGCGCGGCCAGTGCGGACGGGTCGAGACGTTCTGCGAGCGTTTCGAAACAGGTGTCGAGCGCGCGCGCGGCGTCACGTTGCGTGCGCTTGACGCGCAGCATCGACTCGGCGAACGGTTTGAGCCAGCGCGACTCCACCAGCGATTCGCCGGACAGGCTCAACAGCCGGTCGAGGTTGTCGGCGCGCACGCGTAGCATCCGTTCGGGGTCGCGTGCGCTGTGGACGTTTAACGGGGCGTCGGGGGACGGTGGTGGCGTTAGCGTTGCCGTTGCCGTGATGGACGAGTCCACTGCGGAGGTCTCGATTGCGGAGGCCACAACGTCCTGCGTCGGTTCGGCGAAACTCACTGACAATTTTGCGGCGTCCGCGCCGAGAATGGCGAGCGCGGCGCGCATCGTTGCGTCGTCGTCCGGGTCTTCGCTCGCGGCGAACGGGTTGGGGTAGGTAGCGGCGGACGTGCTTCCCCAAGGCGACGCGACCGCGGAGTCCGCGTGCGGTGCATGCGGATCGTTCGTCGCCGCGCTGAACGCCTCGAGGCGTGCCACGAAGGCGTCCACGTCCTCGCGGGCGAGCGCGGTCTGCGTGTCCGGGTTACCGGCGCGCAACAGCAGGTCGACGCCGCGCAGCAGTTCGTCGATATGCGCAGCGGAGAGGATCAGCGCGCCCCGTTGCGCGGCGACGAAGCATTCCTCCATCAGATGCGCGATGTCTACACCATCCTGCAAGCCGACAATGCGCGCCGCGCCCTTCAGCGAGTGTGCGGCGCGCATGCAGGCTTCGAGCTGCGAGGCGTCAGTGGGCGCATGTTCGAGCGCCAGCAGTCCATCGGAGAGCACGCGGGTCTGCGTCTGCGCTTCTTCGCGGAACAGGTCGAGCAGGGAACGGCGGCTCAGATCGTCGTCGATACTCATCGCAGACTCCGGGCAAGCGACTCGAAGACGCGGTCGGTGTCGAGCAGGCCGACCGAGCGGTCGCGCCATGCCAGCACGCCGCGCGCATGCGAGGCGCCGGCGTGCGCAAGGGTGGTGGGCACCGGCAGCAGCGCGCTCGCGGCAAAGCGCACGACGCCTTCGACTTCGTCCACCGGAAAGGCCACCGGCTCGCCGCGATGGGCGGCGACCAGCATGCGCGCGTAGCCGTTGCTCGAGGTGTACTTGCCGCTCACCGCCGTGCGATCCAGATGCAGAAGCTCGCCGAGCGAGGCGGCTACCGTCAGCGCACCGCGAATGTTGACGAGGCCGAGCACGACCCGGTTGCGCCGATGCGGCAGGGAATGGATCGGGCGGATGTCGTCCACCTGGCGCAGCGCCGCGGTCGGCAGTCCGAGCCATTCGTCGGCAATCCGAAACACCAGTGCGGATTCGGTTGCGGTTTCAACTGTGTCGCCGGCGTCCGGTGTCTCGCGAGTGCTTGCGGTGTGCTCGCGGGACTGCGCATTCGGCGTCGCCGTACCGGACTGGGCGAGCTCCGCATCGTCTACCGGCCGGTCGAGCAGCCGCGCCGCGGCCTGTTCGAACACGGGACAGTTCAGGCAGCGCGAATGTTCCGCGAGCTTTGGGCATGAGCCGTCGCCGCGCGTGCCGATGCGATTCCAGCAATCGTCGATGAGCGTGAGCACGCCCGTATTCTCAATGGCGCCGTGTGCCATGCGCGCCTCGCGGTGGGTTCAAGGGGGTGTCCGCCATGGTGGGCATCTTCGCCGCGGCGCGCTGGGCGCGTCGCATGAGGTGCTGGGCGCCGGCGCTGTCGCCGGTCATGTCGAGCAGCGCTGCAAGATGCGTAAGTGCCTCGTAGTGAGCCGGCGCGAGATAGAGCGCCTTGCGGTAATAGTCGCTCGCGTCGGCGGTGCGGCCGCGCGCATCGGCGATCAGGCCGAGCAGATAAAAGGCCTCCGCGTCCGTACCGTTCACGATCACGAACTTCTGCGCCTCGTGTTCGGCCTTGTCGAATTGTCCGGCGTCGGCGAGACGGCGGGCTTCGACGAGCGACGCGGCGGGTGCGGCGGGTGCGGCGGCGCCGGCAGGTTTCGCGTGGGCGTGGGTATGCGGGTGGGCATGCGCTTGCGGGCGGGCATGGGTAGGCGCATGCGCGTTGGCGTGCGCGGGTGTCGCCGTGCGTTGCCCCGGCGCAGCGGGTTTAGCTTCCATTGTCGAAGCGGGCGCAACCTCCGCAGCGGTCGCGGAAACTACGGACACAAAAGCGCCGGATGCCGCCGAAGGCACAGGCACGAACGGAACAGCGGGCGCCTCTGCGGGCTTGAGCGTCCCATAGACACGGTGAAGCGCGGAGGCCGCAGCCGCATCCGGCACCTTCCCAAACAACGCGAAGCTGCGCGTGCTCGTCTCTTCAGGCGGCGTGCGCTGAAACGCGAACGCCAGCGGAATGCGCGCCGAACTCAGCGTATGACGCATCATCAAGCCGGTTTCCGCCGGACCGACGAAAATCGTCCCGCCTTCGGCCAGACGGGCATCGAGCAAATGAATCGCGCGATCCTGAGCCTCCCTATGGAAATAGATCAGCACGTTGCGGCAAAAAATGAAGTCATAGTGTGTGGCGGCAGGCTGCGCGGATTCGAACAGATTCGCCTGCGCAAAGCGCACGGTCTGCTGGATGCGTTCGTTCAGCACCCACCCGCCGTCGCGCGGGCTGAAGTGGCGTTCGCGGAAGCCGAACTCGCCGCCGCGAAACGAATTGCGTCCATAGACCGCCTTCTGCGCCAGTTCGATGGCGCGCGCGCTGATGTCCATGGCGTCAATGGTGAAGCGTTCCGCGCCGATCCCCACGTCGAGCAGGGCCATCGCCGCCGAGTACGGTTCCTCGCCGCTCGAGCAAGGCACGCTCAGCACGCGCAGTACGCGGGCCGGATCGCGCGCCAGCTTTTCATTGGCGAGGCGCGCCAGTGCGACAAAGGCCTCGCGGTCGCGAAAGAACCAGGTCTCGGGGACCACCAGCGTCTCGACCAGTGCGAGCCGTTCATCCGGCGAGTCGTTGAGGTGCTGCCAGTAAGCGCCCACCGCACCCTCGGCCAGGTCCGCGGCCGGAGACACCGCCTGCGTTGTGCGCACGCGTTCCAGCACGGCCCGCTCGAGGGCGTTGATGCCGAGCGAGTGCGCGTCGATCCCTGTCTCGTGCGAGAGCCAGGTTTCAAAGCAGGGGTCCGTGGCGTTCATGGCGCGGTTCAGGTCTGCGTTCAGGTCGCCGGTCACGAGTAGGCCGGCGGTTGCGCGTCAGCCGCTTGCGGGAACAGCAGGGCTTTGACTTCGTCGCTCAGCATGTGCTGTACCTCGACCCATTGCACGAGACCCATGCCGTCGTTGGCGACCGGTCCAAGCCAGCGGGCATGCGGTGTGGCGATGCCGCTGTCGAGAAACTGCGCGCGCTCGATACGCCGCGTCTGCGTGGCGCGCTCCACGATCAGGCCGAGCAGACGCGCGGGCTCGCTGCCATTGTCTTGTGTGCCCGTTTGCGCCGCCGCGTCGTCCGGCCTGTAGCGGACCAGCACGAGGCGCGTCGAGCGAAGCTGGCGGGCGGGGCGTCCGAGCGCGAGTTGCGACACGTCGATCACGGGCACGGCCTCGCCATGCCGCTCGAACATCCCGGCGACCCACGCCGGTGCGCCCGGAATCGACTTGGTGGGTGCGAGCGCCAGCACCTCGGCGATCGCCGCCGCATCAAGCGCGTAGCGGTCGCCGTCCAGATCGAACAGGAGGAAGAGCATCGCGATGGCCCGTGTTTAGCGTGACGCGTACGTCACGCGTCGATCTTGAAGCGCGACACGCCGGTGCGCAACTGATTGGCGACCAGCGTGAGGTCGTCGATTGCCTGCGACGACTGGCGCAGCGACTCCGCCGTCTGCTGGGCCGCCTCGGACAGTTGCGAGAGCGCCTGGGTAATCTGCTCGGCGCTGGTGGCTTGCGTCTGCATGCCTTCGTTGACCAGTTGGAAGCGCGGCGCGAGCGTCTGCACTTCATTGATGATCTGCGAAAGCTGGCCGCCCACCTGCTGCACGTCGCGCATGCCGCGGCGCACTTCTTCGGAGAACTTATCCATGCCCATCACGCCGGCGGATACCGCCGACTGGATTTCCTTGACGGTCTGCTCGATGTCGTAGGTCGCCACGGCGGTCTGGTCCGCGAGACGGCGGATTTCGGTGGCGACCACGGCGAACCCGCGACCGTATTCGCCGGCCTTTTCAGCTTCGATGGCGGCGTTCAGCGACAACAGGTTGGTCTGATCGGCCACCTTGGTGATGGTGGCGACTACCTGATTGATATTGACGGCTTTCTCGTTGAGGATCGACAGCTTGGCGTTGACCGAGCCGGCTGCTTCCATCACGCTGCGCATCGTGTCTTCCATGCGCGTGAGGCCGCTTTGGCTCGCGCCCGCCAGCGTGGCCGACTGTTCGGCGACGCCCGCCACTTCGTTCATGGTGCGCAGCAGATCGCGCGAGGTAGCGAAGATTTCGCGGGACGTGGCGCCGATCTCTGTGGTGGTCGCCGCCGTTTCGCTCGCGGTGGCCTGCTGTTCCTTGGAGGTCGCGGCAATCTCCGTCACCGAGGTGGTCACCTGCAGCGAGGACTTTTGCGCTTGCGATACGAGGCTCGTCAATTCCTCGGCCATCCGGTTGAAGCCGTTCTCCAGCGTGCCGAATTCGTCGCTGCGGCGCAGGTTCAGCCGTTGCGCCAGATTGCCGGTACGCATGATGTCGAGCACTTCGACGAGCCGCGTCATCGGCACCGTGACTGCCTTGAATAGCGTGTAACCGGTGACGAGCGCGACCAGCAGCACGATCCCAAGTGCGGTGGCGAGCGTGACCTCGGTGCCGGTCACCGAGGAGCGGATCAACTCCGCCGAGTCGTCGGCCTGGGTGTGGTTTTCCGCGACCAGCACGTTGGCGTTGCGAATCACGCTGTTCCACGCGGGCGTCAACTGGATGAAGCTGGCTTGTGCCGCGGCCTTCGAACTGCGGGCCTGGCTCGCAGCGGTGTTGAAGAGCGCCAGATACTGGTCGTAGGCGGCCTTGAAGGTGTTGAAGCGTTCGCGGTCGTCGTCGCGAAACACCGTGCCCTGATAGTCGGCCGCGACCTTGTCGAAAGCGCGCTGCGCGTCCGGCAGGTGGTCGAGGTCGGCTGTCGTGCTGGCCGCGTCGGGATCGACGAAAACGGCCCGCTCGAGCGTCGCGTAGCCTTCGTTCGCGGCGGCGCGCAGCGCGGTGGCGTAGTAGAGGCCCGGCACCGAATCGTGGCGCAGGCTGAGCGCCTCGTCGTCGATGTTGCGCAGCCGCGTGTATGAAATCACGGCCATCGCGAGCATCAGCAGAAAGAGCGCGCCGAAGCTCAGCACGATACGTGCGCCGAGGGTAAGCCGGCCGCTGCTGAACATGCCCGACAGGTTTGCGTTGTTCGTGCGTGGCGTGACAGTGGCCATTTTCGATGTCTCTCTGACGGATTGATACAGGGGTGCTGCCGCAAAAGCAGCGTCACCCGATGGCACTCAGGCCAAGCATAGGACGCTACACCCCTGACGAGAAGGCCGGTCGGGGGAATAGTGGGGGTAAATTGTGCCAGATTAGGCCGTGCACGGGCATGTCGGCGTTCGCACGGCTCGAATTCCTCTCGCGGGTTTCCCCTGGATCGATCCTGCTTGACCATCCGGATTCGGCGCCTTAGATTCTGTACATGTTCCTACATGTTCTTTTATAGGTGTGCAAAAAGGAACAGGTGATCGCGCCCGCGATTTGCCCACCCGACATCGCTCATCATGAACATTCGCCTGCCGGCCGCTGTAATGCTGATTTGCCTTGCATCCGCCGCGCACGCGGACTCGAGCGTCACCCTGTATGGCATCCTGGACGAATTCGTCCAGGTGGTGAACACGGGCAGCGGCTATACCGGAGCGCTGGGTTCGTCTGGACAGTGGGCGAGCCGATTCGGCCTGCGCGGCACCGAGGATATTGGCGGCGGCAATCACATCAACTTCGATTTGCAGAATGGCTTTAATCCTAACGACGGTACGCTTGCCTCGCCGGGCAGCCTGTTCAATCGCGCCGCCTGGGTTGGCCTATCGGGAGGATGGGGCGAACTGCGCGCCGGCCGTCAGAACTCGCCGGTGTTCAACGACCAGGGCGGCCTCGACGCGTTCGGCGCCTCGACCCAGGCGTCCGGTTTCAGCAACCTGATGACCTACACGGTGCGCACGAGCAACACGGTTTCATACACATCGCCGACGCTGGCCGGCTTGCAGTTCAGCCTCTACACGGGTCTCGGCGATGCGGGCGGGTTCCGCTCGCCGGGTTCGAGCTATCAGGGTGATGTCACGTACTCGCATGGACCGGTCGCGGCCGTGTTCGCCGCGCAAGCGGTGAAGAGTGCGGACGGCAGCGCGACGGACCGGACCGAGGAGGCGGGGCTGTCGTATCAGATCGGCAAGACGACGCTTTACGCAGGGTGGAGCGGTTCGAAGTGGGCCGATATCGATCTGGATGTGAACGTGTACGGCGCATCGGCGCTGTATCAGTTCACGCCGTCGAGCGCCCTCGCATTCGGCTATACCTATCTGCACGACGAGACGGGACAGGGCAACAACGCGAGCCAGGTGGCCGCGCTCTACACGTATACGCTCTCCCGACGCACCACGGTGTACAGCGCGTTGTCGTTCCTGCAAAACCGTGGTCAGGCGGAATACCGGCTGGCGGGCTCGGCCAATGCCGGACTGCCGCTTGCGTACCCCGGCGCGGATGCGCGTGGGTTTCAGTTGGGCATCGTGCAGCGTTTTTGAGGAAAACATGTGCATACTTGTGCTTTTCGAATGAAGGCCCGGCCGCTGCGATGGCCGGGCCCTCCCAGGCACAGGAGCCGCAAGATGGTGAAACGGGCAGTGAAGAGCGCGGAAGTCGGGCGCTCGAAGGCGCATATGGTGGCCGCCACGATCGAGCAGGAGATTCTGAGCGGACGCCTGCCGTTCGGTCAGCAACTGGAAAGCGAGCACGAACTGGTCGAGCGCTTCGCGGTGAGCCGCAACACCGTGCGCAAGGGGCTCGACCTGCTGACGAACGGCGGGCTGATTACGCGCAAAGGCGGCATCGGGTCGTTCGTGACGTTCAACGGCCAGACGATCGACGGCACGCTTGGCTGGACCACGGCGATCGAACAGGCGGAGGGTGGGGCGCAGACCCGCCTGCTGCAGATTGCGCTGGTCGAAGACGAGACGCTTGCGCAGGAACTGAAGCTCAAGCGTTCGACGTTTGTGGCGATCGACCGCATGCGCGTTATCGGCGCCGAGGCGCAATGCATCTCGCTCGAGCGCAGCCGTCTGCCGTTCAGCGAAGAGCTGGCTGCGCTGCCGTTGCAAGGACTGGTAGGCGGATCGTTGAACCGCACGCTGATCGAGCACGGCATGGTGCCGCATCACGGCGAGCAGTGGGCCGAAGTGGTCGGGCTCGATGCGGCCGATGCGCGCCTGCTCAAGCGTCGCGCCGGCACATCGTTTCTGCGTTCGCGACGGCTCACGCGCGACCGTGACGACCGCATCATCGAGTACGTCGTGAGCTTGCTGGATCCGGCGTTTTTTGCACTACATCTGGAATTCTGATGTCTTCGTTTTCGCATTTGACTCACCCCGAATGGACGGATCGTGCGCGTGGCGCGTTTTATGGCCTTGCCCTCGGTGACGCGTATGGCATGCCGACGCAGTCGCTCAGCCGCGAGCGGATCGCCGAACAGTTTGGACGCATCGACAAGCTGGAGAGCGCGTTCGCCGACCAGCCTATCGCCCCGAATCTGCCGGCCGGCTCGATTACCGACGACACCGAGCAGGCGGTGCTGGTTGCCGAGCTTCTGGTGGAGGGGGACGGCACGATCGAGCCGAAGGCGTTCGCGCATGCGTTGATGGAGTGGGAGGCGTCGATGAAGGCGCGCGGCTCGCTCGACCTGCTGGGTCCCTCCACCAAACAGGCGATCGAGCGCATCGCCGCTGGTGAAAATCCGTTGCGCACAGGGCGCTTCGGCACCACCAACGGCGCGGCGATGCGTGTGACGCCGGTGGGGATTGCGTTCGATCTGAGGCAGCGAGAGGCGTTTATCGATGCTGTGTTGCAGTCGTGTGTCGTCACGCACCACACCACGCTCGGTATTGCGAGCGCGGCGGCGGTGGCCGCCGCGGTGTCGGCGGGCGTGAACGGCGCGAGCCTGGCTGCGGCACTCGAAGCGGGGATCGACATGGCGGAGCAGGCGGCGAGCCGTGGCTTCTGGGTGGCGGGAGGAAGGATCGCGCCGCGTCTGCGCCATGCGCGAGAGTTGATCCGCGGCTGTGCGGAACACGACGTCGCGGAGTTGATTTACGACGTGATCGGCACCTCGGTTGCGTCGCAGGAATCGGTGGTCGCCACCTTCGCGCTCGCGTTCGACGCCGAGCGGCGTGGCGGCTCGATCGAGGCCGCATTGGGCGCGGCCGCGAGTCTGGGCGGCGATACCGACACGATCGCGGCAATGCTCGGCGCGATTCTCGGCGCGTGCTCGGGTTATGACGCGTTGCCGGCCGGACCTGTGGCGACGATTCGACGCGTGAACGCGCTCGATCTCGATCCGCTGGTCGACCGTTTGCTTGGATTGCGCGCCCGCACCGACTGAGGCGCAGGTCCGTTCCGGTAGTTTCCTTCAATCTGGAGATTCGACTCAGATGGCTTCGTCACGCCCGTCAAACAGTGCTCGCCAAGTCGAGACGCGCGGTATCGAACCGGTACCGCCCAGCGAATGCCATGGACATCCGCGCCAGCTCTTCTGGGTCTGGTTCGCGGCCAATATCAGCATTCTCGCTCTGCCGCTCGGCGCAACCCTCGTCGCTTTCCAGCATCTTGCGATCTGGCAGGCGGCACTGGTGGCGATCGTCGGCGCGGCGGGATCGTTCGCGATTGTCGGCGTGATCTCGATTGCCGGACGGCGCGGTCATGCGCCGAGCCTGACCCTGTCGCGAGCGATTTTCGGGGTACGCGGCAACATTGGCCCGACCATCGTCTCGCTGCTGTCGCGGCTCGGCTGGGAGACGGTCAATACGACCACTGCCGCCTACGTGCTCCTCTCGCTCGCAACCATCCTGTTTGGCACGCCTGCGCAAGCCAGCCAGGCGCCGGTGCTCACGCTCGTGTTCATTGCCGTGTTCGTCGTGCTGACGTTGATCGTCTCAGGCTTCGGCCATGCCACCCTGCTGGTGATCCAGAAGTGGTCCACCTATGTGTTTGGGGTGCTGAATCTGGTGGTGGCCGGTTTTCTCGCGACGCGCATCGACTGGCATGCCGTGTTCCAGGTCGCACCGGCGCCGGCGAGCGCGGTCGTGATCGGCATCGGCACGATTGCCGCGGGCACCGGAATCGGCTGGGCCAATGCGGGTGCAGACATGTCGCGCTATCAGGCGCCGTCGGTCAAAGGTCCGGCTCTGGTGGCCTCGGCGGCATTCGGCGCAGGCATTCCGCTGATTCTGCTGGTCACGCTCGGCGCGTTGCTGGCGGTCGGCAACGATCAGCTCGCCTCGACCTCCGATCCGATTGCCGCAATTCGCGACATGTTGCCCACGTGGATGGCGATTCCTTATCTGATCACGGCGTTCGGTGGCCTGTTGCTGTCCAATTACCTGTCGGTCTATTCGGCGGGCTTGACGACGCTGACGCTGGGCCTGAAAGTCAGGCGGGTCCAGGCGGTGGTGGTGGACGTGGTGGTGATATTCAGCGGCTCGATCTACTTCATGCTGATTGCCGGCAGCTTTTACGGTCCGTTTATCGGTTTTATCTCGCTGCTGGCGGTGCCGATTACGGCTTGGGTCGGCATCTTTGTAGTCGATCTGATTCATCGTCAGGAGTACTCGGCAACCGATCTGCTGGATGTCTCGCCGGGTAGCGCATACTGGTATAAAGGCGGCATCGAGTGGCGCGCATTGAGTGCGTGGGCGCTCGCCATCGTGCTCGGATTCTGCTTCCTGTCGACCGGCGCGATTCATGGCGTATTCGCTAATTCATGGCTCGGCCGCAATGGTCTCGGCTGGATTGTCACTTTCGTGATCGCAGCAGGCGTGTATGCAGGCCTGGGCGGCGCACGCCATTCGGCAAAAAACTGGAAGACAGCATGATTCAGGCAGTTCCCGCAAAAGTATCCCGATTGATTCATACGGGCCAGGTCATCGTCGATCTCGTCATGCAGATCGAGGCGTTGCCTGCGCCTGGGGGCGACGTGCTTGCCGCCAACGCGTGTTTCGAAGCAGGCGGCGGCTTCAATGTGATCGCCGCGGCACGTCGCAGTCACATGCGTGTGGTGTATGCAGGCGGTCATGGCAGCGGGCGTTTCGGCGACGTGGCGCGTGCGGCGCTCGAGAAAGAAGGCGTGGAGATTGCCGGTCCGCAAGTGACGGGCGAGGACACGGGCCTATGTGTGGCGCTCGTCGACGCGCGGGCTGAACGTACCTTCGTCTCGCATATCGGCGCGGAAGGTGTACTTGAACGGAGTGTGCTGGACGGGCTGCAGGTGACGCAGGACGATATCGTCTATGTGAGCGGCTATAGCCTGATGCTCGCGGATAAGGCCACGGTGCTGCTCGCGTGGCTGGAGCAGTTACCTGCAGGGACGCGCGTTGCGTTCGATCCGGGTCCGCTCGTCGACGCCATTGACGCCATGCTGCTCGAGCGTGTGTTGTCCCGCGTATCGATCTGGACAAGCAACCGCGTGGAAGCGTTGCGTTTCGCCAGGACGGACGACCTCGACGCGGCGTTCGACTCAATCGCCGCCCGCTTGCCAACCGATGCACTGACGGTGGTGCGCGATGGCGAGCGCGGGTGTGAGATACGCGTGACAGCGCAGCGCGATCATGTGCCGGGTTTCAGGGTGAACGCGGTCGACACCAACGGCGCCGGCGACGCCCACACCGGTGTATTCCTCGCCATGCTGGCGAGTGGCGCGGATGCGCACACAGCGGCTATGCGTGCGAACGCAGCGGCGGCGCTGGCCGTGACGCGCCATGGTCCGGCGACAGCTCCGGATGCCAACGAGATTGACGTCTTTCTGGACTCGCGTCGCTGATTCGTCCCTCCGCACACGCTTCCCACTCGCTCTGAACCCCGCGCCCTTGCCTAACCCCAAATTGCCTTGGGGATGAGGCGGGGCGCGTCGTCATTGGTCAAATGATTCGGATAGGATAATCATTCAATTCGGATAATTATTAATAATTTCAACCTGATTAATGTTATCCAAAACGCACCATTATTTAACTGATGTCAAATCTTTATTGACCCCTTGTCAGGAGGGGCGAATCCATTAAGATTCGCATTACAAAAAATTACTGGCTTCGGGGATAAGTGTCGATGGAGAGCGTGTATCTCACGTTATCCAGACCGTTTTGTTCGCCCAGCACTACCGTGCTGGTCAGCAGGTGGCCGCTTGTTCTCACGAGGAGGCATTATGCCAACACAGGCACCGTCTTGGGTCGCACGCTTTTCCGGCGCGACACGTCGTTTCTCGGTTTTATCGCTGATTGGTTTATCTTCCACCGGTTTGTTAGCCTCGGCAGCGAATGCCCAGGCTAATTCACAAGACTGGGTTTCTACCCGGACGCACGCATTTATTACCTCGCCACCCAATAATCCGGTAAATGGTGCATTGGTGACGCCGCAGGCGGCCACCAACGCCACCAGCGAGGTGCCCGCCAATAAACCGGTACACGTCGTTATCACGCTTAAACTGCGCAACCAGCAGAATCTTGAGACGTTTATCCGGCAGGTCAATCAGCCGGGCAGCCCGAATTTCCGTCAATATCTGACGCCCGACCAGATCCTCTCCACCTATGCGCCTACCGACACCCAGGTGGCCGCGGTCCAGCAATATCTGACCCAGGCGGGTTTCACCAACGTCCAGGTGGCGAAGAACCGCATGCTGGTGACGGCCGACGGCACTGCAGCCACGACCCGGGCGGCGTTCAACACGAGCCTCGTGCAGTTCAACGACGCCGGCCGGCAGGTTTATGCCAACTCTGGCGACGCGCAGGTGCCCGCCGCCCTGAGCGAGGTCGTCGACGCGGTGCTGGGCTTGCAGAATGTCGTGACCGCGCACACCAACTATCACCTGGCTCAGCCGGGACAACCCGCGCAGTCTGCGCAAGCGGCGGCAAGCATTGCAGCGGACGCGAGCAAGAAGAGTGCGGCGAGGGCGATCCTGACCGGCCACAACCCGGTCGAGTTTTCCACGCTTTACGACGCCGGCAGCACGCCGACGGCCGCAAGCACCACGATCGGCATAATTTCCGAGGGCGATCTTTCGCAGACCTTATCAGATCTGCAGACCTTCACGAGCAACAACTCGCTCGGCACGGTGCAGACCAACGTCGTGCAAACCGGCCCGTCCGGCAGCGACTATAGCGATACGTCGGGCACGGTGGAATGGAACCTCGACAGCCAGTCGATCGTCGGCGCCGCGGGTGGGGCCGTCAATCAGTTGATGTTCTACGATGCGCCCTCGATGAATCTGGGCGACATCACGGCGGCCTACAACCAGGCGGTCTCCGACAATGTCGCCAAGGTGATCAACGTCTCGCTCGGCGTGTGCGAGGCGAGTGCCCAGCAAGGCGGCTCGCAGTCGGCCGACGACGCAATCTTCAAGGTGGCGATGGCGCAGGGGCAGACCTTCTCGGTCTCGGCCGGCGACCATGGCGTGTACGAGTGCGAGAACGGCGTGCCGCCGTCCAACCTGAGCAGCTATAGCGTCAGCGAACCGGCAACCTCGCCTTATGTCATCTCGGTAGGCGGGACCTCGCTCTACACCAAGGGCAGCCAGTACGACCACGAAAGCGTCTGGAACTCGGGGCTCGATAACACCGGCGCGCTGTGGGCGACGGGCGGCGGTATCAGCCAGTACGAGGCCGCGCCAAGCTGGCAATCCGCCGTCACCGGCAATCAGTCGCGCACCGTCCCGGATATCGGCTTCGATGCGGACAGCGCCAGCGGGGCCATCCTCGTCTACCAGGGACAAACGGTCGGCACGATCCCCGGTTATGGTCCGACCGATCCGAACGTCATCGGCGGCACGAGTCTCGCTGCACCGATTTTCTCCGGCATCTGGGCGCGCGTGCAGTCGGCCAATAACAACGGCCTGGCGTTTCCCGCCGCGACGATCTATAGCGACGTCCCCACCGATCCGAGCCTCGTCCACAGCGTCCTGACCGGCAACAACGGCATCACGCAAGGCGGCGTCACGTATGGCTACAGCGCCACGCAGGGCTTCGACTTCGACACCGGCTGGGGCAGTTTCAGCATCGCGAGGCTGAACAGCGACTTCGGTTCTACACCCTCTATCGCGTCGGGTAACGGCACGGCCGGCAGCAGCAGCGACAGCGGCGGGGGGGCGGCGAACCTCTTCAGCCTGCTTGCCAGCTTCTTCAACGGCCTGTGGTCGATGCTGTCCGGGTCAACCGCGACGGCCTGATTCTGCGGCGCCCGTCCGGCTGCTTCGGCCGGACGGCAACACCGTCTCGTGGGTCCATCCCTCAAGGTCTAACTGTGTCGACTCCCTGGTATCCACTGCTTTGCAGTGCTTACCAGGGGGCGTCGTCGTATCGAAGTGTTGTTCCGCATCACCATAACCAGGATAAAAATGAAAGAGATAACTCGTGGAGTGCCTGCCGCCTGGGCGGTTCAGGTCCGGCGCAGCGCGCAAGCGCCGCTGGCCGTTGCGATTCTTGCCCTTGCGGGTTGCGGCGGCAGCGTCAACAGTAATAGCAGCAGCGCGACGCCGACCCAGGCCGACCAGCAACTGACCGACCCCATCGCTTATTCCGCAAAGGCCGGCGACAGCCTGAGCGCGGCGCAGGTGTCGGAGAAGGCGGCGGTGGTGCATCACCAATGGAGCAGCGGCGGCACGACCGTCAACTACACGACGACCACCGGTCACCTGAGCGCGTCGGATCCGAACGGCAACCCGCAGGCGACGATGTCGTATGTCGCGTACACGGCGCCGTCCACCAACGGCACGCCACGGCCTGTCACGTTCTTCTATAACGGCGGTCCGGGTTCGTCGTCGGTGTGGCTGCGGCTCGGTTCGTTTGCACCGACCCGCGTCGCGACGCCCGACCCGCAACTGACCAACTGGCCCAATTTCCCGCTGGTCGACAATCCGGAAAGCCTGATCGACACCACCGACATGGTGTTCATCGATCCCCCGGGCACGGGTCTCTCCGAAGCAATCCAGCCGAACACGAACCAGACCTTCTGGGGCGCGGATCCCGACGTGCGGGTGATGCGCGATTTCATCCAGCGCTATCTGACGGTGAACAATCGCAGCAGTTCGCCGATCTATCTATACGGCGAATCGTACGGCACACCGCGCACCGACATGCTGGCGCTTTCGCTGGAGTCGGCCGGTGTGCATCTGACCGGCATCGTGCTGCAGTCGTCGATTCTGAATTACTTCGCGGATGTGGGCGAAACCAACGCGATCACCAACAACAACGCCGCCGACTATCCGACCGAGCTCAAGTACAGCACGGATTCGATGATCGGCTACTTCGTGAGCTTCGCACAGGTGGCCGCGTACTTCGATCAGGTCTCGCCGGCGCTGACCAATCTGGGCGCGTACGCGCAGCAGATCCAGAACTTCGTGACCACGCAGTATGCGTCGCTGACCCAATACGGTCCTACGAATAACTTCGCCGGCACGCCGGTGCTGACGACGCCGCCCGTGTTCCCGAGCAACAACACGATTGCCTCGTGGTCGAGCCTCACGAGCCTGTCGCCGCAGGCGCTGAATGCGTATTTCGGCAATGCGTACTATGGGACCGCGCTGGTGCCGGGCTCGACCATTGGCCGCTACGATGGCCGCGTCTCGCTACCGAGCAGCGATCCGCGCCTGCAGGCGGATTCGGATCCGTCGGACATCCTTATCTCGCAGCCGTTCACCACGGCGCTCGCTACGCAGATGCCGTCGTATCTCGGCTACAGCGCACCGAACGCGACGTTCCAGACGTTGAATAACGACATCATCGGCGCATGGGACTTCAGCCATGACGGGCAGGCCGTGCCGGATACGATCCCCGACCTGCTGGCGGCGCTCACGCTCAATCCGCAACTGAAGGTGCTCTCGGAGAACGGCTATCACGATCTCGCGACGCCGTATTTCATCACCGAAAACCAGTTGGCGCGACTGCAGACCGTGTCCGGTCTGAACGCGAACCTGCAGGTGACGTTCTATCCCGGCGGCCACATGATCTATCTGGACAACACCGCCCGGCCGCAGATGAAAGCGGACCTGAAGTCGTATTTTGCGGGCTCGCCGATTCCGGCCGCGCTCTCGCTCGCCAACCTGCCAGCCGCATGGTCCGACGAAACGCCTGCGGGCACGCCGACATTTGCCGCGATGAAGGTCGCCCCTTAAACACCTTGCGAGGCGGCGGCCGGCCATTGGCTGACGCCTCGCTCTTTTTGCGAGTCATGTCATGCGTATTATTCCTGTCTTGCGGTACGTCGCTTTGGCGACGCTTCTGTGTGCGCTCACCGTGAGCGCGCAGGCCGAGTCGGTACAGTCGGTGTCCTCGGCCGTGCCGGCGCACGGCGGAGGCGTCGACGGTCCGTTCTTTCCGCGCGCTCGCAGCGCGCCGCCTGCGCCCACCACGGGCGCCGCGTTGCAGCAGCAGGCGCAACAGCGTCTTGCGACCAGCCTGGGTGCGGAGGGCGCATTGAGCAACGGCGCCGCGATCACGAAGAGCCAGGCGCAAACGGGCGGCCTCGGTTACGTGGCCGCGCACTTCGATCAGATCGACTCGGCGCGCAGCGGCACCGTGACCATGAAGGAGGTCCAGCAGTATCTGCAGCAGAAGTAAACGGTCTTAGCTTTGCGGTGGATTTGGATCGTTGTATAACTTGGTAACGGCGGGAGGCGAGCTCGTCGAGAATGAGAGTTCGCCTCCCATGCAACGTAACCTCCATCCCAGAGCCACCCAAGATGACCCGCGACGCGCAAGCAGCCAATCCCATCCGCAGTGAAATCGATCTGGATTCGAGCGGCAAACACACTGGCTATCTGCGGCTGCCTCATTCGGTCCACCGCTCGGCGTATGGCTGGATCCCGATTCCGATTGCGTCGGTCCGCAACGGCGACGGGCCGGTGGTGCTGATCATGGCCGGCAATCATGGGGACGAGTACGAGGGGCAGGTGATCGTCTCGCAACTGATCCGCGAGATCGAGCCGCACATGCTCAGCGGACAACTGATCCTGCTGCCGATGGCCAACTTCCCGGCCGCAGAGGCGGGCCTGCGCACCTCGCCGCTCGACGGCGGCAATCTGAACCGCACGTTCCCGGGCAATCCGGCCGGCACGCCGACCGAACTGATTGCCGATTACATCGAGCATACGCTGCTCGCCCGCGCGGACTATCTGGTCGACCTGCATTCGGGCGGCAGTTCGTTGCTGTATCACGGGGCCAACATGCTGGCGATCGAGCCGCGCGATGCCGAGGAGGACGCGCGGTTGCGCGCGCTGCTGGCTGCGTTCGGTTTGCCTAACGCGTTTCTGCATCCCGAGAATCCGGTTCATGCGGCGACCGCCGCGCGGCGCCAGGGCGCGATCTCGATCCTCACCGAACTGGGCGGCGGCGGAGTGGTGCAGGCGAAACTGTTGCGCGAGGGGCGCCAGGGACTGCTGCATCTGCTGGGCTTCATTGGGCTGCTGCATGGCGCGCTCGTGCCGGACAGCGCTCCGGCTGCCACCCGCTTCATGCGCGTTTCAGGCTCGCGCCATTATGTCTACGCTTATGACCGCGGTTTATACGAACCACTGGTGGAGCTGGGCGAGCAGGTCGTCGAAGGGCAGGCGGCTGCGCGTATCCATTTTCCCGAAACGCCTTTGCGCGAACCCGTCACGCTGCATTTCACCGGCGCCGGGGAGGTCGTCTGCAAACGCGTGCCTGCATTGGTGCAGCGGGGCGATTGCCTCTATCATCTGGCCGAACCGGCGGGGCAATAACGCGGCATTAAATTTCGCGATCCTTATAAACAAAAAGGGGCGGGTGCTGTTGTCAGCACCCGCCCCAGCTTTTTAACCCGCCGCGCGCTTACCGCTTACACGTCCAGGCGAGACTTAGTGGCTTGCCCCATCCCACGCCGGCAGCGTCGCACCATGATAGACGCTGAGAATTTCAGCGGCCACGTTAGGCTGCTGATAGCTCTGAACCAGCGCGTGGACCCACGGCGCGTTCGCATCCTTTGCATTGACGGCGAGGAAGTTGCGATACGGATTGCCGTTCACCTGTTCCTGCGCGATACGTTCTTGCGGAATCTTGATGCCGGCCTTGATAGCCCAGTCCGTGTTGATCACGGCGGCGTCCACATCGCCGATCGCACGGCCCACGATACCCGCGTCGAGTTCCTTGATATGGATGTGCTTCGGATTGTCCGCGATATCGCGCGCGGTCGGCAGCAGGCCGACGTCGGCGCGCAGCGTGATCAGATGCTGGGCTTGCAGCAACAGCAGCGAGCGTCCTTCGTTACTCGGATCGTTCGGCACGGCGACCGTGGCGCCATCCGGCAGATCGGCCACTGACTTCACCTTGCGCGAATAGAGGCCAATCGGCTGCACATAGGTAAAGCCCACCGGCACGATCGTGTAGCCGCGCGCCTTGATCTGCGCGTCGAGATACGGCTTGTGCTGGAACGAATTGGCGTCGAGGTCGTGTTCCGAGAGCGCCTCATTGGGCTGCGTGTAGTCGGAGAACGTCGTGATCTTGATGGCGAGGCCCTGCTTGGCGGCGTTCGCGGCCACGACGCGCCACACGTCCTCATCTTCGCCGGACATGATGCCGACGCGCAGGGTTTGCGGAGCCGCCAGCGCGAGTTGCGAGGTGGCGACGCCCAGACCGAACACAACGGTGGCCAGCGCGGTTTTCAGCAGGTTTCTTTTATTCATGATGCACGGTAGCCGTGTAGTGGATGATGGCCGCATCCTATGTAATGAGGAAGGGGGCTGGCAAATACTTTTCCGTTGGTTGCTAAATCCGCTGAGGCATATATGGAAAGCGCCAACCCGCGCTATCCACAACCGGATATTTGCTTACCTCGAAAGATCATTTCGATGCCTCAGGCATGACGCGTAAGATTTTCGACTCCATGGGAAACGGGAGCAGTGTGTCCGGGCAAACGAACGTTGCGCGGCGCGTGGCACCCGTTGTACCCAACCCGATGCTCACCAACTCACGACGTTGGCCCAACCTGAGGCTGACGCGACCCGTCAAACATGGACACGCTACGATGAACCACTCGACACGCCGGGGCCGCCGGACCTTCCTTGCCGCCTTGGGCGCGACGCTGGCCGGCACCGCACTGCCGGCATGGGCCAAGTTCCAGCCCGATCAGTTCAGGATCGGCTACCAGAAGTCCGCCACCACGCTCTTGCTGTTGAAGGCACACGGCACGCTGGAAAAGCGGCTCGCGCCGCTAGGCATCAAGGTCTCGTGGAACGAATTTACGGCCGGCCCGCAATTGCTGGAGGGCCTGAACGTCGGCGCGATCGATTTCGGCTATGTCGGCGAGGCGCCGCCCGTGTTCGCGCAGGCCGCAGGGGCGGACTTCGTCTATACCGCGTATGAACTTCCGGCGCCTCGCGCGGAAGGCGTGGTCGTCGCGAAGAACTCGCCTATCAAGACGGTGGCGGATCTGAAGGGCAAGAAGGTGGCGTTCAACCGCGGCTCCGACGTGCACTGGTTCATCGTCGCGCTGTTGCGCAAGAACGGTCTCGACTTCGGCGATATCCAGCCGGTCTATCTGGCGCCTGCCGATGCGCGTGCCGCTCTCGAGCAAGGCGCAATCGACGCCTGGGCGATCTGGGATCCGTTCCTCGCCGCTGCGCAGGCGCAGAGCGGCGCGCGCCTGCTGGCCGATGCGCAAGGCGTCGCCAGTCACCACGAGTTCTTTCTGAGTCAGCGTGAGTTTGCGCAAAAGCGTCAGAACGTGGTCGCCATCGTCATGGAAGAGTTGAACAGGCAAGGGCAGTGGGTCAAGCAGAACACGGCTGCTGCGGCCGCGGAACTCGCGCCCCTTCAGGGGCTCGACGTGTCGATCATCCAGACCAGTCTTGAGCATTACTCACACGTCTACAAGCCGATCGACGCCGAGGTGCTCGCCGAACAGCAGCGAATCGCGGATACGTTCTACGAACTGAAGCTGATTCCGCGCAAGATCGTCACGAAGGACGCGACGCTCGCGTAAGCGGCGGTGAAGACCGCAAGCGGCGACGTGAGGCCCAGGCAGTAAGCGCCGCACCGGGAAATCGCAAATCCTCATAAGCAAGTTCCAATTCGATAGTAGGCGCGGCAAGCCTCTGCTGGTTCAATAGACGGTTCAACCTGTTCGCCACAAGCGTTACGCAGGCTGTGCGTTTCTCCGTCACAAGGGAGGGAGCGTTGCGGGCGGACGGGTGTCACCTCTGTCGGTACGAACCATCATGTCCACTCTCGAATCTCCCTCCGCCGAGGCGCCGCTGCCTCGGCGTCCCGATCCCGCCCGTGTCCAGCGCATTGCCGGCGACGCCCAGGCGATCGCCGCCGCCCACGCCCTCGCTGAGCGGTTCGCGGCCGGCGCTTCCGAGCGCGATCGCCAACGCCTGTTGCCATGGGCTGAACTGGATCTGTGGTCGGAAAGCGGCCTTGGCGCGATCACCGTGCCGCGCGAATTCGGCGGCGCCGATGTGTCGTACGCCACGCTCGCCGAAGTGTTTGTGATCCTGTGTGCAGCCGATCCGGCTTTGGGCCAGATTCCGCAGAACCATTTCGGCGTGCTGGGCGTGCTGCGCGAAATCGGCACGCCGGCGCAGAAAGCGCGCCTGTATGGCGAGGTGCTGGCGGGCCAGCGGCTCGGCAACGCCGGTCCGGAGCGCCGTTCGGCGAACGTCAGGACCATCCTGCAGGGCACGACGCGGCTGACTGCGACGCCTGATGGCTTGCGCCTCGACGGCCAGCGTTTCTACTCCACCGGTGCGCTGTTCGCGCACCGCGTTCCCACTCGCGCCACCGACGACGAAGGCCGCGCCGTGCAGGTCTGGGCGCCGCGCGACGCGCCGGGCCTGACGGTGGTCGACGACTGGAACTCATTCGGACAACGTACGACGGCAAGCGGCACGGTGACGTTCAGGCAGGTGCCGGTCGATCCGCAGGACGTGCTGCCGATCTGGCAACTTGCCGAGCGTCCGGGCCTGTTCGGGCCTACTTCACAACTGATTCAGGCTGCCATCGATCAGGGCATTGCGCAAGCGGCGGTGGCCGACACGCTCGCCTTCGTGCGCGAACGCGCGCGTCCGTGGGTCGATTCCGGCCTTGAGCACGCCACTGACGACCCGTACATCATCGCCGACGTGGGCCGTCTGCAGATCGATCTGCACGCCGCGCACGAGGTGCTGCAGGAGGCGGGCCACACACTCGATGCCCTCGCCGCCGCGCCCTCCCTCGACGCCGAGGCGAGCGCACGTGCCTCCGTCGCGGTGGCCGAAGCCAAGATCCTGACCACCCGCATCGCACTGGAAGCGAGCGAAAAGCTGTTCGAGCTGGCCGGTTCATCCTCGACGCGCGCCGCGCATAACCTCGATCGCCATTGGCGCAACGCACGCACCCATACGCTGCACGATCCGGTGCGCTGGAAACTGCACCTGCTCGGCAACTATCACCTGAACCAGGTGCTGCCCGCGCGTCATTCGTGGAACTGAAGAAACATGACTCTCGATCTTTCTGTAGAAACGCGCGGCGACGTTGTGGCGAACGCGTTGCCTCCCGAACTGCGCCCGCCCGTTACGCCTGATCTGATTACCGACGACGCGCAGGCCCTGCTGACCGCTCGGCGCCTCGCTGCGCAATTCGCGCCCGAAGCGGCGCTGCGCGACCGCGAACGGCGGCTGCCGTGGGCCGAACTCGACGCCTTCGTCGCGAGCGGCCTGTGGGGCATCACCGTGCCGCGCGAATTCGGCGGCGCAGGGGTGCGCAACGGCACGCTCGCCGAAGTGACCGCGATCATTTCCGCCGCCGACGGCTCGCTCGGCCAGATTCCGCAAAACCATTTCTACGCGCTGGAAGTGCTGCGCGTCGGCGGCAGCGTCGAACAACAGCGCTTTTTCTATCAGCGTGTGCTGGCGGGCGAGCGCTTCGGCAACGCGCTTGCCGAAATCGGCCACAAGGACTTCAAACGCCGCACGCGGCTCACGCGCGGCGCGCACGGCTGGCAGGTGGACGGCCGCAAGTTCTATTGCACGGGGGCGCTTTACGCGCACTGGATTCCCACTTTGGTGGTCGCAGAAGAGCAGGGACGCGACGTCACGTATCTGGCCTTCATTCCGCGCGATACGCCAGGCGTGACAGTTACGGACAACTGGGACGGCTTCGGCCAACGTGTCACGGGCAGCGGCTCGGTGCAGTTCGAGCAAGTGCGTGTCGAGCCCGAATGGGTCGTGCCGTTCCAGGTGTCGTTCGAGCGGGCGACGACGATCGGACCGCTCGCGCAGATCATCCACGCCGCCATCGATCTGGGCCAGGCGCGAGGCGCTTTCGACGCCGCCGTGCAGTTCGTGCGCGAGCGTTCGCGGCCCTGGATCGACGCAAAGGTCGAACGCGCGGCCGACGATCCGCTGACCATCGCGCAGTTCGGCGACCTCGCCGTGCGACTGCGTGCGGCGGAAGCGTTGCTGCGCCGCGCGGGCCGCTTCGTCGACGCCGCCCAGGCCCACTCCACCGATCGCTCGGTGGCCGAGGCTTCGGTCGCCGTAGCCGAGGCGCGGGCGCTGACCACGACCGTGTCGCTCGACGCGGGCTCGCGCCTGTTCGAACTCGCCGGCACGGCTGCCACGCTCGACGGTCTCGGGCTCGACCGTTTCTGGCGTAACGCGCGCACCCACACGCTGCATGACCCGGTGCGCTGGAAGTATCATGCGGTGGGTAACTTCTACCTCAACGACAAGCTGCCGCCGCGGCATGGAGCCTTGTGATGGCGAAGAAACGGATTTTGCTGAACGCGTTCAACATGAACTGCGTCGGCCATATCAACCATGGCCTGTGGACGCATCCGCGCGACCGCTCCACCGACTACCGCCTGCTGCCGTACTGGACCAACCTCGCGCGCACGCTGGAACGCGGCCTGTTCGACGGCCTGTTTCTGGCCGATATCGTCGGCGTGTACGACGTCTATCAGCACAACGTGGATGTGACCTTGCGCGAGTCGATCCAGTTGCCGGTCAACGATCCCACGCTGCTGGTATCGGCAATGGCCGCCGTCACCGAACACCTCGGCTTCGGCGTGACCGTCAATCTCACCTACGAGCAGCCTTATCTGCTCGCGCGCCGCTTCTCGACGCTCGATCATCTGACGCAAGGACGGATTGGCTGGAACATCGTGACCGGCTATCTCGACAGCGCGGCGCGTGCGATGGGGCTCAACGAGCAACTGCCGCACGACGAGCGCTACGAGCGGGCCGACGAGTATCTCGAGCTTCTCTACAAGCTGTGGGAAGGCAGTTGGGAACAGGGCGCGGTGCTGCGCGACAAGGCCGGCCGCGTCTATGCGGATCCGGCTAAAGTGCACGAGGTGAAGCATGCGGGGCGCTACTACAACGTCGAAGGCTACCACCTCGCCGAGCCGTCGCCGCAACGCACGCCGGTGTTGTTCCAGGCGGGCAGCTCTGGGCGTGGCCAACGTTTCGCCGCGCGGCACGCCGAGTGCGTGTTCATCTCGCCGCCGAACCGGACGGTCGGACGCGAGACGGTGCGAACGTTGCGCGAGCAACTGGTTCAGGCCGGCCGGCATCCGGACGACGTCAAGGTATTCGTAGGGGCCGCGGTAGTAACAGGTACGACCGAACACGAGGCGCGCGAGAAATACGCGGACTATCTGCGTTACGCGAGCCGCGAAGCGGGTTTGGCGCATTTCGCGGCCAGCACCGGCATCGACTACGCGCAATACGATCTCGACGCGCCCGTCGACTATGCGCCCACCAACGCCATCGAATCGGCCACGCGGACCGCGAAGCAGCATGGCTGGACGCGCCGCAAGCTGCTGGAGATGTTCGAACTGGGCGGCCGCTATCCGGCCATTGTCGGCACGCCCGCGCAGGTGGCGGACGAACTGCAGGCGTGGGTCGAGGAAACCGGCGTGGATGGCTTCAACCTTAGCCGCACCGTCGTGCCGGAAAGCTACGAGGACTTCATCGATCTGGTCGTGCCGGAGTTGCAGAACCGCGGGCTGTACAAGACTGCTTACGACGAAGGCACCTTGCGCCACAAGCTGTTCAGCGAGGGCGACCTGTTGCCCGGACGGCACGCGGCAGCGAGTTTTCGGCGGCAGACGGCCGAGCTCGCGTAGCGGTGAATACTGCACCGACCTGGCGCCCGCGACTGTGTCGCAGGGCGCCAGTGTGTCTCCATCAAGGAACGAAACGGCCCTCTGCGGCAATTTCAGCCAGCGGCTTGCGTGGGCTCGGCGCCTCGCGGGCCTGCAACGCCTCCGGCAGCACACTCTTGTCGCCGGCGCGTCCGATTGCGATAGCCGCTTCGATCGAATACACATCGGGGACAGCTAGCCCCTGGCGGATCTTGTCGCGTTCGATGCCGGCCAGACCGTGCGCATGCCATCCCGAGAGACTCGCCTGCAGTGCGAAGTAACCCCACGCCGCGCCGGCATCGAACGAGTGCGTTGGAGCCGGCACTTCGGCGCTGCCGCCGGGTGGCGTGAAAGTGCTTTTCGACAGCACGATCACGACGGCCGCCGCGTGTTTGGCCCAACTCTGATTGAACTCGTTGAGAAAACCGAGGAAACGCGTCCAATGCTCCGTGTCGCGGCGGGCGTAAGCGAAGCGCCACGGTTGCGAGTTATAGGAGGAGGGCGCCCAGCGCGCCGCTTCGAAGAACGTCAGCAGCGTCGACTCTGGAATGGTCTCTTGCGTGAAGGCACGGGGCGACCAGCGGTCGAGAAACTGAACGTCGATCGGATGATCCGCAGCACGGGAGTTCGATGTGGTCATGGCTCTATCCAGAAAGAAACGAAAGCTGGCCACGCGGGCCAGATTGGTGAAATGCTAGTACGTTATAGACGATTTGGCGCGGATCGATGCGATCATGCCCGCGCGAGGCGGGCATGATCGTCGTTAAAGCGCCGCCGGATCAACGACGTACAAACATGGCCGCCTTAGAAATCGAAGCCCGGGCCGCCCGCGCCCGGACCGCCCGCAGGTGCCGACGGCGCGGCATCCTTCGGCGCTTCGTAGACAGTCGCATCGGTCGTCAGCAGCAGGCCGGCAATCGAAGCCGCGTTCTGCAGCGCGGTGCGCGTGACCTTGGTCGGATCGAGCACGCCCGATTCCACGAGGTCGCCGTATTCGCCGGTCTGGGCGTTGTAGCCGAAATTACCGGTGCCCTGCGAGACCTTCGCCACCACCACGCTGGCTTCCTCGCCGGCATTCGACACGATCTGGCGCAGCGGCTCTTCAAGTGCACGCAGCACGATCTTCACGCCGGCGTCCTGATCCGCATTGCTGCCTTTCAGATCGATGATCGCGTTGCGCACGCGAATCAGCGCCACGCCGCCGCCCGGCACAATGCCTTCTTCCACCGCGGCGCGGGTCGCATGCAAGGCGTCGTCGACGCGGTCCTTCTTCTCCTTGACTTCGACTTCGGTGGCGCCGCCCACCTTGATCACGGCCACGCCGCCGGCCAGCTTGGCGACGCGTTCCTGGAGCTTCTCGCGGTCGTAGTCGGAAGTGGCTTCTTCGATCTGCACGCGAATCTGCTTCACGCGCGCTTCGATAGTCTTCGGGTCGCCGCCGCCGTCGATCACGGTGGTGTTTTCCTTGCCCACTTCGATGCGCTTGGCCTGGCCCAGCTCAGCGAGCGTAGCCTTTTCGAGCGTGAGGCCGGTTTCTTCGGCAATGACCTGGCCGCCGGTCAGGATCGCGATGTCTTCCAGCATGGCCTTACGACGATCGCCGAAGCCCGGAGCCTTGACCGCGACCGTCTTCAGAATGCCGCGGATGTTGTTCACCACCAGCGTCGCCAGCGCTTCGCCTTCGACGTCCTCGGCGATGATCAGCAGTGGGCGGCCTGCTTTGGCGACCTGTTCGAGTACCGGCAGCAGATCGCGAATGTTCGACACCTTCTTGTCGTGCAACAGGATGAACGGGTTGTCGAGAACGGCGACCTGCTTGTCCGGGTTGTTGATGAAATACGGCGACAGGTAGCCGCGATCGAACTGCAGACCTTCGACCACTTCGAGTTCATCCTCGAGCGACTTGCCGTCTTCGACGGTAATCACGCCTTCCTTGCCGACGCGGTCGATAGCTTCGGCAATCCGCTGGCCGATCGATTCCTCGCCGTTAGCCGAAATCGTCGCCACCTGAGCGATTTCCTTGCTGGTGGTGGTCGGCTTGCTGATCTTCTTCAGCTCGTCGATGGCGGCGATCACCGCCTTGTCGATGCCGCGCTTCAGATCCAGCGGATTGAGGCCGGCCGCCACATACTTCTGGCCTTCACGCACGATAGCCTGCGCCAGCACGGTGGCGGTGGTGGTGCCGTCGCCGGCGGCGTCGCTGGTACGCGAGGCAACTTCCTTTACCAGTTGCGCGCCGATATTCTGCAGCTTGTCGGCCAGCTCGATTTCCTTGGCGACCGACACGCCGTCCTTGGTCACCACCGGTGAACCGAAGCTGCGCTCCAGCACCACGTTGCGGCCCTTCGGACCGAGCGTGACCTTGACTGCATTCGCGAGCAGATTCACGCCTTCGACCAGTTTCGAACGCGCGTTGTCGCTAAAGACGATTTCTTTGGCTGCCATCTTGTGAAGCTCCGTTTATTGGTGGACTACGGCGACGATGTCTTCTTCGCGCAGCACGAGCAGGTCGGCGCCGTCGACCTTGACCTGCTGGCCCGAGTACTTGCCGAACAACACGCGTTCGCCGACCTTCAGATCGGGTTCGATGCGCTTGCCGTCGCTATCGCGCTTGCCGGGACCGACGGCGAGCACTTCACCCTGGTCGGGTTTTTCGGCGGCGCTCTCGGGAATCACGATGCCCGAGGCGGTTTTGGTCTCCTGATCGAGACGCTTGACGATGACGCGATCATGCAAAGGACGTAGGCTCATTTAGACATTCCTGCAGTGGAGATTTGGCACTCTTCGCTGGCGAGTGCTGACCGTGATTGAGTATAAGAATGGGCACGAGGCGGCTCCAATAACGAATCCTCAAATGCTTATCCGCATTTCGCTGTTTAGGTTATGGGGCATGCTGCAAAATCGGCATGCCCTGAAGCAGAGACCAGTAGGGAGTGCCGCGCAAGCGCAGATTTGCATATATGAATTCGTCGTTTTGCCGATGCGGTGTGCATGGCTAATATGCAACGCTTCAGCTACTCGTGCGAAATCCGACATCATGTCCACCGTTGCTTTTCCGTCGACGACCGTCGACACGCCGGCACAAACGGCAGGCGCCGGCCGTCCCGCTGTGATCCGTTCCGCGCAGGACGTCTCGCGTATCGTCAACGCGGGCGCTGCGAAAGGCAGTAACGCACGCATCGTGATTGCGATTGCGCTCGGCGGGGTCTTTCTGGATGCCTACGATCTGACTTCACTCGCTTACGGCATCAAGGACATCGCGCGGCAGTTTTCGCTTTCGCCGGTACAGGTGGGCTTCGTTTCGTCTGCGATCACGTTTGGCGCGATTCTCGGCGCGCTGTTCGGCGGCTATCTGACCGACCGGATTGGACGCTACCGCGTGTTTATGGCCGACATGCTGTTCTTCGTGGTCGCGGCTATCGCGGCCGGTCTTGCGCCGAATGCGTGGGTGCTCGGCGGAGCGCGCTTTCTGATGGGCTTCGGGGTGGGCCTCGATCTGCCGGTGGCGATGGCGTTTCTGGCGGAGTTCTCACGGGTGGCGGGCAAGGGCAACAAGGCGGCCAGCGTGGCCGCGTGGTGCCCCGCGTGGTATGCGGCCACCAGTACCTGCTATCTGCTGATCCTCGGCCTGTATGCGATCCTGCCCGAGCATCATCTGGGCTGGCTGTGGCGTTTGACGCTTGCGTTCGGCGCGGTGCCCGCCATCGCGATCATTCTGGTGCGCAGCCGCTATATCAGCGAGTCGCCGGTGTGGGCAGCGAACCAGGGCGATCTGGACGAAGCCGCGCGCATTCTCAAGCGCTCGTATGGGGTGGATGCGGTGGTCGAACGCAGCAGCGAGCCGGTCAAGGCGCCGCGTGCCGCGTCGTGGCGCAACTATGGCGTGCTGTTTAACCGCACCTACCGCAGCCGCACGATTCTCGCCGCGACCATTGGAGCGGCGTCCTCGTTCGGCTACAACGCGATCATCTTCGGCTTGCCGGTGATCATCACCAGCTTCTTTCATCAAGGGCCGCTGACGACGATCATCGCCGCGCTGACGCTGAATCTGGCCTTTGCTTTTGTGGGCGGATTGATCGGCGTGCGCACCGCGCCGACGGTCGGAGCCTGGAAGATGACGGTGCTGGGGCACTCGCTGCAGTTCGCGTCGCTGATCGGGCTCGCGTTGATCGGCAAGCCGGGCAGCGGCGTACTGGTCGTGCTGGCTATCCTGCTGCTGGGCGGCTATCTGTTCGGACAGGGCTTCGGGCCAGGCTCGCATTCGATGACTTACGCGTCGCTCAGCTATCCGACCTCGATTCGCGGCATTGGTGTGGGGTTCAACCAGACGCTGGTGCGCTCGGCGTCGACGGTGTCGCTGTTTCTGTTTCCGGTTCTCTCGGCCGCGCTCGGGACGAATGTGTTCTGGGTGATCGCGGTGGCGCCGCTGACTTCGCTGCTGGTGTTGCTGGCTATCCGCTGGGAGCCGTCGGGGTACGACATCGACGCGGAGGATTATCTCGATCCGCTCGCGGTGGGCGGGCGTTCGGTTAACGCGGTCAACGCATAACTGACCCGACCTGGTGTGGCCTGGCGCGAGGACGGCACCCGGCGTCGACGCAGGTCGCTGGCTTCCAGGCGCGCTGCATTGGCAGCTAGCCCATATCCATAGCTGCAATGCTTGGTTTGCCGATGCCCGCGGAGAGGATAACTTTCCAGATTGGTCCATCGAGACGAGAGGGGCTCCATGAGCGTCGCAGGTCAGCAGGCAAGAAAAGTGGATGACGCGTCGGTAGGCGCGCGCTACGACGTCGACGTGCTGGTGATCGGCGGCGGCCCCGCCGGCACCTGGGCTGCGATCGGCGCAGCCGCGCGAGGCGCCAGGGTGGTGCTGGCGGACAAGGGGTACTGCGGCACCTCGGGCGCCACGGCGCCGGCCGGTACCGCGCTCTGGTACGTGGCGCCCGATGGCGAGGCGCGCAGCCGCGCCAAGGCGAGCCGCTTTGCGATGGGCGGCGCGTTGGCCGAACACGCCTGGATGGACCGCGTGCTCGAACAGACGTGGGTGAACGTCCAGCAACTGGCTGAGTGGGGCTATCCGTTTCCCGTCGATCAGGACGGCGAACAACGTCGCACCTCATTGCAAGGCCCGGACTACATGCGCCTGATGCGCAAACGCGTCAAGGAGGCCGGCGCGAGGATTCTCGATCACAGCCCGGCACTGGAACTGCTCGTCGACTCTGGCGGTGCGGTGGCGGGCGCGGCCGGCGTCAACCGGCAAACCTCGGAGCGATGGATTGCGCGAGCGCGCGCCGTCGTGATCGCCACGGGCGGATGCGCGTTTCAGAGCCGTGCGCTAGGCTGCAACGTCCTCACCGGCGACGGTCAATTGATGGCCGCCGAAGTGGGCGCCGAACTGTCGGGCATGGAGTTTTCAAACGCGTATGGGCTGGGGCCCGCGTTCTCGTCGGTCACCAAATCGCTGTTCTACAACTGGGCGACCTTCTACGACGCCGATGGCGTGAAGATCGAAGGCGCTGGGTCGTCGCATGGACGCGGCATCATTGCGCGCGAGTTGCAGAAGCGCCCGGTGTTTGGCTGTATCGACAAGGCCGATGCGCAGATCCGCGCATGGATGCGTACCGCGCAACCGAATTTCTTCGTGCCGTTCGACCGGCTCGGCATCGATCCGTTTACCCAGCACTTCCCGGTCACCTTGCGGCTCGAAGGCACCGTGCGCGGCACCGGCGGGCTGCATCTGCTGGACGAGCAATGCGCCACCTCGGTTGAAGGTCTATATGCGGCCGGCGACGCCGCGACACGCGAGCTGATCTGCGGGGGCTTCACCGGCGGCGGCAGTCACAACGCGGCGTGGGCGATGTCGTCCGGCCTGTGGGCCGGTGCTGGCGCGGCCGGGCATGCGCGTCAGGTGACGGGCGCGGCGCGCGCGCGTTCGCTGCGGCATGCCGGAGGTGTTGGCCTGCACGATGGAGGCGGCAGCAGCAGCTACGATAGTCAAAGCGTGGTGCAGGCGGTCCAGGCCGAAGTCTTCCCCTACGAACGCAACTGGACCCGCAGCGCCGATCTGCTCGACGACTCGCTGCAGCGGCTCGATGAGCTGTGGCTGAAACTGCGCGCCAGCGCTCCCGCGCGCGACGTGCAGGAAGCGGTACGCGCACGCGAGGCCGCCGCGATGGTCGCGACGTCGCGCTGGATGTACCGCAGCGCGTTACAGCGGACCGAAACGCGCGGCATGCATCGTCGTCAGGAATACCAGGCACTGGACGATGGGCAGCACCATCGTCTGCTGAGCGGCGGGTTGGACGAAGTGTGGGTGCGCAAGACGCCGGTCGCTGCTTCCCCGGCTGTAGCAATGGGAGCGGCGGCATGATCGAGATCGTCAGCGAATCGCGCTGCACCGGTTGCAATATCTGCGTGCGGGCATGCCCGACCAACGTCTTCGAAGCGGTGCCCGGCGGCATTCCGCGCATCGCCCGCCAGGCAGACTGCCAAACCTGCTTCATGTGCGAGCTTTACTGCCCGGAGGATGCGTTATTCGTGGCGCCGCACGCTGATGGCGCATGCACGGTCGACGAAGCCACCGTAACCGAAGGCGCATTGCTAGGCAGCTATCGCGACGCGGTAGGCTGGGGCCGTGGCCGGCAGTCCACTGCGGTCGCCGACGCGACTTTCGAACTGCTGATTCGAGCCCATTGAAGCGCGCCGTGACCGTGCGTTCGCACTGTAGATGTTTTGCATATGTGCAATGATTGGTTGGAGCGGCGCGATGACGACTTTAGTGTTGATGGATTGGCGTCCACCCAATCCGTCTATCAGGAGTCTTCCATGAGTGCAGCCCTCTCAGCCGCCACGGCCTCGCTCCAGGTCGTGCCGCTCTCGGCGCATATCGGCGCGGAAATTCACGGTGTCGATCTCACGCAGAAGCTCTCGGCCCAGCAGGTCGCCGAGATACGCGCGGCCTTGCTGAAGTGGCGGGTGGTGTTCTTTCGCGAGCAGTTTCTCACGCACGAGCAGCACGTCGCGTTTTCGGCGCAATTCGGCGAACTGACGCTCGGCCATCCGGTATTCGGACACGTGGACGGCTATCCGCAGATCTACTCCATCTCCAAGTTTCGCAAGGCCACGCGCTTCGAGGGCGCCACGCTGCTAAGGCCGTGGACCGGCTGGCATACCGACGTCACCGCAGCGGTCAATCCGCCCTACGCGTCGATTCTGCGCGGCGTCACGATCCCGCCATTCGGCGGCGACACCCAGTGGACTAATCTCGTCATCGCTTACGACAAGTTGTCCGAACCGTTGCGGGCGTTCGTCGACGGTCTGCGTGGCGTGCACCGCTTTACCCCGCCGGCCGGGGCGAGCGGCACGGAGGCGTTTGTGCAGGCGGTGTCGCAACGCACGCTGGTGACCGAGCATCCGCTGGTGCGCGTGCATCCGGAAACCGGGGAGCGTGCCCTGTATGTGAGTCCGAGTTTCCTGAAGCACATTGTCGGCGTGACGCCGCGTGAAAGTCAGGCGCTGCTCGAACTGCTCTGGGAGCACGTGACGCGCCCCGAATTCACGGTGCGTTTCAAATGGGAGCCGGGCAGCATTGCGTTCTGGGACAACCGTGCCACGGCGCATCTCGCGCCCACGGATATCTTCGATCTCGACTTCGACCGCCAGTTGTATCGCACCACCCTAGTGGGCGACGTGCCGGTTGGACCCGACGGCAGGGCATCGATTTCATTGGAAGGCTCGCCGGTCGGCGCGGCGGCCGCCATTGCGTTGAATTGAGGGCGACGCGCCATCGAGGGCGCGTCCCATGCGTTTATACAAGGAAAGCAGGCATGCAGGTCTTACAGGAAACCGCCGCGCAGTCGCGGCTCCAGGCGGCATTGTCCGCGTTGCCCGCATTGGCGGAAGCGATCGGCACAGATGCCGCGCAGCGGGAGGCGCGGCGCGAGTTGCCGTTCGATGCGTTCACGCTGTTTCGGGAGTCGGGGCTAGGCGTGTTGCGTCTGCCGGTGGAGTGGGGCGGTCTTGGCGGCACGCTGGAAGATCTGTTTCAGGTGATCACTACCCTGGCCGCGCATGAGTCGAATGTCGCGCACGCGTTGCGGATTCATTTCGATCTGACCGAAGCCTTGGTGCTGTCGCCGCGCTCCACCTTCAACGATACGCAGATCGAGCGCTTGCAGAAGGGCGCGATTTTCGGCGGCGCATCGACTGAACTGGGCACTTCGCGCCCCGGCGAAATCACCACGAAGCTGGTGCGCGACGGCGCTCACTATCGTGTGACGGGCCGCAAATTTTATTCGACCGGAACCGCGTTTTCCGACTATGCGCGCATCAACGTGCAGGATGAAAACGACCAGAACGTGTCGATCGTGATTCCGGTGGCACGCGAAGGCCTGCAGGTTCTCGACGATTGGGACGGCATGGGCCAGCGCATGACCGCGAGCGGCGGCCTCGTGCTGGACAACGTTCGTGTGTATGCGCATGAAGTCGCGCTACGCGGCAATACGACGCTCGCAGGACGGCACGGCGGCGCGTTGCGGCAACTGCATCTGGTGGCGGTGGCGGCCGGCATCGTGCGCAACATCGTTGAGGATGCGCGCCGCTATGTCACGCAGTTTGGTCGGCCCGTGCTGCATAGTCCCGCACCGTCGGCGCGTGAAGATGGTTTCGTGCAGCAGGTGGTGGGCGATCTCGCGGCGCACAGCCTGTCGATCGATTCGTTAGTGCAGCAAAACGCTCGCACCCTCGACCGCTCCGCGAATGCGATCCGCAAAGGCGCCGGCAACGCCGAAGAGCGGGTGCTGGAAGGCGCGCTAGCTACAGCCAAAACCCAACTGGTGGTCAGCAAACTGGCGCTGTATGCGGGCGAACGTCTGTTCGAAATCGGCGGGGCGTCGGCCACGGCGCGCTCGCATAACTTCGATCGCCACTGGCGCAACCTGCGCACGATCTTCAGCCATAACCCGCTGCTGCACAAGGCGCGGGTCATCGGCGATTACGAGCTGAACGGCGTGACCACGCATCTGACTGAGGGGCGGGTGTTCTGACGCGTGCCGCACGGCACTAGGCGAACGCCACCAAAACCGTCCCGCAGCTTGCAAGCATCGAGCGCACGGTGCTTCAGTCGGCCCCGCATCGCTTCGAGGCGGGTACCGGGAATATCGCAGACGCGGTGGGCAGGGTATTGCGGTGCGAGCCGGCCACCATTGCCCCCAACCCATCTTGCGGCGCTTCGGCCTGGAGGCGACCGTACGGCCTACGCCTGTCGGATGACACCATTCGTGCAAATCTGACCATGCCCTCCCCGTGTAGTGACGGAGCATCCTCCTGCTCGTTCTGAAGCATTGATCGCATGCACCGGCAGAACTGAGCGCCTCGTCGCCCCCTGTGAGCAACCGAAAACGACGTCCCACAACCAGGATGAACGTCCGTTGACATCGAGGCGTACCATGTGTCACATTATAAATATGACACTACTCGATTACAAACCGCAACCGGGTCAGTCGATATTCGACGCTGTGGTTTTTGCTGCCAAGCGCGCCTTCATCAGCGGCGACTACCTGCCCGGGCAGGAGTTTCCGTCGGTCAGGGCGCTAGCGGCGGAACTCAAAATTCACCCAAACACGGCCCACAAGATCATCCAGCACCTTGTCCACGAAGGTTGGCTGGAAGCACGGCCGGGGATTGGGACAGTCGTCTGTGAGCCGCCCCAGGCACGCCCAGGCGAAAAAGCGCAGTTGCTGGGGCACGAAGTCGAGGCGCTGGTGGTTGGCGCGCGTCGCGTCGGTCTGACACAGGCGGAATTGCTCGACGCCATCATCGAACGTTGGAACCGGATCGACATAGCGAGGGGAATACAAAATGATGATTGAGGCCCGGAATGTCGAGAAGCGCTTCGGCTCATATGAGGCGCTTAGTGGCCTGAGTTTTTCGGTCGCGGAGGGGAGTGTCTATGCCCTGATTGGCGCCAATGGCGCTGGCAAAACGACCACGATCAAGATGATGATGAACATCCTCGCGCCGACGCGGGGGGATCTCACCCTGATGGGGACGCCATCACGTGAACTCACAAGCTACCACTTTAGCCAGATCGGCTACGTTTCGGAGAGCCAGGTGCTTCCTGCACAAATGGCCGTGGGCGCCTATCTCGACTACCTGAGACCGTTCTATCCGAATTGGGACGAAGCGCTCGAGAGAGCCATGCTGGAGCGGTTCAAACTGCCGGTGGAGCGCAAAATCCGCGCCCTTTCACATGGTATGCGTATCAAGGTCGCACTGGTTGCCGCGCTGGCCTTCAAACCAAAGCTGCTGGTGCTCGACGAGCCGTTCAGCGGCCTGGACCCGCTGGTCCGCGACGACCTGGTCGAAAGCGTGCTGAGCCATGCCGAAGACCTCACCATCTTCATCTCATCGCACGAACTGAACGAAATCGAGAGTTTCGTTAGCGACGTAGGTTTTCTCGACCAGGGTCGACTGCTGTTCGAAAACTCGATCGAAGTCTTGAACGCGCGCATCCGCCTGATTCGCGTCACATTGCAATCGACGGCCCGTCCTCCCGATACTTTTCCCAAAGCATGGATCGATCCCTGCATGTCAGGCAATGCTCTAAGTTTTGTGCATACGGAGTTTGCTGAAGATCGATTGACATCTGAAATCGCCGCCGTTTTCGGCGACGTCAAGTTCGTTCAGGCCGAGCCGCTGGACTTAAGGTCGATATTTACTGCGTTCGCGCGGGCCGAACAAATCAGGGGGCGATGATATGTGGCTGCATATTCTGAAAAAAGATCTGAGACTGCATTGGCCGTACCTCGTGGCGGTATTGGCCCTGAAGATCGCATCGGCCTCGATGATCGTGCAAATGGGGATGTTCGCCCAGCCACTGCAATTGCTGTTGCCACTTGGGCTCATCGAACTGGCGTGCTCCGGCGCGGCAGGGTTCGCTATCATTCTGGTCGTACAGAGCGACCCCGTTGTGTCGAACAATGACGACTGGCTGATCCGGCCGATCCGTCGAATCGACCTCGCGCTGGATAAAATTAGTTTCGCCGTCCTCGTGACCCTATTGCCGACCTTTGTTTTCAATCTTGGCGTCGGCCTTATGCACGGACTAGATGCGCTACCGGCGATCGGCGCGGCGGCCTATACGGGTCTTGTCACATTTATCGGTGTCGGTCTGCCCGCGTTAGCCATCGGCACGATCACGGCTAGCTGGCGCCAGGCCGCGGGAATCGTTTTCGCGATCTTTCTAACCTGGGCTGTCGGCCTCATCATCGCAGATGGTCAGATGGCCGATCTTGCTGGCTGGCCTGCCCAGCTAGCGCTCCAGATCATCTTTGTCATTGCAACTGCACTCGTCCTTACCCTCCAATACCGCCGCCGGAACACGGCAACGTCGCGTGGTGTCTTCGTCGTGGCGGCAATGTGTGCGTTCGCGGTGATATTCATGCCGAGAATAGCGGCTTACCCGTCCCAACGTATCAGTGCCGATGGCAAAGTGGCGGAGACCGACCCGATCCGCCTGTCGTTCGATGATAAGTCCAAGGTGGAAGTGATCGGCGAGGGCCCGCAGATCATGCCCCCCGTCATCTACGTTCCGCTTAAGGTGGCGGTCGACCCGGACCGTATCGTCACTGTCAATAACATCAACCTAAGTATCGATAGTGGTGACGGCAAGCCGTTATATCGCAGCACCATATCGCTTTTGTCGGGCCAGCCTCCTCACCAGGTCAGCAACGTCCTGGGTGATACCTTCGACGGTTCAAGCAATGGTCACAAATCGAACTATCAAGCGATCAACCTGCCGGCTGACGTGTTCGCTAAATTCAAGAACACGCCGAGACGGGTGTCTCTGACCTATCACCTGAGTTCCTATGCCCCGGCAGCAACCATTAAAGCCTCGCTGCCCTTGGGCGTCCCGCAGAAAATTGCCGGCTTCGGTGTATGCGAAGCACAGGTCAGTCCCGTCAATGACCAGGTCGTCGAACTCTATTGTTTCCCAGCCACGGATAGCTCAAACTGCATCGCAGCAACGGTGCTCGATCTCAACGGCGCTTCGATCGGCGCGCCGCAAACCAGATGTTCGACGACAGCTATGCAGTCGGGTCTCAATACGAAGGCTCTGACCGAACCCGGCCAATTCGTGGTGGCACTCCCTGCGGCGAACGGTGCCGGTATCCAGTCGCTTACCCTTACGACCTATAAGGTAGCGGGTCGCTTCACTCAAACCGTTGTCCTTCCCCAGGTGAGGCTTAAGGATTTGACGGCCCATGCCGGGGCGTGACGATAGATGGGATGTGTGGATCAATCCGCCGGAAAGCGAATGGTTTTCTTGTGAAGGGAGAAAGCCTTCTTCAGCCTCGCGGGATCGCCAGAAAAGCCTTTGCGGAGCACAGAGTCAGGTGGCATCCTCTGCCGCGAGCAATGACGAAACTCGGGCCTGGTAAAGAACTGGCGAACATAGATTGGGTCAGCGTAACGCCGATACAGGGCGTACTCCGTTTCGACGCCCGTATCTTCGAGAAATACAGTTGTTATCGTTATCAGATATCCGATCAGGAGTAGAAATATATGGTCTGTTCAGCCTGACGCGACATCTATGTGCGCGTTAAGGCACCCCCACGATAATTCAACTGGAGATGAACATGACTACACAAGCTACTCTTTCGGAAAAGGGCCGAGTCATCGCCTCGGCAAACCGGGTAAAGGAGGCTTTGGAGCAAACGGACCGGCGGAAGTACGATGACGAACGTGTCGCGGCCAGCACAGGTGGAGCGGTTTACCTGATCATGAATGGCCTGCTTCAGTGGATTCCCAATCCGCCCACGTATGAAAATCTGTTCGTTTCGTGGGACGGTGTCGTCGTTAGCGATTATCTCGTCGATAACGTTCCTCCTGGTCCCGCACTGACTTCGGGGGCTGTACTGTCCAAGGGGGATTCGTCAGCACCCGTGTATCTGGTTACCAACAATCATAAGCAATGGATCCCGGACGAGGCTGCATTCAATAAATTTGCATTCAACTCGGCGAAAATCGCCATAGTGCCCCAAGTCGTCATTGACTATGTGCCCGCTGGGCCGAACGTCGGCTAAACGACGCACGGGCATGGGTAGTCAACGTTCAATTGCGCGAGGCGGCCGGCGCACGATGCACCGGCCGGAGCAGTCATTGGGCGGATCGGGTTCCACGTCCGCAACGGGGAGGACTGTTGACGGAGGCGGACTCAAGCAGGCTCGCGGCAGCTTCCCGCATCGGTGAACTCATACTCCCGACGCGAACCGGACCCTCGCGTCAATCGAGCGACGCACTGACCCGCCAGACGAGGTGCAACCGGAGAAATTCGACGCCCTGTGCGTCCGGTCGGCTATCATGCCTATCCTCTCCGAAGTAGCTCCTTATGATTTCCGTCCGAAATGTCACACTGCGCCGCGGCGTCAATGTCGTACTCGACAGCGCATCCGTCACCTTTACCCCCGGCGAAAAGATCGGCCTTGTCGGCCGCAATGGCGCTGGTAAGTCATCCTTTTTCGGCCTTCTCAACGGCACGCTGCACGAAGACGGCGGCGAGTTTTCGATACCCGCCGCATGGAAGATGGGCCAGGTCGCACAGGAGATGCCGGAGACCGAGCAGAGTGCGACCGACTTCGTCATCGAAGGTGATACCGTCATGCTGGCCGCGCAGGCAGAAGTCGCCGCCGCTGAGGCCAGCGACGACGGCATGCGCATGGCGCACGCCTACATGGCCCTGCACGACGCCGGTGCACACGATGCCCCCGCACGTGCCCAGGCGCTGATCCTGGGCCTTGGCTTCAGCGCTGCGCAGCTCAGCCAGCCGGTCAACAGTTTCTCCGGCGGCTGGCGCATGCGGCTGCAACTGGCGCGCGCGCTCATGTGCCCGTCCGACTTGCTGTTGCTCGACGAGCCGACCAATCACCTCGACCTCGACGCGCTGGTCTGGCTGGAAGCGTGGCTCAAGCGCTATCAGGGAACCATGGTAGTGATCAGCCACGATCGCGAATTCCTCGACGCGGTGACCCAGGTGACGGTGCACGTCGACAACGCCAAGCTGGTGCGTTACGGCGGCAACTACAGCAAGTTCGAAGAGATGCGCGCCGAGCAACTGGTGCTGCAGCAGGCCGCGATGGTCAGGCAGGCGGACAAGATCGCCCACCTGCAGAAATTCATCGACCGTTTCAAGGCCAAGGCCTCGAAGGCGAAGCAGGCGCAGAGCCGGGTCAAGGCGCTCGAACGCATGGAGAAGATCGCACCGGTGCTTGCCGACGCAGAGTTCACCTTCGAGTTCAAGGAGCCGCTCAACGTCCCGAACCCGCTGTTGTCGATGCTGGACGCGAGCTTCGGCTACCCGGCGCCGGCCGGCGCACCGCCGGGCACGCCGCCGACGGTCATCGTGCGGGGCATCAACCGATCCGTGCTGGCCGGGCAGCGCATCGGCATTCTCGGCGCCAACGGCCAAGGCAAGTCCACTCTGGTGAAGACGGTGGCGCACGAGCTGGCGCCGATTGCCGGTGAAATCAGCGAAGGCAAGGGTCTGAACATCGGCTACTTCGCACAGCAGGAACTCGACGTGCTGCGTCCTCTCGACACGCCGATGGAACACATGATCCGCCTTGCCAAGGACACGCCGGCACACATGCGTGCCCCGGGCCAGAGTGGCACCGACCAATCGCTTCGCACCTTTCTCGGCACTTTCAATTTCAGTGGCGACATGGTCCATCAGGCGGTCGGCACGATGAGCGGCGGCGAAAAGGCGCGGCTCGTGTTGTGCATGATCGTGTGGCAGCGCCCCAACTTGCTGCTGCTCGACGAGCCGACCAACCACCTCGACCTGGCCACACGCGAAGCGCTAGGCATGGCACTCAACGAATTCGAAGGCACAGTGATGCTGGTCAGTCACGACAGGTCTCTGCTGCGCGCGGTATGTGACGAGTTCTGGCTCGTTACCAAGGGTGGCGTCGAGCCCTTCGACGGCGATCTGGACGATTACCAGCAGTTCCTGCGCGACGAAGCCCGTCGCATGCGCGAGCAGGCTGCGGGGGAGCAGAAGGTCGTCGCCTGAGTTGACCCCCAAGGCAGTTCCAGTCTGGAAGCTGTCATCGCGCTCGCATCGCGCGTTGCGTTCGCACGTGCGCATCCAGCGCGACCTGACACGCTCGCCAGCACCGAAACGGTGCGCCTGTACCGTTGCGCCGAACGCGATATATCGATAGCAGGATGTGTTGGTTCATTAGCCAATCCGTCGTTGCTACGATCAAGCTCTCCGGCCGGTCTCCCGGGCAAGGACCGATCCCTTCCGACATCTCCGTGTCGCAGGTTTCCTGCGCGTGGAGACGGCCGCATGCAACTCCCCTGAAAACACCTGCACTGCTGGCGAAAGGAAGCGAATTACATGGCTGGGCTGAATCGACGCGAGTTTCTGATTTCATCGGGCGCTGCATTGGCTGCGGCAGGCATGCCGACCCTGGCGCGGGCCCAGGGCGAGAGCGCCGCACCGAAGCGGGGCGGTACGCTCAACGTGCTGATCAACCCCGAGCCGCCTGTGCTGGTGTCGATCTTTCAGACCACCGGACCTGCGCTGGCGGCCAGTTCGAAAGTGCTGGAAGGCCTGCTGGCATACGATTTCGATCTGCGTCCGCAACCTCAGCTCGCCACCGCCTGGACGGTCAGCCCGGACGGCCTGAAATACACCTTCACGCTGCGGCAAAACGTGAAGTGGCACGACGGTCAGCCGTTTTCTTCGGAGGACGTCGCGTTTTCGATCGACCTCCTGAAGTCCGTGCATCCGCGCGGACGCAGCACGTTCGCCAACGTGACACGCGTCTCCACGCCCGACGCGCGCACCGCCGTCATCGAATTGTCGAAACCGGCGCCGTACCTGCTCAAGGCGCTGTCCGCCGGAGAATCGCCGATCGTGCCGAAGCATCTGTATGCCTCGGGCGATCCGCTCAGCAATCCTCACAACAACGCGCCGATCGGCACCGGCCCATATCGCTTCAAGTCGTGGACGCGCGGCGCCAATATCGTCTACGAGCGCAATCCCGACTACTGGGCGCCGGGCAAGCCGTACATCGACACGCTGATCTTCAAGGTGATTCCGGATGCGGCCGCGCGTTCGGCGGCCTTCGAAACGGGCGCGCTGGATCTGGGCGGCGAGAACCCGGTGCCGCTCACCGACTTGCCGCGCCTGACGCAACTGCCGCAGCTTGCGGTCGAAACGCGCGGTTACCGCTTTCTCGAGCCGCTCTCCGAGGTCGACTTCAATCTCGACCATCCGATCCTCAAGGACCTGCGGGTGCGCCAGGCCATTGCCCACGCGATCAATCCGCAGGTCGTGCAGCGCACGATCGCTTACGGTTACGCCGACCTTTCGCCGACCCCGATCACGCCGGCCTCGCCGTATCACGATGCCAAACTCGCGCCGTACGCGTTCGATATCGAAACCGCGGAGAAACTGCTCGACGCCGCGGGCTATCCGCGCAAGGGCGGCGGCGTACGCTTCAGCCTGACTCACGACTACCTGCCGTATGGCGACCTGTACCAGCGCCAGGCGGACTATGTGAAATCGGCCTTGTCCAAGGTCGGCATCGACGTCACGGTGCGCTCGCAGGACTTGCCCGCGTTTCTCAAGCGCGTCTACGCGGACCGTCAGTTCGACTTCACCAGTATCGGCGTGAACACGCTGTTCGATCCGAGCGTGGGCGTGCAGCGTCTCTACTGGTCCAGGAATATCCGCCCCGGCGTGCCGTTTTCGAATGCGCCGCATTACAGCAATCCGGAAGTGGACCGTCTGCTCGAAGCCGCCTCGGTGGAAACCGACGAGAGCAAACGCGTCGTGCTGTATCAGCAGTTCCAGCAAATCGTCTATCGCGACCTGCCGATTCTGAATCTGGTCGCGCCGCGCATGGTTACACTCGCCAACCGTCGCGTGCACAACCATACGGTGAGCGCCCAGGGCCTCGAAGGCAATCTGGCCGACGTGTACCTGAGCGCCTGACCGGGAGCCGCCATGAGCCGACGTTTGCGTTTCAGCACGATTGCGCGGCGCACAGCGTGGCAGGCATTGCCGACGGTGGCCGGCATCGTCGTCCTGAACTTCTTCCTGCTCAAGCTGATGCCGGGCGACGCGGCCGACGTGATCGCCGGCGAGTCCGGTTCCGCGACCGTGGAAACCATGCAGGTGCTGCGTGCGAGGTTCGGTCTCGATCAGCCGGTCCTGCATCAGTTGTGGTCGTACCTGTCGCATCTCGCGCACTTTAGCCTCGGTTATTCGCCGCGTTACGACATGCCGGTGATGCAGCTGATCCTGTCGCGCTTGCCGAATACGCTGCTGCTGATGGGCGTGGCGTTGTCGCTGGCGCTGGTGGTGGGTGTCACGTTGGGCGCGGTGATGGCGCATTGGGCCGGCAAGTGGCCCGACCGCGTGCTCTCGGTGCTGGCGCTGCTGCTCTATTCGACGCCGGGTTTCTGGATCGGCCTGCTGGCGATCGTGCTGTTTTCGGTGCGGCTCGGCTGGCTGCCGAGTGGCGGCAATCTGACCATCGGCGTGCAACTGCATGGCTTCGCGTACTTCGTGGACGCGCTCAAGCATGTCCTGCTGCCGGCTGCCACGCTCGCGACGTTCTTCGTCGCCATCTATGCCCGCCTCACGCGCGCCGCAATGCTCGAAGTGCAGCGGCAGGATTTCGTTCGTACGGCGCAGGCGAAGGGGCTGCATCCGTGGCGCGTGACCGTGCGTCATGTGTTGCGCAATGCGCTGATGCCGCTCACCACGATCGTCGGGATGCACTTCGGCACGCTGCTGGGCGGCGCGGCCGTCACGGAGACGGTGTTTAGCTGGCCCGGCCTCGGCCGGCTCGCGCTGGATGCCGTGATGGCGCGCGATTTCAGCGTGCTGCTGGGCGTGCTGTTGCTGTCCTCGCTGCTGGTGATCGTCGCGAACGTGGTGGTGGATCTGTTGCAGGTGTGGCTCGATCCGCGTGTTGCCTGACGCTGGCCGCCGCTTTGTTTTGTTCAAGAGGCATTGAATGGCTTCCGAATCTCCCAACCTGATTTCCACCCCGGATGATGGGCCCGCAGCGACCTCGTCATGGCGCAGTCAGTTGGGCGGGGCCTTGTTCGGTCAACGTGGCGCGTCCTCGAGCGTGGCCGGCGCCGGAGTGGGACGCGGCGTCTGGCGTGCGCTGCTGCGCAATCCGTCCGCGCTGGCGGGGCTGGTGCTGCTCGCCGCCTTCATCGTGCTGGCGCTGTTGGCGAACCGCCTGTTTCCCGGCGATCCGCTCGACATGGTCGCCGCGCCGTTCGAATGGCCGGGTGCGGACCCGCAATACTGGCTCGGCACCGATTCGCTCGGCCGCGATGTGGCGGCGGGCATTGCCCACGGCACGCGTGTGTCGCTGCTGATCGGCGCTTCGTCCGCGGCAATCGGGCTGGTGATCGGCACGCTGGTGGGGGCGGTGGGCGGCTTTTTCGGCGGTGTCGTCGACGATCTGCTGGTGCGCGTGACCGAACTGTTCCAGACGGTGCCGTCGTTTCTGCTGGTCATCGTGATCGTGGCAATTGGCAGGCCGAGCGTGACGACCATCGCGCTCGCCATTGGCGTGGCCTCGTGGCCGACCGTCGCGCGGATCGTGCGCGCCGAATTTCGCACGCTGCGTCACGCGGATTTTGTGCTCGCGGCACGCAGCCAGGGCTTCAGCAATGCGCGGATCATCTTCGGCGAGATTCTGCCCAATGCACTGCCGCCCGTGATTGTGACGGCCTCGGTGATGGTGGCGAGCGCGATCCTGATCGAGTCGTCCCTGTCGTTTCTCGGCATGGGCGATCCCAACGCGGTGAGCTGGGGCAGCATGATCGGCGCGGGGCGCGACGCGTTACGCACGGCGTGGTATCTGACCGCGATCCCTGGTGTGGCGATCGTCCTCGCGGTACTTGCACTGAACCTGCTGGGCGAAGGACTGAACGACGCATTGAATCCGCGCTTGCGGCAACGGACCTAAGGGCGCGACGTGGCCAATCTGCTGGAAGTACGCGACCTGCGCGTGAGTTTTGGTGCCCATGAGGCGGTGCGCGGCGTGAGCTTCGAGATCGCAGCGGGCGAGACGCTGGCGCTCGTCGGCGAATCGGGCTGCGGCAAATCGGCGACGGCGCTCTCGCTGATGCGGCTGGTGCCGCCACCGGGACGTGTCTCGGGCAGCTTGCGCTTCGACGGCCGGGAGTTACTCGATCTGCCGCCGCGTGAAGTGCGGGCCATCCGCGGGCGGCAGATCTCGATGATCTTCCAGGAGCCGATGACGTCGCTCAATCCTGTGCTGTCGATTGGCGCGCAGATCGTCGAGACGCTGCGGCAACACGAACCGCTGTCGAAGCGGGACGCGTGGAAGCGTGCGATTGAACTGCTCGACCTCGTGCAGGTTCCGGAGCCGCAACGTCGGGCCTTCGATTATCCGCACGAACTGTCCGGCGGCCAGCGTCAGCGGGTGATGATTGCGATGGCGGTGGCATGCCGGCCGCGTCTGCTGATTGCGGATGAACCGACCACGGCGCTCGACGTAACGATCCAGGCGCATATTCTCGAGCTGCTCGATTCGTTGCGGCGCGAATTGTCGATGGCGTTGCTGCTGATTACTCACGACCTGGGCGTCGTCGCGGAGCATGCGGATCGCGTCGCCGTGATGCTGGCAGGCGAGAAGGTCGAGGAAGCACCGGTATCGAAGCTCTTCACGCAACCGCAGCATCCGTACACGCGCGGTCTGCTCGGCGCTTCGCTGAATCTCGCGGACGATCTGCATTACCGCGGCTGGAAGTTGCCCGAAATCCGTCATGGTGTCAGCGACGACGGCAAACCGACCTTCGCCGTCGTACCGCGCGCGGCACGCACCGGACAATACGTGGCCGACTCCGCACCGGGTTTCTCCGCGCTCGGCGATCCCCCACCTTTGCTGGCGCTGCACGATTTGCGCATCGACTATCCGCAGCGGCATAGCAAGTCGGTGTTACGTGCTGTCGACGGCGTCTCGTTGCAGATTGCGCGCGGCGAAACGGTGGGGCTGGTGGGCGAATCCGGTTGCGGCAAATCGACCCTCTCGAAGGCCATCCTGCGCCTCGTGCCGGCTGCCGGCGGCGAGATCCGCTTGCGCGGCACGGACCTGGTGCCGTTGCGCGAACGCGAACTACGGCCGCTGCGGCGCCATGTGCAAATGGTGTTCCAGGACCCGTATGCGTCGCTCAATCCTCGCCGGACCGTGGCGGAGATTCTAGACACCGTGCTGGTGGTGAACGGCGAGGGCGACCGGAACCTGCGTCGTCAGCGCGTGGCAGCGATCCTCGATCGGGTCGGCTTGCCGAGTTCGGCGCTAGGCCGGTTTCCGCACGAGTTTTCCGGCGGGCAACGGCAGCGCATCGGCATCGCACGCGCGCTCGTGCTCGAACCGGATCTGTTGATCTGCGATGAACCGGTGTCGGCACTCGACGTGTCGATCCAGGCGCAGATTCTCAACCTGCTGGTCGAACTGAAGCGCGATCTGGGGCTCGCGTATCTGTTCATCTCGCACGATCTATCCGTGGTGCGCTATATCGCGGACCGCGTGCACGTGATGCAGAACGGCCGCATCGTCGAGAGCGGGCATCATCGCGAGATCTGGCGTCATCCGCAGCATCCTTATACGCGCACGCTGCTCGATGCGATTCCCGGCAAGGATGCGACGCATGAAAGCCTCGACGCGTCGCGGATTTTTACTACCTCGCTTACCGCGTAACCACACGCAACGCAGCTTGCTTCGGGCCGCTGTTGTGGCGGCAGATTCGTTAGGTCTCCATTCATGTACCACGCGCAATGTGTGGTGCCGATTTCACTCGCCGGTTACCCAGGGACGCCGCACCTTATAGCGCAAAACGCGCTTCGTGCCGCTCCCTGCTATGCATATAAGAATTATGTGGTTCCCGCATTTTGTCTTTTGATTAATATGTGAAGCAGTATCGGTCGCTGCGCTGCTGCGTGGGCCGCATCGGTAAGACGCGTGGCTCGCGCAACGCGCTTGATAGGTATCGGGCGCAGACGATCAAAGGAAACATCATCATGGCTGAAACGTTGGGACGCGCACCTGCATCGACTGACTGGTCGGAGGCGGAGCCTGCCGCTGCGAACCGGCAGCAAGCAGTTGCTTCGCGGGCAGATGGCTTGCGGCGCTTGACCGGCGAGCGGGCGCTGCAAGTCATTTCGTGGGCGATGCCGCTGGCGGTCTTCGCGATCTGGGAGGCGCTGGCACGTTGGGGCGCCTTGTCGCCGCAAGTGTTGCCGGCGCCGACCAAGGTCGCGCAAACCGCATTCGAACTGGTGAAGCACGGCCAGTTGCTGCCTGATCTCGCCATCAGCCTGTTGCGCGCCGCAACCGGCTTCGTGATTGGCGGGACGCTGGGTTTTGCGCTCGGCACGGCGGTGGGTTTCTCGCGACTCGCCGAGGCGTTTCTCGACCGCAATATCCAGATGTTACGCGCCGTGCCGTTTCTCGCGGTGTTGCCGCTGGTGATTGTCTGGTTCGGTGTTGGCGAGGTCGGCAAGATTTTTCTGGTCTCGCTGGGCGTGATGTTTCCGATCTATATCAACACGGTGTCCGGCATCCGCCAGGTGGACCCGAAACTGATCGAGCTCGGTCGCGTCACCGGCCTGAGTACTTCGAAGCTGATTCGCCGGATTGTGTTGCCGGGCGCGTTGCCTTCGGTGCTGGCCGGCGTGCGCTATGCGCTGACGACGGCATGGCTCGCGCTGGTCGTTGCCGAAACGATCGCGACCACGAGCGGCATCGGCTTTCTGGCGATGGACGCCCGCGAATTCCTGCGGACCGATGTGATCGTGATGACGATTGTGATCTACGCGCTGATCGGCGTGCTCGCCGATACGATTGCGCGCGCGCTCGAACGCAAGCTGCTTGCGTGGCACAGCAACTACGCACGCGGAGCGAAGGCATGAGCGCGGTCGAAGCGTTCGCACAGGGGGAGCGCGAGGCCGCTGTCGTGGTGCGCAACCTGCGGCGCAACTATGGGCCGCGTACGGTCATCGACCGTCTCAACCTGCGGATCGACCGCGGCGAGTTCGTCGCGCTGCTGGGTGAAAGCGGTTGCGGCAAGACGACGCTGCTACGTTCTCTGTGCGGGCTCGATGCGATCGACGGCGGCACCATCGACGGTCCGCGGCTGCCGGCCGTGGTGTTTCAGGAGCCGCGTCTGTTGCCGTGGGAAACGCTTTGGCGCAATGTCTCGCTGGGTCTGCCGGACGCCGGCGCCAAGGCGCGTGCGGCGAGTGCGCTGGGCGAAGTCGGTCTCGCCGATCGTCTCGACGACTGGCCGCGCAACCTGTCCGGCGGCCAGGCGCAACGCGTGGCGCTCGCTCGCGCGTTGGTGCAGGAACCGCGACTTCTGTTGCTCGATGAGCCGTTCGCCGCGCTCGACGCGTTGACCCGCATCAAGATGCATCGCCTGATCAAATTGCTGGTGGAACGTCATCAACCGGGTGTACTGCTGGTGACGCACGATGTCGACGAGGCGATTGCGCTGGCCGATCGCGCGTTGATCATGCGCGACGGCGCGATTGCCGCCGAATACCGCATCTCTCGCGAAGCGAACGCGCAGCGCGCTCATCCCGCTGCGACTGCCTTGCGCGAAGTGCTGCTGACCGAGCTGGGGGCGGGCGCCGAGTCCGACGCATAACGCTGCGGAGGTCCGCATGCACGGCCTTTTCGAAACACTTCTCTTTACTGTATCCATTCATGCCCAAGTTTTTTGAACCGTCGATGTCACGGGTATCCCGGCGTCGCTTCCTGCAAACCACGCTGGCAGCCGCGACGCTCGCCACCGGGCTCGGCGCCTGCGCGCGTCGCAGCACCGATACCGTGCGCCTCGGTTGGGGCCTGGGAGGTTTGCCGCAGCTCGCCAAAGAGCGCGGCGAATTTGCGAAGCTGCTGGCGAAGGACAATATCAAGGTGGAATGGGTCGGCCCGTTCCCGAACCATGCGCCGTCGCTGCAGGCGGTCACTGGGAATAGCGCCGACTTCGGCTTCGGTGGCAGCACCACGCCTGCGCTGGCGGCGATGATCGCCGGTTCGCCGCTGGTATTCACGCAGTTTTGCGTGGTCGATCCGCGCACCACGGCGGTGATTGCCAAGGACGGTTCGGGCATCGATCGGGTCGAAGATCTGGTGGGTAAAACGGTGGCGGTAAACCGTTCGGGGCTCGGCGAATTCCTGCTGCTGGCCGCGCTGGAAAAACATCATGTCGATCGTCACGCGGTCAATATCGTCTACCTGAATCCGCCTGACGCGGCGCCGGCCTTCGGCCAGGGCAAGATCGACGCGTGGTCGATGTGGAGTCCCGGCGTCGACATTGCGCGCGATCAGTACAAGGCGCATAACGTGTTTCTCGAAGGGCGTGACCTCGACTTCCAGATCGACTTCAACTCCTATGTGACCCGACGTCAATTCGCCGAAGACAACGCCGCGCTGGTCAAGGCCGTCAACGCAGCGTATGCGGCCGAGGCGCAATGGGCCTCCGAACATCCGCAGGAAACCGAAGCAATCGCCCAGCAGAAGGGCGGCTACAGCATCGAGGTCCGCGACACGCTGGCGGCGATGAAACGCACGTACACGATGCACGGTGTCGATGACACCGCCTTCCTGAAGAGCTTCCAGACGGCAGCGGACTGGCTGTCGGCGCGCAACGTGCTGCCGCAGAAGATCACCGTCACGGATTATCTGGCGAAGACTTGAGGCGACAGCCGCCTCGGAAATTTTCCACTCCCTTGCGCTCACCCAGTACAGGACTCGCAGTCGATGAACCCACGATTTTCCCCGTTGCTCGCCATGGCTGCCGCGGCCGTCGCCGTGGTGGCGACGCTGGCGCTATCCGGCTGCGAGAAAAGCGCAGCGAACACTGAACAACAGGCCGCCTCGCATCCCGTCTCGGGCGGCTCGCTCACCTGGGGCGTCACGACCGAGCCAGTGTGTTTCGATCCGCATCGAGCCTCGCAACAGAACGCGTTTTTCCTGATTCGCAACTTCGTCGACTCGTTGATCGCGAAGAAAGCCGACGGCAACTATGGCCCGTGGCTCGCGAAGTCGTGGCAAGTCTCGGACGACGGCAAGCGCTACACCTTCACGCTGCGCGACGACGTCACCTTCACTGACGGCACGCCGTTCAACGCGCAGGCGGTCAAGGCGAACTTCGACTACATTATCAAGAACGCGAGTACCACGTCGGCTTCGGCCTCGCTGCTGGTCCAGTACGACCACACCGAGGTGGTCTCACCGATCGTGGTGACGATCGTGTTGAAACAACCGGACTCGACCACGCTCGAATCGCTCTCGAGCGTGAAGCTCGGCTTTCTCTCGCCACAGTCCCTGGCCTCGAACACCGACCTGTGCGCAGGCGGCCCGGGTCTGGTGGGCACCGGCCCGTTCGTGTTCCAGCGTTACCAGCGCGGCCAATCCGCGACCTTCGTGCGCAATCCGCACTACAACTGGGCACCGGGCTACGCGCAGCATCAGGGCGCGGCGTATCTCGATCAGGTGACCTATCGTTTCCTGCCTGAAGCGTCCGTGCGCACAGGGGCGCTGAGTTCCGGCCAGGTCGACCTGATCGAAGGCGTCCAACCCACCGACATTACCGTATTCGACAAGGCGGAAGGCTTCCAGTATCTGACCGGGCCCTCCGCGGCTACATCGTTCACGCTGAACGTCAACTACACGGCCGCACCCGCCGACGACGTGCGCGTGCGGCGCGCGCTGCGCGACGGCTTCGATCTCGACGCGATCGTCAAGAGTGTTTATCTGGGCACGGTGCAGCGCGCGTGGTCGGACATCGGTCCGGACAACGCGGACTACAACGCGAGCCTGAAGGGCACCTGGGGCAATCGCGTCGCCGAAGCCAACAAGCTGCTCGACGAAGCGGGCTGGACCCAGCGCGATGCGGACGGTTTTCGCACCCGTAACGGCAAGCGTCTGTCCATCGAAGTGGGCTATCCGCAGCCCTATGTGCGCGACAGCCGCGACGTGCTGATTCGCGCCATGCAGTCGGAACTGCGCCAGAACATCGGGCTCGATCTGCGGCTGCACATCAATACGGCGGGTGACTTCGCCAACGAAAAGGCCACCGGTATCTGGAGCATCTATCCGAACACCGACAACCCGTCGGACGTTGCGATGGAACTGTGGGACATGCTCGGCGACAAGGGCTTCCTCTACAACGCGATCCCGAACCCGGACCGCACCATCGTCACGGAGATCAATCAGGCGCGCCTGTTGCCGGTCGGCCCGCAGCGCCGCGCGTTGCTCGCGAAGATCCAGCAACGCGCGGTGGATCAGGCGTTCATCGTGCCGCTGTTCGCGCCGGCGTATCACCTCGCGGCGAAGAGTACGGTGCATGGCATCGGCTTCGAGCCTGAACTCGACTCGCCGACCAGTTCGTACGACCTGTGGATCGCGCATACGGCCGGCTAAGGCTGGCACGCGAATGCGCTTAACGGAGAGGCCATGCTGAAGAGAATCGTCGTGCGCTTGCTCACGAGCCTGCTGGTGTTATGGCTTGCCGCCAGTGCCACGTTTGCCGCGATCCACGCGTTGCCGGGCCGTATCGAAGACGTGCTGGCCGGCGACCTGTCGTATCCGGGACTGCGCGAAGCGATCAGCGCGCAGTGGGGACTCAACCGCAGCCTCGGCTGGCAGTACGGTCACTTTCTGGTGCGCCTGCTGCACGGCGACCTGGGGACGTCGTATGTGATGCAGCAACCCGTCACGGAGGTCCTGGGCAGCCAGGTGTGGCCGACTGTCCAGCTTGCGGTGGCGGCCGGCGCGCTGGCTTTCGCGGTGGCGATCGCGGTGGCGACGCTGACCGCCGGCCGGGGGGCGTGGCGCATCCGTATCGCCTCGGTGCTGGAACTCGCTTTCACGTCGACGCCGGTGTTCTGGCTAGGAATGTTGTTGCTGATCCTGCTCTCGTTCCAGTGGCGGCTCTTTCCGGTGTCGGGCGCGGCGGGCTGGCGTTCGCTCGTATTGCCGGCGGTCACGCTCGCGCTGCCGACGGCCGGCGTGCTGTCGCAAGTGATGCGCGAGGCGCTCGAACAGGCGCTCGACCAGCCGTTCGTCACGACCGTCCGCGCGCGTGGGCTGGGCGAATTCGCGCTGCGCGTGCGGCATGTCTTGCGGCACGCGTTGCTGCCGGTCGTGACGCTCGGCGGCTGGCTGATCGGCAGCCTGCTCGGCGGTGCCGTCATCACCGAGAAAATGTTCGGGCGGCCCGGCATCGGCACGGTGACGTTAAACGCGGTGATGTCGCAGGATCTGCCGGTGGTGCTGGCGGTCGTGCTGCTGGCCGCTTTCATCCACGTGGCGATTTCGACGCTGCTCGATGTCGCCTACCTGTTTATCGACCCAAGGCTGAATACCCGATGAGTGCATCCCAATCCGCCCAGCACGAACGGGTGCTGGGCCGCGATACGCAAGCGGGCGCGACGGTGCAGGCCGCTCGCCGCCGGCGCATATTCTGGCCGCCTGGCGTGATTACCGCAGTGGTGTTTCTCGGGCTGCTGGCGTTTGCGCTCGTGCTGCCGCAGTGGGTCACGCACTACGATCCGCTTGTGAGCGTGGTCACGCAGAGTCTCCAACCGCCTGATGCGGCACACTGGTTCGGCACCGATCGCATCGGCCGCGATGTGTTTGCACGAGTGATCTACGGCGCGCGTTATTCGCTGCTGATTGGGCTCGCCAGCATGATCGTGAGTCTGGCAATCGGCCTCGTCTTCGGGATTGCGGCCGGGCTCGGCAACCGCTGGGTCGACGAGCCGGCTTCGCGTGCGTTCGACGTGCTGTCCGCGTTTCCGTCCATTCTGCTGTCGCTGTTCGTGGTGACCTTCCTCGGGCAAGGGATCGTCAATATTGCCATTGCTGTGGGCATTGCCGGCATTCCGAAGTTCGGACGCGTGGTCCGCAGCCGCACGCAACAGGTGCGGCGCGCCGATTATGTGACGCATGCCGTGACGTATGGATTCAGCCGGCGGCGGGTGTTTTTCAGGCATCTGCTGCCGAACGTGTTGAGCGCGGTGCCAGTGATTGCGACCATCGATATCGGCGCGGCCATCATCGCGGTATCGGGCCTGAGCTTTCTCGGCCTCGGTCCGCAGCCGCCGACACCGGAGTGGGGTGTCATGCTGGCGGAAAGCCGCGACGTGCTGCGCGTCGCCTGGTGGCCGAGCGTGTTTCCGGGGCTCGCGATCACAATGACGGTGATCGCATTCTCGGTCCTCGGGAAATTTCTGCAACGTAACTTCGAAGGACGGGCGCGATGACGGCGGCTGCCTTGATCGACATTGCGGGTCTGAGTATTGGCTTTCGCCATGCCAACGGCGGCGCGCCGCTCGTGCGAGACCTGGACCTGACCATTCACGCGGGCGAATGCGTTGCGCTGGTCGGCGAGTCGGGTTCGGGCAAGAGCCTGACCGCGCGCAGCCTTCTCGGGTTGGCGGGCCACGACGCGCTCGTGCACGCGGCACGCTTTCGCATCGACGGCCGCGATGCCTTGACGTTCGGCGAGCGCGACTGGCGAGCCTTGCGCGGCACGTTTGCAGGGCTCGTGATGCAGGATGCGCTGGTGTCGCTCGACCCGTTGCGGACGATCGGCGCGGAAGTCGGCGAGGTACTGGCGCATCACCGCTTGCTGCGCACGCGCAAGGCGATCGCCGCGCGGGTGCAGCAGGTGATGGCGGACGTCGGCATCCCCGAGCCGGCGCAGCGAGCGCGGCAGCATGCGCACGAGCTGTCCGGTGGTTTGCGGCAGCGCGCGTTGATTGCAGCGGCAGTGGCGGGTCAGCCTGCGTTGATCGTTGCGGATGAGCCCACCACGGCGCTCGATGTCACCGTCCAGGTGCAGGTGCTGGCCGTGCTCAAGGAGCGCTTGAAGCAGGGCGTCGGCGTGCTGCTGATCAGTCATGACCTGTCGGTGGTGGCGGGAATCGCCGATCGCGTGCTGGTGATGCATGACGGAGTTGTGGTCGACGCGGGTACTCATGACGAAGTGCTGACGCACCCGCGTCATCCGTATACGAAGCAACTGCTGGCCGCGCGGCCGTCTGCGAGTTCGAAAGGGTATCGGCTCGGCTCGGCGCGCTTTGTCGGGAGTACGGATGAAGCGCCGGCGTCCGGGACTGAGCAGACCGCGACGACGACCGCTGGCGCGGTCTCTATCCTGCGTGAGCCGCTGCCTGTTCGTCATCGCGACACGAGCCGAACGGTGCTGGAGGTGCAGGGCATCGGCAAGCGTTATCGCCGCCCCGGTGCGGATTCCAAAGAACGTTTTACCGCGCTCGAAGACGTATCGTTCACGGTCGGTGCAGGCGAGGTGGTCGGGATCGTCGGCGAGTCCGGTTCCGGCAAGAGTACGTGCGCGAGCATCGTGCTGGGTCTGCTGGAACCCGATGCGGGTGAAGTGCGCCTGCTTGGCGCGAAGTGGAACGGCCACGCGATACGCGAGCGCGATCGCACGGCACTGCGAACCCGCTTGCAATACATCCCGCAGGATCCGCTCAGCGCATTCGATCCACGCTACACCGTACGGCGCCTGCTTGAGGAGAGCCTGTTCGCGCAGGGCTTGTCGAAGCCGCAGACGACAGCACGCGCCGTGGCGTTGCTCGAGCGGGTCGGCCTTTCGGCGGCGTTTCTGGACCGGCGTCCACCGTCGCTATCGGGTGGGCAGCGTCAGCGGATCGCGATTGCCCGGGCGCTCGCACCGGAACCGGCACTGATCGTGTGCGACGAACCAGTGTCGGCACTCGACGTGTACGTCCAGGCGCAAGTGCTCGACCTGCTCGGCGAATTGCAGGCCAAGCTCGGCACCGCGCTGCTCTTTATCTCGCACGATCTGGATGTGGTTCAGCACATCAGCGACCGGGTGCTGGTGTTCAAGGAAGGACGACTGATCGAACAGGGCGAACCGGAGCAGGTGTTTGGCAGTCCGGTTCATCCGTATACGCGCTTGCTCGTGTCTGCGGTGCGTGGCAGCGGGGTGGCGGCTACCGCGCTTGCGGAGGCGGACGCGGTGTTCTGAGTCCGCGCGCCGCTAAATGTTATGCATGGGCGGGATGCTGGACGGTCTGGCTCAGGTAGTCGCCATCGCGCTGTTATTCGGTATCGTCACCGCCGGAGATCACGTGCACGGCGACCCGGCCCGCGCTGAAACGGCCACGATGGGCTGAGCGCCGGTCCTTGCGGCAAATGGATCCCGTTCTCCTAAACCCGCTGTGGCAGCGCCTTGGCAAAAAACTCGGTCGCGCAGCGCACGCGGGCCGGTACAAAGCGACGTTTAGGCCAGATGAGGCTGACGTCTCTCACCTCGCTGATGAATTCGTCGAGGACCGTGATCACGTCCGGATGCTGGAGTTCATCGGCAAGAGAGACCTTGGCAAACAGGCCGATGCCAACCCCAGCCAGCACGCCCGCGCGGATAGTTTCGACACTGTTGGACGAGAGATTGCCGTGCACGGACACGCTGAACGGACCGTCCGGCCCGACGAACGGCCAGTTCACCGACTCCACCAGGCCGCCATATAAGAGGCAATTGTGATCGACGAGCTCGGCGGGCGTCTTCGGTATGCCGTATTGCTCGAAGTAGCGGCGCGATCCGACGCATACGAGAGGCGTGCTGGCCACGCGCCTGACGATCGCGTCAGGTTCGTCGACAGGGCCCACGCGGATCGCCAGATCGATCCGGTCGTCCACCATATCCCGCACGAAGTCAGAAAGAACAAGGTCCACCTGAAGACCGGGATTGAGCGACAACAGCTCGGGTATGAGCGGAAGAATGTGCAGGCGCCCGAAAGTCGAGGCGACGGCGATCCTGATCAGACCGGAGGCATTCTGCGTGCTGCTGGTCAGCTCGCTGTCGGCATCGTCCATCTCCTCGACCAGCGGCTTCGTCCGGTCATAGTACCGCTGGCCCTGGTCGGTCAGCGTCACGCTGCGCGTGCTGCGGTTGAAGAGCATCACGCCGAGGCGCCTTTCCAGTGCACCAACGGCCTTGCTGACGGCGGACTGTGTGTCGCCGGTTCGACGCGCCGCGGCGGAAAAACCACCCGCTTCAACGACGGCGATGAAGGCATTCAACTCATGAAACCGGTCCATTGCAATCCTCACGAGGGGCGGCTGTTTGATCCATTCTTTTCTAGCATAGATCTTATGGGCAATTCGCGGATTATCAACGCCGGCGACCGCAATTACCATGAACCTGTCATTCACGAACAGGCAGCAGGTCACAATGTCCACTCTCGCAGGCAAGATTGCCGTCATTAGCGGCGCAACAAGCGGTATCGGTTTGGCGGTCGCCCAGCGCTTCGTCGCTGAAGGTGCTCACGTGTTTATCTTCGGCCGCCGGGAAGCGCAGCTTGATGAGGCCGCCGGACTGATCGGACGCAACGTCACAGCGATTCAGGCTGACGCCGCGAACCTGGATGACCTCGACCGTGTCGCTGCGGTGGTGAGGGAAGAAAAGGGCGCCGTCGACATCGTCGTGTCGAACGCGGGCTTTACGGAGCAGGCTTCCATCGACACCCTCACGCCCGAGCATTTCGACAAGGCGTTCAACCTCATGGCTCGCGGCCCCGTCTTTCTCGTGCAGAAGTTGCTGCCGCTGATGACAGGGAGCGGTTCGATTGTGCTGGTGTCGTCGGCCATGCACGTCATGGGCATTCCTGGCCACACCGCCTACGCGGCGACCAAGGCGGCGTTGCGTTCCTATGCCCGCACCTGGGCCGCGGAGTTCAAGGATCGCGGCATTCGCGTCAACATGCTGAGCCCCGGCGTTACCGACACGCCGATTCTCGACTCGCAGTCGGCGACCCGCGAGGATCTGGTGAACATGTACCAGAGCATGGTCCCGCTTGGCCGGCTCGCGCAGGCCGAGGAGATCGCCAGCGCGGCGCTTTTCCTCGCGTCAGACCAGAGTTCGTACGTGACGGGTGCGGACCTGATGGCCGATGGCGGTATCGGTCAGGTTTGAGACCCGAGGGCCGATGCGAAACCCTTTGGAATGCTTAGTGCTGTAGCCACACATCCGCAAAACTCGCATCCATACCGTCCGGTATTAATGCCGCAGACCTGCCTCGCGCAGCAACGGCAGAACCCGTTGGCCAAAGAATTCGAGGTCCGGCTGAAAGTCGAAGAAACTGAGCTGAACTCCGTCGACGCCTGCCTGGTGCAGGCGGACGATGTATTCGGCAATCTGTTCCGGCGAGCCCACGATGGTAATGTTGCCGCCCACGGCGCGAGCCGCCGCCTGGGTGCGTTGGGCGCTGCCACCGCGCCAGGCATGAGCGTCGCTGTCGAAGCGGTGGAAGCTGCCTTCATCGCCGTGTGCGACGATGGCGTCGTGATAGGCATGTGCCTCGGCGGCGGTTTCGCGGCAGATCACCATGGGGTTGATGAGCGTGCGGATCGCGCGTCCTTTGGCGGCAGCCTCGGCCTTCACGCGCGCCGTGTGGGCAGGCAACGCCTGTAGCGCCGCTTCGATCTCGGAGCCGTTCGGGCTGGTGATGAAGACAATGTCCGAGTAACGCGCGGCGAAATCGATGCCCGCGTCCGAACCCGTTGCGTTGACAAGCAACGGGCGTCCAAAGCGCGGCTTGGGCGTCACGAAGGCGCCGTTCAGACTCCAGTTCGACAACGCCGGCGCAAACGTAAAGTTGTCGGGCTGTGCCCATAGTTGCTGAACGGCGTCGAGAAACTCGGCGGCCAGTTCATAGCGTTTGTCGTGTTCGATGCGTTGCCAGCCGAACATCTCATGTTCGACCGCGCGATGGCCGGTCACGACATTGATCCCCCACCGTCCCTGCGAGATGTGATCGAGCGTAGCGGTGAATTTCGCAAAATGAAGCGGATGCCATGGACCATAGAGGACGTGACTGGTCGCCACCAGAATGATCCGTTTCGTGAGCGCGGTCATCGCCGCCAGCGACATGAACGAATCCAGTGCTTCTCCATTGAATACGCCGCCATAGCCGCCTTTGGGCAGCCATTGCGACAGCGCAAACACCAGATCGAAGCCGAAGTGCTCGGCCCGCTGCACTAGCGCGGCGTTGTAGTCGAACGACCAGTCTGTGCTGCGCGGCAAGGTGGAGGCGCTCCAGCCGCCCGCCTGGATCGGCAGAAACAGGCCCAGCATCAGCGGTTGCGCGAGTACGCGCGACACGGGACTGTCGGCGAAGCCGGCAGGCGAGGGCACCGGGACAAAACGCGCAGGCGAAGCGTCTGTGGAAACCGGGACAGTTATCGAAGGATCAAGCGTTTGCTCAACGGGCGTCGAATGGGTCACAGTAGGTATCCATAGCGGCTCGCGGCATAACCGGAGTGCGGCGCGGCGAAATGACGGGAGAGCTTAATAGTTAAGCACGCAATAACCATCAACTCCAAAGAACGAATTCTGCTATTCAATTGAGCCGCATTTCTACGTGGCACCGCGCTGCTATAGCGTCGAAAATGGCGGATACGCACCGGCTCAGGAAGGCACGTACCTCGCCCGCCCGATTACATATGCAATCCTGAATTTAATCGTTCAAATGAGCGTGCAACGCTTGCTATCGTGCAGCGTCCGGCAGATATCGTAGAGCGCGCCACGTTGGTTCGCGCTCTCTTTCGTAAGGAGCCAGCATGCCGCATCGCCACCCGTTTCATTCCGGCCGTCGCACGGCGTTGCTCGGCCTCGCCGGCAGCGCCGCAGGCGTGGCGTTCGGGCCGTTCGCCTCGCTCGCCCACGCCGCTGCAGAAACAACGGCCATCGCACCGCGCCGCGGCGGCCGCTTGACCTTGCTGGTGAATCCCGAACCGAACGTGCTGATCAACTTCGCGACCACGGCCGGCGCGGAGCAAAAGGCGAGTCCCAAGGTAACCGAGGGGCTACTGAGCTACGATTTCAACGTGCGGCCGCAGCCGCAACTGGCCACCGCGTGGACGATCAGCGCCGACGGCTTGCAGTACACCTTCAAACTGCGCCAAGGGGTGCGCTGGCATGATGGCGAGCCGTTCACCTCGAAGGACGTTGCGACGTCGATTGGTCTGCTCAAGCAATACCATTCGCGCGGCCGTTCTACGTTCGCCAACGTCGTCGAAGTCCGCACGCCCGATCCGCACACCGCGCTGCTGCAACTATCCAGGCCTGCGCCGTATCTGATCTACGCGCTCGCAGCGTCCGAGTCCCCCATCGTCCCGGCGCATCTCTACGACAGCGGCGATCCGCTCAACAACCCGCATAACATCGCGCCGATCGGCACCGGGCCGTTCCGCTTCAAGAGCTGGGAGCGCGGCAGCCACGTCGTACTCGTGCGTAACCCCGACTACTGGGATGCCCCCAAGCCCTATATCGACGAACTGGTCCTGCGCTTTATCGGCGATCCGGCGGCCCGTGCCGTGGCGCTGGAAACCGGCGAACTCGACCTGGCCGGCGAAAACCCGGTGCCGCTGCTCGACATCCAGCGGTTGCAGGCGCTGCCGCATCTGGCGCTGGAATCGCGCGGCTATAGTTACGATGCCGCTCAGACCCAGTTGCAGTTCAACCTCGACAACCGCTATCTCGCCAACCCGAAGGTGCGTCAGGCGATCGCCCATACGATCGACCGCGAGGCGATCCTGCGGGCCGTCTGGTACGGCTATGGAATTGTCGCGCCTTCGCCGATCAGTCCATTGCTGACGCAGTTCTACGATCCGCATGCGCCCACCTGGCCGCACGATCCCGCCAAGGCGAACCAACTGCTCGACGAGGCCGGACTGCCGCGCCAGTCGAACGGTTATCGCTTCGCGCTGAACGTCGACTACAACCCGTACGATCCGACCTTCGCGCGGCTGGCCGACTATCTGCGGCAGACGCTGCGCGGCGTAGGCATCGAGGCGACGGTGCGTTCGCAGGACTTCGGGGCCTACGTCAAGCGTATCTACACCGACCGCGATTTCGATCTGGACGCGAACTTCCTCGGCAATACCTTCGATCCCACTGTCGGCGTACAGCGCCTGTATTGGTCGAAGAACTTCAGGAAAGGCGTGCCGTTCTCGAACGCGACGCACTACAGCAATCCGGAAGTCGACCGCTTGCTCGAAGCCGCTGCCGTGGAGAACGACCCGCGCACCCGCGTGGCGTATTTCAGGCGGTTCCAGCAGGTGGTCGGGCAAGACCTGCCGATCGTCGATCTGGTGACGCTCAAGCAGGTGACGATCTATAACCGGCGCGTGCACAACCATACCGTCACGGCGGATGGTCTGGACGGCAATCTCGCCGACGTGTTTGTGGCCTAAGCCTCAGAAAGCGGCACGATAAAGTGCTCGCCATTTCTTATCAATGGAAAGCGGAATTCAGACATGACGCAAGCAGTGAACCCCGATCACGACGCCCTCAACACGCTGAAGCTGCTGGGTCCGGCGCCTGATAACTGGGTGCCGGATCGCGAGGGTGTCGATCACAATGTCCTGATTGTCGGCGCTGGCCAGACGGGCGCGGCATTTGCGTTCGCGCTGCGGCGCGCGGGAATCGGACGTGTCAGCGTGATCGACGCGGCGCAGGACGAATCGAAAGCCGGCGTGTGGCTCACGCGGGCGCGCATGAACAAGCTGCGTACTCCGAAGTCTTTGGTTGGCCCCGAGACCGGTTTGCCGGGATTGAGTTTTCAGGCATGGTACGAGGCGCGTTTCGGCAGTGATTCCTACGCAACCATCGACCGGATTCCGCGCACGCGCTGGGCCGAATATCTGGCGTGGTTCCGGCACTTTCTCGACATCGCTATCCGTTACGACACACGTCTCACGCGCATCGAGCCTGTGGATGGACTGTTTCGCGTGCTCCTGGAGGTGAGCGACGGCAAGAAGGTTCGGCAGGTCGTCGAAACCGCCCGCAAGGTGATTCTGGCCAACGGCGTTGCCGGCAATGGCGGTGCGTACGTGCCCGCCGTGTTGAAGCACTTGCCGGCGGCGTTTCATGCGCATACGTCCAGCGAGATCGATTTTGCCGCGCTGCGTGGGAAGTCCGTAGCCGTACTCGGCGGCGCGGCGTCCGCGTTCGACGCTGCCGCAACCGCGCTCGAGGCCGGCGCAGGCGACGTGCATCTGTTCGTGCGGCGCGCCACGCTGCCGTCTGTGCCCATCACGCGAACCCGTGCTTATCCCGGCGCCTACGACAACTATTTTCAGTTGCCCGATGCGATCCGTTGGGCTCAGGCACGGCGCTTCCGGCGTTCCGGTTCTACGCCGCCGGTCGATGCCGTCGAGCGTGCCACGAACTTCGCCAATTTCCATCTGCATCTCGGCGCGCAGTGGAGCGAGGCGCGCATTGCTAACGGCGCGATTGAGGCAAGCGTGGCAGGGGAACGGCTCACCTTCGACTTTGCCATTGCCGGGACCGGTTACTTCATCGATCCCGCGGCGCGGCCGGAGCTAGCCGATTTCGCCTCGCATATCCGCTTGTGGCGAGACCAATATGTGCCGCCCGTGGATGAGACCGACGACTATCTCGGGGCGCATCCCTATCTGGGCGCCGCGCTCGAATATCTGGAGAAAAGCGCGGGCGACGCACCTTACCTGCGCGATATCCACGTCTACAACCCGGCGGGTTTTGTCAGTTTCGGCTTACCGGTCGGCGACGTTCCGAGCATGCGGCGCGATATTCCGGCGGTCGTGCAGCGCATCAGCCGCGACCTCTTTCTGGCGGATCTCGATGCTCACGTCACGCGGATGAACGGCGACGTGCCGGCGGATTTCGACGCGGCACTGTATGCGAACCGTCTGTGGCAGGGCGATCGGGCAGATGTGACGTGACGGTCAATGATGCCGGCGGAGGGGCGAAACTTCCGCCGCTGGCAGCGATGGGCGCTTACCTTTCGTCGGACGCCTGCAATTGGGCCGCCGCACCAAAGCGCCGATAAAGCAGGCGTGCCATGGAGTCCAGCAAAAAGCCCAGCGCGCCGATCACGAGAATCACCGCGGTCAACTCGGAATAGGCGAGGCGGTCACGGGTATCGAGAATCAGATAGCCGAGCCCCGAACTGACGCCGAGCATTTCCGCCGGCACCAGCACGATCCACACAATGCCGATGGCGAGTCGCACACCGGTCAGCACATGCGCGGCAATGCCCGGCACGTAGACATGCCAGAGCATTTCGCCGCGTGTCGCTGCGAGGCTCTCGCCGAGTTGCACCCAGCGCCGGTCGATCTGCGCGACGCCGGCCGCTGTGCTCATCACGAGCGGCCATACGGCGGCGAATGCCAGCAGGAAATACACCGCACGATCGCCGACACCGAGCGACATCACCGCTATCGGCATCCACGACAGCGGCGAGATCATGCGCAGAAACTGCAGGGTGGGCGACAGTGCCGTGTCGAGCGCGCGCACCCGCCCCAGCAGGAATCCTAAAGGAACACCGACCAGCAGCGCCCAGACGAGGCCAACGGCGATTCGTCGCAAACTGGTGACGATATGGACCAACAGGCGATCGTCGACGATCAATGACGGCAGTGTCGCCAGCGCTCGAGTGGGGGAAAACTGCGCGGCCAGACCGTTGGGGTCGGCGAGCAGCGTAATGGCGAGCCACCAGATCACGACGACGCCCACGAGGCCCGCCAATCCGGACAGCGCGCGCCGCACCCAGCCATGCGCACGCGACGCGGGCCGCGCGGCGCGCACAGTGCCCATACGGACAGGGGCGGACACGGTCTCCAGAGGCGCGTTAGACAACGATCGTCTCCGTGCGCTCAAAGCCCTCCGGCAGACCGAACGCGCTCATGCCGCCGACGGCCGCAATGCTGTTACGGACAAAGCGGTCGTCGACCAGATCGCGCGCCACAAACGCCGGATCCAGCTTGCCCAGAAACTGGCCGTTGCCTTCGAGCTGGGTCGCTTTCAGGCGCTTCACCAGTTCCTCGGTGTAGTCGGGATATGGGTAGGGCTGGAAGTCGATGCGCTTCGCGTGCCAGTCGGCGTGGACGATGGCGCGGTCGGCCAGATAGCGGCCCTGATCCGCAGCAGACGGCGCCAGCACGTTGCCAAGTACTTCTGCCGAATGAGGCGTGTAATGGTTCTTGCCGGACTTGGACAGCAACTGCGCCGCTTCCTGCGGATGCGCGCGCGTCCACAACTGCGCCTTGACTACGGCATCGACCACCTTCTGCGACCAGGCGGCCCGCTCAGTCAAATCGCGCTCGTGCATGAAGACGACGCAGCAGGCGTGATTCTTCCAGACGTCGCCGGTAAAGCGCAGCACCTTGCCGATCTTGAGACCTTCGGCCGCGGCATTGAACGGCTCGGCCACGATAAAGCCGGCGATCTGTTTCGATGCCAGCGCGGGCGGCATGTCCGATGGCGACATCACGGTGAGCCTCACTTCGTTCGGCTTGAGATCGCCGTCCTTTTTCAGCACGGGCACGAGTCCTTGTGCGCGCAACATATCCTGCACCACGACGTTGTGAATCGAATACCAGAACGGTACGGCCACGGTCTTGCCGCCGAGGTCGCCAATCTTGTCGATCTCAGGCGACACGGTCAGCGCCGACCCGTTCACATGGTTCCACGCAACGACCTTGGCCGGCGCCTGGCTGCCGTAGCGGGCCCAGATCGTCATGGGCGAGAGCAGATGCACGACGTTGACCTGACCGGACAGAAACGCTTCCACCAGTTGCGCCCAGCTGCGCAGTAACGTAGGCGCTTCCACGGCAAGGCCGGCTGCTTCGAAATAACCGTTGTTGTGCGCAACGAGCAACGGGGTCGCGTCGGTGATCGGCAGGTAGCCGATGCGGACCGGCGCGTTGGGATCGGTGGCAGCGCGTGCGTTGAGTGCGCCCAATAGCGGCGCCGCTCCTGCAACGGTGAACATCGAGGCGAGTTTGAGCCACTCGCGGCGAGACATCGGAAGCTGGCACATGCTGTTTGGCCTTTATGCGTGAGCGAAGGGCTGCGTGTTGGAGACGGGGGAAATTGGCGAGGCGTTCGGCGCTGTCGACATCGAGTCGTGCAGCGCCTGAAGAATCTGGATGCGCAACGCGCCGAGCGCCGGCACATGGGCTTCGCGCGGCGCGGCAACGTCGACCGCGAGATGCAGGATCAGCGTGCCGCGACTGCCGAGGACCACAATCCGGTCGGACACCAGCAAGGCCTCGTCGATATCGTGCGTGACCAGAACGGTAGCCGCCCCCGTGTCGCGCACCACTTGCAGCAGCAGGCGTTGCATATCGGCACGGGTGAGTTCGTCGAGCGCACCGAAGGGTTCGTCGAGCAGCAACGTGCGCGGTTGGCGGGCGAGGCAGCGGGCCAGCGCGACGCGCTGCGCCATGCCGCCGGACAGTTGTCGCGGCGCATAGTGACGGGCATGCTCGAGGCCCACCTCGGCGAGCGCCGCGTTGACGCGTTCGCGGCGGGCGGCGCGCGTCAGGTGCGGCTGACGGGCAAAGCCGAGACCGAACGCGACGTTCCGATCCACAGACAGCCAGGGCAGCAGGCAAGGATCCTGAAAGGCGAGCGCCACGTCGGGACGCGGGCCGCCAACCGCTTCGCCATCAACCAGAACTCGGCCGCTGGTGGGCTTTTGCAGACCTGCAATGATGCGCAACAGCGTGGATTTGCCGGAGCCGCTCGGCCCCAGTATCGACACCAGTTCTCCGGGCCGCACGCTCAGGTCGACGGCGTGCAGCACATGCCGGTCCGCGTAGCTGAGGCCAATTTCGCGTAGCTCGACGCGCGATGCGGGCGTACCGGTTGCGTGACTCATGCCGCTTTCGTCTGTCGATGCTGGGCCAACTGGTGTTTCAGTTGCACGATGCTGGGCGTGACAATCGGTACGAACGCCGCTTCGCGTGTGCGCCGGGCGCAGCCGCTCTGACCGCGCAAGTAACCGCGTCCACCGGTTGTCTGCACTTCGAGCCGGACGGCGGCATCCACGAGCGCGGCGAGTGCGATACGCACTTCGAACAGCGCGGCCGGCGCAGCGAGGAACGTGCCGTGCTCGACACCGTCGAACAGGCGCTTTGACAGCACAGCGAGTTCGTTCGCCAGTTCCGGGGCCTCGTCTTCGACCGCCGCGCGGGCGGCCGCGCTGCTTGCGTCAATGGCGGCGAGAGCGCGGCGCGCGAGGCCGATTGACATGCCGCACTGCAGCCCCAGAAAAGCGGGGCGCACGCGCACGAGAAATCCGCGCGCGTCGTTGGTGATCTGCCAGGCCGAGTCCAGTACCGCGCCGTCGAGCCGCAACGCCGCCGTATTGCTCGAACGCAGCGCGATCAGGTCGAGGTCGTCGCTGCGCACGAGGCCGGGTGTGTCGTGCGGCAAGGCAAAGATCGACGGCGGTGCGCCGTCGCTATGATCGAAGGCGGCCGCAGCCAGAAACCCTTCGCGGCGCAGGTTCGTAATCCACGGCAGGCTGCCGTTCAAGGTCCATCGCCGGGTGGCCCCGTCGCCGTTCAGCGGCGTCGCGTTCATCTGCAGCGGCTCCAGACTCGACAGGTACTTCATCGCGTTCGAAAGACCTGTCGCACCAGCCAGTTCGCCGCTCAGGAGCGAGGGCAGCCAGCGCTTGCGCAACGCTTCGTTAGGACTATGGAGCAGATATTCGATGAAGGTCCGCTGTCCCCAGAATACAAAGGCGCTCGCGAGCGAATGCGCCGCCACGCTCGCAATGGCTTCAATCGCTTCGACCGTGCTGCCGTCGTCGCCGCCCAGGCTGGCCGGCACGCCGATCCGGAACAGGTGCGCGCGAGCGAGCTGAGGCAGGATCTGGGCGGCGAAGTCCTGGTGGGCATCGATCGCTTCGGCATGCTCATCGAGCCATGCCGCGAGTTCCGGCGCGCGTTGCTGCAACGACGGCGTCGGCGCCTTCATGCGAGTTGTTCCTGCGGCGCCCAACGATAGGCGGCGAGCTCCGGGTTCAGCTCGTTTTGCGCCAGATTGTTGGCGAAGTTGCACAGCGTGGCGAGACTCACGCCGAGGATCACTTCCAGCGCATTGGCATCGCTAAAGCCGGCTGCATGGAACGCCGCAAGCGTTTCGTCGGAAACAGCGCCACGGGTGGCGATCACCGCCCGCGTGAACACGGCCACCGCGTCGAGGCGCGGGTCGGACAACGGCGTCTGGGCCCGAATGGATTCGACAAGCTGCGGTTCAAGTTGCGCCTTCTTCAATGCAACGGCCGTATGCCCCGCTACACAGAAACCGCAGCCATGGATAGCGGCAGCGGTGATCTGCACCGTTTCGCGCTCGGCCAGTGAAAGGCCGCTGCGTCCGTTGATTTCCGCCACCGTCAGATAGGTTTCGAGCGCAGTGGGTGCGTTGGCGAGCGACGCGACCAGATTCGGCAGGAAGCCATTGGCAGCTTGCGCGCGTTGCAGATAGGGGCGGCTCGCCTCAGGGGCGCTCTCGGGGGTGTGCAAACGGAGACGGCTCATGGGAGTTCCTCACAGATAAGGCCTCATTGTGAGTCCGGCAAGCGTGACGGAACAATGCGCGCCTGTCTGCGAATCCTGCGAGTTTGTCCAGCTTCGAGCGGTGCGGTGGTGCAACTCGCCGCGCTTCGCTCAATGCAGTGCGGCGACCGGCCTATTTATGGCGGCCGGAGCCTGCTTTTCAGGGGATTTCACGGCGCGGCGGCGATACGCGCCAGGCTGTACGCCGGTGACGCGCTTGAACGCCTGCGCGAACGCCGACTCCGACTGATAGCCGACCCGTTCGGCCGCATCCGGCATGCTCGAGCCGCCGCGCAGCATGGCCGCGGCCATTTTCATACGGACCAGCGTGACGAACTGGGCGGGCGGCTGGCCGGAGATATCGACGAACTGCTTGCAAAAGCGCGCCCGCGACATGTGGACGAAGCTCGCCATCGTATCGGTGGTCCAGCGTTCGGCGGGCGCCTCGATAATCGCCGCGACGAGCGGGGCAAATTCCGGGCGGCGCATCAAGGACCAGAAGCACGGCGCAATCTCGTCGCGTCCGGCCACCGCACGCAGCACGTAGACGAACAGCAGGTCGGTCAGACGGGCGATCAGCGGAGACGGGGTCTGCACGTCGCGCAGCGCTTCGGCGCGAATCAGATCGAAGATCGCCCGTGCGCCATCGAGTGAGGGATTGTCGCGCCGCGCCACGATGTGATCGGGCAACAGGCTGAGCAGCATATCGTCGAGTCCCGAGTTGAACTCGAAGAAGCCGCAGGCGATCCCCACGCTGCCGTCGGCGGGCGCGAGCGCATCCGCAGGCGAGATCAGCGGCGACATCGTGCCGATCCGTTCGCTTTCATGGCCGCTTGCCGGCGGGCGCGGATCCGGCGACAGGCAATGCGGCATGTCGTGCAGCAGGAACACGGCGTCGCCGGGCGCGAGGCGCAGGCTTTGCGCCGCGCGCTCCGCATTGGCGGGCAGGTGCAGCCAGCATTCGCCGTGCAGCGCGAGATGGAAGCTGGCGCGATGGCGTCCCGCCGTCGATGCTTGCCAGGCGCCGCAATATTGACCGACGTGAAAGATCGTACTTTTCAGTTCGAGACCGGATAGCAGCCAGTCGGCAATCGTTTCGGCGTGGGGGGACATGGGACTCGGGTGCGGCGAAGCAGGGCGGACCCATTACATTAGAGTTTCGTCGGTGCGATGCAACGAATTTTTTGTTGGAAGCTTATGCCTTGCGAAGGGGAGGATGGATGCCCGACGCCAGGGCATCCGTCGTGTCGCGCTAAGTTGCGGAGCGCATATCGTTGTGCGGATTTATTCGTGGCGCAATGCCATGCAAGGGCTGAGAATCGTTCGACTCATCCTCTTCTGGACCGCCGCACATCATGAGCCGAGACCTCCTCTTACTCCTTGAACCTGGCTTTACCGATCCAAAGTACCCCGGCGAGCGCTTCATTTGCCCGCACGGCGCGCCGATCGAAGGACTGCTCGCCAGCGACCCCGCGAAGACCGCGAGCCTCGATATCCAGCGCTTGCCGTTTGCACGGCCGCGCGAGGTGGCGATCCAGGCGCTCGACGCGGATCACCAGGGCTTGCCCGTGCTGATCCTCGGCGACGAGGGAGCGGTGCCCGACGATGCGCAGACGCTAGGCGAAACACGCTTTGTCACCGACACCCAGCGCATTCTCGCGTTGCTTGCTGAGCGCCACGGCTTTCCGAAAGTTCATTGACGCGGCCTAGCAAAGTTATCGGTCTGCGATTACGGTCAGGCCGGTGTTCGAAGGCCACGCTGCCCGCTCCCGCTTTGGTTCGCGCTCATCCGCACGAAGCGGGCAAAGCTGATCCCGCCACGGAGACTTTCACATGAGCCACGCTGCAGGCCCGCAGCCGCCGCGCCAGTTGCATCTGAACATCAATATCCTGCACTCGGGCTTTGTTCCCTCGGCATGGCGCGTCGCAGAGGCCGACCCGCATGCGTTCATCGACGTGGCCCATTACGTGCGCGTCGCGCAGATTGCCGAGGCGGCCAAATTCGATGCCGTGTTCCTCGCCGATAACGCGTCGATTGCCGACCAGATCGGCTTCCGGCCGATCACGGCGCTCGAACCGACCGTCCTGCTGGCGAGCATTGCCGCGGCGACGTCGCACATTGGCGTGATCGGGACCGCTTCGACCAGTTACAACGAGCCGTACAACATCGCGCGTCGTTTCGCGACACTCGATCACGTCAGCGCAGGGCGTGCCGGCTGGAACGTCGTCACGACCGCCGATCTCGGCTCGGCGCGCAATTTCGGCCGCGAGGCGGTGCCGGACCACACCGAGCGCTACGCACGGGCGGCAGAGTTTACCGAAGTGGTGAAAGCGCTGTGGGATAGCTGGGAAGACGACGCGTTCATTGGCGACAAGATCAACGGGCATTTCGTCGACGCCGACAAGATCCATCCCATCGCGCATCACGGCAAGTATTTCGACGTGCAGGGGCCGCTGAATCTGCCGCGCTCGCCACAGGGACATCCGGTGCTGGTGCAGGCGGGTGCGTCGCCGGATGGCCGCGATCTGGCGGCACGCCATGCGGAAGCGGTGTTCTCCGCCTCGCAGTCGTTCGACGAATCGCTTGCCTATGGACGCGAACTGAAGGCCCGTGCCGCCGCTTACGGACGCAACGCCGTCAAGGTGCTGGCCGGCCTGACGACGATCATCGGCGCCACGGAAAGCGAAGCCTTGCGGCGGCGCGACGAACTGGTCGACCTGATTCCCTGGAGCTATAGCTTGACCCGCCTCGCCGGTACGCTGGGCATTCCGGCAGACAGGCTCAAGCTCGACGAGAAACTGCCCGACAACCTCACCTTGCCCGGTGGCGGCAACGGCAACCATACGTTCTTTCACGCAACGATCGCGCAGGCGCGGCGGCACGGCTATACGGTGCGCGAGTTGATCCGCTCGCTTGCGGGCGGTGGGGGACATCGCGTGATCGTCGGGACACCTGAGCAGATTGCCGACGACATCGAACACTGGTTCAAGGCGGGCGCGGCCGATGGTTTCAATCTGATGCCCGATGTGCTGCCGGGTGGCCTGCAGGACTTCGCCGACGGCGTGGTGCCGCTGCTGCAGCAGCGCGGCATTTTCCGCACCGAATACGAAGGCCGCACGCTGCGCGAACACCTCGGTCTCGCGCGGCCCGATAACGCCCGTGTGTGGCAGAAGAGCGCCTAGGCGTTCACGCTGAAACTTCATTTCCACCGTCCATCACCATGACCAAACGCACTGGCCATTTGCGCCTCGGCGCCTTTTTCTACCCTGCCGGGCATCACATTGCAGCATGGCGCCATCCCGAGGCGCAGGCCGATGCCGGCGTCAACTTCAGACATTACGTCAGGCTTGCCCAGGCTGCGGAGGCCGCGAAGTTCGATCTGCTGTTTCTCGCCGACGGCGCCGGCACGCGGGGCGACAACGTGGACTTTCTCAGCCGCACGGCGCACAGCTACGTGGCGCAATTCGAACCCATTACCTTGCTGTCGGCGCTGGCAGCCGTCACGGACCACGTGGGTCTGGTGGCCACGGCGTCGACCAGTTTCAACGAGCCGTACCATATCGCCCGCAAGTTCGCGTCGCTCGATCACATTAGCGGCGGGCGCGCCGGATGGAATCTGGTGACGTCTTCGAACGAGCATGAGGCGAAGAACTTCAACCGCGACACGCACTTCGATCATGCGGAGCGCTACGAGCGCGCCATCGAATTCGCCGAGGTCGTGGGAGGCCTGTGGGACAGTTGGGAGGACGACGCTTTTCTGCGCGACAAGGCGCAAGGGCGTTTCTTCGATCCGGCCCGGCGGCACGTACTCAACCATAAGGGCCGTTTCTTCCAGGTGCGGGGGCCGCTTAACGTGGCCCGTGCGCCGCAAGGTCACCCGGTGGTGGTGCAGGCCGGTTCGTCGGAAGCGGGCAGGGAACTCGCGGCACGTACGGCGGAGGTGATCTTTACCGCGCAGCAGACACTGGACGACGCCGTCGCTTTCTATGCGGACGTCAAAGGACGCCTCGCGCGCTATGGACGGCATCCCGACGACCTGAAGATCATGCCGGGCGTCTTTCCGATCGTGGGCCGCAGCGAAAGCGAAGCGAAGGAGAAGTTCGAACAGTTGCAGGCGCTGGTCGACCCCAAGGTGGGCCTGGCGCTCGTCTCGGGACTGACCGGCGGCTTCGATCTGTCCGGCTATCCGCTTGATGGTCCGATCCCCGAATTGCCCGAGACGAATGCGAGCAAGAGCCGTCAGGTGCTGACACTGGAGTTGGCACGGCGCGAGAACCTGACGATTCGCCAGCTCTACCTGCGAGTAGCGGGCGCACGCGGGCACTGGCAACTGGTGGGCACGCCCGCGCAGATCGTCGACGAGCTCGAAGCCTGGTTCGTCAACGGCGGCGCGGACGGTTTCAATGTCATGCCGCCGTTGTTGCCGGCGGGGCTCGACGATTTCATCGAGCTCGTCATTCCCGAGTTGCGGCGGCGTGGGCTATTCCGCAGCGAATACGAGGGCCGTACGTTGCGCGAGAATCTCGGACTCAAGCGGCCGGCCAACCGGCACGCGGCGCACGGAGCGGCTGCGCACGCGGTGGCATAAACCGCGCCCGGAGCCGTTCCTTTGCATGCTGCGGTGTCCTACTGGTTTTGCGCCACCCCAATCGCCGATTGAGCGCCAAGACTGCCGCGAACCTTCTTGACGTCGTCCGCGGAAATCGGCGCCGCCGCATTGCCCCAGCTATTGCGGACATACGTGGAGACGGCTGCGATATCGGCGTCGGTCAGTTTCCAGCTGAAGTTCGGCATGGCCGCGCCGGTCGGATTGCTTTGCGTGACGGCGCCACGGCTGCCGATCAGGATTGTGCGCAGCATATTGGCGGGATCGGGTGCGCGCACGCCTGCGCTATCCGCCAGTGACGACACCATTCCCGTTACACCTTGACCCGACGAGCGATGGCAGGCCGCGCAATTCGCCATGAAGAGCGAGTGGCCGAGCGTCATCGTTGCGTCGCTCGCGTCGAGTGCAGCCGGCGCCTTGCGGTCCGAGCCCGGGAAGCTCTTCAAATATACGCCGACGGCATGCAGGTCCGCCGTACTCAGATGCTGCAGCGAGTTGCTCACCGCTTCCGCCATCGGACCCGATGCGACGCTACGCGCGTTGCCGCCCGTATGCAGATACTCGACGATATCCTCCGTCGACCAGTTGCCCAGGCCCGTATACGGATTGCTCGTAATTTCCGGTGCGTACCAGCCCTGCAGCGAGCCGCCTTGCAATGCCGCCTCATCGCCGCCAAGGAAGTTCTTCGCGGTATGGCAGGACGCGCAGTGTCCGAGCCCTTGCACCAGGTAAGCGCCGCGATTCCATTCCACGGACTGCTTATCGTTGTTTTTGAAGGACGTCTTGTCGAAGAACAGCAGGTTCCAGCCGAACATCAGCATGCGGATGTTGAACGGGAAGGGCAACTGATTCGCCTCGACCTTGTTGTGCACGGGCGGCACGGTATCCAGATATGCCTTGATGTCGCGCAGGTCCTGATCGCTGACCTTGGCGTAGGCCGTATAAGGCATGGCCGGATAGAGGTATTCGCCGTGCTTGCCGCGGCCTTCCTTGACTGCGCGAATGAACTCGGCGTCGCTCCAGGTGCCGATGCCGGTGTCCTTGTCGGGCGTGATATTGCTCGCGACGATCTTGCCGAACGGGGTTTGCAGCGGCAGGCCGCCTGCAAACGGTTTGCCGCCCTCGGCGGTGTGACAGGCAATGCAGTCGCCGGCGCGGGCCAGATACAGGCCTCGTTCGGCCGAGTCGGCGTCCCCGTCTGCGTTTGCGGAAGCGGGCGGCGCGGCCTTCGCAGCAGGCGCGTTCAATGCGCTCTGCGCGGAGGGCGTGTCCTGAGCATGCACCTCGCCTGCATGATTCCACGCCAGGAAAGCGGCGGCGAGTGCCAGCGCGCTGAATGAACCAATGAGTGTCTTGACGCGCACTTTCTAGCTCCTCACCAGGGGGCCAGGCGACTTCAGATACTGCGTCTTGATCGCTTCCGCGGCCCACAGCGTGGTGGCGCCGACGGTGCCGGTTGGATTGTAGCCACCGTTGTTGGCGAACGCGGACGCACCCACCACGAAGGTGTTGTGCACGTCCCAGCTTTGCAGGTAGCGATTGAGCGCGCTCGTCTTCGGATCGTCGCCGATGATCGCGCCGCCTGTGGTGTGCGAGGACAGGTTGTCCATCGGCGAGAACGGCTTCGCGGTCGGTTCGCTACGCACGACGGTTTTCGCGCCCATGGCGTGCCCGAGTTCTTCCGACTTGTCGGCCATGAACTTTGCCGAGCGCTTGTCGTTTTCGATCCAGTCGAAGGTCACGCGCAATAACGGCCGGCCGAAGCGATCCTTGTACTCGGGATCGAGATCGAGGTACACGTCGCGATGTGGATAGCTGTTGCCCATCACGTAGATCGAGTTGTAGTTCTGGTAAGCGTGCTGATACGCCTTCTTCCACTCGCTGCCCCAGCGTGGCGTGCCGGGCGGCACGCCATTGGCGAGACCGATGGGCCGGCCGTTGGTCGAGTGCACGAGCGCTACGCCACCGCCGATGAAATCGTGCTCGCTGTGATCGAAGTTGTCGCTGTTGAAATCGTCGATGGCCTGCGCCAGCGCGCCTGCGCCGATGAACGGATTGAGGCGCTCGTTCTCGAAGAAGATCGACGCGCCCGAGATGGTCTGATACGCGTAGTTGCGTCCCACCACGCCTTCACCCGTATCGCGGTCGTAAGGCTTGCCGATGCCCGAGAGCAGCATCAGGCGTACGTTGTCCATCTGATAGGCCGAGATCACGACGATATCGGCGGGCTGTTCCCACTCGTTGTTGTCGTGATCGACGAAGGTGACGCCTGTGGCCGTCTTCTTGTCTTCGGCGAGGTTCACGCGCAGCACTTCGGACTCGGTGATCACGCTGAAATTCTTGCGCTGCATGAGCGCGGGCATGATGCAGGCCTGCGGGCTGCTCTTCGACCAGTTGCCGCAGCCGAAGAATTCGCAGTAGCCGCAGTACGTGCACGGCGCCATGTGAATACCGAGCGGGTTCACATACGCACCCGAGGTATTGCCCGCCGGCACCGGAAACGGGTGATAGCCGAGACCGCGCGCGGCCTTGTCGAACAGGGTGGCGACACGTGTGCGCTCGAGCGGCGGCAGCGGATAGTCGCGATGGCGCGGCCCTTCGAACGGATTGCCGCCTTCCTGGATCTTGCCCTGAATGTTGCCCGCGCGTCCCGAGGTGCCGGCCAGGCGTTCGAACCTGTCGTAGAACGGTTCGAGGTCGGCGTAGGTCACGCCCCAGTCCTGCACCTGCATGCCTTCGAGGAATTTGCCCTTGCCGTAACGTTCGACCGTGTTCGAGTAGGTCTGAAAGTCGTTCGGCTGGAAACGCCACGTCATGCCGTTCCAGTGCGTGCCCGCGCCGCCCACGCCGATACCGAACTGGTACGTGTTCCAGTCGCGCAGCGGCAGTGCGGTCTGGTCTGGCGTGTTGCGGAAGGTGAGCGTTTCGATGGCAGGCGGCTGCATCAGCGCGCGGCGCGTCGCAAAACGCAGTTCGTCGGTGTCGACCGTGGTGGGGAAGTCGCTGCTGGTGTCGCGCCAGGCACCGCGTTCGATCGCGACCACGTTCAGACCGGCCAGGGTCAGTTCGTTCGCCATCAGCGAGCCGGCCCAGCCGAGCCCGACGATCACAGCGTCGGCTTTAGCACGTTTGAGTGCCATGTGATTCTCCGCTTGTTGCAGTGGGGGTGCAGTCGGGCTGCACGGGAAACAGTGCGCGCCTCAGCTCTTGCGGCTGATGAGGCTGATCGGAATGATCTTCAGGTCTTCGCCCTGACGACCGATCACGTCACGGAAGTCATACTGGGCGCCGGGGAAGCCGAGCATCTTCCAGCCGGCCATGTCCTTGTTGCCGCCGTAGATCGGGTCGGCGAAGAAACCTTCGCGCACGTTCTGCAAGACCAGGTTGAAAAAGGCTTTTGCATCGACGCCGGCGAGTGCGAGTTCGCCTGCTTCGAGCTGTTTCAGCACGCTGTCCTGCTGTTCGGCTGCAAGTGCACTGAAGGCTGTGCCCCCGAAGCTTTGCTTGCAGTGGTCGTCGAGCGACTTCAGGCCGGCGCGATAGCGTTCGGCCGGTGTGTCCTTGATTTGCGGTCCCTGACTCGGCGTGCCCGGCTTGAAGGTGCCCAGCCGATACTGCGTGGCCGCGCGGCCGTAGTCGCCGCTCAATTGACGGTCGATAAAGAGCGCGCAGCCGGCTTCCTTGCCGCCGATGCTCAATTCGTCCGAGGGAATCAGCCGGTCGGCGATCGCCTCGACGGCTGCGACTTCGCCGGCTGTGAAGAATTTCCAGCCATCCGGCACTACGGGCTCGGGCAGAACCACCGGATCCTTGAACCACGGCATGCCGCCGAAAATCACGCGGGCCTTGGCCACCGCAATGCCTGCAGCCATCAAGATCATTGACGACAAAAACTTGCGCCGTAACACGTCGTTCTCCAGGGAATCATCGTAGAGGCGAGAGAAACGGGATGCGCGTGAGCGCTCCCGAAGCTTCGTTCCGGCAGTATTCTAACTGGTTAGTTAAAAATGCGCCAAGAAAATCCACATGGCGTTTTTGCGGCTCGCACGTACCCCAGCCGCGTCGGCGCACGCTTTTTGCTACGAGGTAAGGATTGGTGAGGGACGACGCGCGGCTTCAGGCCGCGTAGCGGCCCCGGCGCCCCGGCTGGTCAACGAGGAGTGGTAATGCGAGCAATCCATGGCAAGGTACGCGTTGCAATTTGTTCCGTGGCGATTTCACTGTTTTCGGCATGCGGCGGTGGCGGCCACGGCGGCAGCTCTGGTAGCAGCACGTCCACGGCGCCAGGCGGCGTCAATCTGCAAGTGGTCTCGTTCGGCGACAGCCTGTCCGACGTCGGGACTTATGCGCCGCTCGCCAGCGCGGTGGGCGGCGGGCGCTTCACGACCAACCCCGGCCAGGTGTGGACGCAGAACGTCGCACAGTATTACGGCGGCACGTTAAGCGCCGCGTACACGATCGACTTCACGCATAAGCTCAGCGCGCAGAGCGGCCTCGGTTATGCGGAGGGCGGCGCCACGGTCGCGACGCCCGCGGACCAGAACGACTTCCTGACCGACGTGATCGGCAACGTCGAAATGCCGATGAATCAGCAGGTGTCGAGCTATCTGGGCACACACGGCAGCTTTAACTCGAATCAACTGGTGCTCGTCTGGGCCGGCGCGAACGATGTGCTGCGGGCCGGGGCGCCGCCGGCCGGATCGAGCATTGTGCAGACCGCGGCAACCACGCTTGCGCAACTGGTGGCGCAGATCGTGCAGAACGGCGCCACGCATGTGGTGGTGGTCAATCTGCCGAACATCGGACTCTCGCCGGACGGTCTCTCCCAGTCCGATGGCGGCGCGAATTACACCCAGCTATCGCAGCTCTTCAACAGTACGCTGAACAGCGCCTTGCAGACCGACGGCGTGCAAAGCAAGGTCATCCAGGTGGATGCCTATACGTGGTTGAACGGGATCATCGCGAACTTCCAGGCGAATGGCTTCTCCGTATCGAACACGGGCCAGGCCTGCGATCCTTCGAAAACGCCCGATGACACGTCATTGCTGTGCTCGCCGGCCACCTACGTGAGCGCCAACGCAGACCAGACCTACATGTTCGCCGACGACCTGCATCCGACGACGCATCTGCACGCCCTCTTCGCGCAGTACGTGGAGCAGCAGATCGCCGCCACCGGCCTGGGGCACTGAGCCCGGCGTGGTGCCGCTCGACGCAGCGACGGGGCACAAGGTCCGGTTGCCCAGCGATTGTGGGCCTGTTTGCAGGCGAACGCGCCGATGGACCCGTCGCTGTCCTGAACAGATACAAAGTTAGGTGACCTGCTGGGATGCCCATCCCACTCATGGTTGCAGCACAACGCGCTGCGCGAGCGACGAAAATCGCATTGCCGCACGTGAATCGACACATAAATAATATATACGGATTGTGCGGAATAACGATTCGTTAAATGTTTGGTTCAATGCAGATTGACTGCCTGTTATCGTATTTTCGGTTCGACGGAAATTCAGGTCGAACGGCATAGAAATTCAACGACAGGATCAGCGGGGCCGTGAAATAGCCCCTATCTGCCATGACCTACACCATTATCGATACCACGTTGTCGGATCCGCTTGCGCGGCCCCTGCTGGATGGACTGCAGGTCGAGTACGCGACACGCTATGCCGAGTTTCGGCCGAACAGTGCCGCGTTGGCGAGCGAAGAGCTGGTGCGTTATCCGGCCGAGTTATTCGCGCCGCCCGAAGGCGCGTTCATCGTGATCGTACGCGACGGCGAGACGGTCGGCGGCGGTGCGTTCAAACGCTACGACGCAACGACCGCGGAGCTCAAGCGTATCTGGACGCATGCGGGCGAGCGTCGTCAGGGGCTGGCCCGTCGCGTCGTGCAGGAACTCGAAGCACGTGCATTGCGGCAGGGCTATCGCCGCGTCTATCTGACCACAGGCTTCAGGCAACCCGAGGCGGCAGGACTTTATGTGAGCGCGGGTTACGAGCGCCTGTTCGATCCTTCGATTCCGCCCGAGGTTCATTTTCGTCTGCCGTTCGGCAAGGATTTGCTGGAACCCGGCCGCACGGATTCGCTGAGCGATCTGGTCCAGCTCGAACCGCTCGGCCAACGCTAGTCAAGCGCGCTGCGCCTGGCACACATTGTCTATTTCAACAGGGCATAACCATTCATGAGACACAGCCGGAAGATTCTGTCGGCAGTGGCCGCTACGCTCGTCGCTTTGGCGATGGGTTTGACGGCCACAGCACAAGCGGCAGGCACCACCTCAAGCGGATTCAATCTGAGTCCGGATCAGCCAAACCGCGTTCGGACCACGCCCGACACGGCAGCCATCCTGGCTGTTCCTGCAACGTTTCATTTTGCGGAAAAAGACGAACTGGTCATCGGCTTGACGGTAGCGTTTCCACCGCTTGGCGCGTATGCGACGGATGCAAAGACCGTGGTGGGCTTTGACCCGGACCTGTCGCAACTGATCGCGGACGGCCTGGGGCGCAAGCTGAAGCTCGTTCCGCTCGCGTGGGAAGACTGGCCGCTTGCCTTGCAATCGGGCAAGGTCGACGCGGTGGTGTCGAACGTCACGGTGACCGAGGAGCGCAAGGAGAAGTTCGACTTCTCGACCTATCGGCGCGACGTGCTCGGATTCTATGTGAAGGATTCCAGCCCGATCAAAACGATCCGTGAACCGAAGGACGTGGCGGGCCTGCGTGTGATTACCGATTCCGGCACGAACCAGGAAAAGATCCTGCTGGCATGGGACAAGGACAATGTCGCGCATGGGCTGAAGCCGGTGCAGGTTCAGTACTACGACGACATCGCCGTGCGGGACGTGGCGCTGCGCTCGGGGCGTGCCGACGTCATCCTGAGCGTCAACTCGGCGCTCGCCTACGAGGCGGCGCAGAAAGGCGGGATCCGCTCGGTGGGCACCATCAGCGGCGGCTGGCCGATTCTGGCCGATGTGGCGGTCACGACGCGCAAGGGGAGTGGGCTCGCCGCTCCCGTCACGCTGCTGCTGAACGATCTGATTCACAGCGGAAAATACACGCAGGTGCTCGACCGCTGGAGTCTGGGCAGCGAAGCGATCGACAAGGCCCAAACCAATCCGCCTGGCTTGCCAAAAAGCTAACGATAACCGGGCAGCGCTTGCTGTCTGGTAGATGGTCCGCTGTAAATCATCAGTATGACTAAAAAATGGCTCCTCACACCGTTGCGTTCAACCGGTGTGCGGGAGAGTGGTGTTCGCTGACAATCAACGGGACAGTGCGATGCGCAGGAACAGTAATAGAAAGAGTCGGGCCGGTCAGGCCGCCACCGGATTTCGCAGGACGATGTTATCCGCCGCTGTGCTGGCGATTACGTGCAACGGCGCCGCATGGGCGCAGAGCGCGGCTGCACCGGCGCAGGCAAGCGATGCCGCGGCGGCCAACGGCGCTCAGCCCGCCGCAGTCCAATCCGCAACGAGCCGGGCAGCCACGAAGCAGGCCGCCGCAACCGGTACCGTGCAGCAGGACACCGTGGTGGTGACCGGCACGCGCACCAGTACGAAGGCGAGCCAGAGCCTGACGCCGGTGGATGTGATCAGCGGGGCCCAGTTGCAGGCCACCGGGCAAAGCAATCTGCGCGATGCGCTCGTCAAGCTGTCGTCGTCGATCACGCGGGAGACCTATGCCGGCGATACGGCGCAGTTAACCGACGCGCTGTCTCTGCACGGTCTGACGCCGGACCACGTGCTGGTGCTGGTGAACGGCAAGCGTCGCCATACCACGGCGAATATCGCGCTCGACGGCGGCCTGAACCAGGGGTCGACCGGCGTCGACATCGACATGATCCCGGTCGGGCTGATCGACCACATCGAAATCCTGCGTGACGGTGCCTCGGCGCAGTATGGATCCGACGCCATCGCCGGAGTGATCAACATCATTCTGAAGACGAGCTCGCATGGAGGATCGCTGCAGACGAGCAACGGCCAGACCTATGCAGGCGACGGCTTCAAGAACGGCGAGTCCGCCAATATCGGCCTGAATCTCGGCGACAAGGGCTACCTCGACCTGGCGGCGGAATACGACCGCCAGAATCATACGGTGCGCACCGGCCCCGACGACTACTTCGGCACCTTCCAGCCGGGGCATGGCTACTACAATCCGATCGAGGGCGACCCGGCCAGTACGCGTGAGTCGGTGGGCTTCAATGCGGGCTATTACCTCGGCGACGATGTCGAACTGTACGGCTTCGGCACCTATGCGCATCGCAATGCCGAGGCTTACCAGAACTACCGTCCGCCTGCCGTGCTTCCCGAGGTCTATCCGAACGGCTTCGTGCCGACGGAGACGGTCAACGAGAACGACTATTCGGTGACGTCCGGTATCAAAGGCCAGAACCTGTTCGGCTGGTCGTGGGATCTTAGCTCGACCTATGGCGGCGACCACGAAGGCATCGGCATGGACAATTCGGCTAACACCGGACTGTATGCCGCGCAAGGCTATACGCCGACCAGTTTCCATCTGGCCACCGTCAGCAACACGCAACTGACGAATAACTTCGACCTGTCGCGCGCCTTCCATCTTCCGCTGTTGCCGGCGCCGGTGAACGTTTCGGTTGGGGTGGAACAGCGGCGCGAGACCTACACCGTGGGGGCGGGCGACGAGGCTTCCTATCTGGATGGCGGCTCCCAGGCGCTGCCGGGTCTCGCGCCTGTCAGCGCGAGCGACAATTCGCGCAACGTGCTGGGCACGTACATCGACCTGTCGACCCACCTCGCGCCGAAATGGACGGTGGATCTGGCCGGACGCTTCGAGCATTACAGCGATGTCGGCGATACGACGAACGGCAAGATCTCGACGCGTTACGACTTCACGCCGCAGATCGCCGTGCGCGGCAGCGTCAGTACCGGATTTCGCGCTCCGTCTCTCGCTGAGGAGTACTACAGCAATGTCAACGAATCGCCGGCTTCGGTCAGCGGCCTGCTGGCGGCCAACTCGGCGGCGGCAAAGTTGATCGGCGCACAGCCGCTGAAACCGGAAGAGTCGACCAACTACAACCTCGGCCTCGTGCTGACGCCTGCCAAGGACCTGCACCTGACGATCGACGCGTATCAGATCGACATCCGCAACCGCATCGTCGAAGGCGGCACGGCCTCGGGCGCGGCGGCGATTGCCGCCATGGAGGCTGCCGGGCTGTCGGTGCCGGGGTCGATCCCGGCGTCGGCGGTGTCCGCGAGCTACTTCACGAATGGTGCGAGCACGCGTACCCGTGGCATTGATCTGTCCGGTACCTGGCACACCAGTTTTGGCGGTTATGGCCAGGTGGACTGGGATCTCGGCATCAACCTGAACACCACCTCGGTCACGCAGGTAGCCAACGGCGCCAACGGTCAGCCGGAACTCAACGCACAGCAGATTGCGTGGCTGAGCACGGCGACGCCGAAGAACAAGATCATCATCGGCGGCAACTGGCATCTCGACAAGTGGGGCGTGAGCCTGCACGAGACGCGCTTTGGTTCGACCTCAAGCGAGGAGACCTACATCGTCGGACCCAATGCGTTCTCGACGACACAGTTCATCCACTTCGAGAATGCAGCGCGCTACACCACCGATCTGGAGGTCCGTTACGACGTGACGAAGCGGTTCCAGATAGCGGTGGGGGCGAACAACCTGTTCGACGTCTATCCGACCAAGCTGCCTTATGCGGCACAGCTCGAAGGTGCGCAGTACGACGCCTTTGCTTCGACGATCGGCGAGGACGGCGGTTTCTACTACTTGCGTGCACGCTATACGTTCTGACGATTTACTCATATGCATAGCAAAATTTGCTCGAACGAGGTTCGTTCCTGATGACGATAATGGAACAAGCGGATCTCGCCCGGCAGATCTCTTTCACCTTTTTCCCACGCACCTGCCGGTGCGCTGGGAGGTATCGATATGTCCTACTCACTTTCGATTCTCGACAAAAGTCCGATTGCCGACGGAACCAGCGCGCACGATGCGCTGCGCTTCACGGTGCGGCTCGCACAGCGTGCGGAAGCGCTGGGTTACAAACGCTACTGGATCGCCGAGCATCATGGCGCACCAGGGCTCGCCAGTTCCGCACCGGAGATCGTCGTGTCGCATCTGCTCGCGCGCACGTCGCGCATTCGCGTCGGCTCCGGCGGCGTGATGTTGCAGCACTACAGTCCGTTCAAGGTGGCCGAGTCGTTCCGGGTGCTGGCGTCGCTGGCGCCGGGCCGCGTCGACCTTGGTGTCGGCAAGGCGCCGGGCGGCTTGCCGCTTACGACGCGTGCCTTGCAGTGGTTTCACGACAAGACGAAGAAGCCTGATTTCGCCCACCAGCTTGCCGAACTCGACGCGTTCCTGAAGTCCGGTGTAGCCGAAGATCATCCGCTCGCTGGCGCCGTGGCATTGCCGACGCCGCCTGAGGCACCGCAGGGCATTCTGCTGGGCGGTAGCCCTGAGAGCGCGTTGCTTGCCGCGAAGCACGGCTGGCAATTCTGTTATGCCGGTCACTTCAATGGCGATAACGACAGCATCGAGCGTTCGATTGCCGCGTATCGCGATGCGACAGGACGCACGCCGCTGCTCGCGCTGTTCGCGTTTGCCGCGGAGTCGAAAGCGCAGGCCCAGCGTCATGTCGGTCCGCTGCGCATTTTCAAACTGCGGCTTGCAACGGGGCAGAGCGTGAACCTTCCCAGTCCCGAGGCCGCGGCGGAATTCGCGCGGCAAACCGGTGTAAGCGACTACCGGCTCGACGAATTGCACCCGCATGTCATCACCGGCACGGCGGACGAGGTGCATCAGGAACTCGACGTATTGCACGAGCGCTTCGGTATCGAAGAATTCGTGATCGACACCCCCGTGGCGGACTACGCGCTGCGCCTCGCTTCGGTCGAGGCGCTGGCCGGTGCGGAACAGGCCGCGCGCGTCTGATTGTCCCGTCTCTCATCCCTGCTCATTTTTGTCTAACGGACCCCACATGACCCAGCGAAACCTCACTTTCGGCATCATGCTGCATGGCGCAGGCGGCCATATGAATTCCTGGAAGCATCCCGCCGGCCCCGCCGATGCCAGCGTCAACCTCGATTTCATCACGGGTATCGCCCAGAAGGCGGAGGCCAACGGCGTGGCGTTCGCGTTCGTAGCCGACGGCCTGTATATCAACGAGAAATCGATTCCCCACTTCCTGAACCGCTTCGAACCGATCTCGATCCTCTCGGCTCTCGCGACCGCGACCACGAAGATCGGTCTGGCGGGCACGTTGTCGACGTCGTACAGCCATCCGTTTACGGTGGCGCGGCAGTTCGCCTCGCTCGACCTCATCAGCGGCGGCCGCGCGGGATGGAACGTCGTGACGTCGCCGCTCGAGGGGTCCGCGAAAAACTATGGCGGCGAGCATCCGGATCACGAACTGCGCTACGAGATCGCCGACGAATATCTCGAAGTGGTGCAGGGCCTGTGGGACAGTTGGGACGATGGCGCTTTCGTGCGCGAGCGCGACAGCGGACGTTTCTTCGACCGCGAGAAGCTGCATACGCTCGATCACAAGGGCCGCTTCTTCGAAGTGGCAGGGCCTATCAATATCCAGCGCTCGCCGCAGGGGCAGCCGGTGATTTTCCAGGCCGGCGCATCGGATTCCGGCATCGCGCTAGCCGGCAAGTACGCGGATGCGGTGTTCACGCATTCGCCGTCGCTCGAAGAAACGCGGGCGTTCTCGGAGAGCGTGCGGCAAAGCGCGCTCGAGCATGGGCGCGCGGCCACCGACGTGAAGATTTTCCCGGGCATCGGCCCGATCGTCGGCGCGACGCTGGAGGAAGCCGAGGCGAAGTATCGTGTGATTCGCGACCTGATCACGGTGGACGAAGCGCTCGCGTATCTGGGCCGTTTCTTCGAACATCACGACTTCACGCAATATGCGCTTGACGAGCCGTTCCCCGATCTCGGCGAGCTGGGCAAGAACAGCTTCCGTTCGACCACCGATCGCATCAAGTCCGAAGCGCAGAAGAAGGGTTCGACGCTGCGCGAGGTCGCGCTGGAAGTAACGACGCCGAAGCCGCAATTCATCGGCACCGGCGAGCAGGTCGCGGACGAATTGATCCGCTGGTTCGACGCCGGCGCGGCCGACGGCTTTATCCTCGGTTTCCCGGTGCAGGCCGAGGGCTTCGACGATTTCGTTCGCTACGTGATTCCGGCGCTGGAGGCGCGCGGCCGCTACAGCCGCACGCTGGCCGGCGCCACGCTGCGCGATCATCTCGGACTGCCGCGACGAGAAAGCCGCTACGCGGCCGCGGAAACGGCATGACTGACGGCGCGCAGCGCAGGAGGACGGAATCATGAGCGACACCACTCAGCCGTTTGTCGGCCCTGGCCACGCGGGCCGCGTGAGCGACGATGCAGCCGGTCCGGAGTACGCACACTACCGGATCGTTCCGGCTCGACATCATGCGCGCACGGCAGGGACCGTGCTGGCGATCGCGCTGATCGTGATCGTGCTGAACTCGGTGCTGGGGAACCCGCGCTGGGGCTGGGGTGTCTTCGCGCAGTGGTTTTTCGCCGCGCCGGTGCTCGAGGGGCTCGGGCGCACGCTCGTGTTGACGGGGCTGGGCGCGCTGTTCGGCTTCGCGTTGGCCACGCCGCTGGCGCTGGCGCGCGTGTCGCGTTCGCCGCTGCTGGCCGGCTGTGCGTGGGCCTTCATCTGGCTGTTCCGCTCGATTCCGCCGATCGTGCTGTTGCTCCTGCTGAACAATCTCGGCTATCTGTACGAGACGATCTGGATCGGCGTGCCGTTCACGCATATCGCACTGCTGAACGAATCAACCACCGATCTCATCAGTCCGTTCTTTGCGGCCGTGCTGGGCCTCACGTTAAACCACGCGGCGTTTTCGGCCGAAGCGATCCGCGGCGGAATTCTCTCCGTCGACCACGGACAGCGCGAGGCGGCCGCGGCGCTCGGTTTGCCGGGCGCCCGCCAGGTACGCCGCATCGTGCTGCCGCAGGCGATGCGCGCGATCCTGCCCACCGCGTTCAACGACATCATTGGTCTCGCCAAAGGCACCTCGGTGGTCTACATCCTCGCGATGCCGGACCTGTTCTACACGGTGCAGATCATCTATCACCGCAATCTGGAGGTGATTCCTTTGCTGATGGTCGCGACCATCTGGTATCTGATCATCCTCACGGCCTTGTCGGCGATTCAGGTTCATATCGAACGCTACTACGCACGCGGCGCGACACGCGAGCAGGTGGCGGTGTCGCGGTTGAGCGCGCTGTTGAGGCGGTGGCGGAGCGTGCGCGCCGCGCGGCGGGAAGATGCGCTGAAAGCGGGGCCGCAAGCCGGCTCTGCAGCCGCTGCCGGTGCCGATGCCGATGCTGGCATTAGCGGCTGGGCGCAGCGGCGTGTCGGCGGCAAGGTGGGTATTCATAACGTGTCGAAGAGCTTCGGCACGCTGAAAGTTCTCGACGATATTTCGCTCGCGTTTCCGTCCGGCAGCGTCACGGTGATTCTCGGCCAGTCGGGCTCGGGCAAGTCGACGCTGCTGCGCTCGATCAACCATCTCGAACGTGTCGACGACGGCTTCATCGACATCGACGGCGAGCTGATCGGCTATCGCCGCGACGGACGCACGCTCTACGAGCTCAAGGAGAAGGATATCCTGCAGCGGCGCCGCGCCGATGTCGGGATGGTGTTCCAGAGTTTCAACCTGTTTCCGCATCTGAGCGTGCTCGACAATCTTGTCGAGGCGCCGCTGGCCTCGGGCGTGCCGCGCGCGCAGGCTCAGGCCGAAGCGCGTGCGCTGCTGGCGCGCGTGGGACTCGCCGACAAGGCCGATGCGTGGCCGCGCCAGTTGTCGGGTGGCCAGCAGCAGCGGGTGGCGATTGCGCGCGCGCTGGCGCTGAAGCCGAAGGTCCTGCTGTTCGACGAACCGACCTCGGCACTCGATCCTGAGCTGGTCAACGAGGTGCTCGACGTGATTCGCCAGCTCGCGCGCTCGGGCACGACGCTGATCATTGTCACGCACGAGATCGGCTTTGCGCGGGAAGTCGCCGACACGATCGTGTTCATGGACGACGGACGCATCGTCGAATCCGGTCCGCCGGCACGCGTGCTCGGCAATCCGGCTCAGGCGCGCACCCGCGAATTTTTGTCGAAGGTGTTGTGAGCGTATGCGCTACGAGAAAGGCCGCGACCAACCGGCTGCTTCGATGCTTCTCCAGAACAACCACCGAGGTAGCGTATGTGTGCTGTCCGCATTGATCACCTTGCTTTCCTGACGCCGGGCAATTACCCGGACGATGCGCCGCTCGCCGGCTTTGAGCGATCGCTCGATCTGTTCGGCGTCGGCGAGGCCCTTGGTTACGACAGCGCGTGGGTGCGTCAGCGTCATCTGGAACGCGCGGTGTCCTCGTCGGCCACCTTCCTCGCCGCTGCGAGCCAGCGTACTTCGCGCATCGGACTCGGCGCGGCGGTGATCCAGATGGGCTACGAGAACCCGTTCCGGCTCGCCGAGGATCTTGCCACGGTGGATGTCCTGTCTCGAGGACGCCTGAATGTCGGCTTGAGCGCGGGTGCGCCGGCGCATGGCATCCTGCTCGGCGACCGTCTGTTCGACGCGAATCCCGAACTGATCGATTTCTCGCACGCGCGCATCGAACGTCTGCGCCGCAATCTCGCGGGAGAATGGCTGGGCGATGAGGACAGCTTCATCGAATCGGCGGCAGGCCGCGTGCGGCCGCGCGTGACGCCCTATGCGACGGGTCTGACCGAGCGGCTCTGGTATGGCGGCGGCTCGCGGCGCTCGATCGAATGGGCCGGTCGCAACGGCTTCAATCTGCTGATCGGCAACATCACCACCGGTGAGGGGACGGACGATTACCGCACCGCGCAGTTAAGCCAACTTGAGTTGTTCCGCTCGCACTGGACGGAAGCCCGGGCGCCGCGGATCGCCTTGGGGCGTGTGATCGTGCCGGTCGACGGCGCCGATGCCCGCACGCGGCAGCGCTATCGCGAGTTCGCCGAGGGGCGCCACGCGCGCACGCTGACGCCGCACGGCGAGCGGCGCACGCTGTTCGTACCCGATCTCGTCGGGACGGCGGACGAGATCGTCAGCCGTCTGCTCGACGATCCGGTGGTGGCGCAGGTCGGCGAACTGCGCCTCGAACTGCCGTATGATTTGCCGTTCGAGAATTATCAGCAGATTCTCGAGGACTTCGTCACGCGCATCGCACCCGAACTGGGCTGGCGGCCCGAGGCCGCGCGCGAACCGGTCGCGGCCTAGTGGTTGCCTGGTTGCGGCGCGTTTTTTGATGGATCGAACGATTGACCTTATGACACACGCTACTTCCGCTTCTGTCGTTTCGCGGCCGATTCAAACCGTGCCCGACGAGCGCTTCGTTTACGTTTCGGTGCACGACCCGTTGGCCCGCCCGCTGTTCGATGAGCTCGCCTATGAATACAGCAGTCGTTATGTAGGCCTGATCGATGCGGAGGAGATCGCCCGGGAAATGCAGCGCTATCCGGTTGAGGCGTTCGCGCCGCCGCATGGCGCTTTCGTGCTGCTGCTGCGCGACGGAGTGGCGATAGCGGGTGGGGCGTTCATGCGCCATGAGGATCCGGGCACCACCGAATTCAAGCGCATCTGGACCAGCCGCGACCATCGCCGTCAGGGCCTGGCGCGTCGCATTCTGGCGGAGCTGGAGGCGCAGGCCGTTCGCCAGGGTTATACGCGGGTGTACCTCGGCACGGGACCGCGTCAGCCGGAGGCCATCGCGCTGTATCGGACCCATGGCTATACGTTGCTGTCGGCGCATGACTTTGGTGAGGATGAGCCGCCAGGGTATCTGTTTGAGAAGGACCTGTCCACGGTGGCCGTAGGCGGGAGCGCTAAGGCGTAGCGGCGCGCGCCGAGCCTACGGTCGTCGCTCCGCTTTAGCTTCGTGCGGGTTTGGCGTTGTCCGTGGACAGCAGTTCGAGACCGACGCCATGCGTCAGATTGAGCGGCAGCCCGCGCGGTGGAGCACCCGCCGCGCCGTGCTCCGGCAGCAGCGCAAAATCGACCAGACCGTCGCCAACCCGATAGTCCGCATCCCACCAGCGATGTTCCGGTGCGTCGCGCAGAAAGGCAATCAACTCGAAGTAGCTGCCGTCCGCGAAACCGATCAGCGCATTGTGCGTGGCGCCGTCGGCGTGCGTGCCGCCGCGCTGGACGGTGAAGCCGAGTTCGTTATAGTCGGCAATGGTCTGCTCGAGATCGCGCACGCGGATCACAACGTGGTCAAGGGAAAGCGTCATGGCATTGGAATAGGGAAGTTGAACGCAACGAGTATGCAAATGGCTGTCGGCGCGCGCCAATATCGATTTCTCGAATGCATAGCGTGCACCTGGATTTCAGCGCCTTAGCTTCATCTCGCATATCGATCTACGGATTTATTCGTAGTACTTGAACGCCGTCGGAATGAAAATTTCCGGCCACGGTCGCCCGACCGCTTAGCGTTTTCTGCCCAATCCCACATGATCAAGCGTTCTTTCCAGCATGCCATGCCTGTCTTGCGCCGCGCGGTTCGCGCGTCTTTAGCGATCGTATCTTTCAGCCTGGGTGTCACGGCATTCCCGGTTTGCTCGCCGGCAAACGCGGCCGGTAACAACACCCTGGTGTTCTGTACCGAAGGCAGCCCGGCGGGCTTCGACCCGGGCCAGCATACGACCAGCACCGATTTCGACGCCAGCAGCAACGCGGTCTACAACGAACTGGTGCAGTTTCGCCGCGGCACGCTCGACCTCGAGCCCGCGCTCGCGACCAGTTGGGAGGTGTCCGACGATCAGCGCACCTACACGTTCCATCTGCGGCATGGCGTCAAGTTTCACACCACCGCGTGGTTCAAACCCACCCGCGATTTCGACGCGGACGACGTGCTGTTCACGTTCAACCGCATGCTCAATCCCGACGATCCGTTCCGCAAGGCTTATCCGACGAGCTTCCCGTACTTCAGCGATCTGGGCTTCGACAAGAATCTCGAGCGGATCGACAAAGTGGACGACTATACGGTGCGCTTCCAGTTGAAGCAGCCGGACGTGATCTTCGTGCGCAATCTGGCGATGGCCTTTGCCTCCGTCCTGTCCGCGGAATACGCGGCGCAACTGAGCGCCGCGCATCGCGAGGCCGACATCAACCAGTTGCCGGTGGGCACGGGTCCGTTCGTGTTCCGCTCGTATCAGAAGGATGCGCTGATCCGCTACGACGCCAACCCCGACTATTGGCGCCCCGAAGACGTGAAGCTCGCGCATCTGATCTTTGCCATTACGCCGGATCCGGGTGTGCGCGTGCAGAAGCTCGCAAGCGGCGAGTGCCAGGTGTCGGCGTTCCCGCGTCCGGCGGATCTGGAGGTCGTCAAACGCAACCCCGATCTGACGCTGATCTCCGGGGTGGGCTTCAATGTCGGCTTTGTCGCGTACAACACGCAGCACACGCCGCTCGACCGCGTCGAAGTGCGACGTGCGCTCGATATGGCGATCGACAAGCCCGCCATCATCAAAGCCGTGTTCGCCGGCAACGCCACCGTCGCGACCAATCCGATGCCGCCGTCCCAGTGGTCCTACGACAAGCAGTTGAAGGATGCGCCCTACGATCCTGCGAAGGCCAAGGCATTGCTGGCGCAGGCGGGATTTCCGAACGGCTTCGACATCTCCCTGTGGGCGATGCCGGTGCAGCGCCCCTACAACCCGAATGCCCAGTTGATGGCGCAGCTCATCCAGCAGGACTGGGCGAATATCGGCGTGCGCGCGAAGATCGTCAGCTATGAATGGGGTGAGTACAATCGCCGTGCGAAGCAGGGCGGCGAGCACGACGCGATTCTGTACGGCTGGTCGGGCGATAACGGCGATCCGGACAACTGGCTCGGCACCTTGCTAGGCTGCGACGCGGTGCATGGCAGCAACGTGTCGAAGTGGTGCGATCCCGCCTTCAACGCGCTGATCGTCAAAGCCCGTTCGAGTTCGGATCCCGCCGTCCGCACGACGCTTTACGAGCAGGCCCAGGTGATCTTCAAGCAGCAGGTGCCTTACACGCCGATCGCGCATTCCATTGTGTCGCTGCCTGCTTCGAAGCGGGTGAAGGGGCTGGTGTTTTCACCGCTCGGCAGTCACCGGTTCGACGGTGTCTGGCTGGAGTAAGCAGTAAGCGCGCGATAGATCCAACGCCGGGGGCGTCTTACCCGGCGTTGAGCGCGTTCAGCGCATGGACACGCGGCATCACCTGTTCGGCGAAGGTCCGCATATCGGCTTCGAACGGCTGGAACTGCAGCATGAACAGTTCGATGCCGGCGTGCTGAAACGCGGCGATGCGCCGCGCCACCGTGTCGTAACTGCCGACCAGACCCGCAGCCGTGCCGCCGTTCGAGCCGACGCGCGGTGTTTGCGCGAACGTCTGGAACATCACCGCTTTCGGGTCGATATTGGCTTTTTGTTGCGCGCGCAACGGTGCGTCTTTGGCGGCCAGGGCGAAAAGATGGGCTAGGTGCTGCTGGGCTTCTTCATCGGATTCGCGGGCGATTACGAAGGCCGACAAGCCAAAGCGCAAACCGGCGAGCGACGCCGGGCGCGTTCGGGCGGACACGTCCGCGATCAACCGCGCGACGTCTTCGAGCGGCTGACCGTTGATGAACCAGACATCACCCTTGTCGGCCACCAGTTGCCGGGCCGGCTCCGATTCGCCGCCGACGTAGATGCGCGGCCTTGCGCGAAACGGATCGGCGGGCCGCAGCAGATAGTCGTCGATATGGAAGTGCTCTCCGTTGAAGCTTGTGCGTTCGCCGCGCAGCAGCGCCTCAACGACGGTGATCCATTCGCGGCCATAGGCGTAGCGCGCGTCGTGTTCCGCAAAGCCGATGCCCGCACGCTCCAGTTCAGGCCGGTTCCAGGCATTGACGAGGTTGATCGCAAAGCGTCCCTGACTGATGTGCTCGATCTGCTGCGCCATTTTGGCGAGCACGACCGGGTGATACAGATACGGCTTGATGGCTGCGATGATCTCGATGCGCTCGGTCAGCGCGGCGAGTGCGGCCGACGCGGTCCATGCTTCGAGCTGGTCGAGATTCGGATCGTGCGGATTGATGGTGTGCTGCGCGACCAGCACCGAATCGTAGCCGAGCCGCTCTGCTTCGAGCACCAGCGCCTTGTTGCGCGTCCAGGACGCGTCGTAGGGTTCTTCGGGGTCCTGAAGGGCGGCACGGCTGCCGTGAACGAGCGCCCAGACGCCGAAGCGGGCCAAGGGTATCGACATGAAGCAAAAATCTCCGCGAGAGGGTTACTTCGACGCGACGGCGGCGTTCTTGTCGAGCAACACCCACTGACCGTCGTGGGCCACGAGGTTGATGCTCTTCACGCCGATCACGCGCCGCGTCGTGGGATCGAAGGTCGCCTTGCCGAACACCACGCTCGGGATGTCGCGAAGCTTCAGCAGCGCGTCGCGCGCACCGCGGCGATCGGCGCCGCCCGTACGCAACGCGTAAGCGGCGATGATCGTCGCGTCGTATGCAAAGGCGTTGAAGGCGTCCGGCTCGCGATGATATTTCGCCTCGAAGGCATGCACGAAGCTTTGCACTTCGGGCCGCGGATCGCCGGGGAAAAAGCTCGTATTGGTGGTGACGCCGTTCACGGCGGTGCCGCCGAGTTCGAAGAACTTCGGCGAATAGACCGAACTGGCCGCGACGACCGGCAGGTCGATGCCGCTCGCACACGCCTGCCGGACGATCTGGGCGCCGTCCGAGTAGTAGGCAATCAGCACGAGCGCGTCTGGATGGGCGGCGTTGACGCGCACCAGGGTGGCGCGAAAATCCTGGTCGGTGGGCTGATAGCCTTCCGCCGCCACGACCTGCACGCCGCGCGCGGCCGCCGACTTGACGAACACGTCCTTGCTCGCGCGGCCCCAGTCGGTGTTCTGGTAGAGCACGGCGACGTGGCGGAAGCCCTGTTTGGCCGCGAGATCCGCGAGCAGCGGCTGCGCATCGGTCTGGCTGACCGACGGGCTCCAGATGAAGTCGCCGCCCTTGGTGAAGTCAGGGTGAGAATTGGTGAAACCGAGTTGCACGAGTCCGGCGCGCTGATAAATCGGCGATGCCGCCATCGAGGCCGGGCTGGAGAAGTCGCCCAGTTCGATCAGGATGCGCGGATCCGCCACGAACTTCTGCGCGATGCTGACCGCCTGGCGCGGATCGCTCTGGCTGTCCTCGAACACGTATTGCAGCGGGTGTCCGTCGATGCCGCCGCTTGCGTTGATCTGGTCGAGCGCGAGATCGAAGCCGGCTTTCCATTGGGCGCCGTATTGCGCATTGGGTCCGGTCAGCGGGCCGCTGACGCCGAAATACACAGGCTCGCCGGTAGCGGTGCCTGACGCGGCCCATGCTGACGGTGCTGCCAGGACGCCGGCGATTCCCAACGAGACGAAGGCGGCAAGCCCCCTCAGTAACTTCCGGCGCGAAGCGGTCGAGGACATGCACTGCCCGACCAACGGCACGGCGGCGTTTTCCGTGGCTTGATCGAGCGCTCGTTGGGGTTGATACGCGAATTCCTTCATGGCGGTCTGCAGGTCGATTTCAACCTGTCGAGTGTCCGCATTCATGCGACCGGGTCGAACCAATTTTTTCGCATATCCATAGCAGGACGGCGTCTTTGCGACGTCGCGCGTGGGCCGTTGCCCTGGCGCGGCGCAAGCCAATCGGCGCCTATCCACGCCCGCAGCTTTGCTTAACGCGAAACATCATTTCGATGCGCGGCACACGGCCCCTAAGATTGCGGCGTCGCGGGAAAGATGAGCTTCGCTGAGAAAAAACATGATTCAGTTTGACGACTTGAGGGACAGCGAATGGGCCCTGATCGAAGGGTTGTTCTGCCATGAGGCGGTAGCGCCGGACCGGTCGGGCCGACGTCGCGTGGAGCCGCGCGCGGTGGTCAATGCGGTGCTGTGGGCGTTGCAGACTGGGCATAGCTGGTCGAGGGTGCCCGGATGGTATCCGTCGCGCCCGACCTGCCAACGTCGCTTCGAAGAGTGGCAAGCCGACGGCACGCTCGCCGAGATTATCCGGCGGCTCGATGCTGCGGGCCGAAAGGTGTCGTTGCGCGGACCTGTAGCCGATGCGCTCAACCAGCGTGCCGCGAACCCGGCTCACGAACGCCTGAAGGGCCTCTCGTGGGCCAGTCCGCAGACGTGGCGCGCGCCGCTCGATATGGCCTGAGATGCACTGAGTTGTCCCGGCAATTGACGCGTCAGGTCGAGAGAACCGGAGGCGTCGCGGGTACGGCAGCCTCTGCCTGAAGGAATTCGATCAACGGATCGAGCATCCGGTGCCGGCGCGCCGGCCCTTTGCGCAGGACGAAGCGCCAGGAAGCCGGGCGCGACAGATCCGGGAAGAGCCGCACGAGGCGTCCGCTGCGCAGTTCCGGGTCGATCAGCGGCGAGCGGCCCAGCGCGAGTCCCGCGCCGCCGATCGCCGCGCCGATGACCTGACTGAAACTGCTGTAGCGGACGATCTTGGTTTCGAAATCGCCGGGCAGGCCGAAGCGCGCCGACCATGTGCGCCAATCGATTTCAGGGGAATTCTGGTGCGACTCCTGCAACAGGCGGCACCGGCACACCGCCTTGGACGCGAACGGATGCAGTTCGGGGCTGCACACCGGAAACACCTCCTCCTGCAGCAGGATCACGTCATCGGGACGCAGCGCGCGCTCCGGCACATGCACGACCGCGAGGTCGATGTCGAAGCGGGCAAAATCCGGTTCGCCATCCTGAATGATCGCGTTCAACGGCGTCTCGGGATGGCGGCTCGAAAACTCCGCCAGACGGCGCGCAAGCCACATGGCCGAGAACGGCACGTTAGCCGAGACGGTCAGCTGCTTCGCGACGCCCTTGATCTGCGAACACGCGTCCTCCAGCATCGACAGCGCCGCGCTCGCGGCGGGCAGCAGGCTCTCCCCAGCCGCGGTCAGGCGAATCCCGCCCATGCCGGTGCTGCGCTCGACGAGGCGAGCGCCCAGCAGTTCTTCCAGGTTGCGGATCTGATGACTGACGGCGCTGGTCGACACGTTGAGCTCGACCGCGGCACGGGCAAAGCCGCCGAGCCGCACCGACGCCTCGAAGGCGCGTAACGCAGTGAGTGGAGGGATGTTGGACATAGCTGGGTATTGTAGGATATTCAACACCCCTTGAAAAACCATCTTTTGCCTGACCCTGCGGCGCACGGTAAGGTCTCGTTGAACCGATGTGACATCGAACCGATTGGAGACCAGGGATGTATTTCGACAGCAGGTTGTGGTTGATGATGGCAGGGTTGCGCCTGCGCGTGGCCGGCGCAGTGGGCCTCGGATTGCTCGCCATGGGCCTGGGCGTCTTGCGCTTCGTCTTCCTCGGCCGGGTCCTCGCGCTGGCCTTCAAAGGCGCGCCGGCGCAGCAAGTGGCGCTGGCGGCGGCCGGCACGGTGGCCTGCATGTTGCTGCGCGCGTGGCTCGATCATCGCCGGATCGTGCTGGCGCAGGGCACGGCCGGGCGCGTGCAGTCGGTGCTGCGCGCGCGCCTGTTCGACCGCATCGCCGAGCTTGGCCCGGCGTGGTTCGGCGCGGAGCGCACCGGCGGCGTGATGCTGGCGGTCATCGACGGCGTGGAGCAGTTGCAGACCTTCTTCGGCGCTTACGTGCCGCAGCTCGTCATCGCCGCCTGCGCGCCGGTGGTGATCTTCGCCGTGCTGGCTTGGTGGGACGTGCCGACTGCAGCCGTGCTGCTGGTCGCCGCGCTCGCGACGCTCGCATTGCCGATGCTGGTCCACAACGCCGACAAGCACGCGGCCATCGCCCGCGCGAAAGCTTTCAAGGCGTTTGGCGAAGAGTTTCTCGACGCGGTGCAGGGCCTGCCGACGCTCAAGGCCTTCGGCCAGAGTGCCGCCTTCGCGCAAAAACTCGCGGGGCGCGCCCGGGCTTTGTCCGACAGCACGTTCTGGGTGCTGGCGCTGGGCCTGCTCACCCGTTTCTTCACCGATCTCGGCACTGGACTGGGCGCGGCCGCCGCCATCGCGCTCGGCGCGTGGCGCGTGAGCCATGGCGCCATGAGCCTCGAAGCGCTGCTGATCATCCTGATGGCCGGAACGGAAATTTTCCGTCCGCTGCGCGATCTGCGCTCCGTGCTGCATCAGGGGATGATCGGGCAATCGGCGGCGAACGCCATCCATACGCTGCTGGAAGCGCGCAGCGACGCGCCGGCCGGCGGCGCGGCCCACGTGCCGGAGTTGCGCGCCAGCATCACGTTCGACAACGTCGGCTTCGCCTATCCGGGCCGTCGTGCCGACGCCCATGCCGGACTCAGCTTCGAGATCGGCGCCGGCGAGACCGTCGGCATTGTCGGGCCGAGCGGCGCTGGCAAGTCCACCATCCTGCGCCTGTTGCTGCGCCAGCACGATGCGCAGGCGGGCGCGATCCGCATCGGCGGTCACGACATCCGCACGCTCGACCCGGACCAGGTGCGCGGCATGATCGCGATCGTCTCCCAGGACAGCACGCTGTTCGACGGCACGATTGCCGACAACCTGCGGCTCGGCCGTCACGATGCCGGCGACGTGGAGATGATCGCCGCAGCCACGGCCGCCAATATCCACGACTTCATCATGGCGCTGCCGGACGGTTACGCGACCCGCATCGGCGAACGGGGCGCCACGCTGTCCGGCGGACAGCGCCAACGCATCGCGATTGCCCGCGCGTTGCTGCGCGACGCGCCCATCCTCCTGCTGGACGAGGCGCTGTCCGCCGTCGACGCGCAAAACGAGGCGATCATCCAGCAGGCACTGGACCGGCTGATGCAAGGCCGCACCACCTTGATCCTGGCGCATCGGCTGTCGAGCGTGATCGGCGCCGACCGGATCCTCGTGCTGGATCAGGGGCGCGTCGTCGAAAGTGGTACGCATACCGAACTGATGACCCGCTCCGGCGCCTATCGCCGTCTGATGGGACCGCAGGTCGCGGCGACCGCCGAACGTCCGGTGGCGATGGAACAACTGCGTGCCGCGCCGGCGTCGTCGGGACCGCAGGTGAGGGCGCTTGCCGAGGACGCGGCGGACATCGGCTGGGGCGATACCTTGCGGACCCTGTTGCGCTTCGTCTGGCCGTGGCGCGTGAAACTCGCGCTGACCGTGCTGTGCGGCGTAGGCCGGGTGCTGGCTTTTATTGGCGTAGGTGTGCTGGGTGCGCTCGTGGTGGCCGGGGTCGCGTCGGGACGACCGGTGCTGGGACTGACGGTGGGGTTATTGCTCGCGGCCCCCGCTGCGGCGACGCTGCACTGGCTGGAATCCTGGCTGGCGCACGACATGGCTTACCGGCTGCTGGCGGAAATGCGCATCGCCTTGTTCGCCAAGCTCGAGCGCCTCGCGCCCGCTTATCTCCTGCGCCGGCGCTCCGGCGATCTGGTGGCGCTGGCAACCCAGGATGTGGAGACGGTCGAGTATTTCTACGCCCACACCGTGGCCCCGGCTTTCGTCGCGGTGCTGATCCCCGCCGGTGTGCTGGCGCTGCTGGCCTGGGCAGCCTGGCCGCTCGCCCTGGTGCTGCTGCCTTTCCTCGCCTGGGCAGGCCTGACGCCGTTGTTCGCGCGCGGCAAGATCGATCGCCTGGGTGGTCAGGCGCGCGCGGCGCTGGGGCTATTGGGCGCGCATCTCACGGAAACGATTCAAGGCCTCGCCGAACTCGCCGCCTTCCAGGCCACCGGGCGCCGCCGCGAGGTATTTCTCGCCGATACCGCTACCTATCAGAAGCAGCGCTCGGCTCTGCTGGATGACCTGTCGCGCCAGAGCGCCGCGCTCGAGGTGGCGACCGGCCTGGGCGGTCTGGCCGTCGCGTTGCTCGGAGCCGTGCTGTCTTCGCGCGGCTGGTTTGCGCATGAATGGCTGCCGCTGCTGGTGCTGGTCTCCGTGGCCGCCTTCATGCCGGTGGCCGAGATTGGCCAGGTAGCGCGTCAACTGGCGGACACGATCGCGTCGACGCGGCGCCTGCATGTCGTCGAAGCGGAGCCTGAACCGGTCACCGACGGCGACCTCCCGGTCCCCACGAATCCGCAGGTGCGACTCGACGCGGTGAGCTTCGCTTACCCGGGGCGCGGCGCACCGGCACTGGAGCGGGTCAGCTTTGCCGTGCGTCCCGGCAGCACCGTTGCGCTGGTCGGTGCGTCGGGCGCGGGCAAGTCGACGGTGGCCAATCTGCTGCTGCGCTTCTGGGATCCGCAGCAAGGCGCCATCACGTTAGGCGGCGTCGACTTGCGCCGGTTGCGCCTCGACGACTTGCGCAGCCATATCGCGCTGGTCGCGCAGGACACCTATCTGTTCAACGACACACTCGAGGCCAACATCCGTCTCGCCGGGCGCGATGTGTCCGACGCGGACGTGCGTCGCGCGCTCGACCGGGCCGCGCTGAGCGAGTTTGTCGAACGCTTGCCGGACGGACTGGCTACCCAGGTGGGTGAGCGTGGCGTGCAGTTGTCGGGCGGGCAACGTCAGCGGGTCGCGATTGCCCGCGCGTTCCTGAAGGACGCGCCGATCCTCGTGCTCGACGAGGCCACCTCGCATCTGGACACGATCAGCGAGCAGCAGATCCGCGCCGCGCTCGACGAACTGATGGCGGCGCGCACCTCCATCATCATTGCGCACCGCCTGTCCACGATTCAGAACGCCGACACGATTCTGGTGATGGATGCCGGCCGGGTCGTCGAGGCCGGCAGTCACGACGAACTGCTGGCGACCGGCGGGGCGTATGCGCGGCTGGTTGCGCATCAGTCGGGTGTGGTGGCCGCGTAGCGGTTTTTAGCGGTCGAAGCGAATCACCACCTTGCCAAAGTGCTGGCCTGACTCGAGATGCCGGTAGGCGGCGGGGGCGTCGTCAAAGCCAAACACGCTATCGACAACGGGCCGGATCTGATGGAGGCCCACGAACCGGGCCACCTCATCGAGCATCGAGCGGCTGCCTACCATGATGCCGTGCAGCCGCTTGATGCCGCCAATCACGGATAGCAGTTCGAGCTGCGGTCCGCTAAAGCCGCTCACGCCGCCGATGATCGACACCAGTCCGCCCATTTTCGTCGCCGCAACCGACCTCGGCAGCGTGTCCCGTCCACCGACTTCCACGACGATATCGGCGCCTGCGCCCTCGGTCAGGCGGAGGACTTCGTTCTGCCATTCGGGCGTGGCCCGGTAGTTGATCGTCGCGTCGGCGCCCAGTTGGCGTGCGCGTTCCAGTTTTTCGTTGCTCGACGACGTAATGATGGTGCGCAGTCCCGCCGCGTGCGCCAGTTGCAATGCGTAGATCGACACGCCGCCTGTGCCGAGCAGCACCACCGTCGAGCCGGGTTTGGCATCGCCGTCCGCGAACAATGCGTTCCATGCCGTGACGCCGGCACACGATAACGTGGACGCCTCGTCGTAGCTCAAGTGAGCCGGGATCGGCACAAGGGCCGCTTCATCGACCACGAACCGCTCGGCCAGCACCCCGTCCGACTGCGCGCCCGGCGAACCGCCGACCTTCCACGGCGCGGGGCCGCCATCTATCCAATGCGGGAAATACGTATTGATGACGCGATCGCCCGGTTTGAAGCGGGTCACGTTGCGGCCGACCTCGACTACTTCGCCCGCGCCATCGCACAGCGGGATCAGTGGAGCATCGGCGAGGCCGAGATAGTCGCCGCGCGCGAACATCAAATCCCGATAGTTCAACGACGCTGCGTGAATCCTGACGACGACGTCGTCCGGCCCCGCCGGGCGGGCCGTCGCATCGCTTCGCTGCAAACCGGCGATACCCGCGCCAGGTTTCAATGTCCATGCATTCATAGCGACCTCTCGAGATAGAAAGAAGTCCCTATGGTAGTGTTGCCTCAAAGGACGCATTGGCGAGATATTGACGACTTACCGTCGCCTGGCAGGAGACAAAGGCGGCAGCGATGGAGGGGCATGCGATGGACGACCGGCTAAGAGGCGTGGCCGAGTTTGTGGACGTGGTGGATGCCGGCAGTTTCGCCGCTGCGGGCGAACGCCTTGGCGTCACGCGCTCTGCGATAGCGAAGATCGTGGACCGGCTCGAGCAGCGTCTCGGCGTGCGCTTGCTGCAGCGAACCACGCGCCGTTTGAGCCTGACCGACGAGGGGCACGCGTACTACGACCAGTGCCGTCGCGTTATGGCTGAACTCGGCGCGGCGGAGGCCGCGCTCGATGCCGGCCGCCGCGAGCCGTCGGGAAGGCTGCGGATTACCGCGCCCGTGCTGTTCGGCCGGCAGTGTGTCGCACCGGTGATGCTGAAGCTGATCGAGCGCTATCCGTTGCTCGACGTCGAGATGTCGTTCAGCGATCGTGTCGCGGATCTGGTTGAAGACGGCTTTGACATTGCGGTGCGAATCGGAGCGCTGCCGGACCATGCAACGCTGGTCGGGCGCCGGCTTGGCGTTCAGCGGATGGGCATTTGCGCGTCGCCCGGCTGGCTTGAGCGAAACGGCCAGCCGTCAGGCCTCGCCGAGCTTGGCTCGCTCGTCGGCGTTGCCTACGGGCGTGGCGGACAGAGCATGCCGTGGCGCGTGCTCGGGGCAGACGGCGAAGTGCAGGAGGTCCGTGTTGCCTCGCGCCTGCGCTACGACGATCTCCAGGCCATTGCGGACGCCGCCGCGGCTGGCGCGGGCCTCGCATGGTTGCCGTGCTGGCTCATGGCGCCGTATCTGCGCGACGGCCGCCTCGCGCTCGTGATGGACAGCAACAGCGTGCAGGGCGCGGAGGTGCACTTATTGCGCTCGCAGTCGCGGCACATCCCGTCCAAGGTACGCGTCGCAGTCGATGCGCTGGTCGAAGAGATACCTCGGGTGCTGGCCAGGATCTGAGCGCGGTGCGGGTTTGGTCAGGTTGGGATTCCTAATCGGCTCCATAGGAGATGCAGAGAGTATCGGCGAAAACGTATCGGCGCACGCGGGCGTTCACGCGTAAGGCGTGCCCGCCAACGCGGCCTTCAGGCCAACGCTTCCCTTATCGACAATCGCGAGAAAGACGGCCTTTGCCTCCTCTGCATCCTGCTTCTGCCGAAACGTCCGGTGCGCCTGGATGAGGGCCACGGTCCACGTTGCGAGGAGCAGATCGGCCGCCAGATGAGCGTCGGGATCGCCAGGTTTTCGCCCGACGCATTCGGATAGCGCCACCGTGACGACTTGCGCAAGTTCATCGCGTATCGCTCTCGCTCGAGCCTTGAGGGTTCCGCTGCCCTCGATCGTCTCGATGAAGCCCTGGCTCGCCACAGAAAATTCGATGAACGGGCTCCGTTCCGCAACCAGCCGATGAGCGAGCAGACGCAAGGTCTCGATCGGAGCCACGCCGGGATCGTGCCGCCGCAACGCTTCGCGCAGCATCTCGCGACCCTCTTCGTCGCGATCGAAGAACATGTCCTCCTTGCGCGGAAAGTGATTGAACACCGTCATCCGTCCGACGTCGGCGGCGGACGCGATCTCGTCCACCGTCACGTTGTCGAAGCCCCGCTCGAGGAATAGGCGCGTGGCGGCATTGGAGATGCCTTGCCGCGTGGCAAGGCGCTTACGGGATCGGCGATCGGCTGGGATTGACATGTCGCCATTTTACCGCATAATAAATGTACTGAGTACACATTTGGATTAAGTATATGTCAACAACAGTTGATGTCGTTGTGGTGGGTGCCGGGCCGGTCGGACTCCTGACCGCCATTGAGCTGACCTTGGGCGGCGTGCGCGTCGTCGTGCTGGAACGGCTCGCCGCCGCGAGCGAGGCCATGAAGGCCATGGCGGTCGGCCCGCTTGCATGCGAAGCGTTACAGCGTCGCGGGATGGCGGCGGGCATCGTCACCGAAGAGGCGCGCAGTTTCGCGGTGATGAAGCAGTTCACCGAGCAGACCGGCGCGGACCTACGCGTCCGGGCGGCGAAGTTCAGCGGCCATTTCGCGGGCCTGCTGATCAGAAAGGACGCGCAGAACGAGCCGGAACGGCGCGCCTGCGCGGTGGGTCAGCAGGGGCTCGAAGCCATCCTGGCCGACCGCGCGCGTGCGCTTGGTGTCGAGGTTCGCCGCGAGTGCGATGTGACGCGCTTCGTCGAGCAGGCAGATGGCATCGACGTCGAGTGGGCCTCTCCGCGAGGCCCAGGCCGGATCCGCTGCGCCTGGCTCGTGGGTTGCGACGGGGGCCGCAGCTTCGTCCGCAAGATGGCCGGCTTTGATTTCCCCGGCACGGCTCCCACCTCGACGTTCTACCAGGTCATCGCCGAGATCGACCATCCTGAGCGTCTGTTGCCTATTGGTTGGCGTCGCACATCGGATGGCGTGTTTTCTTATGGGCCTGTTCCTGGCCGGCTGTTCATGCTGGACTTCATCGGTACGCCTGAAGATCGGCAGGCGCCTGTCACACGCGAGGAAGTCGAGGCTGTGCTACGCCGCATCAGCGGCGGGGACGTCCGTGTGACAGCGCTCGAAAGCGGCAGCCGATGGGCCGACAACACGCGGCTTGCCGATACCTACCGCCGGGGCAGAGTGCTGCTTGCCGGCGATGCGGCGCATGTCCATTCACCGTTCGGCGGTCAGGGCCTGAGCCTTGGACTCGTGGACGCGGCCAACCTCGGCTGGAAGCTCGCCGCGGTCGTTCGCGGCGAGCTGCCCGACAGCCTGCTCGACACCTACACGGCCGAGCGGCGCCCCGTCGCCGAGGCCGTGCTGGCCAACACCCTGGCCCAGGTCGCGATCTTGCGGCCCGATCCGCAATCGGGTGCGATGCGGGACCTCATCGCAAACCTCATACAGCTCGATGACGTCAATCGCCTCATCAGCGAGATGATGCGCGGTCTTTCCACCCGTTACGATTTCGGCTCGGAGCGGGACGACGTCGGACGGCTGATCGGCGACAGGCCGATCGGCCAAGGCGGTGCGAACGTCTCGCTGTACGACGTCATGCAGGACGGCATGGGTGTGCTTCTCGACGCCTCAACCGGCGGCAACGCTTCCACGCTCGTTGCAACCACCACGCAGAGAGTGCGTTGCGTCGCCGTCGATACGGGCCCATCGATGCTGATTCGTCCCGATGCCTGCGTTGCCTGGGCCGGCGAGGGGAACGGCATCGACGGCCTGGAGGAAGCGCTGCGTCGCTGGTTCTAGCGCTGTCTTTCGCAAAGCGCCGCGATCTCCACAGTCGAGGCGCTTTCGTGCGCGAGGGTGCGCCGGTCCATCCATTCGCGCACGACGTTCTCGACGCGCCGTTGGGCTCTCAAGCCCAGCGACATCCAGCAGTAAAACCCGGCGGCGTCCTGGTTTTGTCTCGTCAGAGCTTGTCGGCGGATTCGACAAGCTTATCCTGCGTCCGCGTATCGAAGTCACTGGCCGCATGGCGTTCATGCAACTGATCCGCCGGCTCGCCGAACACGCGATTGACCTTGCGTCCGCGCCGCACGGCCGGGCGTTCACCGATCGCATCCGCCCAACGCTGGACATGCCGATAATCCTGCACCGAGAGAAACTCGCCCGCCTCATAGAGCCAGCCTTTTACCAGCCCGCCGTACCAAGGCCAGATGGCCATATCGGCGATCGTGTACTCGCTTCCCGCGATGTATTCGTTATCGGCGAGCTGCTTGTCGAGGACGTCGAGCTGACGCTTTACCTCCATCGCGAAGCGGTCGATCGCGTATTCGAATTTGCTGGGGGCGTACGCATAGAAATGGCCGAAGCCGCCGCCCAGATACGGCGCGCTGCCCATCTGCCAGAACAGCCATGACAGGCATTCGGCGCGCGCGCCGGCTTCGGTCGGCAAAAACGCGCCGAATTTCTCGGCGAGGTATTGCAGAATCGCGCCGGACTCGAACACCCGGATGGGCTTCGCACCGCTGCGATCGAGCAGCGCGGGGATCTTGGAGTTCGGGTTCACGCCCACGAAGCCGCTGCCGAACTGTTCGCCGTCGCCGATCCGGATCAGCCACGCGTCATATTCCGCACCGCTGTGGCCGAGCGCCAGCAGCTCTTCGAGCATCACCGTGACCTTGACGCCGTTGGGTGTTGCCAACGAATAGAGCTGCAGGGGATGCTGGCCGACCGGCAAGTCCTTGTCGTGCGTCGGTCCCGAGATCGGGCGGTTGATGTTGGCGAAACGGCCGCCATTGTCCTTGTTCCAGGTCCAGACCTTCGGCGGCTCGTAGTCGGCTGTGCTCATGCTTCACGCTCCTTGCATCGTGGGAATAGGGGTGTCGAAGCGAGATTAACAAATTGCCGGAGAACGTGCTGACGACGTGAGAACGCCGCAAAGCCGCACGACGCGGAATCCGCCCGGCAACTCGCGCAACTGCATGTTGTCGTGAACGCCGGGCAAGCGGCGAAGAGAATGCCTGAGGAATCCGAACAAAAATATGGAAAAGCCGACACCATCCGGTGGATGGCAAATGCGCAACGTGCGGAAACGGCTTTGCATACTTCCTTTACTCAACCGCTCACACTCTTTACAACGGATTTAGATGGAGGCCGATATCATCGCTCCGCTTGACGCCGCTAGGCCTTAGTCAGGCGTTATTGTCAGGAGCGAACTCATGTTTGAAATCGGCAAGGAATATTCCCGGGAAGACATTCACAGCGTAACGGGGGGATGCAAGCAGGCCTTCCTGCCCGTGAAAGGCGGCAAGGTCGTGGCCGCGCGATTGCGCCAGGATCTGAACCCGTATGCCCCGGACGTCATTGTGTGCGACGGCAGTGCCGCCGCCCGCGCGGCCGGTCGAACGCTTGCGCGGCAGACAGACCCGGTTCCGGTATTCGTGCGAACGGCATCCGACCGCTTTCGCTATATGGGCGAGTACGTCACGGACGAATCGCTGACCGCTCCGCTCGACTACGAAAAGTACGTCAGGAACAGTGGCTTTACGCTGGGCCAGATTTCGCGCGTGATCAAGATGAAGCGCCGTTGAATCATCGCATTTGATGCGCTGAATGGCGCGTGTCCGGCCGGTCGGCGCTGCCGGCGCCGACCGGATGCACCGTTCGATCGTTTCTCCGCTCCCCGCATTACTCTCAGAGGCCTGCTATTGGGGTTCCATCGGACCCCGGGCCCATGTACTCCTCGCCCCACCAGGCTCCCCTGTTCAGGGGATGGCCGTTTCTCCTGCCGGATTTCATGATGGCGTCAATCGGGGTGCCACCGTGCGTGATAAGCCTCGTTGACCTGTGTCAGCCCGACTTATTTCCCGCTTGAAGGAGACATCTATGCAGGACGCCGCGCAGCACTCGACGCCATCACCCTATGCCTATCCACTGCTGATCAAGCAGCTGCTTCATACGCCGTTCGTTCAGGCGCAGCAGCAGGAGATCGTCTACCGCGATCAGGTGCGGATGAACTATGCCACCCTGCGCGAGCGCATCGCGCGCCTTGCCAACGGGCTCCATCAGTTAGGCGTACGGTACGGCACGACGGTGGCGGTCATGGATTGGGATAGCCACCGTTATCTGGAGTCGTATTTCGCTGTGCCGATGATGGGCGCGGTGCTTCAGACCGTCAATGTGCGGCTGTCGCACGCGGAGATTGCCTACACCATCAACCATGCGGGCGCAGAGGTGCTGTTCGTTCATACCGACTTCCTGCCGGTAGTCGAGGCGATCAAGGATCAGCTTGAGACAGTTCGCACCTTCGTGTGGATCGACGAACCGGGCAGCGATAGCTGCGCTCATTCGATCGCCTTCGCGACGGAATACGAAACGATGCTCGCGCAAAGTCCGACGAGTTTCGACTTTCCGGACTTCGATGAGAACACTCGCGCCACCACCTTTTACACCACGGGAACGACAGGTCTGCCCAAGGGCGTGTACTTCTCGCATCGGCAACTGGTGTTGCACACCATCACGTTGATGGCGGCGTTGTCGAGCCCGGAGTCGGGTCAGCGTTTCCACCGCGGTGACGTGTACATGCCGTTGACGCCGATGTTCCATGTGCATGCATGGGGAATGCCGTACATCGCCACGGTCCTCGGCGTGAAGCAGGTCTATCCGGGCCGCTACGTGCCGGAGCGTCTTCTGCAGCTCGTGCGCGACGAGGGCGTCACGTTCTCGCATTGCGTGGGCACGATCCTGCACATGCTGCTGTCCGCCGACGACGCAAAGCAGACGGACTTCAGCAAGTGGAAAGTGATCATCGGGGGTGGGGCGTTGCCGCATGGTCTCGCCCGCGCGGCGCTCGATCACGGCATCGACGTATTCACCGGCTATGGCATGTCGGAGACTTGCCCCGTGTTGAGCCTTGCCCAGTTGCCGCCGCACAGCGGAACGCTCGATCCCGAGGAGGAAGTGCGGCTGCGTTGCAAGGCCGGGTATCCCGTTCCGCTCGTCGATCTGCGCATCGTCGACGACGCGATGGACGAGGTCGCACACGACGGCAAGGCGTTCGGTGAGATCGTCGCGCGCGCTCCGTGGTTGACACAGGGCTATCTGAACAATCCTCAGGCATCCACGGACCTGTGGGCAGGCGGCTATCTGCATACACAGGATATCGCCAACATCGACCCGACCGGCAGCGTTCAGATCACCGACCGCATCAAGGACGTCATCAAGTCGGGCGGGGAGTGGGTCTCGTCGCTTGAAATCGAGAGCCTGATTTCACGGCACCCGGGCGTTGCCGAAGTCGCGGTGATCGGGATCAAGGACGAGAAGTGGGGCGAGCGGCCGGTTGCCCTGGTAGTGCTCAAGGCGGGCACGGTCGTCACGGAAGACGAGATCAAGCAGCACGTGATGGAGTTTGCCACGACGGGACGCATTTCAAAGTATGCGGTGCCGCAGAAGGTCAGGTTTGTGGACGCGCTCGAGAAAACCAGCGTGGGCAAGACCAACAAAAAGTGGTTGCGCGAGCAGTTCACTTCGCACCAGGAGTCTGCACGATGAGCATCGAAAACTACAGCGTCGCGACGCTCGAAGACTTCATTGGCCGTGAGCTGGGCGTGTCGGACTGGATCGTGGTCGATCAGGCCCGCATCGACAACTTCGCGGCATGCACGGGCGACAGGCAGTGGATTCACGTCGATGTCGAGCGTGCGAAACGCGAAAGCCCCTATCGCGGCACGATCGCCCATGGCTACCTGACGCTTTCGCTGCTGGCGGGACTCGCCATCGAAATCGGCATTGTGCCCGCGGATGCATCGGCAGGCGTGAACTACGGTCTGGACAAGGTGCGTTTCATGGCGCCGGTGAAGGCCGGAGCGAGGGTGCGCAGTCGCGTGACGCTGGTGTCGGTCGAACGTAAGGACGGCGGCCGGATCATCGTCAAGACGATGAACGAGTTGCAGATCGAAGGCGAGGACAAGCCCGCGTTGATCGCGGAGACGCTGGCGATGCTGGTCGTCCAGGCACCGTCGTTCAAGAGTCGGAAAGAGATGAGTGAGGAGCAGCAGCATGGCGGCAAGCACTGAAGGAAACACAGGGCGTCAGAACCCGGACGATGTCGCGGCGTCTGCCGCCGAGGGCATATTGGGACCCAATCCGTTTGTCGGGTTGCGGCCGCGCGACGTGCTTGCCACCGCACAGCAGATCGGCGCGCAAGCACTACGGCAACCTGCCTTGCTGGTGGAACAGGAGGCGGCGCTGGTCCGCGATCTGCTCGCGGTGCTGGGAGGCAGCGCGAACTGCGTACCGCCTCAAGGCGACAAACGCTTTGCCGACCCTGCCTGGCAGGACAACTCGCTGTACCGCATGACGCTTCAAGGGTACATGGCATGGCGTAACGCGCTGACCGGGTTTGTGGACCGCTCCGCACTCGATGCGGCGACCAAGGAGCGGGCGCAGTTCGTTCTGTCGCTCCTCACCGATGCCTTGTCGCCGACCAACACCTTGCTCGGCAATCCGGCAGCGCTCAAACGGATCATCGATTCGGGCGGCGCGAGCCTGCTGGGCGGCGTGAAGAACCTCGTGACGGACATGCTTCAGAATCAGGGCATGCCGGCCCAGGTCGACAAGACGGCGTTCAAGGTGGGCGAAAACCTGGCCACCTCGGCGGGCGCGGTGGTGTTTCGCAACGAAGTGCTTGAGCTGATCCAGTACGCGCCGGCCACGGAGCAGGTGTACGCCCGGCCTCAACTGATCGTGCCGCCGCAGATCAACAAGTTCTATGTCTTCGATCTGTCCGAAGGCAAGAGCATCGTCAACTATCTGGTGAAGAACGAGTTTCAGGTCTTCGTGGTGAGCTGGCGCAATCCTACCGCCGCGCAGAGTCATTGGGATCTCGACACCTATGTCGCGGCGTTGCTCGAAGCGCTCGAGGCTGTGCGCGACATCACCGGTAGCGAGGACATCAATCTGCATGGCGCCTGCTCCGGTGCGATGACGATTTCGGCGCTTCTCGGCCACCTCGCAAGCCGGGGAGAGCAGCGCGTCAACGCCGCGACGCTGATGGTCGCGGTTCTCGACAATACCGCCGACTCGCAACTGGGTCTCTTTGCCACGCCCGAGGCCATCGCGGCCGCGAAGCAAAACAGCACGGCGAAAGGCGTGCTGGCCGGCGAAGAAATGGGCCGCGTGTTCGCATGGATGAGACCGAACGATCTCGTCTGGAACTACTGGGTGAACAATTATCTGCTGGGCAAGGCGCCGCCCGCATTCGACATCCTGTACTGGAACAACGACGCCACCCGGCTGCCGGCACGCATGCACGGCCAGTTGCTCGATATTTTCACGGGCAATCTGTTCAGCAAGCCTCGTGCGCTGACGGTGTTGGGCACGTCGATCGACCTGTCCGACGTGACGTGCGACAAGTACGTGGTGGCCGGCATGACCGACCACATCACGCCGTGGATGGGTGTCTACAACACCGCGCGCGCATTCGGCGGCGACACGCGCTTTGTGCTGAGTTCGAGCGGCCATATACAAAGCCTGATCAACCCGCCCGGCAATCCGAAGGCGAAGTTCTTCCTCAATCCCAACCTGCAGGGCAGTGCCGACGCCTGGCTCGCCAATGCCCAGACTGAAAAAGGCACGTGGTGGGACAACTGGTGCAAGTGGCTTGCGGACCGGTCCGGCGAGCGCCGCCTCGCGCCGGCGTCGCCTGGCAGCGAACGGCATCCGGCCGGCGTGAAGGCGCCTGGGACCTACGTCATGGAAGCGTGAGCGCAACGATTGCCACGCAATGAAAACGTTTTTTTAACGCAGTTACTATGGAGTATTGATCATGGATGCAACCAATCCGAATAGCATTTTCGCCGAGTACAAGAAAGTCATCGGGCAATTCAAGCTGCCCGGCGTCGACGTCGGGGCCATCCTCGATTCGAGCCGTAAGGATATCGAAGCGATTGCCGAAGCCAACACCACCGCGCTCGCAGGCGTACAGTCGCTGGCTCAGAAGCAGTCGGAGATCCTCCGTACGACGCTGAGCGAGTTGCAATCGCTGGCCGGCCGCGTGCCTCCGTTCGGCGCCCAGTCCGCGGCAAACGCGGGCGAGGTGGTCCAGCAGGCGCTGCACAAGGCGCTCGTGGATATGCAGGCGCTCGCCGAGACGGCATACCGCGCGCAGTCGGACAGTTTTGCCGTCGTCACGAAGCGCGTGGCGGAGCATGCTGAAGAACTGAAGGCGCGTCTTCAACCTAAGCAGTAATCCGGCATGCCCACCGGCTTGCCCACTTTACTCACCCAGTGTCCTTCCAGAAGATCATCCGGAACATAGAAATGCATACGAGCTCTGAGTCCGCTTGCAGCATGCAAATCCAGACGATCGATCTGGATGGGCAGAGGTTGCGCGTGGCGACATGGCGTGGCAGCGACGCCTCGCCCCCGTTGCTCATTTTCAACGGCATCGGCGCCAATCTCGAACTGGTGGAGCCTTTCGTCACAGCGCTTGACGATGTGGGTGGAATTGTCTTCGACATTCCGGGTGTTGGAGGGTCGCCTGCGCCCGTGGTGCCCTATCGTTTTTCGACCTTGTCCGTGCTGACGGACAAGCTGCTGTCGCGGCTCGGTTATACCGGCGTGGTCGACGTGCTGGGCGTATCGTGGGGCGGCGCGCTTGCGCAGCAGTTTGCGCGCCTGTACCCCGAACGTTGTCGCAGGCTGATTCTCGCGGCCACTTCACCTGGCGTCATCATGGTGCCGGGGAAATGGTCGGTGCTGTCCAAGCTGATCGGGCCGCGACGGTACACCGATCCCGCCTATCTGCAGCAAATCGGCGCCGAGATATATGGCGGTGCTTACCGGCGCGATCCGGCGTTGCTGGCGGCGCACAGCAAGCACATCCAGCCGCCGCGTGGCCGTGGCTATTTCTATCAGCTGTTTGCCGTTTCGGGCTGGAGCAGCTTGCCCTGGCTCGGCGCGCTGCGGCAGAGAACCCTGGTCATGCACGGTAGCGACGATCCTATCGTGCCGCTGACCAATGCGAAGATTCTGGCCGCCCGTATCCGCGATGCGACGCTCTACGTAATTGATGACGGCCACCTGTTTCTCATCTCGCGAGCTAGCGAAGTCGCGCCGGTGGTACGCAAGTTTCTCCTGCTGGAGTCGAGTTGAGTTTCTTCGCGGACAGCGGCGGGAGTGCGCGGCCGGCGGCGGACGCGCGCGAAGAGCAGGCCTTGCGACGTCTCAAGCAGATGCGCTGGACGGCGACGAGCCTGCTGGCCTTGATGATCATCGTGTTGGTGGCGTGTAACCTCTACCAGGGCGCTCACGGCTGGCTCGTCTGGCCGCGGGCGTTTGCCGAGGCGGGCACGGTCGGCGCGATCGCGGACTGGTATGCGGTCGTCGCCTTGTTCCGTCGTCCTTTGGGATTGCGCGTTCCTCATACGGCCATCATTTCGCAAAACCAGCAGCGGATCGCCGAGCGCCTCGGCGACTTCGTCCATGAAAATTTCCTCGCGCCGGACTTCCTGATGCTCAGGCTGGCCGGCTATAACGCCACCCAGGCGCTTGGCCGATGGCTCGCGCGTCCGAGCAACAGCCGCGGTGTGGCCGATGTCGCCATGGACTCGCTGGTGGAATTGCTCGACGGCATGGATGAGGACGACCTGCAGCGGCTATTCGAAGGGTTCGTCATACCGCATTTGCGCACACTCGATCTGTCGCGCGCAACCGGTCGTCTTTTGCAGTTGCTGACCGATGCCGGTCGACATCAACCGTTGCTGGATTGCGGCCTCGAGGCGCTGAAGGCATGGCTGACGTCGAACGCGGGCGTGATCAGGGCCAAGTTCAGCGAGGCGTCGCTTTACACGCCGGCGCCGCTCGACGCCTATATCGTCAGGAAGTTTATCGAAGGCATCGTCGCGCTTCTTGGGGAAGTGGCTGGCAATCCTGAGCATGAGCTTCGTCGCCAGCTCGACGCTGCGCTGCAGGCGCTCATTTCGCAATTGCAGACCTCTTCCCAGTACCGGCGCTTCGGCCACATCCTGATGCGCGACTGTATCCGCCATGTCAGGAAGGCAGATAGTCGCCGCGCGATGCTCGAGCATGTGCGTGCATGGTCAACCACCCGACTCGGCCCCAAAGATGCGGAGAGTCGCAACGCGCTGGCGGTTCTGCTGGTTTCGTTCGGCAGGACCCTCCGTCGCGATCCTGCGATTCAGCGCAAGCTGAACGCGTGGTGGCTTGCGCTGGCCGACAAACTCGTCACGCGGTACGGACGTCAGTTGTCCGCACTGATTACCGAGGTGGTGCAGAGCTGGAAAGCGGATGAAGTCAGTCGCAAGATCGAAACGGAAATCGGTCGCGATCTGCAGTTTATCCGCATCAACGGCACGTTCGTCGGGGGGATGGTTGGCGTGCTGCTCCATGCCGCCACGCTCGCGCTCGCAAGATGAAGAACCCGCCGCACCGGGCTAGACGGTGGCAACCAGCCCCATGGCCTGGGCTCGTGCGACAGCTTGCGCCCGCTTGTCGACAGCCAGTTTGATGAACATGTTCTTGACGTGGGTCTTGACCGTCTCGGGAGCGATCCCGAGGGTGCGGGCGATTTCCTTGTTCGACTGGCCTTGAGCGATGAGTTCGAGAATGCCGCGTTCCCGCGCGCTCAACGGTTCATATTCGATTTCGCGCGCGGGCTTGATTGCCGGTCCGTACAGCGCTCGCCAGCCATCCAGCAGACGATCGATGTAGGCGACGGTCGCCTTCGTTTGCGGCGTGACACGCGTGTCGTCGCGCACGGCCTGCAGAAGCGGTCCGACTTCCGGTCCCTGATCCAGAATCGAGCGGTAAATGTCCGTGTTGGCGTTCAGGACGCCGCGAAAAACTTCGACGGCGCGCGCCGGTTCGTTCCCGCGCAGCCAGATGAGGGCTAGCACCGTCCGCAACCGGAGCGCAAGGTAATCGCCATGCCGCTCTTCGACGCTGTGCAAGGCCGAGGTCAACGAGCCGACCGCGTCTTCCGTGCGGTTCTGGGCCATCGCCAACCATCCGACCGCGAGGGCGCGAAACGTGTCAATCTCCGGGGAAACCGGATCTGCAGCGGCCATTAGAGCGGCTACGAGCTGCTCCAGTTGACCCACACATGCCGCGGCCTCCGTGATTCGGCCTTCCTTGAGGTAGAGCCGTGTCCGTTCGACGGCGACGCCTGCAAGCAGCCTGTTCCAGCCGCGGGCGTAACCCAGGGTCTGGGCCTGATTGAGTAGCGCGTGGGCCTGTTCCAGATTGGACCGGGCGATAGCGATGCGAACCAGCACGCGATACGCGATGAATACGCTGTCGAGCAGCACCGCGAGGTCCATCGCAGGCATCAGCTCGACCAGCAAGGCTTCCGCATCATCCAGACGGCCCTGTTCGTACCAGATGTGCGCAAGCATCGGCGCACAGAGTGCGGCTGAAATGGACTTCGGACCGGCATAGCGCTCGGCTAGCTGCATCGATTCGCTGAAATAGCGCTCGGCGAACCCGAAGTGCATCTGTTGCATCTCGGCGTGGCCGAGCAGGCACAGCCGGTAGACAGACGCGAACACGTTGCGCTGGTCTTCGTCTATCGAATCGGGGATCCAGGGCGTCGCATACAGCGCTTCGAGATTGCCTGCTTTCCAGTGTCCGAAACGTGCAACGTTGGACGCCGCGTTGGTGGTCCAACTGTCGGTGGAGGGCCGCGCGAGACAGCGCTGGGCCAGTGCCAGCGCGCGCGGCGCATCGTCCTGCAAGCCGGCGACCACCGAGCGGATGCCAAGGCATTCCCAGCGCGTATTGTCTGCTTCATCGCCTGCGCCTGCGCCGGCGTCGGCTTCGATCGTATCCAGCATCGCGAGCGCTTCGTCGAAGCGCATGGCGAGCGCCAGCCCCCATGCGATCGCAAGGCTGATCTTGACTTGCCCACGCATCAGCGCCGCCGGAAACTGCCTTTGCCAGCCAAGCAGCGTCAGCAGATCGCCTTTCCTGACGAGTGCCATTGCGCAATGGCCCATCAACGAGACCGCCTTTTCCGTGTCGCCCGCCGCAATGGCGTGTTTGACGGCGTCCGTCCATAGCGACTGTCCGGCGTACCACGCGCACGCACGGCGATGCAACTCCGCCAGTTCGTCGCGATGCTGCGTTTCCAGGCGGCGGCGCAAGTAGTCGCCCATCAGATGGTGATAGCGGAACCAGCGTCCTTCGATATCGAGCGGCTCCAGCAGCAACTGGCGCGCGGCAATCGTGTCCAGCAAGCCTTGCCTGGCGTCGAGGCCTGTCACTGCTTCGCATAGCGGCGCGGTGAGACGCTCGAGGATGGAGGTGCGCAACATGAAGCCGACCATGTCGGCGGGCAAGCGCCTCAGCATGTCTTCGAGGTAGGCGGCGAACGGCCGCGACGCGCCCGTGGGCACGCTAATGTCCGAATCGCGCTTGTATTCGTCGCGCGATAACGCCGACGTGGAAATTCGCAGCGCGGCGGCCCAACCTTCCGTTCTGGCGAACAGCGATTTGACGCTGGCCGCCTGCAGCGCACCGGGGCACTCGTGTTCGATGAAGCACTGTGTTTCGTCGAAATTGAAGCGGAGTGTCGACGCGTCGATTTCGAGCAGATCATTGGCCGCTCCGAACCGCGCAAGCGGGAGAGGCGGGTCGGTCCGCGTGCAGATCACCACGTGCACGTTCGACGATGCATTCGCGATGAAGAACGACATCGCGTCGTGAATGACGGGCTGGCCGATCAGGTGATAGTCGTCGACAAACAGATAGACCTCTTCGTCGACGTCGATCAGTTCGTTGATCAGCGTCGCCACCACGGTTTGCGCCTGCGGCAGCGAGGCCTCCGACGTGAGACTGATTGCCGACGCACCGACGCTCGCGCATGCATTGTGCAAGGCGCGCGCCAGGTGATGGAAGAAGCGGGTGGGTTCGTCGTCGTCGGCGTCGAGCGACAGCCAGGCGGCAAGCGCTCCACCTGAACTGAAGCGCTTGAGCCACGTGAGCGCCAGCGACGTCTTGCCGTATCCGGCCGGCGCCTTGATGACGGTCAGCCGTGCGTATTCCGCCTTTTCGGAGAGCAGGACGAGCCGCGGCCGGTCGATCAGCCCGGCGCGCAGGCGTGGCGGAAGGACCTTCGTGGCGAGAAAGAGCGGGGCGCTATTGGGACGAATCGCTTCTGTCGCGTGCATCGGTTGCTCCAGACATTCGGGTTGACCCTGACTACCGTTTCCCGTCTATACGATTGCGCTCCCCTTAAAGGGGGATTCTGCGTGGGGCAGCGCTGAGACACCATAGGTTCATAAATCATACGCCCAACCTCCGTAGGCAGGGCCCTATGTCATGGATGGAATTGCATTGCAGTGCACAAACCCATGGGTCTGGCGTGCCGCTTTCAACTGAACCTGACTGAAGCGGAACAGCGCGCGACGCACGGATCGCACTCATCTGAGCAGGTACACATGATATTTCGGATTGCATATTAACTGGAGTGAGACGATGAAGAAGACGGTATCCACGGGCCTTGCGATAATATCGGTCGCGCTGTGTTCAAGCGCGATGGGACAGAGTGCGGGTAGCTTGATCTCGACAATGGGCGGGACGTGGCTCGATTTCGGTTCCTCTTCGGCAACCTCGTTGCGCAGCAGTTCGGCTGCGGGCGTGTTTACGTCTTCGGGTCAAGACAAACGCGACGATCGACTCCGTCGCGGCCAACGGTCAGACGGTGTTGTCCAACAAGACGCGGATCACGGCCGATCCATGGATCGGGTTCGTGGGGATTGGGTACCGGTTTTGATAGTCCGGTTCGCTTGAGCGCAGCCAGGAGACATGATGTGCCGCGCCAACAGCGCCTGAGCGCGCAACACGGGCCAACTGGGAAGGTTGCTGTCCCACTCGACCAGCGTCGGCTTCGCGCCAATGCGCGAAACGACATCCCGATAGAGGTCCCAGACGGAACTGGAAATGGCGCAGTCGTGGCTATCGATCAGCAGCGGTTCGTTTTCGTCGTCGTGTTGTTCGCTATGTCCCGCGAGGTGTATTTCACCCACCGCTTCAAGCGGCAATGCATCAAGATACGCTGCGGCGGAAAAACCATGATTGCTCGCTGAAACAAACACGTTATTGACGTCCAGCAACAGACCGCAGCCGGTCCGTTGAACGACCATGCGGATAAATTCGGCTTCGCTCAGGGTCGAGGACGCGAAAGCGACATAGGTCGACGGATTCTCAAGCAGGAGAGGGCGTTTGATCGCATCCTGGACCTGATCGATGTGCTCGCACACCTGTTCGAGCGTGGCTTGCGTGTACGGCAAAGGCAGGAGATCGTTGAAGAACTGGCCTCCGTGCGACGACCACGCGAGGTGCTCGGAAACCAGCATGGGCTCGTAGCGGATCACCAGTTCGCGAAAGCGCGCCAGATGCGCGACGTCCAGTACGTCAGGCCCGCCGATCGACATGCATACACCGTGAAGGGAGAGCGGATAGTGCTCGCGGATGGCCGTCAGTGCCCGGTGCGGTGGGCCGCCGGCGCCCATATAGTTTTCAGCGTGAACCTCGAAGAAGCCATCCTTCAGTCCGTCCGCGAGAATCGCGGCCAGGTGTTCGTGCTTGAAACTGGTGCCGGCCGGCCCCCGAGCACCACGCATGACGCCATGGTGACGGCCCGACTCGCCCACCGCGGTGATGCTGGGGATATTGTTCATGGCCGCACCCTTGCTTGCGTCGTTGCTGGGATCAGGACTTCAGCGGAGTGAGCGAGCCATGGCCACCGCCCGGCACTTCGATGCTCGTGCAGGTGCCGCCCTGGACGAACTTCCACGAGTTACCCTGGAAGTCCGTCGCGGACGTTCCCTGGCAGGTCGTGCCGGGACCGGCGGCGCAGTCGTTCTGCCCTTTGAGGGCGACGCCATAGCACTTCTCCTTGTGAGCGGCGACAGCGGCGCTCGCTTCGGCCGGCGTAAGCGGCGCGGCGTGAGCGACCGAAGCGAGCAGGCTGGCGACGACGCCGGCGAGCAGCGTGGAACTGACGGTGGTCTTTGCGGACATGGAATTTCTCCAGGGTTGGAATGGAAGGTACCCGTGGTGGATACAACCGTTAATTCGTCGATGACGAAGCCCTGGTTACAGCGAGGAGCAATTTTTTTCAGCCGGTTGCCGGCTGCGACGGGGACCGTCTCCATCCCTTCGAGCCGCGCCCTTGTCCTGGCTCCTTGCCTTCAGGACGTGGCGATACGAGGTACATGGGGTATCTGTGCTTCCTCGTACAGCCGGTAGATCAGTTCAAGCATCTCGCGGATGTCGCGCGACTCGTCGAGCGCACGCATGCTCATGATGATGGGCGATACCAGTGTGGGATCGTCCAGCTCCTTGTAGCTCACATCGTCGCGCTTCAGGCCGTACACGCTGCTCGGTACGACAGCAATGCCTTCTCCCGCTGCGACGAGCCCTAGCGCAATCTGCAGCTCTCGCACCTCATAGATCCGCCGCGGCTTGAGCGCACGGTCCTGGAACGCCGCAAGCACCTGGTCCGCGTAACTGGGTCTTGGCGCCTTCGGGAAAATGATCAGCGTCTCGTTGACCAGATCGCCAAGCGCCAGGACCGGCTTGGCGAGCGAGAGCGGATGGCCCTCCGGAAGGGCAACGATCATCTTCTCCTCGCGAAGAATCACCCGGCGGATGCTCGCGTCTTCGAGTCGAATCCGGCCAAACCCGACATCGATCCGGCCATCCTTCAACGCGCGGATCTGGTCCATTGTCGACATCTCATGGAGGCTGAGTTCGACCGTGGTGTTCTCGTCGCGGAAGCGGCGGATGATTTTGGGCAGCATGCCGTATAGCGTCGAGCCCACAAACCCGACGGAGAGACTCCGTTCGATATTGCCCACGCGCCTCGTCATGGATTCGAGTTCGGCGGTCTGAGCCAGCAACTGCACGGCATGCGAATAGAAGAACTTGCCCGTCTCCGTCAGCTTCAACGGGCGCGAGTTGCGCTCGAATAGCTGCACGCCAAGCGTTTCTTCGAGCTGTTGTATCTGGCGGCTCAGAGGGGGCTGAGCCATGTGCAATCGCTGCGCCGCGCGCGTGAAATTGCGTTCCTCGGCCACCGCGACGAAATAGCGAAGATGTCGCAACTCCATCTCAATACCTCCAGGATATAGACCAATACTAAATCGGTGTTGGACGGGCCGTTTTGACGTCCATTATTCTGCCTTCACACGATGTTTCAGCACCGAATTATACCTTTCAGGCATGAATGGCGGATGCTGAATCAAGGGTTAACCCCGGCATACGGAGCGCACACATGGCCGCCACTACCGACAAAGCCAGGCAACTGGATGAACTGCTGCACACCGCCGTTCAGGACGACAGGCAGAGCGGTGTATTCCGTTGCCGCCGCGACATCTTCACCCACGCCGATTTATTCGAGCTCGAGATGAAACACATCTTCGAGAGCAATTGGGTCTACCTGGCGCACGAAAGCCAGATTCCCAACCCCAACGATTACTACACCACGTGGATCGGCCGCCAGCCCGTAGTGGTCACCCGCGACAAGGGCGGTGAGCTGCACGCGGTCATCAACGCCTGCGCGCACAAAGGGGCGATGCTGTGCAGGCGAAAGCACGGCAATAAAGGCAGCTTCACCTGTCCGTTCCACGGCTGGAGTTTCTCCAATACCGGCAAGCTGCTGAAAGTGAAGGATGCGAAGACCACCGAATATCCGGTGCAATTCAACACCAACGGCTCGCATGACCTGAAAAAGATCGCGCGTTTTCAGAGCTATCGTGGCTTCCTGTTCGGCAGCCTCAACGCCGATGTGCTGCCCTTGGAGGACTACCTCGGCGAGACCCGGGTCATCATCGACCAGATTGTCGACCAGGCGCCGGACGGGCTCGAAGTGTTGCGCGGCAACTCCTCGTACATCTACGACGGCAACTGGAAGATGCAGATGGAGAACGGTTGCGACGGCTACCACGTTAGCACCGTGCACTGGAACTACGCTGCGACGATGGACCGGCGCAAGGTCGACGGCACCAAGGCGGTGGATGCGAATGGCTGGAGCCGGTCGGTAGCCGGCGTGTATGGGTTCGAACACGGCCACATCCTGCTGTGGACCAACACGATGAACCCGGAAGTGCGTCCGGTTTATCAGTACCGCGAAGAAATCGGCGCACGCGTCGGCGAAGCAAAGGCGAAATTCATCGTCAACCAGACGCGAAACCTGTGCCTGTATCCGAACGTGTTTCTGATGGACCAGTTCAGCACCCAGATTCGTGTGGTGCGTCCGCTCTCCGTAGACCAGACCGAAGTCACCATCTTCTGTTTTGCGCCAAAGGGCGAGAGCGCCGCCGACCGCGCCACGCGTATCCGCCAGTATGAGGATTTCTTCAACGTCACGGGAATGGGTACCGCCGACGACCTGGAAGAGTTCCGCGCGTGTCAGGCCGGTTATGCCGGTACCACCGCGTTGTGGAACGACCTTTCGCGCGGCGCGCCGTTGTGGGTCGACGGCCCGGACGCAAACGCGAAGAGCATGGGCCTCAAGCCGCTGATCTCCGGCGAGCGGAGCGAGGACGAGGGCCTCTTTGTGTGCCAGCACGAATACTGGCTGCACGTGATGCGCGAGGCGTTGAAAAAAGAACAAGAGGGAGTCTCGGCATGAGCTTCGACTACCCGACAATCTGCGCCACGCTGTACCGCGAAGCGCGTCTGCTGGATGACCGTCAGTGGGACGAGTGGCTGGCCTGCTATACGGAAGACGTCACCTACTGGATGCCGGCGTGGGATGACGACGACCAGCTTACCGACGACCACGAGAGCCAGATCTCGCTGATGTATTACCCGGACCGTGGCGGCCTGGAAGACCGCGTGTTTCGCATCAAGACCGAGCGTAGCGGGGCGTCGATGCCCGAACCGCGCACCAGCCATAACGTGACGAATGTGGAAGTGCTGGCCGAACGCGGCAATGAAGTCGACGTGCGCTACAACTTCAACACGCTCAATCACCGCTACAAAACCACCGATCATTTCTTCGGCACGATGTTCGTCACCCTGCGAAAGGTCAATGACGGGCTGCTGATCGCCAGCAAGCGAATCGTGCTGAAGAACGACTACATCCGCCAGGTGCTCGACGTCTACCACGTTTGAGGTCGAGTGCCGGAGAGAGATGAGAAGGGAAGGAGACAGTATGTCCAGCTACACCATTGCACTGAATTTCGAGGACGGCGTGACCCGCTTCGTCGAATGCAAGGCCGGCGAGAAGGTGCTCGATGCCGCCTTTCGCGCCAGAATCAACCTGCCGATGGATTGCTCCGACGGCGTGTGCGGCACCTGCAAGTGCCGTGCCGAAAGCGGTCGCTACGATCTGGGCGACGACTATATCGAGGACGCCCTCAGCGACGACGAGAAGAGCAGCGGTCTCGTCCTTACCTGCCAGATGGTGCCGCAAAGCGACTGTGTGATTGCCGTGCCGGCCTCGTCCAATGTGTGCAAGACGGAGCAGAGCAGGTTCGCCGCGACGGTATCGAAGATCGAGCCGCACAACGACGCAGCCGTCGTGCTCGAGCTCGACGTGGAGGCCACGGCACCGGTGTTCCTGCCGGGTCAGTACGTCAACATCGATGTTCCCGGCAGCGAACAGCATCGTTCGTATTCCTTTTCATCGGCGCCGGGTGAGTCGAGAATCCGCTTTCTGATCAAGAAGATTCCCGGCGGTGTGATGAGTACCTGGCTCGAATCCGCATGCCCCGGCAACAGGGTGGAACTGACCGGACCGCTGGGGAGTTTCTATCTGCGCGCCGTGGAGCGGCCGTTGCTGTTCCTCGCGGGCGGCACGGGCCTTGCACCGTTTCTGGCGATGCTGGAAGTGCTGGCGCGCGTCGCTTCGCAGCAGAAGGTTCATCTGATCTATGGCGTGACGCGAGACCTTGATCTCGTGCAGGTGGACGCCCTCGATGCGTACGCGGCGAAGCTGCCGAATTTCAGCTACGCCACGGTCGTCGCCGATGCGGATTCGGCGCATCCGCGCAAGGGTTGGGTGACGCAGCACATTCCAGCCGAGGCCTTGAATGAGGGCGATGTCGATGTGTACCTGTGCGGACCGCCGCCGATGGTCGATGCCGTGCGTCAGTATTTCGACGACAACGGCATGAAACCCAACAGCTTCCACTACGAGAAGTTCACGCCCAACGCTTCGCCGAGGACCGCATGAACACGCAACGATTCGCCGGCAAGGTCATGGTCGTCACCGGCGCGGCGCAGGGCATTGGTCGTGCTGTCGCGCTGCGTGCGGCCGCCGAAGGCGGCAAGGTGCTGTTGGTGGATCGCGCCGACTTCGTCTGTGAAGTTGCCGCCGAAGCGCAAGGCACGCACACCACTCGCACAGCCGACACGGCCGGGTTCGTTGCCGACCTCGAAACGTATGAAGGCGCGGCATCGGCGATGGCGTTTGCCGTGCGGCAGTTTGGCGGTATCGACATCCTGGTGAACGGCGTGGGTGGGGCGATTCGCATGCGTCCGTTCGCGGAGTTCGAACCGGCGCAGATCGATGCGGAAATTCGCCGCTCGCTGATGCCCACGCTGTACGCGTGCCACGCGGTGCTGCCGCACCTGCTCAAGCGCGGCAGCGGAACCATCGTCAATATCTCATCGAACGCCACCCGTGGGATTCGCCGCGTGCCGTATTCGGCGGCCAAGGGCGGGGTCAACGCGATGACGCAGTCACTGGCAATGGAATACGCGGCGCACAACATCCGCGTCGTCGCGACCGCGCCCGGCGGCACCGACGCGCCTGCGCGGCGCGTGCCTCGCAATACGGCCGGCGACAGCGAGCAGGAAAAAGTCTGGATGGGCGAGGCGGTGAGGCAGGTCACCGAATCGACCTTTCTCAAGCGCTACGGCAGCATCGACGAGCAGGTCGCTCCCATTCTGTTCCTGGCTTCGGACGAGGCGAGCTATATCACCGGCACGGTGCTGCCGGTCGCGGGCGGGGATACCGGCTGATCTTTCCGTGCGATGCTCTTCCACACTGCCGCCGGCCCTGGGCGAAGCCTGCCGCGCCTCAGGCCGGTTGCGAGGCAAGCACGATCGAGTGTGATCGTGCCAAAGCGGGCAGTGGGGACAACCGACGAATTCGAGTGTATTGTCTGGACTGCAACGGCTCCATGCAACCTGACCAGATCGTTCTACACTTGTGCCGGCAGGTGTTCCCGGCATTCGCCATCGGGAGAGATCGATGACCGACAGACCGACTTCCAACCCATCCACCGTTCGTTCGCTGGCGCTGATTGCAGTCGTGGTGGTCGTGCTGGTCGCCGCCTTCGCCTTTACGGCCGGCTGGCTCTCGCCGGGGCGCCTGACGCCGGCAAAGATCGTCAACGCGCTTGCGCCCCCAGGGGGCGCGGCGCTGGGCTTCCGGCGCAACCACTCGAAGGGTATCTGCTTTACCGGCAGCTTCGAATCGAATGGGGCGGGTGCGGCCTTGTCGAAGGCGCCGATGTTCGCCCCTGGCTCGTATCCGGTCACGGGCCGTTTCAATCTCGCTACGCAGGATCCCAAAGCGCCGGACGCTACGGTTCGGGTCAGGGGCCTCAGTCTGCGCATCGTCGCCCCGGATGGAAGCGAATGGCGCTCGGCGATGATCGACGCACCCTTCTTCCCGGTCGCCACACCGCAGGCCTTCTACGGACTGCTGCAGGCCTCGGCCAACAAGAGCGACCCGGACGCCATGAAGAATTTTGCTGCTGCGCATCCCGAACTCGGCAATTTTGGCGCGTGGGCCGGCAGTGCACCGTGGACGGCCTCATACGCGCAAGAGCGCTACAACAGCCTTAATAGCTTCATCTTCACCAATGCCTCGGGACAGGACCAGGCCGTACGCTGGTCCTACGTGCCGGCGGCGCAACCCGAGGCCGTCTCCCCGGATCAATTGAAGGCGAAGGGGGCCGACTTCCTCGCCGCGGATATTACGCAGCGGGTGCAAAGCGCGCCGCAGCGATGGACGCTGGTGGTCACGCTCGCCAATCCCGGCGATCCGACCGCGGACCCCAGCAAAGCCTGGCCGGAAGATCGACGCAAGGTGGAGGCGGGGACGCTGGTGGTCAGCGCCATCGAGCCCGAGGCTGACGGGCCGTGTCGTGATCTCAACTTCGATCCAACCGTCTTGCCGCCAGGCATGCACGTCTCGGACGATCCGTTTCCCGCCGCGCGCTCCGCCGCCTATTCCGTATCGTTCAACCGGCGCACCGCCGAGGATAAGGACTATCCGCACCATCCGGCCGGAGGAGACACGCCATGAGCCCGATCCGCAATCGCTTTACACCGCTGCAGCGCGTGCTTCACTGGCTCATGGCGGTTTGCATTCTGGCGATGCTGTTCATCGGCGTCGGGATGGTGTCCACCGTTCGCCCGGATTATCTTTCGCTGGTGTCCATCCACAAGCCGCTGGGCATCACGATTCTCGTGCTGGCGCTGATTCGCCTGGCGGTGAGGTTGACGCGCGGCGCGCCGCCGCTGCCGGCCTCGATGCCCGAACCGATGAAGCTCGCCGCTCGTCTGTCGCATCTGGCGTTCTATCTGTTGATGATCGGGCTGCCGCTGATCGGCTGGGGCATGCTGTCGGCCGCGGACTATCCCGTCGTGGTGTTCGGGATGCGCTTGCCGTCCTTCCTGCCGCATAGCAACTGTTTGCACACGCTGCTGTGGAACGCACACAGGGCGCTTGCGCTGTGCTTCTTTGCGCTGATTGTGGTTCATCTGGCGGCGGCGCTGTTGCATGCGCTGGTGAGACGCGACGGGGTCTTTGAGGCGATGGCGCTGTGGCGCTCCGGGGGGAAGGCGGAGGGTTCCGGGGATTAGTGGGCTTTGGGTGTGTTTGACCTGACCAGGTCGTCGAGACGTTCGTCGTCGATGCCGGCGGGCTCCAGGTGGGCCGTCACGTCGGCAGCCTCGAACAGGCGTTGCACTGTTTTTTCCGCACGATCGGCGATGGTGTGACCCGTCGCGACAGTGAGCGCCCCGTCGACTTCCACGTGGAATTCGATAAAAACCCGGTCGCCGCCGTTGCGCGTCCGGATATCGTGAACGGCTTGCACGCCGTCGCATGCCAGCACGGCAGCCTCGACGCGTGCCCGCTCGGCGAGATCCAGCTCACGATCAAGCAACTGGAGCAACGCTTCTGCCGCCATGCCCCGCGCATTCCACAGCATGTAGGCGGAAATGGCCAGTGCGCCGAGCGCGTCGGCCCGGGTCCAGTCGAGAAAGCGTTCGAGCAGCAGCGCAACCAGCACGGCAAGGTTGACCGCCACATCCGTCACGTAATGCGCCCGGTCTGCGGCAATGGCGGTTGAGCCGGTGCGCCTGACCACGAGCGTTTGCATAGCGACAAGTCCGGCCGCGGCCAGGGTGCTTGCCACGATCACCCAGATGCCGAATCCCGTCTGGTTCAGAGACTGAGGAACCAGGAGACGCTGAACCGATTCGACGCCGAGCCCAACCGCTGCCGCCGCGAGCAGCAGCGCCTGGACGAAGGCCGCGACCGCCTCTGCCTTGCCGTGCCCATAACGATGCCCACGGTCGGCAGGGCGCGCCGCATAACGCACCCCGGCAAAGGTGACGGTAGAGGCGAGGACATCGACGAGGCCATCCGCGGCAGAGGTCAGCAATGAAATGGAGCCGGTTGTGAGCCACGCCCAAACCTTGATCACGACCAGTCCCAGTGCAACCACGAGCGCAGCCATTGACGCCATTCGCCGAAGCGCACCATCGGACATGTGTTCGGACATCGATCCAACCTCTCTGGCGATACGTTGATTGGGGGCGTTGTCCGGGTACGAAATGGTTTTCCACCGTGCGAACGTTCCGGTACGCAGCCGAGTGGTTAAGGTATATCCTCCGCGTGAACGTGCGCAAGTCTGCGCATGCAAACAGGCTAGTAGCCGCCAGAGAGCAGTTGAACCAGATGTACGGCGGCCACTGCGAATCCACCGAGCACAATCGCAAACCCTAGCGCCATTCGGGCGAGGGATCGGACGGGCATATTCGGCGTATGACCGACGGGGAGGGTAGTGATTCTGCTCAACATGATTCATTTCCAGAACGTTTTGCGTAAGGCAATGTTGCCGGGAATCCGCCGGAAAGAACATTCAATAATTCGAATCGTTTCGATAAGGTTTCGTTAACTGACGACACCGCCGCAACACTGCCCAGGTTACATTGACCTTTCTGCGATTCGAGGGCGTCCCGATCCGATCCGTTTCGTTAGTCCGATTGATAAATATTTGTTCACTTTGCGGTCATTCCGGCCCGGTGGTCCGGTGTCATATCCTCAGGCTTATCTGAATCCATGCGCGCTCGCCGTGGTCGGGAGCAGCCAGACATGAAATTATTTTCTAGAAGGATTTGATAATGAACGGTGGACAGGCCTCAATAAGGATAACGGATCGGACCGTAAGTGCAATCAATGAAGTGCTGGCCGGTCGAAAGGCGGGTGGCCTCAGCAGATTATTTTTATTTGCTGGCCCAGCCGTCGTGGCATCCATTGCCTACATGGATCCAGGCAACTTTGCCACCAATCTTCAGGCAGGCGCGCAGTACGGCTATTCCCTGCTGTGGGTCGTCATGGCGGCCAACGTCATTGCCATGCTGTTCCAGGCGCTGTCGGCGAGACTCGGTATCGTGACCAACCGGAATCTCGCCGAGATGTGCCGCGAGCATTTCCCGATGCCGGTGGTGTATGCAATGTGGGGCGTCAGTGAAATTGCCGCGATGGCAACGGACCTGGCGGAATTCCTTGGCGGGGCAATCGGTCTGTCGCTCCTGTTCCATCTGCCGTTGATCGACGGCATGGTGGTGACCGGGGTGGTCACCTACGCGATATTGCTGGCGGAAAAGCAGGGATTCCGACCAATCGAGCTGATCATCGGGGGCCTCGTTGCTGCGATTGCCCTGTGCTATCTCGTCGAGCTGTTCATGGTTCACGTATCGTGGGCGGCAGCCGCTCACGGCACCTTCGTGCCAACGTTGCATTCGAGCGAGGCGGTGACAGTCGCAGTCGGCATTTTCGGCGCCACCGTCATGCCGCACGCCATCTATCTGCACTCAGGCCTGACGCAGAACCGCGCGCCCGCCCGGACCGATGAGGGTCGCCGCAAGCTGCTGCGGTTCTCCAATCGTGAGGTGGTCATTGCCCTCTCGGTTGCGGGTCTCGTCAATATGGCGATGGTCGTGATGGCGTCCGCTGCATTTCACGTGGGGCATCCCGACATCGCGGAAATTGAAACGGCCTATCACATGCTGACGCCTTTGCTCGGCGCCGGTGCGGCTGCGGTATTTCTCATTTCGCTGCTTGCCTCCGGCGTTTCCAGTTCGGTGGTGGGAACGATGGCGGGACAAATGATCATGCAGGGTTTTGTCGGCTTTCACATTCCAGTGTGGTTGCGCCGCATGGTCACCATGGCGCCGGCATTTGTCGTGGTCGCGTTAGGCGTGAATGCCACCGATGCGCTGGTCTATAGCCAGGTTGTCCTGAGTTTTGCGCTTCCCGTGCCGATGATTGCGCTGGTGATCTTTACCCGCAGACGCGACATCATGGGCGCGTTTGCCACCAGCCGGCTGGTTAGCGCGGCGGCGATTCTTGGAACCGTGGTCATTCTGGTGCTTAACGTTATTCTGATTCTTCAAACGTTTGGTGTGAGCATCCCGGGGTTGCCCAGCGCTTGAGACGCGAGGGCGGAAAGCACCCTGCGCCGTGGCCGCATCTGTGGTGGCGTGGGGGCGACGAGGTTCAACAACCTCCGCTCAGTGGCCGCCATCCTCAGGTCGTTCGTTGGTATGACTCGGATATTTCGACTGACCGTAGCGAATCAGCAGTACCCCTAAAGCTATGAGCACAATAGCGCCGGCTGATGCAACGAGATGCAGATTGGTATTCGTGCCGGCGCGCAGGATAACGTCGCGCGCGATCGAAACCATCGCAATGTAGAGCGGAAAGCGCACGGGCAGTTGCCCGGCCTTCAGGTATTGCCCCACCATGGCGAACACTTCGAGGTAGAGAAACATCAGCAGCAGGTCCGTCAGCGTGACGTCGCCGGAGTTCGCCATCGTCCAGATCAGATGACCCATTGCCAGCGCGGTTCCGATTCCGGTGACCAGCAAGCCGATCAGTTCGGCTGTTTCTATTATTTGCTCGAGCCGTTCCTTGATGCGCTTGCGAAGCGTGCCTTCGTACTTCACTGGCGGTGCTCCGTGCAGCGTTGAAATAGTGTCGTGAGGTTGCGGTTCATCGGTATCGGTCTGTGTGGTTAAGCGATTAAGTGTGGCGACGCGTGCTGACGACATGGCATGGAGCGTTAGCTATACGCGGGGAGGGCGGTAACTGCAACGAACGGTTGCCTTCCGCTTCTCCGGCGAGGGCATGCGGAAAGCGATTGGCAAACTTAGCATGTTGGGGTAGCTAATAGATGCGTCATGTCGTCGCTCGATCTGGACAGCAGAACAGGCCGACTTTGCCGACTGTGGCTGGCTTGTGAGGCTTGAGATGGGACGCGCGTCCTCGAAGCTGGCTTTTCGGTTGCCAGTCGTTCAGGGCAGATGCGACGTCAGCAACGAACATTTGTACCGTGACGATTAGCGCCCTCTGGCCCGCATCGAGCGCCACCGATATTTACGCGCGGTGAGTCTTAAGCCAGTCGCGCAGCGCGTCGTTCATGCGTGTTTGCCAACCTTCGCCGCTTTCCCTGAATTGCTCGATGATTTCCGCGTCGTACCGGACGGTGACAGCGACTTTGGGGTGTGCGAGCTTTGGACGGCCGCCGCGTCGCTTCATCTGCGCGAACTGCTCATCGGTCGGCTCGAACGTGTCCGGGTCGGCCGCGATGCCGCGCTTGATCGCCGCTTCTTCTTCTGGCGTGTTACGGATCAATCTGGGTTGCTTTTTCATAACGTTCAATCTCCCGGTTGTTGGCTTTGCGCAGACTGATAACCCTGAAGGTTTCACCGCGCTGCGTGAACACCACGCAATAGAGGCGGGCGTCGATCACGGTGTAGCCAATCTCGCGCAATTCGCCATAGTCTTTCCGGTCGTCTGGTGTGCACCAGACGGAAGGCCAGTCGATCTCTTCGGCGAGAGCTAGGGAAACGCGGTGTTTCTCCTCGTTGGTTCTGCTTTTGGCTGGATCGTGGGTTGTTCTCATAAATGAACTTCACATGGTTATTGTAGTTACAAAAACACACCGCTGCAAGGTGTTTTTGTAACTACGTTATTTGCCGTATTCTGGGCATCTGAAGTTCAGGCCGCTGTTTTCTCATGCACGTATGCCGGCGGGTCACTGCCCGCAAACATCCGGCCTGAGCGCCACATTCGCGGCGGCTCGACCGCCAGCGCGCGAGCACGGTCGAAAACGTGCCATCCCCGGACGTACAGCGCGAAGCCGCGCCGGCTCGACAGAAAATGCGGCGCGTGAACGTCGACCCACGTGAGCAGTTCGGCAGGCGGAACGTTAGGGGCAGCCGTATCGGGCTCGATACGGGCGACGACAGTAGATGAGGTAGCGAAACTTAATTTGACATAATATAAACAGCTTAGCTAACTAATAGCTGGCGTTACACCTGCGGGAACCAAGCCCCACAAGCGTTAGCGGGTAGCGCCAGCCACCGAAAACCCTTGGAAAAATTTTCCAAAGCGTCCATCCAAAAGTCGCGGTGACGATCATCGCGGGCGCGCTCAGCGTGCGTCGCCGCGACGACTTCAAAAGCCCTTACTCCCAGAATCTCCGCGACCCGAAAGCAGGTGTCTTCGTCGAAGGTGGATTTGCCGTTGCGATAGGCGCTGACGGTTGAGCGCGTGACGCCCAGCGCCTTAGCGGCAGCATAGTCAGAAGGCAATTCCAAAGCAGCCTTAACGGCATCAAGCCATTCAATCGTTGTTTTCATTGACAACCCCAGTTAATTCAACCCGCCGTCAAGACTATCCGAACGCTCGACCAGAGGCAACGTTCGACGTAACAAAACGTTCGACCGTAGTTGACATGTTCGACCGTGTCGAACTATAGTCCACCCGTCGCCCCGGCAACCGGTTCCCAACCCCGCCGGTGTTGGATTAGCTACCCAGCCGCCGGGCGACTTTCACTAAGTGCATCGTTCAAGGGGTTGAACAAGGGGAGGTCAAATGCAAGTTTCGTTGCAACAAACGCTTACACCTTCGGCGTTTGCACGTCAGCCCATCGCACCTTTTTGTTCTCAAATGGACTTGGATTGTCATTTAGTCCGCAAGTGGACTGCGACGTCCGGGGTGACGTGTGCTGGATGGACAGAATGAAAACGATCGAGTACGCAACCGACACGAACGCTGCGTTCGAATAGCCAGAACCAATCAATATCGCAGTGGAGATTTCATAATGGATATGAATCGGACTACTAACGTAATGGGTGACGAGTCGGACGCGATTCGTCGCGAGTTGAATGCACACAACGAAGTGCAACGCGCGCGCTACCGGGCGCGTTCAGCAAGCTGGCATGTGATACATGCGCGCCGACAAGGGTGCCCGCACCTGAGCGCCGTAGGTGTCGCATGACGGATGTCGATGTCGAACAGGCGAAGCCGCGAGCAGTGGCCCCGGGTGTCGTGGAGTGTGGTCCGTATTTTGAGCAGCACGCACGCGGCGGCTACTTCATGGTGGGGAAGCGCCAGATTCACTGGTACGAAGAAAACATCCCGCTGGGAGATACGTACCTGCTTACGCGCGACGAGGCGCTTGGTGCAGCGTTGCATGAGACAACAGGGCGCGTGTGACTTCGGCGATCCCACCCAACGAGCTGAGGCAGGGACTCGGCGAACTGATTGAAGACCTCGCCGCGTTTGGCGTTGGCGCCGGGGTGATGGTCCCCCCGTTCGTCCTGTACGCCCCGGCGCGTACCGCGCGCGGAGATCTGGCCGCAGCCCGTGCGCTGGATGAGCTGCGGCCCCTCCTGAACAAGATGGCGGCGCGGCGCCGGGTCATTCGATAGGAAATTCCATGGAAAAACCGAAACGCGACAGACCTATGCCCCTGTGGGCGATCTGGCTGATTTCGCTACTTGCCATCCTCGCATGGTGTGGCGTGCATGGAGAGCCGCAAGACGATTACACCGTACCGGCTCGGCCGGTTGTTTGTAGTTGATTGACCAGAGGACAAGAAATGTACGTCTATATTGAAGCAGAGCGCTCCCGTGACAGCGAAGGATTTAGCAGCGTGAACTACACCGTAGGTTTCTACGATCCGTCTGGCCAGTGGCGCCCAGAGTCGGACCATGGTTCGCCAGAAGAAGCGGCCGGCCGTGTTGCCTGGCTGAACGGAAAACTTGACTGAGCCGGGTATATCGCGATGACTTACGGCTCTGTCTGTTCGCGTATGACCTGGAAGGGAGAACGAATCCACCAGGTCGACTCACTAGCGGCGGGTGAGTAATGTGGATCTACGCGAACGCGGCGGAAACCGAACTGCCGAAACTGCCGGCCGCGCTAAAAGCCCGTAAGCGCCTCCCGTACAAATGGTATCGACGGGCATATCGCAAGGCGGAGAGCGCAGGTCGCGAAAGCGCCCGCAAGATGGGTGCGCCGTACATGTTCGACATGAACGCCGCCGAGCGCAGCATGAGCGCGTTTGTTGGCGAACACGCACCGGACTCGATGCCGGTGCGCCCCGACGCGTCCGACTACGAAATCTGCATGAAGGCGCGCACGCTCGCTAATGATGTTGTGCTTCGTGCGCTGGGTCTCGACGTTGCCCAGGCGTTCGTGGTCGCGGCGCGCACCTGCGCGGCATATGGCGTGCCGATGCCGGCGTTTGATGATCCGGCGCAACAGGTGCTGCGCGTGAAGTGCGAACTGTGGTGGCGCCGCCAACTGCGACGGCTGCATATCCGCACGCTGGAACATTCAAATATCCGCCTGCATTACGTTCACTATAAGGCCGAGCCGTATGCGAGCGATGAGGCCGTGCGCCGGCGCATCGCGCAGAACTGGCGCAACGCGGCCACGCTCGAATCGGTCACGCTGGAAAACGAACTCGGCCACCGTTTCACGCTCGCCGAGCTGGCAGCAAAGAGCATTTCCAATAAGGCGCTCAAACGGGGCGAGCTGATGACGCGTCTGCGCGGCTGCGAAGATCTCGCCGTCGCGGCGCGTTTTGAGGGTGTGATGTTCACGCTTACATGCCCAAGCCGCTTTCACGCGATCCGGCAATTGGGCAACGGCTCCCGGTTCATTCCAAACAAGAAATACAACGGCGCATCGGCTCGCGACGGGCAGGTGTATTTGCGCAACGTGTGGGCACGGATTCGCGCGCAACTCAAACGCGAGGGCGTGACCTACTTCGGGATGCGCGTGGCCGAGCCGCACCACGACGCCACGCCGCACTGGCACGGCCTGATTTTCTCGAACAACGTTGATCGCGTATGCGCGGTGATGCGCGCCCATGGCCTGCGCGATTCAGGCAACGAAGCCGGCGCGCAGGAACGGCGCGTGAAGTTTGAGCGGATCGACAGCAGCAAGGGCTCGGCAGTTGGCTACATCGCCAAGTACATCGCGAAGAACATTGACGGCCACGCGGTCGGTGACCACAAGACGCAAGAGGGCTACATCGTCCAGGCGGATATGTGGGGCGAAGACGAAATTACACCGTCGCAGCGCGTCGAAGCGTGGGCTGCGCTTTGGGGTATCCGCCAGTTTCAACAGTTCGGCGGTGCGCCTGTCGGCGTGTGGCGCGAGCTGCGGCGTGTGAAGGCCGAAGACTTGCCGCCCGCCGAGGAATCGCCGGAAATCGTGGCGGCGTGGCATGCGGCGCAGAAGACCGAAACCCATAAGGCGGACTGGGCGCAATACGCGCGGGCGATGGGCGGCATCGCGGGCGAAGAACGCCTGATCTACGTTAAACGCACCACACAGCACCGCGAAGGCCGGTACGGCATTGCGCCAGTCAAGGTGCCGCACGGTGTTGCAGCAACGGGCATTGCTTACATCGTAGACGGTATGTGCGCGTACTCGAAGGAAACAGAGATATTCGTTCCGGCCACCCGCTACGAATGGCGGAAGGTTCAGCGCAGCGGCGAAGCCGCGAGCACTCGGACTTGTGTCAATAACTGTACGCGGAGCGTTCGGCTAGGGGTAGCCGATCCGGTTGCGCCGCTGGATCGCAGCAACGAAATTAGCGCTTGTGGGGAAGGGGGCAGCGCGAAATGGGGCCAATGGAACCAATAGAGCGAGGAACTCCCATGACACAAATGAAGATTGATTGCCCTTGCTGCGGCGGCGAAATTGACGCACGCCATACCGAAGGTCTGTCGACAACGCTGCGGCGCATGTACTTCGCTTGCGAAGACTGTGGCTATCGCACCCCGGCAGGTTTCGAAATCCTGTTCTCGTTGTCCGCGTCATCCCGCCCGCGCGATGGCGTGTCGCTGGAAGTGCGGCCATCGCCGATGCTGCGCGGAGCCGTGAATGCGCGAACGACGATGAATCGGGAGAACCGCCCGTGAGATTCACGATCGCTTGCCCGCATTGCGGCGCTCGCGGTATCGCGCGAGCGATGGAAAAGAAATCAGAGACTGACTGGGAGATCGACTTTCAATGCGACGACGTTACGTGCGGTCACACATATCGCACAAAGCTCGAAATGTTCCCGCCCGAACTGCCAATACCCAAACGAGAGAGGCGAAGCAATACCGAGTTGCAGTTTGAACTTTAACCAGTTTGGGGGAGCGATGAACAAAGAAAAGACACTCCGTGTCGTTTCGCGTAGCGGCGGAAAGGACAGTACAGCGACACCACTCCTTGCGCTGGAGCTCTACCGACACGACAACGTAAGGGCCGAGCGCTCAGACGAATCGGCTGTCAACGCGACAACGTGATGCGCCTGCATCCGCCTCGAGATGGGCCAGCTAGGACCTCCAGCACTACGATGCGCCATCGGTATGGAGCAATCGCTCGCCGTTCTATGGAAGATTCGGCCGCATGTCCGGAATACGCGCTTCGCGGAGTCGCTGCCGAGACCGCGTGACGGCCACTAGCCACACTGAATCGTCCGTACGCGATCTGTAATTGCATGCATTCCGCATATTGTTGCGACAACACGCCGTTTTCGGTTCTGGACTGAAAGGGTCGGATGCGGTTTGTGGCAAACTTTGCCGCGAACCTCGCATCCGGTCAGTTTTGCTTTGCATGCAAGCCGTGATCAGTTCATACTTCCGATCAATTGATCAATTTGCGAAGGCAGGTTGATTTTCGTCCAACCATCGTTATCATATGAGTGACAGCGAGTGCCCCTCAAATATTCGCTCCGAGTTGATCGCCAACTGTAGGCGATCTAAGTGTCGGACGTCGGCCTTCACGCCGGAGAGCCCAACCAAGTGGCGCCCGACGACGGTCATCGACCCAACCGATGCGGAGGGCCGTGCGTTCACCGACTCCACCGCATGGGAGTACGTTGCTACCTTGTTGGAGCAAAACGTGGACGTAGAAGTGATCATTCTCACTAAGCCGCGAGGCAAAAAGGCCTTTGTGATAAAGGTGCAAGCGCCACAGGGGGAGATCTACATCAAGCTGCAACTAGGACCGCCCGGTGTAAAAGGCCGCAGTTTTCACTACAGTGAGTACAGTGGACGCTGACATTCAATCCGGCACATAGAAACATATCGCTATATGAACGAATTCCTGCTGAACACAACTGCCGAGCCTCGCTTAGTATGTCCCGATTGCGAGTCAGACCAAGTCGAGACGCGCTATGAGCGGCAGTCTTTCGAGTACGGTCCGCCAGGGCAAAGCGTAACGCTGACCGCAACAGTGCCGGTGCACTACTGTCGAAATCCGGACTGCGAAGAGGCTTTTTTGGGCGAGACTGCAGAGCGGATTCGTCATGAGGCGGTGTGTGCGCACTTGGGGTTGCTGACTCCCGGGGCAATCAAGGAGTTGCGGATTAGTAAAGGTGGTTCTGCGTCAGCATTTGCTAATGCCACAGGAATTGGAACAGCTACGTTACAACGTTGGGAGAGCGGCGCGCAGCTGCAGAGTAGGAGCCAGGATAATTTCCTTCGGCTGCTCGGGATTGGCGATAACTATCAAATGTTGATAGCAATGCGGGAGGGGGGTAGTCCCTCGTCGAGGTCGACCTCAACTGAAACACAGGTCCGAAAATTTAGATCCCTTTCAGAGCGCAATATTGAATCACTTGCGATTCAGCAAGACGTCTTTGAGTTGCGTTTTCATGGTCAGCGCAAATGCATGTAGTCACATTTTATTCATTTAAAGGCGGCGTTGGTCGGTCAATGGCTTTGGTGAACGTCGCCGCCGAGCTGGCTAAATTGGGTCGGAAAGTACTGATTGTCGATTTCGACCTTGAGGCTCCGGGGCTTCGATCCTTTAACTTCCAATCGGTTGTGCCCACATGCCCAGGCATAGTTGAATACGTTTCGACCTATATTGAGACACAAGTTGCCCCGGACGTTCAGAATTACGTCTATCAAGCTCACTCGTTCCCGGAGACGGACGGTTCGATATGGTTAATGCCTGCGGGTCTGGAAGATTCGGGATACGAGCAACGATTTGCGAGCATCAATTGGGAGACTTTATACGCGGAAAGGGATGGATATCTGCTAATGGAGGACCTCCGCAGTCAGTGGGAGCTGACTTTGCGGCCCGATTATGTCCTGATCGACTCACGAACGGGCTTTACTGACGTTGCAGGAATCTGCACTCGTCAATTACCTAATGCTGTTTGTCTTGTCTTTACTCCTAACCAGCAGAACTTATTCGGCTTGAAAGAAATCTGCGCAGGGATTGAGCGGCAGCGGCAAACCCCAGGACTTCGCCATCCTCGAATTCATTTCGTTGCGTCTAACGTCCCGAACTTGGATGATGAAAATGAAGTTCTGTCGCGCACTCTTGAAGAGTTCAGGAAAGATTTGAATTACGCAAAGCTTGCCGCGACAATTCACCACTACAATTCGCTAGCGTTGGTGGATCAAAGTATTTTTGTCTTGGATCACCCTAAGAGCCAACTTTCCCGCCAGTATGGACATTTAGCAACCGCGATCGCGAGAAGCAACCCCGAGGACAAACGGTCCGCGATCTCTTTCTTGCAGGCAGTGTCGAGAGATTACCCGGAAGGCCGCGAGGGATTGAGAGCCAGTGATGTGGAGGTTCGCATCGAAGAAATACTTTCCTGCTTAGGTGAGGATAACGAGGTCTTGTTTTGGCTTTCTCGTGTCTATCGATCGGCTGGAAAATGGGACGTGAGCCGCGTCCTTCTTGAGCGTGTGATTTCCAATGGATATCCGGATGTGCGGGCTCGCTTGGATCTTGCGCGCATAAAAATGCACGGTCGTTGGGACGAACGTGACGGCGCGATCACTGATTTGGCTAGTGTATTTGATAGAAGTGAGTCGATAAAAGTTAGCGATCTTTTGTTTGCCATCCAGCTTCGACTAGAAGATGGTCGCGTCGAGAGTCGTGAGATTTCGTCGTCTAACGCAATTAATTTTTCGTCTATTGAGGATATTCGTTATCTTGCCTCTGAGCTAAACAAGGATAGAAAAACACTCAGTATCTCCAAAGAAATCCTAGAGGTGGCTCTGAGGCGGGACGGACTTTCGGACGATGAAAGACACAATTTAACTCATGCACTTGCCATCGCTTTAATCGGACTCGGCGAGCTTGCTTCCGCAATCAAGCTATTTGAAGAAGCTGGGGTGGATGCGAGCACGCGGGAGATAACGGACGCGTTTAATTTTGCTGTGGCTCTTTATTGGCACGGAGATTCGAGAAATACTGCTCTATTCAAGCGGGCAATTGAATTGGCTCCTTCAATTGATGAAATGTCTGATTTGAATAGATTGCAATGCCTGGCGTTTTCGAATTGGGCGGCTGGAAATACGGCCGCCGCACATCAGTATTTGACGAAAGCAAATTTTGTGGCAAGGACAAAATTTCATCCCTTCATTTTCAGCTGTTGGAGCTATCGCGACGTTCAGTGGGCGAATTACATTCGAGATCTCGATGATTTAAATGATTTGTTTTTGGGTGAAAATAAGATTCCCCCATTTTTAATTGTATAAAAAAATACTACTTGATCGAGAAAGACATTTTAATTATCAAACCTGCCCAATCGTATAGCTGTGCGTGGGTGAGGTGACGAACGAGAAGCCGTCTACGCGTTAAGCGTAGACGGCTTCTCAACATCTGACTGGGAAATCGTCGGAAATAATCGCGCGTAAATGCCATGGGACATTGTTACTCGTCTGCGTGTTTCTAATTGTCGGCCCGGTTTGAGATGGCCTCGGGGAGCGATCCCGCGGTGGCCGCTGTGTCGCGGTCCTATCACCCGCCCCAAGAAACCGGGCCAGCCCCTCATCTGAACGCCTACGCGTTGTTGCGGCGCAACCAACCAGCGGCGACCCTCCGGGCCGCAAACTCCATATGACGGTTCTGAGTTCGCTGACGCCTGATAAATTTTCATGCAGTATCATTTTTGCGCTTGACTCAATCTGATCCGAATATGCGAGGCGCTCAAACCAACGTATCCGAACACGTGAACTTCAAAAAGCATTTACGCGCACCAAAACGCATCAACGTGATGCGTCGAGAATCCCTCTCTGCCCTTTGTGGCGCGGGTGCGAGCGGCCGGCTGCCCCTCGCACTAAAACTTGCCCTCCAAGAGACGGGCAGGCGGGGAGGGGGACTGCGATCTTGAAGTCACCGGGACCGCCCACGCGCCCCGAGGCCCATTGGTGGTCGCATTACTGCCCGCGCGCCGTTGGACCGAAGTCAGGCAGCTGTTGGCCCGGGAAAGCGCGCCGGAGGCCTAACGTTGCCACGCCAATACCACTGTCCAGTAAAGGTGATCCGGCGATTGGTCCGAGTCCGGACGTAAAGTGACACATCTACTGTCAAGGTCTTGACAGTTTTGATACCCTCTACGCGAGCCGATTGTCGGCGGGAGCATCGACATGCCGCGTTTTCTCTTGCTTGGGGCGGGCTTCAGCAGAAATTGGGGCGGCTGGCTCGCTAGTGAAGTAGCGGACGATCTTCTATGGCGACTTCGAGCGCGGCCCCAGATTTGCCAAATCCTCGTGGACCGAGGTTTCGAGGATGCTTTTCATGAGATGCAGACTCGGTTCCGGATTGACAATGGCGTCTTGGATGATCTGCTCGCGCTGCAGACTGCGATCGAGCAGACATTCAGAGCGATGAATATGGCGTTCGTAAAACGCGCCGCGCTGAATTTTTCCAACGAAGGCGTGTTTTCTGTTATCGAGTTTCTCGCGCGCTTTGATGCGATCTTCACCCTGAACCAAGACCTTCTCTTGGAAATGCATTACGTCGGGGTGGAACTCGCCAACAGCCGGCGGTGGACTGGAGTCCAGTGGCCAGGGGTACACGGGCGAATAGGTGCCGGACATGCGGGCACGCCGCTAGTCAGGCAGGAAATGCTCGATCAGCGGTCCACCACTGCCCGGGAAGCGCCGGCGATAGAAAACGGCTTGCAGCCTATCATCAAGCTTCACGGATCTTCGAACTGGTACGACGGCGAAGGCGTGGACCGTGCACCGACTATGGTGATCGGCGGTGAAAAACGCCAGGCGATCCAAGCGAATCCGTTACTTCGCTTCTACGGGGAATATTTTCGTGACCGGTTGAGTGAGGAAAATGCCTTGTTGATGACCATCGGATATGGCTTCGCTGATGAGCATATCAATGATGCGATTTGCGACGCTCATGAGGTGGGAAACAACTTTGGCTTATTTGTAGTGAACCCGTCGGGTCGGAAGGTTCTCGACAAGCGCAATCCGCATGCGCAGATTCAAGACCATCCCGGGCGATTGATGGATGTCCGCTATGTCGGGGGTTCCTCTCGCCCGCTCAGTACTACGTTCGCGGGCGACACGCTGGAACACGGGAAACTTCTGCGCTTCTTCTTGGACTAGCTCGATAAAAAGTGGATCCATAAACAACAATGACAGACACAATGCAAGAGCCAGCGCCGAATGAAAAGATATCCACGTACCTGTACTTCTGCTCGCTGTATTTCATCTCGGTGGGAGTCCTATACCTTTGGGGCTATTGGTCAACGTTCAATGTGAACATCCTCGAATACCTGACCCTCGCAGACATAGTCAAGTCAACTGCTTATCCAATCGCCTCCACATTGGTTTTTTTTGCAATAGGGGCAGTTGTCGGCGAGCTTCTGGCTGGGGGAAATAGACTACCCCCCGGCGGTGGTCGAAACACTCGAGTTGGTAATGTTCTTCACAAGATTCGCCCGATCCTAGTTGTGATGTATGTGGTCATTACGCTCGCAGTTCTCCAGTTCGGCCCGGTCGAAAAGTGGCGTGTCTTGGCACTACTGTTCGCCGGCCCGGTCTATTTTGCGGGTAAACAACGTGGGATTTTCCAGTCGATCATCCCGGACGAGAGCTCACGGTCCATTGTTTTGTTTTTGATGGCAACGATCCCCACCTTGGCGTATGGCCAAGGTCGCCTAAACGCCGACCAGATTTTCAATAGCGTCAAGTTTCAGTATGTCGTCTCATCGATTGATTTTGTTGGAGTCGTCAATCAGGTTGACCCGACCCAGCGCCCGAGATACCTGGGACATACAGGCGATTTCTTATTTTTTTTCGAGCCAACGAAGGGCGCGTTGGTAATCGCTAAGTTTGACGATACAAAGACGCTTGAACTCAAGCAATTTGAACGCCAACGCCCAGTTTCTGTGGGGATCTCCCCCCCTCCGTCGTAGGGGCCGACACCGGCAAGTGCGTCGGTCCCTCATCTGAATCGATAGCGCTGTTGCTCTCCAGTGAGCACCTTCATGCGAAGGTCCGGTATAACAGATGGCGCCGGTTAGATCGTCTGTGCACGAACGTATGTTGTTAATCTAGACCGACATTCGAAAGGCGCTAGGAAAGCGTGGTCCAGCATCAGCAGATGTCCGGACGCAGCGCGTCGCGACGACGGAAGCTGCCTAATCTGCGGCGCCCGTCCGCTTGATACTGTACGCATTGAACCGTACGACCTCATCTCCGATCCACTCGTTGATCTGAGTAAAGCGGCGCTGTAGCGGTTCGATTTCGTTCGCACCGAATACCTCGGCCGCCGTGTCTGCGGCCCCAAACCCACCCGTATTGCTCGGGACAACGCCGATAAGCTGCGGCGGCACGCGATGCGCGGCGAGCAAATCGTCGCGCGTCACGTTCTTGATGTTGAAAAACTCGTCTTTTGCCGTGACCTCGGACACCGGGATTAGCTGAATCCCTTCCTTTTTTCCGTTCGGCGCGTACATGAACAGGTTGCGGAAATTTCCCGGTCCCTTGCTGTTTTTCAGCGCCTCGCGCAACGCGTCTACGTCTTCCTGCTTCTGCGCTGCATCCGTCATGTACAGGATAAAACCGGCGTGCGATCCGTTCTCATAGTAGCGACGACGAAACAGCGTAGCCGACTCGTTCAACCATGCCGCGTGCAGTGCGCCGAGATACTCGGGCAGGCCATACACTTCCTGATTGATATCCGGTTCCATCAAATTAAAGATCACACCCGGTTCGAATTCGTGCCTTTCCTGTATGCCGTTGACCTGAAAGAAGCGTTGCAAATCGGTCGCACGCCGCATGTATTTCGCCGGCGCCCGCTTGAGGGCGAGCGTGCCGCCGAGTCGGTTCCTTTGCTTCTCAATCGGGCCATTGCCGAACACCAGGAAATCAAGCGCCCACTTGTCAAACTCCTCGCGAGTAAGCAACTTGTGTGGAATGAATGTGGACGACAGTACATTGCGCTTGAAGTAGATCGCGGAGCTGTGATGCACGCCCGCGCGGAACGACTTCGCCAGGCCGGCGAACGACACCGGCGGCTCGAACCACTCGCCGGCCGACCAGCTCTCGACATAATCCAGAATCTCGGCCCGATCCATAACTGGCATCGGGTCTCGTCAATCTCGACGTCGCCGCGCTGCAAAAGGTTCTGCCGCGCATCACCACGCCGACGCTCACGGAACAGGACGTCGCCAATATCGACCCGGCTGACCTCGTGCAACTGGGGGGTATCTTTGCCGGTTTTTTAATGCCGAAGGCGGTCAGATTGAAAATGGAATCCCTGACCGCGTAGAAGATCCGATGGCCGATATCGCGACGGTGTTTCACTGGCCGCCGTCGACGATGGACGCTTTCAGCCTCACCGAACTGATGGAATGGCGCGAGCGTGCGAGGGTGCGCGCCGGAAACGAATAAGGGAAGCGGACAATGATGGATAACGCCCTGAAACTGCGCGTGATGTTCGACATGGTCGACAACATGACGAAGCCCCTTAAAAACCTGCTGGCTGGTAACAAGGGCCTCGCCACTTCCCTGAAGGAGACGCGGCGCGAGCTGGCCGACATGGTCAAGGCGCAAAAGGGCGTCGCGTCGTTCCGCGAAATGCGGTCCGGTCTCGCCGCGACCGCGACGCAGCTCAACACAGCGCAAACCCGCGTAAAGGAACTCGCCGGCGCGCTGCGCGCATCCGGGCCGCCGTCGCGCCAGATGATCGCCGACTTCGAAAAGGCAAAGGTCACGGTGCAGCGGCTCACCACCGAACACGGCAAGCAGGCCACGAGGGTAGGGGAACTGCGCGAGCGGCTTGCCTCGGCCGGCATCAGCACGCGTAACCTCTCGCAGCACGAGCGCGACCTGCGCACGAACATCGCGGCCACCACGGCAACGATGAATGACCAGATGCGCAAGCTCGAGTCGCTGGCCGATCGCGAAAAAAGGGTGGCGACCGCACGCACGAAGATGCAAACCATGCAGGGTGTCGCGGCCGGCATGGCGGTCGGCGGCTATGCTGCGCGCAGCACCGGCATGCATGTGCTGAGCGACATGCATGACTCCCTCGAAGAATCCAAGAAATTCGAGATTGAAGCCATGCGTATCAAGGCGCTGGGTCTCGGCGACCACGCCACAGCGGACGCCGTGAAGTACGCACGGGCGATGAAGCAATACGGCACGAGCACGACCGACAACGTGCTCATGATGCGCGACGCCCTGACCATCTTTGCCGACGAACACCACGCGCAGATGGTGATGCCGACCCTCTCGAAAATGAAGTTCGCCAATGAATCGATGTTCGGCGCGGAGGATGCGCACGCGAACGAAGAAAAGTTCATGAACATGCTCAAGGTGATCGAGCTGCGCGGCGGCACCAGGAACGAAGCCACGTTCAAAGACGAGGCGAACATGGTGCAGAAGGTGCTTACGGCGACCGGCGGCCGCGTGGGCGGCGACGAGTGGCGCAACTTCATCCAGACGGGCGGCGTCGCCGCCAAGCAGATGCGCAAGGATGCCTTTTACTATCAGATGGAGCCGCTGATTCAGGAGATGGGCGGCCACGCTGTCGGCACCGGACTTATGTCGGCGTACAGCAACGTCTACCAGGGCAAGACCACCGTGAAGGCGGCCAAGGTCATGATGGGCCTTGATCTGCTCGACAAGCGCATGGTCGAATACAACAAGATCGGCATGATCAAGCAGATTCGACCGGGCGCGCTCGCCGGCGGCGACATGCTCAAGGCCTCGCCGCTCGAATGGCTCGAAAAGGTGCTATTGCCGAAGCTGGCCGCGAAGGGCATCACCGACCCGGACAAGGTCAAGGACATGATCGCGACGATTTTTACGAATCGCACTGCGGCGAACCTGTTCACGACCATGTACATGCAGCGCGACCAGATTCACAAGAACGAGCACCTTAACGCGGGCGCCGATGGTATCGACGAAGCGACTGCCAAGGGCCAGCAGCTCACGCAGGGCCGCGAAGTCGCAGCGCTCGCCCAGTTGCGCGACCTCAAGCTCGAAATCGGCGAGAAGATTTCGCCGATCTATAACGCCGCACTGCAGGCCACCGCGACGGCTACCGAAAAGGTTGTCGGTTTCATGAAAGAGCACAAGACGGCGGCCACATGGTCGAGCGACTCCGATTGGCTGGCGAGTCGTTCAGCGTTGCGTCCGAGTTGCTGGTGTTCCCGGTCATGAGAGACCTGACGTTCCTGACCCGTCTGTTTACCGATGGCTGGCGGCTGGACTATCGTAGCCCGATCGTGCGAGGCATTTTCGACGTGTGCGAAAATCACTTGCTCACGCCGTTGGATGTTCGGAGAGATAGCGGGCACCGCCGGTAACCCGAGCCTGCGTCTGGCGCCAATCGGCCGAGGCTGTGTCAAAACGTGCGACTTCGACATCGAGCGAGAAAGTCGACCTATCAAAACGCTCTGTATCGGCTTCGCGGCACGTCGGGA